>JBEBHS010000008.1:0-82500 GCA_040080745.1 Sphingopyxis sp. | reverse complement strand
CCCACAAATGGTTGCCCAAATGTGGGGCCTCCTTCTTCCGAAGGTACGGAGGCAATTTGCCGAGTTCCTTCAGGAGACTTCTCTCAAGCGCCTTGGTATACTCTACCATCCCACCTGTGTCGGTTTAGGGTACGGACTATAATGGAGGGGCTATTTCCTGGAACCTCTTCAAAGCCTGACCAATCCAATAAGGCCAGACAATTTACGAGATCCGTCACACACCTCCAGGTCACGGAATATTAACCGTGTTCCCATCGACTACGCCCTTCGGCCTCGTCTTAGGACCCGACTCACCCTGCTCAGATTAGCTTTAAGCAGGAACCCTTGGGATTTCGGCGACAGGGCATCTCACCCTGTTTATCGCTACTCATGTCAGCATTCGCACTTCCGATATCTCCACGGCCCATTACCAGGCCGCTTCACTGACTTACGGAACGCTCCGCTACCGCGTGCATAAATGCACACCCTAAGCTTCGGTGCACGTCTTGAGCCCCGTTACATTTTCGCCGCAGGATCTCTTAATTAGACCAGTGAGCTGTTACGCTTTCTTTAAAGGATGGCTGCTTCTAAGCCAACCTCCTGGTTGTTTTGGAAATCCCACATGCTTTTACACTTAGACGTGACTTGGGGACCTTAGCTGTAGGTCAGGGCTGTTTCCCTCTCGACTACGGACCTTAGCACCCGCAGTCTGTCTGCTGGATATTACTCTTGGGTATTCGGAGTTTGGTTAGAGTTGGTAGGACTCGCGTCCCCCGCATCCATCCAGTGCTCTACCCCCCAAGGTATTCATCCAACGCTCTACCTCAATAGATTTCGCGGAGAACCAGCTATTTCCCGGTTTGATTGGCCTTTCACCCCTAAACACAACTCATCCGACAATTTTTCAACATTGATCGGTTCGGTCCTCCAGTGCGTGTTACCGCACCTTCAACCTGGTCATGCCTAGATCACCGGGTTTCGGGTCTAATGCATCGAACTCAGTCGCCCTATTCAGACTCGCTTTCGCTACGCCTACACCTATCGGCTTAAGCTTGCTCGATACATTAAGTCACTGACCCATTATACAAGAGGTACGCTGTCAGGCCACAAGGGCCCTCCAACTGATTGTAGGCATTCGGTTTCAGGTCTATTTCACTCCCCTCATCGGGGTGCTTTTCACCTTTCCCTCACGGTACTTGTTCACTATCGGTCATGCACGAGTACTTAGGCTTGGAGGGTGGTCCCCCCACGTTCAAACAGGGTTTCACGTGCCCCGTCTTACTCAAGTCCTCTTGTCTAGTTTTCGCATACGGGACTGTCACCCGCTATGGTCGGCCTTTCCAAACCGTTCTGCTAACGTAACAAGAGGCACTGGCCTGGTCCCGGTTCGCTCGCCACTACTACGGGAGTCTCTGTTGATGTCCTTTCCTCCGGGTACTGAGATGTTTCAGTTCCCCGGGTTCGCCTCACCAAAGCTATTTTATTCGCTTAAGTGATACCCTATCCACCTCACCCCAAACCCGCAAAAACGGGATCAGGAAGAAATGGTGAGGGTGGGTTTCCCCATTCGGAAATCGTGGGATCAAAGCCTGCTCACGGCTCCCCCACGCTTATCGCAGCGTGCCACGTCCTTCATCGCCTGTGCATGCCAAGGCATCCACCAAATGCCCTTACCTCACGCTTGAGAGTCCGCACCACCAACAACAACCCTGCATGGCATCGGCACCCCTACGTCAGGGGCACCTGTCCACGCGATCGTGTCGCGGCAATGCGGCAATTTTTCTCAGCCAGATAATCATATGATTACCTTATGTGACGACCGAAGAGGCGATTATCAGGTAAACCCAATAATCATGCCCCGTGCGATCGGCCGTCACGGCATCGATTGCTACCATTCACAATGTCAAAGACCTGTATGAAGCCCGTGCGGCCTTAGATGGCTTGGCACGAACCAACCACCGGCGAACCGGCGGAACTGTTTTCCGTTCATCTTGGATATCTTGCGCAAAACCGAAAGGGTGCCCCTTCGCTTGCGCTACGGGAGTCCTGTGCGCGGCCATCCCCCGGATGACCTGTGCGCAGAACTGGTGGAGCCTAACGGGTTCGAACCGTTGACCCCCTGCTTGCAAAGCAGGTGCTCTACCAACTGAGCTAAGGCCCCCCTTTGTTTAGCTTCAAGCGCCAGCGGCGACATCCGTCGCCTTGGCTCCTCGCATAAGCTCGGGCGCGCGTTCGCGCTTGCGGCTCTAACGAGCCGGAGGCTCGCAAGGCCGACTGGCCGCCGCGCCTTATGGCGCGAAGCCAAGCTCGCGGATGCGAGCGCCCGGCGTCTGAGGGCTAACAAATAAGCAATGGTGGGCCGAGTAGGAGTTGAACCTACGACCTCACGCTTATCAGGCGTGCGCTCTAACCACCTGAGCTACCGGCCCCAATGCTCACCTGCACAAGCCACAAAGGGCCGCGCGGGCGCAAACGGGCCTGCCCAGGCTTGCAACCGCCGCATTGACTATAAAGCCACGCAGCGATTGTTATCCAAGATGAAGGGACATGAGGACGGCGGCGATGTTCTTTGAAAATGCAAGAAGCATTGCCCATCGAAACGGGCCGCTTTCTGGCATATCCTTAGAAAGGAGGTGATCCAGCCGCAGGTTCCCCTACGGCTACCTTGTTACGACTTCACCCCAGTCGCTAAACCCACCGTGGTCGCCTGCCTCCCTTACGGGTTAGCGCAACGCCTTCGGGTGAATCCAACTCCCATGGTGTGACGGGCGGTGTGTACAAGGCCTGGGAACGTATTCACCGCGGCATGCTGATCCGCGATTACTAGCGATTCCGCCTTCATGCTCTCGAGTTGCAGAGAACAATCCGAACTGAGACGACTTTTGGAGATTAGCTCACCCTTGCGGGGTCGCTGCCCACTGTAGTCGCCATTGTAGCACGTGTGTAGCCCAGCGTATAAGGGCCATGAGGACTTGACGTCATCCCCACCTTCCTCCGGCTTATCACCGGCAGTTTCCTTGGAGTGCCCAACTGAATGATGGCAACTAAGGATGAGGGTTGCGCTCGTTGCGGGACTTAACCCAACATCTCACGACACGAGCTGACGACAGCCATGCAGCACCTGTGTGTTAGCCAGCCGAACTGAAGAAATCCATCTCTGGAAATCATACTAACCATGTCAAACGCTGGTAAGGTTCTGCGCGTTGCGTCGAATTAAACCACATGCTCCACCGCTTGTGCAGGCCCCCGTCAATTCCTTTGAGTTTTAACCTTGCGGCCGTACTCCCCAGGCGGATAACTTAATGCGTTAGCTGCGCCACTCAGGCACCATGTGCCCGAACAGCTAGTTATCATCGTTTACGGCGTGGACTACCAGGGTATCTAATCCTGTTTGCTCCCCACGCTTTCGCACCTCAGCGTCAATACATGTCCAGTGAGTCGCCTTCGCCACTGGTGTTCTTCCGAATATCTACGAATTTCACCTCTACACTCGGAATTCCACTCACCTCTCCATGATTCAAGTCATCCAGTTTCAAGGGCAGTTCCGGAGTTGAGCTCCGGGCTTTCACCCCTGACTTGAAAAACCGCCTACGCGCGCTTTACGCCCAGTAATTCCGAACAACGCTAGCTCCCTCCGTATTACCGCGGCTGCTGGCACGGAGTTAGCCGGAGCTTATTCTCCAGGTACTGTCATTATCATCCCTGGTAAAAGAGCTTTACAACCCTAAGGCCTTCATCACTCACGCGGCATTGCTGGATCAGGCTTTCGCCCATTGTCCAATATTCCCCACTGCTGCCTCCCGTAGGAGTCTGGGCCGTGTCTCAGTCCCAGTGTGGCTGATCATCCTCTCAGACCAGCTAAGGATCGTCGCCTTGGTGAGCCTTTACCCCACCAACTAGCTAATCCTACGCGGGCTCATCCTTGGGCGATAAATCTTTGGACTTACGTCATCATCCGGTATTAGCTCAAATTTCTCTGAGTTATTCCGAACCCAAGGGTAGATTCCCACGCGTTACGCACCCGTGCGCCACTAGATCCGAAGATCTCGTTCGACTTGCATGTGTTAGGCATGCCGCCAGCGTTCATTCTGAGCCAGGATCAAACTCTCAAGTTTGATGGTCCTGACTATCGAGATTGGAATATCCCGATAGGCAAGCTCATTTCAAGGAGCCTGCCTGCACAAATTCGAGACGTTCATAAATGAACGCCTCACGTTATGGAACGTTAAGACATGCAGACAGGCTTAGCTTTAACCGAATATCCAGCACCTTGAAGCTGCTGGAACCCGGAGCCGCCGCCCACATGTCCCTTCATACAATCTTACAATGTCAAAGAGCGTCGCGCAAAATAAAGCGGCGGACAAAAACCCTAACCCGTTATTGCTAACCGGTTGCGGTTGTCCGTCGATTTTGAGCGACCGTTCAGCGCAGCCTAGAAGGGGCTTCGCCGTCCGGTGAACGGGCCTCTAAGCCCGCGTTCGATTCGCGTCAACCTCCATTTCGCAATAATGTAACAAAAAATTAGGGCAGATCCGGCCCTGCCCCGATAGAAACCGGAGGACAGGCCGTCGACGCGCACCTCGCATCCGCCCACTACCCACAGGCTCCGGCGCAAGGCCGGGCGACGGCCATGGCGATGGTACGGGCGACGGCCATGGCGGCACAATCGCCCCTTTCCTACATGTTCTTATTATGTTCTAATGCGCGCATGACACAGAAACCCGCCCCCTCGCCTATGATACCCGCAAAGCAGCCCCGTTCGACACTGCACCGCATTTCGCCCCGCAAAAATGCGGCTTGGACGCCCGAACGGATGGCACTTTTCTTAAGGATTCTCGGCGCAACACATAATGTCAGCGAAGCAGCAAAGGCCGTGGGTGTTTCACGCCAATCCGCCTACGACTTGCGCCATCGGCTCGCCGGGCAGCCGTTTGATCTCGCCTGGGAAGCGGCCTTTGAATATGGCCTCGGCGATCTGGCGCAGGCTGCGCTCGACCGCGCGCTCAACGGGATTGAGGTTAGCCATTACCATAATGGCGAATTGGTCGGCACCTCGCGGCGCTATGATGAACGGCTGACGATGTTCCTGTTGCGCCACCCACAGCACAAATTGGGCGCCATGCCCGCGCCGCGCGAATATGCGGTCCAGCATTGGGACAGCCTGCTCCAACGCATCGCGCACGGCGACGCCCATTGGGGCGACGACGACGCAGACAAGGAATGGATCGCGGACATCAAGGCATTCAGAGAAGGCTTTTCAAACCACCAGCACGCCATCGATGACGACCACGCCAAACAACAAGCAGCGACGAGAATGAAGCCCAAAAGCGATCAGGCCAAGCGGGTGCGGTGGCAGGGGGGTGGCATTTAGGGTCAGGACCCCAGTCGCGCCGCGCCCGCGGCCCGGCCAATTTCAGGCTTAACTTGACACTATGCGGTCCCCAATACTGTCGTACTTTCAATCAACTAATTGATATATAATGATGAAAAACCTCTCCTTAACTTGACACACTGTCAAGCGAAGCTTCGCTCAACATCACAACACTTTCGCAAGCCATTCGTGCTAGGGCGGGCGGAATGACCGAAGCCGACGCATCCGATTCCGCCGATTCCGCGAACCGTGGCCCCGCCGAAGATCTGAGCGGCCAGGTCCGCCAGGCCATATTCTGGCGCACCGGCACGCAGATCGTCAGCCAGGCCATCAGCTGGACCGCGACGCTGATCGTCATCCGCATCCTGAATCCCGCCGATTATGGCCTGTTCGCCATGGCCGCGGTGATGATGACCTTTCTCGACTTCCTCAACGGCCATGGCTTTGCCAGCGCACTCATCCAGAAAAAGGAGGTCAGCGCGCACAGCATTCGTCAGGCATTGGGGCTGACCATAGTGATGAACAGCGGCATGGCGGCCTTGCAATTCGCGATGGCCCCCGTGGTCGCCGCATATTATGGCAAAAGCGAAGTCGCGGACCTGCTCCATGTCCTCGCTTTCATCTATCTGATGACCCCCTTCATCATCGTTTCCGAAGCGCTGCTGTCGCGCGGACTCGACTTCAAAAAGCTGGCGATTGTCAACCTGAGCGCGGCGATCGTGGGTGCGAGTGTCTCGCTCGGCTGCGCGCTGCTTGGGCTTGGCGTATGGACGCTGGTTTATGCGCCGATGGCATTGTTCGCCACGCGCGCCATCGGCCTGACTATCGCGGCAAAGCTGTTCATCCTGCCCAGTTTCAATTTTCGCGGCAGCGGCTCGACGCTCAAGTTCGGGCTGGCGATGATGGGCAGTCACTTATTCTGGGTCATCCAGTCGCAAAGCGACATTTTCATCGCTGGCCGCCGCTTTGATGCGCACGACGTCGGCCTCTATGCCGAGGCATTATTCCTGACGCAGCTGGTAATGGCCAAGTTCGTTCCCGCGATCAACCAAGTCGCCTTTCCGGCCTATGCGCGGCTTCAGGACCAGCCCGACACGATGCGCTGGAGCTTTCTGTCCGCCGTGCGGCTGATCATGTTGGTCACCGCGCCGATTTTCATCGGTATTGCCGCCAGCGCAGGCCCGCTGGTCGAAACGCTGTTTGGCGCCAAGTGGCTGGGGATGGTGCCGTTGATGCAAATACTCGGGCTGGCGATGCCGCTGATGACGTTGCAAATCCTGTTCGCGCCGATGAATAATGCGCTTGGCCGGCCCGATATATCGATGCGCGCATCGGCGGTGGGGGCGCTGTGCTTTGCGCTGGCCTTTTTGGTCGGGTCGCAGTTTGGCACAATGGGGCTGGCGCTGGCCTGGCTGATAGCCGCCCCCCTGTTGCTGATAGCGACGATCCTTCTACCCGGCCGATTGACCGGGATCGGACTGGGCGACGTGATCGTCGCGGCAGGCCCGGCGCTGTTGTGCGCCCTCGCCATGGGCGGAGTGGTTTGGGCGCTGGATTGGCGGCTCGCACCCCATCTGGCAGCGCATTGGCACTGGTTGCTGCTGATCGCGGTGGGCGGCACTACATATCTCGCGCTGTCCTGGTGGTTTCAGCGCGAAACACTGCTGCGGATGCTGGCGCTGGTCCGCCGTCAATGATTACCCGCCCGTGATATAATCGCGCATCGCCGCCGCTTCATTCTCGATCACCTCGATCCGGTGCTTGACCAGATCACCGATCGACACAAAGCCGACCAGTTGATCGCCGTCTATCACCGGCAAGTGACGAATGCGGCGGCGCGTCATCAACGACAGCGCATCAAGCGCGCTAGCCCCCGGCTCGATGCCGATCACCGGGCTGGTCATGACGTCGCCGATCTGCCGCTCCAATGCCGAAGCACCGCCATTGGCAAGCCCGTGGATGACATCACGTTCGGAAAAAATGCCGACGACGCGGTTCTGATCGATCACCGGAACCGCACCAATCCTGAGGTCAGTAAGGCGTCTGACCACATCCGCCACACATTCGCCAACGGTCGCACTATGGACTGGGCTGTCGCCCCGTCCCGCCAGAATCCGAGCGATCGACATTATCTTTCTCCCTCACATCAGGGCGCTCGCACCCGCGTGGTTAGCCGTGCGACTCCCGTGGGGAGAAGGCTATCATGGTCATTGGGGAATGCAAAATCTGTTGTGTCTTGCGGACGCAGCCGTGCTGGTCCAAAGGCCGCACATGATCCCGCCGTCCGCACCGCCCTCAACACTCGACGACACTGCCACCGCTGCCCATGCCTGGCAGCGTTATCGTCGGCTGATGGTGTGGATGGCATTGGTCGCGTGCATCGCCACCGCCGTCGCGCTCAGCTTTCTCCGACTGCGCAACCCCGATGCCAGCATCCATCTGTTCATTGCCGCGGCGGCCGGCATTTTCCTTTCGGTGACGCTGGGCACCGCGCTGATGGGATTGGTGTTCCTGTCGGCGGGAACCGGGCATGACGCGGCGATTGAGGACAGGCTCGAACAAGAACGCCAGCGCCCATGACCAAGGTTCAACTCCCTGCCAGCAACCTGTCCAGGAGCGATCCCGTGCTGCGCGTTGTTCCCCAGCCCGCAGACATCAACGCCAATGGTCATATTTTTGGCGGCTGGGTGCTGTCACAAATGGACATTGCGGGCGGTATCGTTGCGCGGCGTGTGGCGCGCGGCGCCTGCGCTACGGTCGGGATCGAGGCGATGAACTTTCACGCGCCCATTCTGCTGCGCGACCAGATTTCGGTTTATGCTCGGGTTGCACGCTGCGGTCGCACATCGGTCGCTATTGCGATTGAGGTGATTGCCAC
This sequence comes from Sphingopyxis sp., assembly GCA_040080745.1. Lineage (GTDB taxonomy): Bacteria > Pseudomonadota > Alphaproteobacteria > Sphingomonadales > Sphingomonadaceae > Sphingopyxis. The sequence continues at coordinate 74,272 of JBEBHS010000008.1, read as the reverse complement.
ACGCGGCGACGATGAGGTTGAAGTCAAAGTAACCGAGGGAACATTCACCTTTGTTGCGCTCGATGAAAACCATCGGCCGCGCGCGCTGCCGCCATCAGCCTAGCAGCGCGTCGGGGTCCGCGCGGTCAACGAATACGGACGCGATACTGTCGAACAGCGATTGCATGGCAATTGGTTTGAATAGCACGGCGTCGGCGCCGGTTTCCAGGCATTCGTCCTCCAACCCCGGCGATGCATCGGCGGTTATGACGACAATGGGGATGTTTTTGAGGACGTCACCGCGCGCCCGCAGCGCGCGCATAACGTCAAAACCGTCCATTTCCGGCATCCGCAAATCGAGCAGAAGCAGGTCAAATTCCTCGCTTTCCAGTCTGGCGATACCAGTCCGGCCACCATCCGCTTCGGACATCATCAGGCCCGCAATAGCGAGCATGTCCCGCACAACCCGCCTGTTCATGGGATCGTCTTCGATGAACAATATGCGCATCATCACCCGCCTGCGGAGGCAATCTTCCCGACACCCGAATCATCCGGCGAGCATGAGCGCCCCCCATGCCTGCCCTGACCCGCCTTTGTGCCCGAATGTTTCAGCTTCAGGTTGTTACCCCATTTCGCCAAAACGGCGTTGACGCCATTACGCGAAAATTGTGCACACGTCACTATTTCATTGAGCCAATTGGGAATAATCGCAAAGCCATCATCCGCACCAACCAGTAAAACGTGCGCTTGCGGCCTGGCCGTAGCGTCTGCCCATGCAATCAACTGCTCCTTCGAACAGATATCGACCAGCCAATGGCCATCTGTAAGTTGCGCAAAACGCCTATAATCCTCGCTCTCGGCGATATGGACGGCCGTGAAACCGGCCTGCCGCGCCATTGCGGTCAGCATCGAGGTGCGCATCGGGTTGGCTGAGATGATAGCAATATAATTCTGATCGGCATCACCGTCCAGGCAATGCGGTTGGGCGATCACCGGTGTCGCGGCGGGCCGCCACGGCAACCGGACAGTGAAATTGGTCCCAACGCCCTCAGCACTGTCAAGCGTGATTGCTCCGCCCATGGCTTCGGTGAGCTGGCGGCATATGGCCAGGCCCAAACCTGTTCCACCATAGCCGCGGGTGCGGCCATTATCGACCTGCTGGAACATGTCGAATACAGCCGCGTGCCATTCGGACGCTATGCCGATGCCGGTGTCGGCTACCTCGATCTGTAGCATCCCATCCTCATCGGTACCCTGCTGGCTGACGCGGATGGCGATACTCCCTTCATGCGTAAACTTGAGCGCATTACCCACCAGATTGAATAATATCTGCGTGAGGCGATCGGCGTCCAGTTGCTGCCACGGCATCGCCGTGTCAATATCGCTGAGCAGGGCGAGACCGCGATCCTGCGCTTGCGCTTCATAAAGCCTGACGACGCGATCGATCAATTCGACAATATCGGTCGGCCGTGCATTGATGCTGAAGCCGCCATGTTCGATCTTTGCCACGTCGAGAATATCATCGACCAGCGCGCGCATGGCTGTTCCGGCATCGTGCACAAGTTCGATCTGCGTGCGCAGATGCGGTGGCAGCTTGGCATCGGCCAGCATGACCTGCGACATGCCCAATATCCCGTTGAGCGGGGTGCGAATCTCGTGGCTGGTCGAGGCCAGAAACGCGGTCTTGGCGGCGAGCGCGCCGACCAGCTGGGCGTTGATCACCGCGAGTTCGGCGGCATCGGCCTGCGCACGGCGGCGGCTGCGGATCGTCACCAACAACGCCCAGGACAGCAGCACGAGCGCAATCAAGCTGCCGATGGTGATGGCGATGGCGATATTGCGCTGATAGGCAGCATCGCGTGCGGCCTGCTCGGCCCGCAAGCGGCTGAGCCGCGCCTCTTGTGAGGAAAATTGGAACTGCGCAGACAGCAGCGCCGCACGGTTGGAGGCGTTGACCTGTGCCCGCTCGCTATCAAGCCGGCGCGCCGCTTCCAGATGCACCAGCGCATCCTCAAACCGCCCAAGCCGCTGGTAGATTTGATAGGCTGTCGTGTGCGCCGCATAGTAGGAAGTATCGGTTTTGGTGGGATCAGCGTCACCTAAAGCCATGTTCACTAGCCGCTCGGCTTCGCCAACGCGACCAGCATTGAGCGCAACCTGCGCCAATATTCGATTCACATCGCTCTGCTGAACGTCGCTCAATTGATGAATCGGGCCAAGCTCACGCAGCGAGGCCCGCACTCGCTCATAATGCCCCAGGACCTGTTCCGATGATGCGATGTTAAGCTGGGCGAGACGTATCGAGGGATCCGAATCAAGCCGGATGGCAATATCGCGTGCCCGAGAAAAACGCACAATCGATTCGGCAAAGCGGCCATCATTTTGCAGCGCGACCCCGATATTATTGTTGAGCGACATGACAAACAGATCGTCACCCTGATAGGTTTGTTCGGCAAGCGTAAAAAAACGTATCCCCTGCGGGCCGTCGCCAACATCATTATAAACGACGCCGAGCGCCTGGAGCGCCTGCGCCTGGCCGCGGACATCGTGGGCGGCAATAAACTCCTGCTGCGCCTGCTGGAGCAGCGGCAAGGTGGCAGCAAATTCGCCGCGCCCGCGCGCCATCAACCCGCGCAGCAAAGCCGCACGAGCGCGCGCGCGGTGGCGCGCTGGCCCTGATAACGAAAGCGCCTCCATCCTGCGTAATGTTTGCTCGGCCAGATCAACCTCGCCAACGCGATACGCCGCCTGCGCCAGCACCCAATGTGCCGCCGCGCGCTCGTCATCAGTCGCCGCGCTGCCCCGCTGTGCCAATCGTGCCAGTTCAGCCTCGGCCGCCTGTCCGGCCGCCCCCGGGTCGCTGGTCAGCGTCGTCGTCATCCGCTCGGCAAAGTCGCCCTGCACACGGGTTTGGGCGGGAGCGGGGGCAGTGACAAGAGCCAATGCAACGATCGCCAGCGCGGCAACCAACAGAGGCCTGTATTGTAGGACAGCGCTCGCCTCGGATTCGCGCGGCACCGCACAGCGCATCACGCGCGCAGCCATATCTTGTGATTGGTCAGCGCGCTGATGTCGTGCGGAAAGGTGATCTGGTCGATATGGAATTTTTCCATATGCTCCAGAAAACGGGGCTTGGGCATCGGCCGACCGCTCAGATAACCCTGTACCGTGTCACAGCCCATGACGGTCAGCAGCGCGTGCGCCGCCTGTGTCTCCACACCCTCGGCTGTCACCGTCATCCCCAGCGCATGCGCCAGATCGATGGTCGAACGGACAATCAGCGGGTCGCGGTGGCTGGTGGCGAGCGAGAGGATGAAGCTTTTGTCGATTTTAAGTTCGTCGGCATCGATCTGTTTCAGATAGGTCAGCGACGAGCGCCCGGTACCATAATCGTCGATGGCGATGGCAAGCCCGGCCGCGCGCATCCGTTTGACATTGGCGATCGCCAGTTTGGGGTCGCTGATGACCGACCGTTCGGTCACCTCGACCCCCAATTTTGCCCCCGGCTGGCCTGCGATCGCGCACAGCTGCGCCACCGTCGTTTCGCGGGTCAGCAATTGTGCCGACAGATTGACATAGATCCGCAAATCCAGCCCGAGCCGGATAAACTCCTGCTGGTCGCGCGCCGACTGTTCGAACGTCCACACCGTCAATTCGTCGATCGTTCCGGCATCTTCGCTGCGGTCGATAAAGCGGTCGGGCATGATCAGACCCATGGCAGGGTGGTTCCATCGCACCAGCGCTTCGGCGGCGTCGATCACCCCGGCACGGACATTCAATTTGGGCTGGAACACCAGTTGGAATTCCCCGCCCCCGATCCCGCGCAACAATTCGCGGTCCATATATCCCAGCCCGCCCTCTTCGCGCGCCGGCCGATCAGGCGCGAAACGGCCAGCATCATCCTGATGTAGCTGTGGCTGTGGGGCCGGCATATCCATGGGTCCGCTTGTGGCGCAACACGGTGAAGATTTGTTTAACGCTGCGCCGATGGCCGCGTCACGCTGCCCTCCCTCACCGCTCGCCCCTTGCCCCATGGTTACCGCCGCATTAAACATGATCGGTAATAACTAGGGAGACGAAGTGATGCTGAATATCATCACCGAAGCCCTCTGGGGCGGAGAAGCTGGCGGCCGCTCTATGCCTCCTCTGTAAAGAGTGAGGACATGGGCCGGATCGGCTCTGGTCGATCCGAGATAGCCACCAAGGTTGGGCGCTCAGCGATGGGCGCCCATTTCTTTTGGCTCTATTCCGACGTTCCAGCGCCCTTTGCCGCCTGATCAAACAGCCACAGCCTGATCGCGCTCGCCAGATTGGGGGGCGGATTTGCCGCCAGTCTTTGCGCATCAATCTGTGCCACCAGCGCGCTGACGGGCAAGCTGCGCGCCCGCGATTGACGCAGCAATTCATCCCAGAACAGCGATTCGATGCGGATCGACGTCGGGTGCCCAGCGATGGTGATGCTGCGTTTTCGAGCGGGTTGATAGATCGTCATGTTAATCATTATGAACGCATTAATACATGTGTTGGCCGCCGTTTATAGACAGTGTTGAGCCGGTGACAAAAGCTGCGTCCTCCGAGCACAAAAAGGCAACACCGCGTGCAATTTCTGTGGCCTTGCCCAGCCGCCCTACCGGGATTTTTGCAACAATTTTTTCAAGCACCGGCTCGGGCACCGCGGACACCATGTCAGTGTCGATATAGCCAGGCGCAAGCGCGTTCACCGTCACGCCAAATTTGGCCCCTTCCTGTGCCAGCGCCTTGGTAAATCCGTGAATGCCCGATTTCGCGGCGGCATAATTGACCTGCCCATATTGCCCGCCCTGCCCGTTGATCGAACCGATGTTGACGATCCGCCCCCAGCCGCGTTCGCGCATCCCCGGATAGACGGCGCGCGCCATGTTGAAACAGCCGCCCAGATTGATACGGATCACATCCTCCCACATGTCGAGGGTCATCCGCTGCAAGGTCCCATCGCGGGTGATGCCAGCATTATTGACCAATATATCGACAGCGCCAACTTCTGCGGCAACGCGCGCGCACCCTTCCTGGCAGGCATCAAAATCACCAACGTCCCAGCGATACGCAGGAATGCCGGTCGCTGCGGTAAAGGCGGCGGCCTTTTCCTCGTTGCCGGCGTAATTGGCGACCACCCGCACGCCCGCCTCGCGCAGCGCGAGGCTTATCGCCTCACCTATCCCGCGGCTGCCTCCGGTGACAATGGCTACTCGTGACATGGCATCTCTCCCATTTCTTGCTTTTGTCCATGGGTAGCAGCGCAGGCCGGACAAGCAAGATGCAAGATGCCGGAAGCGTCGCATCAAATAAGAATCAAAAACCTTGCTTGAATGGCGCTCCATTAAGCGTTGGTTTGCACTTTTGTGGCAAGGACCATCCAGCGATGAAGACCAGTCATACCCTATTGTCTCACGACCAGCACGAAGGTGCAGCGGACCAGCGGCGCGTGAGCCTTGCTGTGCAGTTCGGCATTTCGGGTGGCGGCGTTGCCTTTGACCACGAAGCGTTTGACCGTCGTATCACCGATTTTGCAGGCCTGTGGCCAGTGTTGCTTATCGCTGCGGTGTTGGGAACCATCCCCCAATTTGCAGCGTTAATCGGCACTGTTTCTGGTCAGTTGACGCTGGTCGCCATGATTGCCATCACCCTGACCCCGTTTGCTATTTTCCATTTTGCGACCCTTGCTCAGGCGAAACCCCATCGCCGTATTCTGGGGCTTACCCTGGTCGCGACCACGCTGGGTGCCGGATATGGCAGCCTCGCCAGCCAAGCGGGGGCGCAAGGCAATATCGGAGCCATGCTGAGTCAATGCGCGGCAGGATTTGTTATCATGGCCGCGCTGGTCCGGATACCCGTCACCATGCTGGCCTTTGTCACCGCATCGATAGTCACGCTGTTGTTTCAGCAAGGATCTTCGCTGGCGATCGCAATATTGGCCCCCATCGAACTGTGCACCCTGCTGATTGCGACCGCCTCGGCGCGGGCGGATTTTTCGCAGGCACGCCTGCTGTGGCAAGCAGAGCTGGAGGCCAGCCGCCCCGCGCGTTTGATCGACGAGCTGGAAAATAGCGGTTCGGCCTGGTTCTGGGAAACCGACCGGCGGGGGCGCATATTATATATCTCCGAGCGGATCGCCAAATTCCTGAGCCATGAACCAGCGTCGATGATCGGCCGTCCGCTTGCCTCGATCGCGGCGGAAAACGACGGCGAGAATGATGGCGGCATCCGCGAACGCACCATCCCCTTCCTGCTTTCGACGCAGACCGCATTTTCGGACATGTCGATCAAGGCCGCATCATCCGAAGATCGCTGGTGGTCAATTTCCGGCAGACCCGTGCACGACAAGTTCAACCAGCTGCGCGGCTTCATCGGCACCGGCACCGATCTGACCGAAATCAAGAAAGCCGAGGCCGACGTATCGCGGCTTGCGCGCTTCGATGCGTTGACCGGGCTCGCCAATCGCGCAGAAATCGGCAGCATCCTGCGTCAGGCGCTGAAAGGCCAGGGCGGAACAACGCGTCCGGCCGCGCTGTTCCTGATCGATCTCGATCGCTTCAAAAATGTCAACGATACGCTGGGCCACCCGGCGGGCGACGCGCTGTTGAAACAGGTGGCGCAGCGCCTGACCAACGTCATCGGCTCTTATGGCCATGTCGGCCGGCTGGGCGGTGACGAATTCAAGGTGGTGCTGCCCGGTAATATGAGCCCCAACAAGCTCGACGAAATTGCCAAGTCGCTGATAGAGTCGGTATCGCGCCCCTATCTGATCGAACGCACGCAAATCTCCATCGGTGCATCCATCGGTATCGCCATGGCCCCCGTCCACGGGCAAAGTGACGAAGAATTGACCCGCAACTCTGACCTTGCGCTCTATGCCGCCAAAGCAGCCGGGCGCGGTGTTCAGCGGTTTTACGATCAGTCGATGCATGCCGCCGCCGACAGGCGCAACATGCTGGAACAGGATCTGGCCGAAGCGCTTGAACGCAACATGCTCCGCGTGGTCTATCAGGCGGTTGTCTCGTGCAAAGGCGAACGCGTGACCGGCTTCGAAGCGCTGCTGCGCTGGACGCATCCGGTGCACGGACCGATTTCACCGTCGGAGTTCATCCCCATCGCCGAAGAATCGAGCCTGATCGAACGTGTCGGCGAATGGGTGCTACGCCGCGCGTGCGAAGAGGCGGCAAGCTGGGCGATCCCGGCGCGGGTCGCGGTCAACGTTTCGCCAACCCAATTTGCCAACCCGTCCTTTCCCACCCTGGTTGCACAGGTGCTGGCGCAAACCGGCCTGGCACCACAGCGGCTTGAGCTGGAAATTACCGAGGGCGTGTTCATGGCTGAGGGCGGCAACGCCGAACGCCAGTTTGAAACGCTGAAACGTATCGGTGTTCGCCTCGCGCTTGACGATTTCGGCACCGGCTATTCCTCGCTCGGCTATCTGCAGCGCGCGCCATTGAGCAAGATCAAGATCGACCAAAGCTTTGTGCGCGGCGCAACGCGCGGCGACAATCAGAACGCCGCGATCATCCGCGCCATCGTGACATTGGCCGAAGCGCTGGGGATGGAAACCACCGCCGAAGGTGCGGAGACCGAGGATGAGATCGAACTGATCAAGCGTTTGGGCTGTTCGCACATCCAGGGCTTCTATTACGGCCCGCCGCTCGAACAGGAAGATCTGAAAGAGAAGATGGGGCTTAGCGGCTCCACCGCCAGCGCCGTTGGTCACAAAATACACCGCGCCCCGCGCCGTTCGATCTTGCGGCGCGGCCAGTTGACCCTTGACGGAGCTACTGTGCCGGTGCGGCTGCGCAACATTTCCGAAAGCGGGATCATGATCGAAACACCGAAATATATCGCCCCCGGCTCGCAGGTCGTGCTCGATATACAGGACGGTCCGAACTTTTCGGTCAAGGCAATATGGTGGTCAGACAATCGCTGCGGCCTGGCATTCGAACAGGTCATCGATCTTGGCTGGCTGGCCGCCAATCCTAGCCAGCCGTTGCAGGCGACAGGTTAGTGGAACGAATTGAACATTTGAGTCCCCCTGGCGGCGTGGTCATGGTCCAAATGTTCAATTCAAAAGTTCCACTAGAATCACCATATTGCTAGTGGTTCTTATGATTCTGGCATTTGCGCTGTATGTTTGCCGCAAGCGGGATGCAAATGTCAGAATCGAACCACTAGGGTCCTGACCCTGGCTTGGCCGGCGCGCTTAGCTTGACAGTGTGTCAAGTTAAGCAGCGGTATTTTACCCTTTCAATTCAAATAGTAGCCATATTTTACGACAGTAGTGAAAAACGCAATGTGTCAAGTTAAGCCCCGATGCGGACCGACGCATACCGCCGCATGCCGCCGCGTGACCATAGCTCCGTCCGCGCGCATCATAGCATGATGCCACGCGTGTAGGAAAGCGTGGGAAGACGATCATCGCGGGCGGCGCGGTGCCGCTCGTGTCGTTATATCCAGCCCGCCAATTCGCGCCGGATCAGCGTTTCCAGCATCGCCATGCCCGCTGCGCTGGCGTTGAGGCACGGGAGTGCGGCGAAATGCTCCCCGCCCGCACCCAAAAATTGCCGCCGCCCGCGCAGCGCCAATTCTTCGAGCGTTTCCAGACAGTCCGATGCAAAGCCCGGTGCGATCACCGCCAGCCGTTTGACCCCGCGGCCCGCCAGGGCGACCAGCTCGGCATCGGTAGCCGGACCAAGCCAGCGCGCGCGGCCAAAGCGCGATTGAAACGCCACGCTCAGCGGCAGGTTCACCGCACCGCGCAACAGATCGGTCGTTTTCAAACATTGCTGGTAATATGGATCGCCAAGCTCGCTCGTGCGCTGCGGCATGCCATGGAAACTGACCAGCAGATGCTCGGGGGTAAAATCGAGCGCCGCCAGCGCGCCATGCACCGAGCTGGCCAGCGCCGCGATATACGCTTCGTCATCATAATAAGGCGGCAAGATACGCAGCGCCGGCTGGCTGCGCATCGCCGACAAGGCCGCGCCAACGGCGTCGATCGCCGATGCGGTGGTGGCGGCGCAAAACTGCGGATAAAGCGGCGCGAGCATGATCCTCTCGCACCCGGTATCGTGCATTTCCGCGATCACCGCGCCAATCGCCGGATTGCCATAGCGCATCGCATGGCGGACCATTATTTTGCCCTCAGACGCCGGGCGGTCGCCTCCGCGACCTTGGCTTTCCTCGCATAAGCTCGGGCGGCCATTCGGCCTTGCGAACCCTTCCGGGTTCGGGGCCGCTCCTTGCGGGTGCACCATTGTTTTGCCCTCAGACGCCGGACCACCAAGCGCGGACTGAAGCGCGCTGGCCTGCGCGGCGGTATAGACGCTGAGCGGCGAGCCTTGCGGCGTCCACACCGCGGCATAGGCGCGCGCAGATGTGCGCGGGCGAGTGGTCAAAATGACGCCGCGCAGCAGCGGTTGCCACAGGATTTGCGGTATCTCGACCACACGCGGGTCCGACAGGAATTGGCGCAAATAGCGGCGCACGGCGGCTGGGGTCGGCGCATCGGGCGTGCCAAGATTGATCAGCAAGACACCGATGCGCGGGGCGTGGTCCTGCGCGGCTGCGGGCGGTGCCATCATGGCAATGGCTTGGTGCTGAGCGGCAGGCGGCGGATACGCTCGCCGGTCATCGTGAACAGCGCATTGGCGATGGCGGGGGCCACCGGTGGTACGCCAAGCTGGCCGATGCCGCCGGCCTCGCGCTCGCTTGGCACAATCTCGACGCTGATCTGCGGTGTTTGGCCAAGCGTGGGCAGTCCAAGGTCGCGCAGCCGCCGCGCCCCCGCCAGTCCGCGCCGATAGCGGGTCACCGCCCCCACCGCTGCCGCGAGGCCGAACGCCAAAGCGCCCTCGACCTGTTGGCGCACGATAGTGGGGTTCAGCACGCGGCCGACATCGACCACCGCGACCAGCCGCTCGACCACCAGGCCAGCGGCACCAGGCCGCGCCACCGCCATCAAGCCGATATGGCTGCCATCAAGGCTGGCGCAGGCCAGGCCATGGCCCGACCCCGCCTGTCCGCCGCCCCAACCGCCCTGCTCGGCGGCGCTTTGCAAGCAGCGCGCAAGCTCGCTCGATGACCCCAGCATCCCCATCCGGAAACTTAAGGGGTCCGCCCCCGCCGCACGCGCCAGTTCATCGACGAAACATTCGGTGAAAAAACTGGTGAAGCTGTGCGCGCCGCCGCGAAGCCGCCCCACCGGCAGCGCGATGTCCACCGGCAGATGCTCGACCGCCAGATTGGGGATCGCATAGGGTGGCCGCGCCCCCTCAACCGCTGCGGCATCAACCGCGCCCGCCGCGCCGCGCATCGCCGCGTTATCGCGCTCGCCGCAAACGCGCGCGCGCCATTCGTGACGCGCCGCCGGTGTCGCGATCGCCGCGTGCCAGGCGTCTATCGTCGCCCCCGACGACAATGTGGCGCGCATCCGTGCGCGTGCCGGGGCGCGCGGGTTGTCGCGCAAAATGGCCTCGGTCCGGCTCCACGTCAATTGCACCGGACGGTCGATCGCGCGGGCAATCAGCGCCGCCTGCACCGCCGCAGTGTGCGACCATGCCGCGCCAAAGCTGCCGCCTGCGGGCATGGCGAACAGCGTGACGTGATGCGCGCGCATACCCAGCGCGGCGGCCACTGCTGCGCGGCACAGCCCCGGCGCCTGGCTGGCCACCCACAGCCGGATGTGGTCCCCATCGAACGCTGCGGTCGCGCAGGGCGTTTCGATGGCGGCGTGGAGCGCGGGCGCGGCGACATAATCGGCCCCCAGCACCGGCCGCCCGTCAAACGCATCGCGCACCGATCCTTCGTCGATCAGCCGTGCGCCTTGGGCGCTTGCCACCGCCGCCTTTAATCGCCGGTCGATCAGGCCGCTGTCGGCGCGCTGGCCCTGTGTGGTGAACACCGGGGCCATCGCGTCGAGCGCGCGGGTAGCGGCCCAGCTGTTGGTTGCCACTGCGGCGAGCCAGCGGTCATGCTTTACCGCCGAGAGGAAGCCGATGATGCCGTCTGCGGCGCGGCGGTTATAGCGTTTGAGCCGGGTGTCGCCGATCGGCCCCTGGCGGAGTGTGGCATAGACCATGCCCGGCAACCGGATGTCCCCGGAAAAGGCAAAGCTGCCATCGACCTTTGACGGCAGATCGAGCCGCGGGGCCGACTGGCCATAAAGATGCCCGGTGCCCGGCGCGCGCAGCGGTGGGTAATCGGGCGGGTCAAGCTGTGCCGCCGCGGCCGCCAGTTCGCCAAAGCGTATCCGCCGAGCGCCGAGCGTGACAAACCCGTCGGCAGCGCTGCACGCCTCCCAATCGGCGTCCCACCGCTGTGCCGCCGCCATGCACAGCATCGCGCGGGCATAGGCCGCGCATTCGCGCACGCTTTGTTCAAAATCCGAGAGGATCAGCGCTTCGTCGGTCATCATCGCCGCCGCGCCGCTGCCCACCGAAAATGCGCGCCACGTGCCAATCGCGGCCAATCCTTCGGGAACGCCCGCGCGCGGCGTGACCAGCGCGGCATCGCGCGCCAGCATTTCGGCGCTGGCATAGCTGCCCGACAGCGGGGCCGGTTCAACCGATATGGTACGCCAGTCCGCACCCAGTTCATCGGCCACCAATTGTGCGTAAAGCGTGAAAACGCCTTGCCCCATCTCGCTTTGCGCAGCCAGCACCGCGATATGCCCATCGCTGCCGATTTTGAGATAGGGGCCGAAAATATGCTCGCTAGGGCCAGCGTTGATCGGCGCATCTTGGGCGCGCGGCCACGCCGCCCACATGACCGCCAGCCCCGCGCCCACCCCGCCACCGATCAGCAGCGCGCGCCGCGACGGCAGATAGTGGCCGATGCCATGGCCGACGTTGGCGCGAAGATCGTCGCTACGGCTCATGCTGCGGCCTGACCCTGATTGGTCAGCCAGCGGTCGAGTCGCGCCGCGATGGCACAAAAGGGTTCGGCGAGCGCCCCGCCCTGCGCGGTCGGGGGGACCCCCGCATCGCTGGCGAGGCGGATAGAGCGGTCGAGCGGGATCCGGCCGAGGAAGGGCATCCCCATCGCCGCCGCCTCTGCTTCGGCACCGCCCTGCCCGAACGGATCGCTCAACTCGCCGCAATGCGGACAGGCATAGCCCGCCATATTTTCGACCATCCCGATGATGGGAACGCCCGACTGGGTGAACAGATCGATCGCCCGCGCCGCGTCGATCAACGCCAGATCCTGCGGGGTCGAAATGATGATCGCGCCCGCCGGCTTGAACTTTTGCAGCATCGACAGTTGAATGTCGCCGGTGCCCGGCGGCAGATCGACCAGCAGCACATCGACATCGCCCCAATGCGCATCGACCAATTGTTCGAGCGCCCGGCCCGCCATCGGCCCGCGCCACGCAATCGCCTGCCCCGCCTTGGCCAGGCCGCCCATCGACAGCAAGGGGACGCCATAGGCGCTCATCACCGGAACCAGTTTATCGCCTTGTGCCGCTGGCTTGACCGCGTCCTTACCCAGCAAGCGCGGCTGCGACGGACCATAGATATCGGCATCGACCACCCCGACGCGGCGGCCCAATTGCATCAGCGCAACCGCCAGATTGGCGGTGAGGGTCGATTTGCCGACCCCGCCCTTGCCGCTGCCGACCGCGATGATCGTGCGCCCGCGCCGCTGTGCGGTCATCGCAATGCGCACCTCGGACACGCCCGCTACGCGCGCGATCGCGCTGCGCAACCGATCGGCCAGGGCATCGCGCGCCTGCGTCGCCAGCCCGCTGACATCGAGCGCGATCGTCGCCCGCCCGCCCGCGAAGCGCACGGCGCTGCACCGTCCGTCGCCAAACTCTGCGGCCATCGCCTCAATCTCGGCGAGCTTGCTGCCATCCTCCGCTGGTGTTTTTTCTGCCATAATGGCGCTGTTATCGTCCCTTTTGCGCAAAGCCACTGTTTTTCGTCGGCCTGGCTTCTTATAACAGAAGACATGACACGCAAAATGATTGGCCCGATTGGCCCAGATTCAGCCCCAATGGCCGTCGGCCCATGGGGCGACGATGACAAGAATGAGGGCACGAATGGCGAAAATCCGCCACCCAAAGGCTCGCCATGGCTTCCCGGCGGCGCGGGGGGCGAGGGGGGTGGCCAGCGCCCGCGCGGATTCGATGACATGTTGCGGCGCAACCCGTTCGGCCCTGGCCTGCCAACCATGCCCGGCGGGCGGCGGTTCTGGCTGTGGGGCGCGCTGGGCGTGCTGCTGCTCTGGGTCGCAATTACCAGTATCCACATCCTTGAACCAGAGGAAGACGGCGTCATCACCAGGCTGGGCAGCTATTCGCGCACCGTCGGCCCCGGTGTCAGCATCACCCTGCCATCGCCGCTTGAGCGGCTGGTCAAGGTGCCGTCGCGCCGCGTTGTCACCGAAAACATCCCCGAGGGCGAGACGCAGAATCTGGTGCTGACCGGCGATGCCAACATCATCAACCTTGCCTATTCGGTGCGCTGGACGGTGAAACAGCCCGAACGCTATGTGTTCCAGGTCGAGGGGCAGAGCGAGACAATTCGCGCCGCAGCGGAAAGCGCGATGCGCGCCAGCGTCGCCAATTTCACGCTGGCGCAGGCGATCGGGTCTGGGCGAACCGCAATCGAAATTCAGGTCGCGCAGCGGTTGCAGATACTGCTCGATTATTATCGCATGGGGGTGCGGATTGAAGGCGTCTCGATCCGCGAATCCGGCCCGCCATCCGAGGTCGAGGAAGCGTTTAACCAGGTCAATGCCGCCCGCCAGCAAGCCGAATCGGCGGCGAATGAAGCGCGCGGTTATGCCGCCCGCGTCGTGCGGCAGGCAGAAGGCGACGCCGCCGATTTTGACCGTGTTTACGAACAATATCGCCTGTCGCCTGACGTGACGCGGCGCCGGCTCTATTATGAAACGATGGAGGCGGTGCTGACACCATCGGAAAAGACAGTCATCGCATCGGGCGGAACCGTCCCCTATCTGCCGCTGCCGCCGGTGGAGCGCCGCCCCGCGCCCACGCCACCCCCGCCCGTCAGCGAAGGAGCGCGGCCATGAGAATGACAGAAACCATCCGTAGCCACCCGATCGCCGCCGCGCTCTGTGCGCTGGGCCTGCTCGTTCTGGCCACCATGACCATGTCGGTTGTCCCCGAAACCCAGCAGGGTGTGATCCTGTCCTATGGCCAGATTCAGCGCGTCGTGAACCCTTACCGCGCCAACCAGGTTTTCGGCGCGACCGGGGCTGGACTGACGCTTCGCATCCCGTTCTTCGAACAGATCGAATTGATCGACAAACGCGTGCTGAGCGTCGAGCTCGACAATCAGCCGATGCTGTCGACCGACCAGCTGAGGATGCAGGTTGATGCCTATGCGCGGTATCGCATTGTCGATCCGGCGCGGATGTATTCATCGATCCGCCGTCAGGAAGCGCTGGAGGCGCAGCTGGCGAACTTGCTCTCCTCTTCGTTACGCAACGAACTGGGCAAGCGCACCTTTGCCGCGATGCTCAGCCCCGAACGCGGACAGGTGATGGCCAGCATCCAGCGCGCACTCGCCCGCGAAGGGCGGCGATACGGGGTGCAGATCATCGACGTGCGGATCAACCGCGCCGACCTGCCCGCCGGAACATCGCGCGATTCGGCGTTCGACCGGATGCGCACCGCGCGCCAACAGGAAGCGACGGCGATCATCGCCGAGGGGGAGAAGCAGGCCCAGCTTATCCGCGCCCAGGCCAATGGCGACCGTGCCCTCATCTATGCGACAAGCTTCGGCAAAGACCCGCAATTCTATGCTTTCTATCGCGCGATGCAGTCGTATCGGACAACCTTTCTTGCGCGCGGGGCGGGGGAATCGACCTTTGTCCTGCCGCCGGGCGAGGGCTATCTGAGCGAATTTGGCGGGCGGTAACACCTCGTTGCCCAGCGTTCATCTTTGCCGACTAATATGATTTGCCCTTGGAATCGCCAACAATAGCGGGCAACGGGCTGGAATTGAATGAGAAGGAAGACCGAAAGTGCGTAACGCCAATGCCACGATAGCCGCCCTGCTGCTCGGCGGAACCGCCCTTGCGATGGTTTCGCAGGCACCGCTCGGCGCGCAAGTGACCGCCGATACCCCGTCTACTACCGCTATTGTCCCGCGCGCAGGGGCCCCGGCCAGCTTTGCCGATCTTACCGCGCAGCTCCAGCCCGCTGTGGTCAACATTTCGACCAGCCAGCGCGTCCAGATATCGCCGCAGGCCAACCCGTTCGCCGGCACCCCGTTCGAGGGGCTGTTTGGCCAGCGCGGCGGCGATGGCAATGGCAATGGCGGTGGCCAGCCGCAAACGCGGCGCGGCCAGTCGCTCGGCTCGGGCTTCATCATCTCGGCCGACGGCTATATCGTCACCAACAACCACGTCGTGTCGCCCGGCGCGCCCAATGCCGTGGTCACGCAAATCACCGTCACCATGCCCGACCGCACCGAATATGTCGCGCGGCTGGTGGGGCGCGACCCCGATTCGGACCTCGCCGTGCTCAAAATCGAGGCGCGCGGCCTGCCGCACGTGTCGTTCGGCGATTCGACCGGTGCCCGCGTTGGCGACTGGGTGATCGCCATCGGCAACCCGCTGGGCTTTGGCGGCACGGTGACATCGGGGATCGTCTCGGCGCTTTACCGCAATGTCGGGCCAGCGGGCATCGGCACCGGCGGCGCGTTCGACCGCTATATCCAGACCGACGCCGCGATCAACCAGGGCAATAGCGGCGGGCCGATGTTCGACATGTCGGGCCGCGTTATCGGCATCAATTCGGCGATCATCTCGCCCAATGGCGGCAGCATCGGGCTTGGCTTTGCGATTCCGTCCGAGGTTGCCGAACCGATTGTCCGCCAGCTGATTGCGGGGCAGACGATCGCGCGCGGCTATCTGGGCATCGAACGCGCGCCCTTGACCGAGGATCTGGCCAGTTCGCTGGGGATCGAGCGCAGCCACGGCGAATTTGTCCAGCGCGTTGTCCCCGATGGCGCAGCCGACCGCGCGGGTATCCGCCCGGGCGATGTCGTGCTTCGGATCAATAATCTGAATGTGACCCCCGACAATAATCTGTCGTTCATCGTCGCCAATATCGCGCCCGGCACGCGCGTTCCGGTCGAGCTGATCCGCGACGGCCGCCGGATGACGGTCAATGCCACCGTCGCGACGCGCCCCAGCGCCGAGGAACTGGCGGCATCGACCCCCAATTTCGACCCCGAAGCACAGGAGGATTTCGGCACCCAGGAAGCACCCAAGCCCGGCGCCGACACCACCATCCGCACCCAGCTCGGCATCGTCACGCAGGCGCTGACCGAAGAAATTGCGCGGCAAATCGGCGTCGATGCTGCAACGCGCGGGGTGGTGATCGCCACGCTGTCGCCGTCATCCGATGCGGCGGCCAAACAATTGCGGCGCGGCGACATCATCCTGAACGCGCATGGCCGCGCCATAACCAGCAACGACGATTTAGCCGCCGCGATCACCGAGGCCAAACGCCAGGGCCGCTCCGCGATATTGGTCCAGGTGCTGCGGCGCGGGGTGCGCCCGCAATATATCCCGCTGGTGTTCGAGAACTGATACGCAAAGCGGCGCAATACAGCTGGGGACTAATAGGGGAGCAGGCACAGTGGGCGACGAGACGAGCGAAACGGGCGAGATTTTCATCGGCAAGGCGGGCGACGCGCGCCAGGTCATCAACATGCGCCGCGCCAACCGCCACGGGCTGATCGCAGGCGCGACCGGCACCGGCAAGACCGTGACCTTGCAGGGGATGGCCGAGAGCTTCTCCGCCGCCGGGGTTCCGGTGTTCGTGTCCGACGTCAAGGGCGATTTGTCGGGCATGGCGCTCGCGGGGGTGGCGAACGGCAAATTGCACGAGATTTTCGCCGCGCGCGCCGCCGAGATCGGCCAGAGCGACTGGGCGTATAAGGATAATCCGGTCACATTCTGGGACTTGTTCGGGCAACAGGGCCACCCTATCCGCACCACCATTTCCGAAATGGGGCCGCTCTTGCTCGCGCGCTTGCTCGGCCTCAACGAGACGCAGGAGGGCGTGCTCGCCATCGCCTTTCGCATCGCCGACGAACAGCAGATGCTGCTGCTCGACCTCGGCGACTTGCAGGCGATGCTGGCGTGGTGCGCCGAAAATGCCGCCGACCTCGCCACGCGCTATGGCAATGTCACCAAGGCCAGCGTCGGCACGATCCAGCGCCAGTTGCTCACCCTGGAGGATCAGGGCGGCGACCAATTCTTTGGCGAACCCGCGCTCGACATCATGGATATGATCCAGTGCGACGATGCCGGGCGCGGGGTCATCAACATCCTCGCCGCCGACAAATTGATGCAAAGCCCCAAGCTGTACGCGACCTTCCTGTTGTGGCTGATGGCCGAACTGTTCGAAACGCTCCCCGAAATTGGCGACCCCGACAAGCCCAGACTGGTGTTCTTTTTCGACGAAGCGCATCTGCTGTTCAACGAAGCGCCGCCCGCGCTGTTGGAAAAGGTCGAGCAAGTGGTGCGGCTGATCCGATCCAAGGGGGTCGGCGTCTATTTCATCACCCAGAACCCGATCGACATCCCCGACAGCGTCGCTGGGCAGCTTGGCAACCGCGTCCAGCACGCGCTGCGCGCTTTCACCCCGCGCGAGCAAAAGGCGATCAAGGCGGCGTCCGAAACCTTCCGCCAAAACCCCGCGCTCGACGTCGAAACCGTCATCACCGAACTGAAAGTCGGCGAGGCGCTGGTCTCGACGCTGATGGCCGACGGCGCACCGAGCGTGGTTGAGCGCACGCTGATCAAGGCGCCGGCATCACGCGTCGGGCCGCTCGATGAACGCGAGCGCGCGATCATCCGCTCGACCAGCATCGTCGGCGACAAATATGACACTGCCATCGACCGCGAATCGGCCGAGGAACTGCTCGCCGCCAAGGCCGAGGTTGCGGTTGCTGCGGCGGTCGAGGCCGACGCCGCCGACGATGAGGCCAAGGCCGCCGCCGCCGCCGCAAAGGACGAGGCCAGACTGCGCGCCGCCGAGGAACGCGAGCGGTTGCGTGTGCAAACTGTGGCCGCCCGCGAGGAAGAACGCGCGGCGCGTGTCGCTGCACGCGAGGCCGCCCGCCCCAGCATGGCCGAAAAGATGATGCAATCGGCGGCGCGCTCGGCCGCCAGTTCGGTGGGCAGGCAAATCGCGGGCCGCGCCGGGGCCAGCCTGGTACGCGGGATATTGGGCAGCCTGTTTGGCGGGCGCTAACATAGCCGCTCCGCCTTTCGGCGGGCGGTAGGCCAGGGTCCGCAGAGGAGAGAGAATATGCGTGAACTGACGCTGCGATCCGTCATATTGGGCGGGCTAATCACCTTGCTGTTCACGGCGGCCAATGTCTATCTAGGGCTCAAAATCGGGCTGACATTCGCCACCTCGATCCCCGCCGCGGTCATTTCGATGGCGATATTGCGGATGCTGTCCGGCGGGACCATCCTCGAAAACAACATTGTTCAGACGATCGCGTCGGCGGCGGGAACGTTGTCGGCGATCATCTTTGTCCTGCCCGCACTGGTGATGATCGGCTGGTGGACCGATTTCCCCTATTGGCTGAGCGTCGCCACCATCGCGCTCGGCGGGCTGCTCGGCGTCATGTATTCGGTGCCGCTGCGCCGCGCACTGGTCGCGGGATCCGACCTGCCTTACCCCGAAGGCGTTGCTGCGGCCGAAGTGCTCAAAGTCGGCGATGCCAGCGCAGGCGGAGCAGAGGAGAATAAGCGCGGCCTTACCACCATTGCCTTGGGCTCGCTCGCCTCGGCGGGCTTTGCACTATTGGCGCAAACCAAATTGGTCGCGGCCGAAGTCGCGACATTTTTCCGCTTTGGCGCGGGCGCGACCACGGTGTCGGCGAGCCTGTCGCTGGCGTTGATCGGCGTTGGCCATCTGGTCGGGCTGTCGGTCGGCTTGGCGATGCTGGTCGGCCTCGCGCTCTCCTATTTTGGTCTGTTGCCGATGCTAACCGCCGATGGCCTCGCTACGGCAAGCGACCTTGGTGATTTCGTGGGCACGGTGTTCCGCGAGAAAGTGCGCTTTGTCGGCGCGGGAACAATCGGCGTGGCCGCGATCTGGACCCTGCTCAAAATCATCGGCCCGATCATCAGCGGCATCGTTTCAGCGCTCGCGGCGGCGCGCGCGCGCGGGGCTGGCGGGATGGCAAGCCTGCCGCTTGCCGAGCGCGACCTGCCGATTGGCATCGTGTTCGGGACCATCATCGGCTCGCTGATCCCCATCGCCGCGCTGCTGTGGTGGTTCGCGGGTGATGGCCCGATTGCCGCCATGCCGATCGCGACCATCCTCATCACGCTTGGCTATATCCTGATCGCAGGCATCGTGATCGCGGCGGTGTGCGGCTATATGGCGGGGTTGATTGGCGCGTCGAACAGCCCGATTTCGGGTGTCGGCATCCTCGCGGTGCTCGGCATATCGCTGATCCTCGCCGCGCTCTATGGCCGGACCAGCGACGCCGCCGCCGCGCAGGCGCTGATCGCCTACGCATTGTTCGTCACCGCCATCATCTTTGGCATAGCGACCATTTCGAACGACAATCTCCAGGATCTCAAGACCGGGCAATTGGTCGGCGCGACCCCGTGGAAACAGCAGGTCGCGCTGATCATCGGTGTTGCCTTTGGCGCGCTGGTCATCCCGCCGGTGCTCGACCTGTTGAACAGCGCGTTCGGATTTGCTGGCGCACCAGGCGCGGGGCCCAATGCGCTCGCCGCACCGCAAGCCGCGCTGATCGGCGCGCTGGCCCAAGGGGTGCTGGGCGATAATCTCGACTGGAGCCTGATCGGCTGGGGCGCAGGCATTGGCGTCATCGTCGTCATCGTCGATGAAGTGCTGGCGCGGGCAACCAAATGGCGGCTGCCACCGCTCGCGGTCGGCATGGGGATTTACCTGCCGATGGCGCTGACGCTGCTCATCCCCATCGGCGCGATTATCGGCCGCTGGTATGAGGCTAGGGCCGCAAGCGCGCGCGACCCAGAGTTTTTCAAACGGATGGGGGTGTTGCTCGCCACGGGGCTGATCGTCGGCGAAAGCCTGTTCGGCGTCGCCTTTGCGGGGATTGTCGCGGGCACCGGCAGCGATGCGCCGCTGGCACTCATCGCCGAAAATGCGTGGGCAGGCACCATCGGCGTGGCGTTGTTCGCGCTGACTATCGGCGCGCTTTATTGGCGGACGCGTTCGTCGGCGACGACGTAACTCACCCGCGCCCGCGATAGGGGGCGACGCCTTGGTCGGGCAGCCACAGGTCGGCAGGCGGCGGGCCAGACTGCCAGAATATATCAATGGGAATGCCACCGCGCGGATACCAATAGCCGCCGATCCGCAGCCAGTGCGGTTGCATTTCGTCGAACAATCGCCGTCCGATGCCGACGGTGCAATCCTCGTGGAACGCCGCATGGTTGCGAAAACTGCCGAGGAACAGTTTCAGCGACTTTGATTCGACGATGGTCGCACCGGGCGCATAGTCGATCACCAGATGCGCGAAATCGGGCTGGCCGGTGACCGGGCACAGCGCGGTAAACTCAGCTGCGGCAAAACGCACCAGATACAGCTCATCGACCCTTGGATTGGCGACATAATCGAGGCTCGCCGCATCCGGACTGACGGGGATTTCGCTCGATTGACCGAGGAAACGGGGCGATTGGGGCTTGACCATTGCCCCGCTTTAGCCACAGGCGGTGCGGCTGTCACTCGTGGATTGCCATCGTGGCGTTAGTTTGGATATATTTGGTCGTGCCGCAAACCCGCAAATCCTTGACGCTCATCACGCTGGCGAGCGCGGCAGCGCTGCTGCCCCCGCAAACCAGCATGGCGACCACCGCCACGGTATTGCCGCCCGCCCCTGCGCCATCGGGCCGGGTGCAGGGGCCGCCCGATGGCATCATCCCGCCCGCGCCCGCCGGGCCGCGCACCGCACCCTTCCCCTTTCCTGCGCCCAGCGCACCCCCCCCAACGCCAGCAGCACCTGCGCCAACGCCGACTGCGACCGCGCCATCGGTGGTGCAGTCGACGCCGCGCCCCCGTCTCCGCTCCGCTGCGCCTGCGCCTGCGCGGACCCTCGATCCCGCTCCAGCGGCACCGATGGCCGATGCGCCGACCTCGGCTGGTGCGGCTGGGGGCGATGCGCAAGAATCACTGACATCGGATGTCAGGAATAGCGTTTCGAGCGATGGTGCGCGGGAGCCTTCGGCGACCGGAAATGCGCCTTTTATTTGGCCAGAATGGGCCCCGCTGGCAGCGATTTCTGGGGTCATTGCGCTGTTGCTGGGCCTGTGGATATGGACACGCAGCCGCCGGAGCCGCCCGCTGGCGCTTCCTGCGCCCGAGGCGATGGAGAGCAAGGCCGAACCACCAGCACCGATACCCGCGTCGCGAGCGTCCAAACCCGCCGCAGCGCGCCCGATCATTGGCAAACGCGCCGAATTGTCGATGACGTTCGAGCCGCTGGCGGCGCAGTCAACGCTGGTCAATTTTCGCCTGCGTTATGCCATTACCTTAACCAACAGCGGCGCGGTTGATGCGGCCAATGTGGCGGTGCGGATCGGCTTGTTCGCGGGCACACAGGCGAGCGAGAACGGCATCGCGCAGTGGCTGATGCTGCCCGATCAAGGCGCGCATCATGCGGTTGATGCGATCGCCGCCGGGGCGCAGCAGCGGTTCGAAGGCGAACTGGCCGCACCGCTCGATGCGCTGGGGCCGATGACCGTCGATGGCCGCACGCTCGCGATTGCGCTGATGGCGATTGATGCGCGCTACCACCATGGGGCAGGCGAAGCGCCGCTCGATGGACAGGTCGCGCGCGCCTTTGTTGTCGGGCGCGAACCGCCAAGCAACGGAACACCAACGGGCAAGCTCGCGCCGTTCCGGCTCGATCAGGGACCAACCAGCTTTGCCCCGCTGGGCAGCCGCGATACCGGCATCAGCCGTAACGAATAGCGAAATTGTGGCTCTTATGTTGCACCGCCGCAAAAAACACCATGCCCATGCATTGCGCCGCTTGCCAAGCCAGCCAAGCCGCCATAGGTTCATTGTCCCTCCCCGGGATTGAGCGCACAACGAACGCGACGCACCCTGATTCGGTACGGCGCAATAAAGGGAGCAGGATATGGAATCGCTTGTCACCACCGATTGGCTGGCCAAGGAATTGGGCGCGAGCGACCTGCGCGTCGTCGATGCCACAAAGTTTATGGGCGGAACCGAGCGCAATGCCCGCGCCGAATATGAGGCGGGGCACATCCCCAGCGCGGTGTTCATGGACCTTGGCGATCTGGTGGACCCGAGCGACCCGATCGAAAATATGGCCCCCAAGGCCGAAAGATTCGCCAGCCGGATGCAAAGCCTTGGCCTTGGCGATGGCAGTCGTATCGTCCTTTATGACGACAGCCCGCTGGTCAGCGCCAGCCGCGCCTGGTGGCTGCTCAAGCTGTTCGGCGCGCATGATGTCGCGCTGCTCGATGGTGGGCTTGCCAAGTGGAAGGCCGAAGGACGCCCGCTCGAAATGGGCAATCATACGCTGCGCCACCGCCATTTCACGGTGTGGCGCGATGCCAAAGCGGTGCGGACAAAGGATCAGGTTCTCGCTAATGTAGAGAGCAAAGCCGAACAGCTTGTCGATGCGCGGTCCGCCAAGCGCTTTACCGGCGAAGACCGCGATCCGCGGCCCGGCATGGCCCCCGGCCATATCCCGGGATCGCGCAGCCTGCCGATGAGCGACCTGTTCAACGCCGACGGCACCTGGAAACAGGGCGATGCGCTGCTCGCCGCCTTTGCCGCCGCCGGCATCGATCCGGCCAGGCCGATGATCACCACCTGCGGCAGCGGGATGACCGCCAGCGCACTGGCCTTTGCCGCACATTTGCTCGGCAACGAGGATGTCGCGCTCTACGATGGCAGCTGGGCCGAATGGGGTGCAGACCCGACCACGCCCAAGGCAACCGGAGCGGCGTAGCGCGGACAATATGGCCAAGACCCCAGACCGCCCTTTGCAACCAGCGACTAAACTCGTCACCGCTGGGCGGCGCGCGGAGTGGACCGGCGATCCGCGGCTTGGTGGCAGCATCGTCAACCCGCCAATATGGCGCGCCTCGACGATCCTCTATGACAATGTCGCCGACCTCAAATCGCGCGGGGCCGACACCCACGACAAGCTATTCTATGGGCGGCGCGGCACGCCAACGGTGTGGGCGCTCGCCGATGCACTGACGGGCATGGAGCCGCAAGCGGCGGGGACGTTGCTCTATCCATCGGGCGTCGCAGCAATCGCCGGGGCGATGCTGGCGCTGCTCAGCCCCGGTGATCATGTGTTGATGGTCGATAGCGCCTATGACCCGACGCGCATCCTGTGCGATGGATTGTTGACGCGGATGGGGGTGCGCACCACCTATTATGACCCGATGGTGGGGGCGAACATCGCCAACCTCATCGAACCCGAAACCAGACTTATTTTCCTCGAAAGCCCTGGTAGCCTGACCTTCGAGGTGCAGGACGTGCCCGCGATCACCGCCGTGGCGCGTGCGCGCGGCATCACCACCATGATCGACAATACATGGGCGACGCCGCTGTTGTTCGGCGCATTGGCGCACGGGGTCGATGTGACGATGATGAGCCTGACCAAATATGTTGGTGGCCATTCGGACGCGATGATGGGGTCGATCACCGCCACGCCTGCGCTGTGGCCAAGCTTACGTGATGCCGCCTATCAACTGGGCCAATCAGTGTCGCCCGATGATTGCGCACTGATGCTGCGCGGCTTGCGCACGCTCGACGTGCGGATGCAGCGGCACGGGCAAAGCGGCCTCATCGTGGCGCGGTGGTTAGCTGCGCATCCGGCGGTGGGGACGGTGCTGCATCCCGCGCTGGCCACATGCCCGGGGCACGACCATTGGGTCCGCGATTTTAGAGGAGTGTTTTCGAGTGAGGTGGTTGTGCCGAATGGCTCGGAAAACACGGCAAATAAAGAGTCTGTCGGCGCGAGTGGCCTGTTCGCCTTCGCGCTCAAAGGCGCAAGCGAGGCACAGCGCACCGCCTTTATCGACGCGCTCGGCCTGTTCGGCATCGGCTATAGCTGGGGCGGGTATGAGAGCCTGGCGGTGCCCGCCAATCCACCGCGCAGCGCGAAGGCCTGGGCAGGCGATCCGCTGGTCCGGCTGTCGATCGGACTCGAAGACCCGGCCGACCTGATGGCAGATTTGAGCCAAGGATTCGCGGCGGCGGGGCTGGGGTCATGATCGACACGCTGGACCGCATGACCGATATGGCGCGGACCATCGGCATGGATGTCGGCCCCTATCGCCTGTCGCTGCTCAGCTTCCTGTCCGCGATTTTCGTCCTGATTTTGATTTTCCTCATCGTGCGCATTTCACTGGGCGCGATCAAATGGCTGCTGCGCCGCAACCCGCGCATCGACGGCACCCAGCGGCTGCTGATCGAAAAACTGACCGGCATCTTGCTGTTCGGCATCGGGATATTGGTTGCGGTCGATATTTTGGGGATCGACCTGACCGCGCTTACCGTCTTTTCTGGCGCGCTCGGCCTCGCGGTCGGCTTCGGGCTGCAAAAAACCGTGGGCAATCTGATTGCCGGCATCATCATCCTGATGGACCGTTCGATCAAACCGGGCGATGTCATCGTCGTCGGCGATCTTGGCGGCATTGGCGCTGGCGCGAACGGGCCGGGCCTCCCCGATGTCGGCCGCGTGACGGAGATCGGCATCCGCGCCGCCAGCGTTGTCACCCGCGACGGCAAAAAACACCTGATTCCCAACGAAGTGCTGATGACCCAGCCGGTTGAAAACTGGTCATACTCCAGCCGCGATGTCCGCGTGCGGATGCGGATTCCGGTCGGCTATGATGCCGATCTGCGACTGGCACAGCGGCTGATCGTCGATGCCGCGCGCGCCAACGCCCGCGTGCTGAGCGACCCCGAACCGATGGTGTGGATCACCGCCTTTGGCGAGCGCGCGGTCGACCATGAACTGCGGTTCTGGATCGACGACCCCGAAAGCGGGCTTGGCAATATCCAGGGCGAAGTGTTCCTCGGCATCTGGGATGCGTTCAAGGCGCACGGCATCACCATCCCCGCACCGCGGCTCGATGTGGCGTTACAGGATTCGCACGCGCGGCCCTAGCCCTTTGCCTGGCCCGCAAATTCTTTAATCCGCATTGTCCGAGCCGCTGGTTGAAATCAACCAGCTCGACAACGCTCGATACACTCAACGATGATCCGCTTGGCATCATCGGCGCTGCCCCACCCTTGCAATTTGGCCCATTTGCCAGGCTCCAAATCTTTGTAATGCTGGAAAAAATGCTCGATCTGCTGCGTCACAATCGGCGGCAAATCGTCAGCGGAGCCAATTTCGGAATAATAAGGAAAAGTCGTGTCCACGGGCACGGTGATCAGCTTTTCGTCGCCGCCCTTGTCATCCTCCATCAACAATACGCCAACCGGGCGCACGCGGATGACCGCGCCGGGAATGATTGGCGAACGCGCTATCACCAGCGCGTCGAGCGGGTCGCCATCCTCGCCCAGCGTATGCGGGACAAAGCCATAATTGGCAGGATAACGCATCGCGGTGTGCAAAATGCGGTCAACGAACAACGCGCCCGATGCCTTGTCGAGCTCATATTTTACCGGCTCGCCGCCAATCGGCACCTCGATGACAACGTTGAGCGTGTGCGGCGGATTATCACCCGCTGGGATGAGGTCGATTCTCATGATGAAACTGTCCTGTTCATTGCGGGGGAGATGGAGGTGTCGCAGCAGGTCGCCGCGCATCGAGCAGGCGATCGAGCAAGGCACCTTCGGCGGCTATTCGCTCCAGATGCGGATAACGCAGCCCGCCAGTCCAGGCCGGCGTGATCGTGCGGTAACGGCCGCTTTTTTCAATCAGCAGCGTGATCGGCGTTGTGCCGCCTATCGCCGCCGCAATCGCGGCCTTCATCCGTTCCTCGCTATAGGCCATGCCGTCAATCGCTATGATCTTGGTTCCGTTGGTGACACCAGCATCGAACATCGGCCCGCCAAATTGCACCGACGTGATGATAGCATTGCGATCTAGAGCAACGCCGATCGAGAACATCAGGTCGAGGGAATGCCCTTCGCGCATCCGTTCGGCGTCATAGGCGTTGGGCGTATCGCGGAACGTCAGCGCATAGCCGCCGCGCGCGATGCCGCCAAGCGGCGCGGTCTGGCCCGGCTGGCGCAGCCTTGTGTCAAGGAATGCCGCCCAGTCGTAGGGCATGACGCTGTTCAGCGTCGCCACCACCTCGGCAAAATCATAGGCCAGCGTGCCCCAATCGCCGTCCCGCACCCCAAAAAAGGCGTGGGCAAAATCATCGAGGCTGCGTGCTCCGGCCGTGCCCTGGCGGATCATCATGTCCGCCTCCAGCCACACCAGCGATCCTTCGTTGTAATAATCTTCGACCCGTGTAGCACTTGGGAACGGGCGCGGACGCCGCGCGGCTATGATCGGGTCGAGCGTTGTATCTTCTACACTGCGCCAGGCGCGCCCCGGTTGCTCGGCGTAAGTGGCGGCAGAGCGCGCCCATTCGCCCAGTATCATCTCGCGCGATTGCAAGCCCGACCGCGCACCCAGCACCAGATCCCAGAAACTGGTCTGCCCCTCGTAAACCCACAGCAAGCGGTCATCCATCGGCGCGTCATAATCGGGGGTCCACAGCCCCGCAGGGCGGCGAAACTTACCGTTCCAGCTGTGGGTCAGCTCGTGCGGCAACAGTCCGCGCTCGGACGCATTGCCATCCCATTCAGTGAAATAGTCAGTTTCGCGGCTGTTTTCGCTGCTGCGATGGTGCTCCAACCCGATCCCGCCTAACTGGTCGCTCAAGGCCAGCAGAAACTCGTAACGGTCGAAATGGCGCGCACCGAACAGCAACACCGCTTCTTCCACCAGCGCGCTGTGTGCAGCAATCTGTTCGGGTGTGGCGTCCAGAAACTGCGCTTCGTCTGCCACCACATTGAGCGCGACATCGTGCCCCAAATCCCACCGCCGCGAGTGCGCCCCGGCAAACATCGGGCTGTCGACCAGTGTTTCATAATCTGTCAGCGCGAAGGTCATGCGGTTGCCGCTCACCACCGCGCCATCGAGCGCGGCATAGCCGACCCACCCGACCGGCAAGGTCACGCTGGGCCGCACACGAATCAATCGTACCGCATATCCAGCCGGATAAAGCGACACCTGTTCCCATTGCAGGTTAAGCATCATTGGGGTCATCACCACCCGCCCTTCGCTCTCACGCGTTGGCGACAGGAACTGGAAATGCGCCTCAACCTGCCGCACGCCGGCGGGCACATCGACGTGAAAAGCAAACACGTTGGCCGGATCGCGGTGCCAGGCCAAAGTGCGGCCACCCGCCGTAAAGGTCAGCCCGCCAATATCGCCAATCGCCCCGCGCGGGGCGTGCTTGCCCGGCAGCCATTCGGGATAGCGCAGCACCAGATCGCCCGCCTGCGCAACGGGTATCGTTTGATGCACCGTGAAAATAGCATGCGCCACGTCGCTGGCGTCAACATCAAGCGTCATCGTGCCAGGATAAGATAGCACGCTCAGCGGCGCGGGAATGGGCGGCGCGCTGTTCTCCACCTGCGCTGATATTGGCGCGGCGGTGGCAAATGCGGCGATGCTGAGCATGGATGCAGTGCGGGATAGCATAGGCCGATGACCCCTTTGCGTGGCGGTAGCACTCCCTTGCCAGCACGGCCCATACCCTGTCCAGCCTGTTAGAGCGTTTTGAAGTCAGATGACATCATCTGACGGCTCGCAAAACACGGCACAACATAAACTTAGAGCAGGGCGCGATTTGATCGAATCAAATCCCCTGCTCTAATACTGGCAAGCGCGATGATTTTGCTCTAGCGACGCCAACATGGCACGGATACCCACTCCCCACGCGGTGCGCGGCACGCAGGACATGATCGGCGATACGGCGGACCGCTTTACGCATGTGGTCGAAACGTTCGAGCGCACCCGCCGCCTCTATGGCTTTGGCCGTATCGAAATGCCCGTCATCGAACCGACCGCCGTGTTCGCGCGCTCCTTGGGCGAAACCACCGATGTCGTGTCCAAGGAAATGTATACATTCGAGGATCGCGGCGGCGACAGTGTGACGCTGCGGCCAGAGTTTACCGCCGGCATTGCCCGCGCCTACATCACCAACGGCTGGCAGCAATATGCGCCGCTGAAAGTCGCAACGCACGGCCCGCTGTTCCGCTATGAACGCCCGCAAAAGGGCCGTTACCGCCAATTTCACCAGCTCGACGCCGAGGTAATCGGGTCGGACAGCCCGCATGCCGATGTCGAATTGCTGTGCTTTGCCGATCAATTGCTCAAGGAATTGGGCATAGTCGACGGCGTGACGTTGACACTCAACACGCTGGGCGACGCAGCCAGCCGCGATGCATGGCGCGCAGGGCTGGTTGAGCATTTTGAGGCTTTCCGCGCCGATTTGTCCGAGGACAGCGTCCGGCGGCTTGTCGATAACCCGATGCGCATCCTCGACAGCAAAGACCCGGCCGACCGCCCGGCGGCGGACAGCGCGCCCGACATCGACGCCTATCTGACGGCTGAGGCGAGCGATTTTTTTGCCGATGTGACGGCGGGGCTGGACGCGGCGGGCGTGGCGTGGAGCCGCAACGCGCGGCTGGTGCGCGGGCTCGATTATTACCGCCACACCGCGTTCGAGTTCGTCACCGACCGGCTGGGTGCACAAGGAACGGTGATCGGCGGCGGGCGCTATGACGGGCTGATCGAGGCGCTCGGCGGCCCCGCAACGCCAGCGGTCGGCTGGGCGGCGGGGATAGAGCGGCTGGCGATGCTGGTGGGGGATGTGGGCGATTTGCGGCCGATCATTGTGATGAGTGAGCAAGATGGGCAAGACAGTAATGTTCGCTCTGTTGTCGCGGCTTTTCGCGCTGGAGGCATCGCCGCCGATAGCTTGACTGAGGGTTCGCTAGGCAAGCGCTTTGATAAAGCGAAAAAAAAATCTAACGGCGTCGTCGTGCTTGTTACAGCATCGTCAGAATTTGATATGGAGTTATTGCCTAAGCGAATAGGTGACTGGCGAGAACAGCCGTCCGAAAAGGCCATTGCGACGGCACTGCGCTCGCGGTTCAACGTGTTACCCTCAGAGGCCAACGAGGATGGAAGTTTCAAGCCTTATCGGCTTGAACGCCGCGCATGAACGGCCTCGCTATAACTAAGCCCCTCCCCTTCAGGGCGAGCAGAGTCACGCGCCTCTGCACGCGGGTTGGGGTGGGGTTTAGCGACCTTGCGCAATGCCTTGAAACCCCACCCCCGGCCCCTCCCCTGAAGGGGAGGGGGGCGGTATCATGACCCGCATTTCCGACGAACGTATTGGCCAGATTGGCGCGCGCCGCGACGAACTGGCTGCGCGGATGGCGTCGGGCAGTCTGGAGGGCGCAGCCTTTGTGCAGGCGTCGAAAGACTATGCCGAGATCGAACCCGTGGCACGCGCGGCGGCAGAGGTCGCACGGCTGCGCGCCGAAATATCCTCGCTCACCGAAATGACGGCGGGCGGCGACGTCGAGCTGCGCGCGATGGCCAATGAGGAGCTGGCCGCAATCGACGCCGCGCTGCCCTTGGCCGAACATGCGCTGGCGATCGCGCTGCTCCCCAAAGACGCCGCCGACGAACGCTCCGCCATGCTCGAAATCCGCGCCGGCACGGGCGGCGACGAGGCCGCGCTGTTCGCGGGTGATTTGCTGCGCATGTATAGCAAATATGCCGAAAGTCAGGGCTGGCGCGTCGAGCTGGTATCGGCCAGCGAGGCTGATGTCGGCGGTTATAAGGAAGCGATCATCGCCATCGCGGGCACCGGCGTGTTCGCGCATCTCAAGTTCGAAAGCGGGGTCCACCGCGTCCAGCGCGTGCCCGCCACCGAAACGCAGGGGCGCATCCATACCAGCGCCGCCACCGTCGCCGTCCTGCCCGAAGCGACCGAGGTCGATGTCCAGATCAACGAGGGCGACCTCAAGGTCGATATTTACCGATCATCGGGCGCGGGCGGACAGCATGTCAACACCACCGACAGCGCGATCCGCATCACCCATTTGCCGACCGGCCTCGTCGTCATCCAGCAGGACCAGCGCAGCCAGCACAAAAACCGCGCCAAGGCGATGGAGGTTTTGCGCACCCGCCTGTATGAACGCCAACGCGAATTGTTGCACAATGAACGCGCGGGGGAACGCAAGCTGATGGTCGGGTCGGGTGATCGGTCGGAACGCATCCGCACCTATAATTTCCCACAAGGGCGCGTCACCGACCACCGCATCAATTTGACGCTCCACCGCCTGCCCGAGATATTGGAAGGCCAGCTTGGCGAACTGGTTGGCGCATTGGTCGCCGAGGACGAGGCTGAACGGCTGGCGATGGTGGGCAATGAATAATAAACCCCTCCCTTTTAAGGGAGGGGTTGGGGTGGGTGCTTTCTCAAGGCGCAGCACTATTCAGCAAGACCCCACCCCCAGCCCCTCCCCTGAAGGGGAGGGGGGCATAAAGCGCGCGCTCGGCGATGCCACCGCGCAGTTAACGGCGATCAGCGACACGCCCCGGCTCGACGCCGAACTGTTGCTCGCGCACGCGCTGGGAGCGGAGCGCGGCACGATGTTGCTCGACCCTGATCGTTTTGCGCTGCCCTCAACCTATGCCGCATTGGTGGCGCGCCGCATGGCGTATGAACCCGTCGCCTATATTCTTGGCACCCGCGATTTCTGGACGATCAGCCTTAGTGTCGGCCCCGGCGTGCTCATCCCGCGCGCCGACAGCGAAACGCTGATCGAGGCGGCGCTCGCGCATTTTGGCGAAGCTGGCCCCGCGACCACCCTCGACCTTGGCACGGGGCCAGGGACGCTGCTGCTCGCCGCGCTCGACCAATGGCCAAAGGCGCACGGGGTTGGGGTGGACAGAAGCGAAACCGCGCTCGGCTATGCGCAGCGCAATGCGACGGCGTTGGGGTTAGGCGCGCGCGCAACCTTTGTCGAGGGAGGGTGGGACGATGGCGGCAGCGCCGACCTCATCCTGTGCAACCCGCCTTATGTCGAAACATCTGCACCGCTCGACCGCCAAGTCGCCGACTATGAACCGCATGAGGCGCTGTTTGCGGGCCGCGATGGCCTCGATGACTATCGCGCTATTCTGCCCACTCTGGCGCGGCGCATTCATCCGGGCGGCATCGCCATCCTGGAAATCGGTGCCTCGCAAGAACGAGCAGTCACAGCTTTGGCCAGCGCTGCCGGGTTGGCCGTAAGATCCAGAAAAGATTTAAGCGGGCACGTCCGCGCGCTCCTTTGTGTGTCTGAATGACGTTTTTGCTTGATTTGTCGGCGGGTGCGGCTAGTGCTGGTGCCGCAGCAGATGCCCTGCGGAAACCAAGATGGGGTTCGGGATCGCTGCAAGAGTTCCCATGCGGCAGAATGGCCTCTTCGCTCCACCCGTTGGAGCGCTGGTGACAGGCACAGATTACCGCGCATGCGCAGGACATACGGGAAAGACCGCTCCACTTCTTAAGGACGTATATGTCGATCAATAATCGCCAGCAGAATAACGGACGCCGCCGCGGCCGCAGCAATAACGGGCCGCGTCAATCGGGTGGCGGCCAAAGCCGCAACTACGATCAGGGCAATCGCATCGACAGTCGTGCACGCGGCAACGCCACTCAATTGCTTGAGAAATATCGCAATATGGCGCGCGACGCGCAATTGTCCGGCGATAGGGTGATGACCGAATATTATCTGCAATTCGCCGACCATTATTTCCGTGTCCTGTCCGATGCGCGGGTCAGGCAAGAGGAGCAGCGCGGGCGATTTGAAGAACGCGATGACGCTGCGCAGGGCGATAACGATGGCGAGGATCAGGCCGAGGAGCTCGACGCTATCGACATGATTGGCCGCGCCCCTAGAAACCGCGCCGAGCGTAGTCCGCGCCCATCGCGCGATGACCAGCGCACGCACGAGCCGCGCGAATCGAACGATCAAGGTCACGGAGGCAAATACCGCGAACGCAGCAGCTATAGCCGCAGCAATGGCCATCCCGACGCCTCAAACGAAACCGACAATCTGGGTATCGACCTTGCCGTGCTGCCGCCGGCTATCGGCATCGAACCCGCGCGCGAGGCACCTCTCGCTGCCGGCGATGATGAGGCTCCTCCCGCGCTAAAACGCCGTGGCCGCCCACGCAAGGCCTTGGCCGAAGGCGACGGCGCTGCTGACTGAAGGGTACTCGGAGATTAACCAGTGCGATAATCGGCGATGACCGCGCCGCACGCGGCTAATTCAGCCTCGTGCCCCACCTCGCGCCAGCTTTCGGATAGCGCTTCGGCCTCCCACTGCCGCATGGCGGGATGCGCGATGATATGATCAACCCACGCCTGCCCGCCATTTTCCCTTGGTCCGACATCAAGGCCATAGGTGCGCACCCGAAAGGCAACGGGAGCGAAAAAGGCATCGGCGGCGCTGAACTCCGGTCCAGCCAGATACGGCCCGCCAAAACGTGCCAGCCCCTCCTCGAATATCTCTTTGATGCGCGCGATGTCGGCCAATAGCGGCTCACTCATCGGCCTTGGCCGCACCCGCACCCCGAGGTTGAACGTGCAGTCATTGCGCAGCACCGCAAAGCC
The DNA here is from genome assembly GCA_040080745.1 of Sphingopyxis sp. Taxonomy (GTDB): domain Bacteria; phylum Pseudomonadota; class Alphaproteobacteria; order Sphingomonadales; family Sphingomonadaceae; genus Sphingopyxis. Next base: position 41,590 of record JBEBHS010000008.1, on the reverse strand, counting down.
GCTGTGCATCTCCGCCGCCGCACACTGCGCCCAGCCACGCGCATCGCCATCGCTGGGCCACACCCCGTCATGCCTGTCGCTAAGATAGAGCGCAATCCCCATCGAATCCCATATCGTGCGCCCCTCGTCGAGCAGCACCGGCACCGTTCCCGCAGGCGAGAAAGCGCGAAACGCAGCGTAATTATGCGTCGCGGTGAACGGCTCCAGACGATCCGCGAACGGAATGCCGAGCGCCTTCATCAACAACCACGGGCGCAAGCTCCAGCTCGAATAATTGCGGTTCGCGGTGATGAGTTGATAGGTCATGCCGCGCTCCTTTGCACCCGAATCACGCCACGTACTGCGCGGTCGTTTTTGCCGCAACATCTTCGGCCGTCACCCCCGGTGCCAGTTCGATCAGTTTGAATGGCGATGCGTGGTCGGGGCGGTGAAACACGCACAGGTCGGTGATAATCATGTCAACGGCATTACGGCCCGTCAGCGGCAGCGTGCACGCTGGGATGAACTTGGGGCTGCCGTCCTTCGCTGTATGTTCCATGACGACGATGATCTTCTTGACCCCAGCGACCAGGTCCATCGCGCCGCCCATGCCTTTGATCATCTTGCCCGGCACCATCCAGTTGGCGATGTCGCCGTTTTGGGCGACCTCCATCGCCCCCAATACCGTGAGGTCGATATGTCCGCCGCGGATCATCGCAAAACTGGCTGCGCTATCGAAATAGGCGCTTAGCGGCAGTTCGCTGATCGTCTGCTTGCCGGCGTTGATCAGGTCGGCGTCCTCCTCGCCCGCATAGGGGAACGGCCCGATGCCAAGCATGCCGTTTTCGCTCTGCAACGTCACCTCGACCCCTGCCGGGATGTGGTTCGCCACCAAGGTCGGGATGCCGATGCCAAGGTTTACATAATAGCCATCGCGCAGTTCCTTTGCCGCGCGCGCAGCCATGTCATCACGGGTCCAGGGCATAGCTATCCTTTACGGCTGGTGGGGTGTTAATGGCGGCGGGAGCAGGAACCAGCCCGACCCCCAATTGGCGTCGACAATCAACGGGGCATCGGGATTGCGCAAATGGTCATAGGCTTCCTCTGCGTCCGATTTTCGATCGCCGACCACCGCGATGATGCAAAATTGCGCGGCGGCGCGGCGGCGGAGCAATTGCTTGCGTTCAAGGCCCGGCGCAAGGGCATAGAGCGTATCATTGCTTTCGCCGTCAAGGCCAGTGCGATGCAGCCAGCCGCCGATGGTGGTCGCGGCCGCCTCCGGCAGGTCGGTAATCCACACGATGCGGGTATTGGTGGCGCGGATTTGCCGTAGCGCAGCCACCATATCGGCATTGGCGGCGGGTGCAGCAGCCACACCTTCGCCCGGTTGCGCGGTCATCGCAGTCACCGGGCCGCTGCTGGCATCATCAAGGTCAATCAGCACCGCACTCGCGCGGGCCTGGCAATCGACATAGGCTGGCTCGCGCAAGCTCAGCGCATCCTCCAGCACCAGCGAGGTAACGGGCGCACCTTGTGCGGCCAGGGCGGCGCGGGTGCGGACATGGTCAACCAGCGCCTGATAGCTCGGTGGCAATGCCGCCGATGGTGTCACACTCGATGCGATCGGACTGGCGTAATCTGCGCGCGGCGCATTGGGCATCGGCGCCATCGCTGGCGGCGCGGGAACAGGGGGCGCGGGCGGGACGCTGACCGCTTCGTTCCTGCTGGCCTCGCTCCGCACCATCGCACCCGCCGCCACCACCGGCAGAACGGCGGCAACACAGCCCGACAATAGCATGGCCGCAGCGGCTGCGCCGCCCATCATCATATATGCCTTGTGCATCGCTCAAACTCCCCTGTTTGAAAGTTTCGCCCATGTTTGCCATGTGCCGATGACAAAGCATAAGCCAAGGGCGAGCACGATCAAAGAAGAGATAAGCATGAAGTTGCCCGACAGGTCAGGCCGCCAAAACGCCCCGAACAATCCTGCCGCTGCCCGCAGCAACAAAACGCCGCAGATCAGCACCAGCGCGGTTCGGGTCAACGGCAATCGGAGGATCACTCCTGCTGCAGAAAAGGCAAAGGCCGCCCATGCCGCCAGCACGGCAGCGATGCCCAGCGTGACGATGGTCGGCATCCACGCCCCGCGCTCCGCAGCCCGCGCCATTTCCTCACCCGCCCCTAACCAGCGATACCAGTCCGGCCCGCCGATGATGCACGCGATGTGCAACACGGATGCGGCGACGCTGCCCCATGCCGCCGCGATCAGCCATGGGTTTCTAGCCAGCATCAGCTGCTACTCCCGCGCCGAATCAAAGCAATTGCTGGCGGCAGCAACAGCCAAGCGCCCGACACGGGCATAAGCACGATGGCGATGAGCGTAACCATCAACAAGCCCCAGCCTGTCTGGCGCAAGTGGCGACCTTGCGTATTTCCTTCACAGGCATCTATTGCGAGCCCGCTGACCAGCATGAAACCGCCACTCAACAGGAACCAAGCCACCGCGCCGCGCATTGGGTCTGCTCCGACGCTGTTCCATAGTCCGGCGTTCAGCATCGCTCGCAGGACAGGCGCGAAAGCGATCAGGCCAAGCAGCGTATGCAACGCCGACACCGCGATCACCCATCGCCCGATCCACCTTTTGCCCATCACGCCGCCTCTCGCTCTCTTATCGTGCGAAACTCGATCTTCTTGTCATAGGGTGCGCCGACGATCATCCGCTGGACATAGACGCCGGGCAAATGGATACAGTCGGGGTTGAGTGCGCCGACGGGCACGATCTCCTCGACCTCGACAACGCAAACCTTGCCGCAGGTCGCAGCAGGCAGGTTGAAATTGCGCGCGGTCTTGCGGAACACCAGATTGCCGCTCTCATCCGCCTTCCACGCTTTGATGATGGCAAGGTCGGCAAAAATGCCGCGTTCGAGAATATAATCCTCGGGTCCATTTGGGGTGGCGAACTGCTTGACCTCCTTGCCCTCGGCGACCAGCGTGCCGACGCCGGTTTTGGTATAAAAACCGGGGATGCCCGCACCCCCGGCGCGCATCCGCTCGGCCAATGTGCCTTGCGGGCAAAACTCGACCTCCAGTTCTCCGCTAAGATATTGCCGCTCAAACTCCTTATTCTCACCGACATAGGATGAAATCATCTTCTTCACCTGTCGCGTGCGGAGCAGCTTGCCGATACCTTCATTGTCGATCCCGGCATTGTTCGACACGAATGTCAGGCCAGTGACGCCGCTGTCCTGCACCGCGTCGAGCAGCCGTTCTGGCAGGCCGCACAGGCCAAATCCGCCGCTGGCGATCAACATGTCGTTGCGGAGCAGCCCATCGAGGGCGGCGGCGGCATCGAGGTAGAGTTTTTTCATGGGTGAGGGCTTACCTGTCAGCGCTGAGAGAAGGGTCAGAATTCTTGGCGCAACGATAGCCGCAGATGCGACGGCACTCAACCACGATAGAGCGTTGATCTACATCATGGTGTCCGCAGCGCGTGCGGTCCATACGCATCTGGTAAGGAGAACCCTCATGCGCTCGTTCCTCGTTCACGCCGATGATAGCCCCGCGATGGAGCAACGTCTGCAAACCGCGCTCGACCTTGCCCGCGCGGCGGAGGGGCATGTGCAGCTTCACATCAACACACCGCTGCAGCGGTTCGTGACGCTCGATCCGTTTGGCGGGGCTTTTCTGGTCGGTGAGGCGCTCAATCAGGCGCAGGCGGATGAAGACGCGCTGGTTGCGCGGCTGTCGGCTCAGCTTGGCGATGAGGACGTGCCGTGGGGCATCGAATCATCGACCAGCGAGCCAGTCGATGCGCTGGTCAGTTCGGCGCGGCTCGCGGACCTGATTGTGGTATCGCTGGGCGATCCGGGCAAGGTCAATCCGGGGCCGGACGTTGGCGCGCTCGCAGTCAGCGCGCGCTGTCCGGTGCTGGCGCTTCCCCGGGGGGCGCGGTTGCAGCTAAACGGCAAAGTGATGATTGCGTGGGATGGCAGCCATGAGGCCGCGAACGCGCTGCGCGCCGCCGTGCCCTTGCTTGCACTGGCACAGTCCGTCACGCTGATGACAATAGCCGAGAAGGCCAAAAATGCAGGCTTTCCGGCGACCGACGCGCTTAGTTACCTATCGCGTCATAGCATCCACGCCGAACTGATGGAAAAAGCGCCCAGCCAGCTGACGATTGAGGAACTGCTCGATGAATGCGCGGATATATTAGGCGCGGACCTGATCGTGATGGGCGCATTCGGCCACAGCCGTTTCCGCGAGACATTGTTCGGCGGGGTGACGCGCTATTTCATCGACGCCGCACACACGCCGCTATTGCTGATGCACTAACGGGCGCTCAATAAGCGAGCTTCAGCCCCGGCCGCGCCCAGTCTATCGCCGCCAGTCGCCCGCTGCCCGACAGCGTGACATAGGCCGTCTTGCGGTCCGCCCCGCCCCAGCAGATGTTGGTGGTGAAAATATCATCGGTGGCGACAAACTCGACCAATTCACCGCCCGGTGAAATGACGCTGATCCCGCATTCGCCGATGGTGGCGACGCAGATATTGCCGCGTTCCTCCACCCCCAGGCTGTCGAAAAACTTATAGCCCGCCGGGCGATAGAGCGGGATGCCGGGGCCGGCTGGGCCACCCGTGCCATCGACCTTGCCCGGCGCGATGACGTTGAACTTGGTCAGGCGGCAGGTATAGGTTTCAGCGGCGTAGAGCGTCTTGCCATCGGGGGATAGGCCGATGCCGTTGGGGTTGTGGCTGGGGAAGATCACCTCTTCCAAATGGCTGCCGTCGGCGCGCGCATAGAATATCCCGACAACATCATGGACCCGCGCACCATAGTCGATCTTGCCATGATCGGTGAACCAGAACCCGCCAGCGCCATCGAACACGATGTCGTTCGGCCCGCGCAACACACAGCCAAAATCGCCCGATTTGTATAGAATCTCAACTGCGCCTGTCGCAAGGTCAATCCGCTCTATCCGCCCGCCAGAATAATCGCGTGCTATCCCCGCTGGCACCAGCATGCCGCCCGCGTCGTGATATTCAAACCCGCCATTGTTACAGCAATAAAGCTTGCCATCGGGGCCGATCGCCAGGCCGTTGGGCCCACCGCCGGTGGTTGCGACGGTGGTTTTGCTACCGTCAGGGGCAACCCGCGTAATCCGCCCCGCCGCGATTTCGGTCAGGATCACACTGCCATCGGGCATGGCGACCGGCCCTTCGGGAAAGCGTAAACCCTCTGCGATGATGGTTACAGCCATCGATTTTTCCTTCTCCGCCAGCCCTGAGCTTGTCGAAGGGTCGTCCTTCTCTTAAGTCACTATCATATAAAAACAGCCCTTCGACAAGCTCAGGGCGAACGGGCTTAGAGTCCAAGCATATGAAGGAGCCGCGCATGACCCAATATACCGCAGACTTGGCCCTGTTCATCGATGGCGCGTGGCGCAGCGGTGAGGGCCGCGATGAGGCCCCCGTGGTCAACCCCGCGACCGCGCAACGCATCGCGGGGCTGCCGCTCGCCAGCGAAGCCGACATCGAACAAGCGCTCGCCGCAGCGGAGCGCGCTTTCCCATTGTGGCGCGCCACATCCGCCGATGCGCGCGCCGCCATCCTCCACAAAACCGCCGATTTACTACGCGAGCGCGCCGACGCTATCGCCGCGCTGCTGACGATGGAGCAGGGCAAGCCTCTGGCCGAAGCCAAGGGCGAGGTCGCGGGCGCGGCGCAGCTGTTCGACTGGTATGCCGAGGAAGCCAAACGCCACTATGGCCGCGTCCTCGTGCGGCCCAGCGGGCAACGTTCGCTGGTATTGAAACAGCCCGTCGGCCCGGTGGCAACCTTCACCCCGTGGAACTTTCCCATCTATCTGATGGCCAAAAAGGTCGCGGCGGCGCTCAGCGCGGGGTGCAGCGTGATCGCCAAACCGGCCGAAGAAACGCCGGGCTGTACCACCGCGCTGATGCGCTGCCTCGATGATGCGGGCGTGCCCGCGGGGGTCGCGCAGCTTGTGTTTGGCGTGCCCGATATGGTCAGCCGCACGCTGATCGCCTCGCCCGTCATCCGCAAGATCAGCTTCACCGGATCGACCGCCGTCGGCAAACATCTGATGCGGCTGTGTGCCGATAGCGTCACCCAATCGACGATGGAGCTGGGTGGCCACGCCCCCGTGCTGATCTTTGATGATTGCGATTTGGAAAAAACGCTCGACATGGTCGTGCCGCAAAAGTTCCGCAATGCCGGCCAAGTGTGCGTATCGCCGACGCGCTTCTTCGTCCACGCATCCGTCCACGACGCGTTCGTCGCGGGCTTTGCGGCGCGCACCGCGCGGGTAGCGGTCGGCAACGGCATGGACGCCGCCACGCAAATGGGGCCGCTCGCCAATGCCCGCCGCCCCGATGCTATCGCCGCGCTGGTCGATGATGCGCTGGCCAAGGGGGCGACGCTCTCCGCAGGCGGGTCGCGCGATAACACGCCGGGCAATTTCTTTCGCCCGACGCTGCTCAGCGCCGTTCCCGACGATGCTGATGTCATGCGCGTCGAACCGTTCGGCCCGCTCGCGGTCACCGCTGCCTTCGAGAGTTTTGACGAAGCGATCGCGCTCGCCAATGGCACGCCGTTCGGCCTCGCCGCCTTTGCCTTCACCGAAAACGGCCGCCGCGCCAATTTGCTCGGCGATGCGCTCGAAGCCGGGATGGTCGGCATCAACGGCTTTGGCGTATCGGGCGCGGACACCCCGTTCGGCGGGGTCAAGCAATCGGGCTATGGCAGCGAGGGCGGGGCCGAGGGGCTCGACAGCTATTGCGTCACCAAAGCGGTGCATATGGTGTGAGCGTCAGGCGCGGTCTGTGGTTGGCCGCTGGCATCATCAGCGCCGCGCTCGGCACCATCGGCATCGCCCTGCCGCTGCTCCCGACCGTGCCCTTTTACATCCTCGCCGCCTTCTGCTTTGCCCGCAGCAACCCAGTGTGGGAGGCGCGATTGCTCGCCCACCCGCGCTTTGGCCCGCACATCCTTGCGTGGCGGACCAAGGGCGCGATCAGCCGCAAGGGCAAGCTTGCTGCCACACTCGGCTTTGCGATCAGCATGGCCATCGGCGCGGCGACGCTGACCATGCCGTGGGTATTGGCGCCGCCCGCGCTCGCCGCGCTGTGCCTATCGTGGCTGTGGACGCGGCCTGACGCGTGAGATGTTCCCTTTCGCTGTGATCGGGGTTATGGCCCCCTCATGACCACACCTCCCACCCGCACCGGTGCCAGAACTGGAGGGCGCATCCTCGTTGACCAGCTTGTCATCCAGGGGTGCGACCGGATCTTCACCGTCCCGGGCGAGAGTTTTCTTGCCGTGCTCGACGCACTGCACGATGTGCCAGCGATTGACACGGTAGTTTGCCGTCAGGAAGGCGGCGTCGGCTTCATGGCCTGCGCCGACGGGACGATGACCGGGCGGCCCGGCATCGCCTTTGTCACGCGCGGCCCCGGCGCGACCAACGCCAGCATCGGTGTGCACGTAGCTTGCCAAGACAGCCAACCGATGATCCTGTTCATCGGCGATGTCGACCGGGGCATGCGCGACCGCGAAGGGTTCCAGGAGGTCGATTTCGCCGCGATGTTTGGCCCCCTATGCAAATGGGCGGCGCGGATCGACAGTGCGCAGCGTATCCCCGAATATGTCGCGCGCGCTTATGCCACCGCGATGTCGGGGCGCCCCGGCCCAGTCGTACTGGCGCTGCCCGAAGACATGCTGCTCGATGAAGTGATCGCCATCGACCGCCCACGCGTCGAGCCGCCTGAGCAGGATCCCGACGCCGAGGCGATGGCGGTGTTCATGGACCTGTTGAAGGACGCGACCTCGCCCGTTGCAATCATCGGCGGCGCGGGGTGGAACGCGGGTGCGGCGCATTATTTTGCCGAGTTTGCGGCGCGGATTGGCCTGCCGGTCGCGGCGGCGTTCCGCAGACAGGACGCGATTGACAACAATTGCCCGGTCTATGCGGGCAACCTTGGCTATGGTCCCAACCCGAAATTGCTCGAGCGTATCCGGGCCGCCGACCTCATCATCGCGGTTGGGGCGCGCCTCGGCGAGGCGACCACCGATGGTTACAGCCTGATTACCCCCGATCACCCGGGGCAGGTGCTGGTCCACGTCCACCCCGACCCGTGCGAGCTGAACAGCGTCTATCGCACCGACCTGCCGATCTGCGCCTATCCGCACGAGTTTGCCGAAATGGCAGCGCTGTGGGATGACGACATCATCGCCTTTGACGCAGGCGGCGATGCGCATGCCGAGTGGCGCGATTGGAGCGCAGTCAAGCCGTTCGACACCCCGCTCGACCTTGGGCCATGCGTCGCGGCGATGCGCGATGCGCTACCCGCCGACACATTCATCTGTAACGGCGCGGGCAATTTTTCGGGCTGGTGGCATCGCCATTGGGTCTATGCTGGGCCGACGTGCCAGCTTGCGCCGACCGCTGGCGCGATGGGTTATGGCGTGCCCGCAGCGGTGGCGGCGGCGCGGCGATACCCAGACCGGATGGTGGTGGCGCTGGCGGGCGACGGCGATTTCCTGATGAACGGACAGGAACTGGCGACGGCGGCGCAATATGGCTGTGACATGTTGGTGATCGTCGTCGATAATGGCGCTTATGGCACCATCCGCATGCATCAGGAACGCGAGTTTCCCACGCGGCTATCGGGCACCAGCCTCACCAACCCCGATTTTGCGGCGCTGGCGCGTGCCTATGGCGGCTGGGCAGCGACGGTGGAGCGGACCGCCGACTTTGCGCCTGCTTTGGCGCAAGCGATGCAGCAAAGGGGCGTCCGCCTGATCCACTGCAAGACCGATGTTGAGCGGATCAGCGCGGGCACCACCATCAGCGCTCTGCGCGCCGCAAAAAAATGACCCGCCCGCGCACGCTCTACGAAAAAATCTGGGACGCGCATGTCGTGGCGCGTCGCGATGCCGATGACCTTGGGGGCACTTGCCTGATCTTCATCGACCGCCATCTGGTCCACGAGGTTACCAGTCCGCAGGCTTTTGCTGGCCTTCGCGCGAATGGCCGCACCGTGCGCCGCCCCGACCTGACGCTGGCGGTGCCCGATCATAATTTGCCGACGACCGCGCGCCTCGACGCATCGGGCGCACCGCTCCCCATCCAGGACCCCGAAAGCGCGGGCCAGCTCGCGGCGCTCGAGGCCAATGTCGCGGATTTCGGCGTGCCTTACATTGGCGCGACCGACGCGCGGCAGGGAATCGTCCATGTTATCGGTCCAGAACAAGGCTTCACGCTCCCCGGCACGACATTGGTGTGCGGCGACAGCCACACCGCTGCGCACGGTGCATTGGGCGCGCTGGCGTTCGGCATCGGCACCAGCGAGGTCGAACATGTTCTGGCCACCCAGACGCTGTGGCTCAAACAATCAAAAGTGATGGAGGTGCGCATTGAAGGTCGCCTGCAAACAGGCGTCACACCAAAGGATTTGATCCTCCACATCGTTGGCCTCATCGGCACCGCAGGCGCAACCGGCCATGTCATCGAGTTTCGCGGATCGACCATCGACGCGATGAGCATCGAAGGGCGGCTGACCCTATCGAATATGGCGATTGAGGCGGGCGCGCGCGCCGGATTGATCGCACCCGACGAAACCACCTTCGCCTATCTTGCAGGCCGCCCGATGGCACCGCAAGGCGCGGCGTGGGATGCGGCGGTCGCGCATTGGCGCAGTTTGCCGAGTGATGATGGTGCCGTTTTTGATACCAGTATCGCCATCGATGCTTCACAGATCGCACCGTGCGTAACGTGGGGGACGTCGCCCGAAGATGTCCTGTCAATCGGTGGGTCAGTGCCATATCCAATGCGCTTTGCCGATCCAGCAAGACAGGCGGCGGCACAAAAATCCCTTGATTATATGGGGTTAGCCCCCGGAACCGCGATGACCGACATCGCGATCGAGAATATCTTCATCGGCAGCTGCACCAACAGCCGCATTGAGGACTTGCGCGATGCTGCTAAGGTATTGAAAGGCCGCAAGAAAGCCGCAACCGTCAAATGGGCGATCGTCGTGCCGGGGTCTGGCCTTGTCAAAGCCCAAGCCGAGGCCGAGGGGCTCGACCGCATCTTCATCGACGCCGGTTTTGAATGGCGCGAGCCGGGCTGTTCGGCGTGCCTTGGCATGAACCCAGACAAGGTGCCTAGCGGCGAACGCTGTGCATCGACCAGCAACCGCAATTTCGTCGGACGCCAGGGACCGGGCAGCCGCACGCACCTCGTCTCCCCCGCGATGGCCGCCGCCGCGGCGGTGACGGGCAGGCTGTGCGATGTGCGGAAGTTGGTGGGGTGACAATCAGACGCCTCTCGCTGCCGATGCGTAAAGCCGAAGACGTCATCCCGCATCTCGGCAAGCCCAGCCATTGGAAGCAGGGACGATCCGCCAAGTCATTGGCCGACATCTGGTTTCTGGCCAATGATATTCCACCCGCTGTTCGGCGGGTGTTGTATCAATCTGACGCGTTTCTGGATTGCGAACTGGTCGATGCGTGGCTCGAACGCTCGACCAACCTGGGTGATGGCCGCTCAACCCATTCGCAGACCGATTTGCTCGCCGTACTTGGGCTAAGGGACGGGCTGGCCATATTGGGGATAGAGGCGAAGGTTGACGAGAGTTTCGGCCCGTTGGTGTCAGAATGGCTTCGTGACGACAGCGCGGGAAAGCGGGCGCGGCTAGCGCGGCTGCTCTCAACCCTGGGGATTGCCGAAGCGGACGCGACAGCGCTCCGCTATCAGCTTATCCATCGAACCGTGGCCGCGATCATCGAAGCAAAGCGGTATCGGTCGAACCGCGCAGTGATGATTGTGCAGAGCTTCTGTCCCAAAGCTACTGGCTTTGACGATTTTGCCGCTTTTTGCCGTGCCTTGGGCCATGGTGAGCCCCGGCGCGATTGCCTGGCTCCACCGCGCCGTATCGACGGAGTCATCCTCTGGCTTGGCTGGGTGAGCGATGAGGCGCCTCCAGTTAGCGGCAATCTCTCGGTTGGAGAAAACTCATGACCTCTGATAACCCCAACCCCGTATCCACCGTCTCCGGCACCGCGATTGCGTGGGGGCAGGCAAATGTCGATACCGACATCATCATCCCCGCCGCGTGGCTGAAAACCATTAGCCGCGACGGGTTGGGCAAAGGCGCGTTTGAAAGCGTGCGTGCGGTGCCGGGCAATGTCTTTGATGACCCAGCGAATGCCGGCGCTCCAATCCTGATTGCGGGCGATAATTTCGGTTGCGGATCGTCGCGCGAACATGCGGCGTGGGCGATGCTCGACCTTGGCATCACTGCCGTCATTGCACCCAGTTTTTCCGATATATTTTCGGGCAATGCGTTTAAAAACGGGCTGCTCGCGGTTGCATTGCCACAAGATCAGATTGACCGGCTGATGGCGGTGGCACGCGACGGTGCGGCGATCACCATCGATCTGGAAAACCAGATGGTGACGAGCGAATTTCAGGACCGTTTCGCCTTTGCCATCGACCCATTCCGCAAAATGTGCCTGATGCGCGGGCAGGATGAAATCGCGCTGACACTGGCTCAAGAGGCTGCTATCGCTGGCTATGAGGCCAAGCAACCGCCATGGTTGGTGCCGCGATCCGCCTGAGCAAGGGAGAGAGACGATGAAGGCACTGCTGTCACGCGGCCCCGGCGGCCCCGACACGCTGGAGCTGGGCGAATTGCCCGCGCCCACGGCTGGGGCGGGCGAAGTCATCATCGACGTTGCGGCATGCGCGATCAATTTCCCCGACACGCTGATCATCGTCGATAAATATCAGTTCCGACCCGACCGCCCGTTCGCGCCGGGCGGCGAGGTCGCGGGCACCGTGGCGAGCGTTGGCGAAGGTGTGACGCACTTGCACGTGGGCGATCGGGTAATTGCCGCATCGGGCAATGGCGGGCTGGCGGAGCAGATCGCGGTGCGCGCGGCCAATGCCTATATCCTGCCCTATCAGCATAGTTTTACCGACGGGTCGGCATTGCTGATGACCTATGGCACCTCGATCCACGCACTGATTGATCGCGGGCGACTGCAAGCAGGCGAGACGTTGCTGGTGCTCGGCGCGGCGGGCGGGGTTGGCCTTGCCGCCATCGAAATTGGCAAGGCGCTTGGCGCGCGGGTGATCGGCGCGGTGTCGTCGGAAGAGAAAGCGGCGCTGGCGCGCGCGGCGGGGGCGGATGAGTGCATCGTCTATCCGCGCGGGCCGTTCGACAAGGATCAATCGAAGGCGCTGGCCGAGCAATTCAAGGCGGCAGTCGGGCCGCACGGCGCGGATGTCATTTACGATGCGGTCGGCGGCGATTATGCCGAGAGCGCGCTGCGCAGCATCGCGTGGGAAGGGCGCTATCTGGTCGTCGGTTTTCCGGCGGGCATCCCGCGTCTGCCGCTCAACCTGACCTTGCTCAAAAGCTGCGATGTCTGCGGCGTATTCTGGGGGGCGTTCGCCGCGCGATCCCCCGACGCCAACCGCGCGCATATCGCGCAGCTGTTTGCCTGGTGGGACGCGGGCAAAATTGCCCCGCGCGTTACCGCCACCTATCCGCTGGCGCGCGGCGGCGAGGCGATCGCGGCGCTGGGGGATCGTAAGGCGGCGGGCAAATTGGTGGTGACGATCGGGGATGAGGCCAGAACCCCTTAATCGCGAGGATATGCCATTGACCCGTTCGCCCATATCCGCGCTTAACTTGACAGCGTGTCAAGTTAAAGGGCGCTGATTCATCGTTATGTTTCAAATAGTAAACATATTCGACGACACATGTGGGGGACGCAATGTGTCAAGTTAAGGCCTTGACCCAAAACGCCTGCTTAACGATTTTCAAAGAGCCAAACCATAGCACGAACCCCGCGCCGCGCGAGGCTCCTCTCGTATAGGACGCGCCTTATGGCATGGGGCGGAGGCTGTAGGAAAGCGGGTAATGTCCGGGGTCATTCCCCGAACCAGCGCACCACTTCGTCGATCGGCGCGCGCGGCACGTCAAAGCCGTTGACCGGCGCATCCGCATCGCGCCAGCCGATGGCGAGGCCGCAATAAAGGATGTGATCGTCATCGAGGCCAATCGCGGCGCGCACCGTCTTGCCAAACATCGCCCAGGCTTCTTGCGGGCAACTGTCCAGCCCCGCCTCGCGCAGCAGCAGCATCACCGATTGCAACCAGATCCCCATATCGGCCCATTGCGGCGGCCCCATGAACCGCGGGCAATGGACGAACAACAGCACCGGCGCCCCGAAGGCGGTGAAATTGTCGGCCATCGCCGCATCACGCGCCGCGCGGTCTTCGCGCGCTATCCCCATCGCGGCATACATCGCATGCGCGACACCGTGCCGCCGCGCCATCCACGGATCGGGCAATTGATCGGGATAGATGACATATTCCGGTTGCAGCCCCATCAGCCCCATTGCAAGGCGCTCCGCCACTGCGGCGATGAGCGCGGCCAGCGGCTCTCCGGTCAGCACGCTCGCCATCCACGGTTGGAGATTGCCGCCCGATGGCGCGCGCTGGGCGCGTTCGAGCACGCTGCGCAGCAGGTCCGCATCGACGGCACGGTCGGTAAAGGCGCGCACCGAACGACGGCTGGCCATGGCGTCAGAGACCTTCATGCCTGCGCCTCATATTTATTTTCGCGGCGCTTGCCGAACAACAGGTCGCGTTCCTGCCGCGCTTTGAGCTGGCGGTAATAGGAAACGAGAAACAGCTTGTCATCCTCCTGCAATGTCCGGCCAATTTTGGCGCGGATGGTGTCCGCCACCGCGATCATCGTGTCGCGGTCGCCCTGGCGCAGCACGCGCTCCAGCTCTTGCAGCTCGAAAATGCCATAGACCGCCAGTTCCTGCGGGCTGAACACCGGCGCGCCAGGGGTCTGCGCTATCTGCGCGCTGGCGATGTCGGCGGCGATCCGCTTGCGTCTGGCCACCACCACCCAGGTCCCGCCGATCAGATCGCCAAGCCGCATCCGGTCCTTGTTGAACAGCAGGAAAAAGCCAAGCCCCGCGGTCCACACGATGCCAAGAATGACGCTGCCCGCCTCGACCGCATCGCCCGACGGAACCGACAATAAGCCGATGAGGAAGGTGAAGGGCAGGAAAATCTCTATCTCGCGCACCAGATTGCGCGCGGTCACCGCCGCAACCGTCAGCCGACCGCCATCGCGCGCGACCACGCGGATGCCGACGATCCGTTTGCCCGGCGTTGCCGCGCGGGGCCCGAGTTCGAACAGCAGAAACCAGAAATTGCGCAACAGGAAAAAGCCCAGCAGCCAGATGATCGCCGCCGCATCAAGCGATGCGAACGCGCTCATGGCAAGCAGGATCGATCCGGCGATCAGAATGAGGACCATGAAGATGAGGTCGAGCATCAGCGCGCCGAACCGCTGGCTGCTGCCCGCAATTTGCAGTTGCAGGTCAACGCCTTCGGGCGTGACGAAGCTGCGCAGCTTGTTTTTGCGCGCATGCGCATAGCGCGTGGCACCGGCTGCCGAAGAAGCGATCGGAACGCCGCTCATCGCGCGCCGCCCCCCGCGCGAACGTTATGGCGCGGCATGTAGAAATAGACCAGCCAGAAGACAAGCATGCTGCCCCCAACCGCAAAGCGCAGCGCCATCGGCTGCACCAATTGCCGCGCAAACCCTTCCAGCAGCCCCGCAAGCAGCAGCATGATGAGCACCCCGAGCATCGCCGCGCCGCTCGATTTGCCGGCCTCGGCCGCCGCGCTCATCCGGCTGTGCGGGCCGGGAAAGGCAAAGCCGGTGCCGATCCGCAGCCCGCACGCGCCCGAAATGATGCCAGCGAATAATTCGGTGGTGCCATGGATCGATAGCCAGGCGGCAAAATCCGGCCCCAGCCCAGCCTTGTAAAACACCGCGAACATCGCGCCAAGCGGGATGCCCTGGTAAAACTCCAGCAGCAGCGTCGGCACGCCAAAGGCAAAACCAAGCGCATAAGAGGTGATCGAAACCTGGCTGTTATGCGTGAACAGAAAGGTCGCGAAGATGTGGAAGCCGCCCTCTTCGGGCACGCCGTAAATGGTCTCGCGCAATGCCGCCGTGCTGGCATCGGGCCCGCGCCCATCGTTGAACATGTCGGGGATCAGCGCAGCATACCAGCTCGGGTCATTGGTCACCAGATTGAACGACACGACCGCCGCCAGCGCCACCAGCGCGGCGATGAGCAGCGTTTCTTTCCACAAGGCGCGCACCGCCGACGGCCAGCCGGTACGAAAGAAATGGCCCAGCCGTGCGAGGCGTGTTTCGCGCACGCCATAGATGAGGAAATAGCCGCGCACGCTCAAGGATTCGAGATAGTCGATCAGCGCGACGTCGAGGCTGGTGGCGCGCGCAATCGACAGCGATGACAGCGTCGCGCGATAATAACGCGGCAAGGCCAGCAGCTCATCGTCGGACAGGCGGCGGAGCGACCCACGCTCCAGCCGATCGACCAGCGCTTCGAACGCGGTCCAATCGCCCTCGCGCTCGCGGCGAAACGCGGCGGTCGAATAGGCAAGGGCCTCAGGTTCGGCCATCAGATCATCCCCTGTCGCTTGACGCGGATATAGGTGTCAAGCAGGCTGGCGGTGACGCCGCCGACCGGCGCTTCGACCACCAGCGCACCCATCCGCCTGAGCCGCGCCAGCACGACGCGGCGATCGCGAAGCAGCTCGGCCGCGATGGTCGCGCCGACCATGGCCTCAGCCGTATCTGGCTGATGCGCGGCAATGCCATCCAGCTCGCCGTCGGCCATGACGACAAACAGCACAAGATGCCTGGACACCAGCCGCTCGGCGGCGCGGATCATCAATTCGGCGCTGTTGGCATCGGCGAACTCGGTGAAGATGACGATCATCGCCCGGCGTTTCAGCCGCGACGCGACGCTCGCCAGACCAAGCGTATAATTACTCTCGTCGAGCGAATAGTCGATCCCCGCCGCCGCACGGCGCAGCGCGGCAAAATCGCCCACGCGGCTATATTCGCGCACGCTTATGTGTGGCTTTGCGGCAAAGCTGGACAGCGAGACGCGGTCCTCCAGCCTGAGCGCAACATAGCCCAGCGTCAGCGCCGCCGACACCGCGCGGTCGAGCCTGGATTCGCTCACCCCATCGGCATCGACCACCGGATCGCTCATCATCCGCCCGCTGTCGACCACCAGCACGATGCGGTTATCGCGCTCGGTCTCAAACTGCTTGGCATAAAGATCGGCGTGCCGCGCCGATTGTTTCCAGTCGATCGCGCGGCGGTCGAACCCGGGCATGAACCGCACCAGCGATTCGAACTCGCTGCCCTCGCCGAGCCGCGCATTGAGCCGCTGGCCAACCTGGGCATCGCGCGCAAACAGCGCCGCGCCTTCCTCGCGCACCGCGCGGATCGACGGCACCACCGCTACTTGATGGTCGAGCGCGACGCTTTGCTGAAGCCGCACCAGGCCGAGCGGCCCGCGCCAGCCGATCCAGCCGCGTGTGACGGTGGCCACGCCGCGGCGCAGCGCGCTCAGCATGATGGTTGCGCCGATACCGTCTTCGCCTTGCAGCAACGGCGCGTCAATCCGCCCCACATGCGACAGGCGATGATCGACGCTGAGCGCCAGTGCCGCGCCGCGCGCGCGGCCGCGTCCCGTCACTTCCACCGCAGCGTCGAGCGCAAATGGCTCGCCCACCCCCACCGCCTGGGGCAAGGCTATCGATAATCTGGCCTTGGATATGGTTGGCGCAATCACCGCATCGAACACCATCGCACCAAGGCACAGCGCGATCCACAACGGTGCGGCCACCCACAGATCCGGATTGACCAGCGCCAGCAAAAGCGCCAGCGGCGCACCAAGACCAACCAGAGCTATTGTGCGGGGTGTCGGGGCCATCGCGGCGGAACTTAACGCGGTGCCTGGGTTGCAGCGACGATGTCGGCAACGATGCTGTCCACCTGCCGCCCGTCTATCTCCGCCGATGGCGACAACAGCAACCGGTGGCGCAGCAGATCGAAGGCAATCGCCTGCACATCGTCTGGCACCACATAGTCACGCCCCGCCAGCGCCGCCGTCGCCGCCGCCGCGCGCGCCATCAACGCCGCAGCGCGCGGACTGGCCCCCGACGCGAGGTCGGGCGAACAACGCGTCGCGCGCACCAGATTGACGATATAATCGACAATTTCCGGGGCAAGTGTGACGGTGGCCACCGTGGCAATCGCGCCGCCAAGCTGTTGCGCATCGGCAACGGCGACCACCCCCATCCGCTCCGCATCGATGCGCTCGAACAGGCTGCCGTGCGACGCGACGATCCGCCGTTCTTCGTCGGCATCGGGATAGGGGATCGACAGTTTGAACAGGAAACGGTCGAGCTGTGCCTCGGGCAGCGGATAGACGCCCTGGCTTTCGATCGGGTTTTGCGTCGCAATCACGGTGAAGCGCGGGCTGAGGACATGCGTCTCGCCGTCGAGCGTGACATTGCGTTCCTGCATCGCCTGGAGCAGCGCGGCTTGGGTTTTGGGCGGGGTGCGGTTGATTTCGTCGGCCAGCAGCACCTCGGTGAAAATCGCTCCGCGCGTCAGGGTGAAGCTTGATGTTTGAAAATTAAACAGGTTCGACCCCAAAATGTCGCCTGGCATCAAATCCGGCGTGAATTGTATCCGCCCGAAATCCAGCCCGCTGGCGCGCGCAAAACACTGTGCAAGCAGCGTTTTTGCGGTGCCGGGCGGCCCTTCGAGCAGCACATGCCCGCCCGCCATCAGCGCGATCAGCAGCCGATCGACCACTTGTTTCTGTCCGACGATCGCTTTGGCGACCTCACTCGCTATCGCCCGCCCGAGCGCCTGCACATCATTCACTGTCACGCAATATATCCTTTCGCCATTGGCCGAGCGCCGCCGCATCCTCGACACATTCCCCGCTTGTCCGCGCCGTTTCAAGGCGCTGAAGCAATTCTGTAAACCGCCGCCCTTTGCTGTCGGCAAAACGGTCGAGCCAGCTATCGAGCGCTGCGCCGCTCAGCTCGCTCGGCGCATGGAGCCGCCGCGCCGCCGCCTCGCGGATCATCGCGCCGTAACGCGCCGCGAAATGTGGCACCCGCCGCGCCTGCACGATCAGCGATGCCCCGTTGGCGACCAGACTTGCCTTGCCCAGCGCGATGCGTCGCGCCACTCGCCATGGCGGACCAAAGCGGACAAAGCCCTGCCACAGCGCGAACAGCCCTGCCATCAGCAGGCATAGTGTCAGACCGAGGAAGGGCGGGACAAAGGCCGAGCGCAGCAACGAGCGCCCGCCAGCGCCAAGCCCGTTCATCGTTACGTCAAAGCCGATCGGCTCATTGGGGCCGGCCAGCGCGCTCAGCAACGCATAGGCCGACGCCGCACTGGCATCATCCTTCATCGCCAGATTGTTCAGGAGGTCGGGATCGGCGAGGACATAGGTGCTGCCGCGCCCGGGCAGTTCGGCAACGAGGGTCCGCTCGTCAACGCTGATGATCGGTTTGAGGCCTTCGCCCGCAATCGATTGCCACTCGTCCGGCAGGATCAGCGTAATCGCGCGCTCGCCCCACGGGCTCGTCGTAATCGCGCGGCGCGGTGCCGGCGCGCTCGCTATCGTAATAGTGGGTGAGCCGCCTTCCCCGCCCACCAGCAACCTTCCCGCGCGCGTCTCAGTACCCACCCGCATCACTCGGTCGCGCGCGCCCGCCGCCGGAGCGGTCAAATGTTTGGGCAGGATGATGAGCACGCTGCCAGCAAAATCGCCGATCCGCTCGTCGATGTCCGACCGCGTTGCTTCGGGGGGCGGGGTCAGCACCATCAGGCCGCCAAGCTCGCTCTCCTGTGCGCCCGGAACCCCCGCTTGCGCGTCGCGCAGCACCGCGATCGGCGCGCCGCCCGCCTTGACCAATTCGACGATGCCCGAAAATCCGGTTGCCGAGCGCGACAGCGCGTGCGCGCCGCCATTGCGTCCGCTGCCCCATTCGCCCGCAAAGGCGGTGAGCACCCAAAAACCGACAAAGCCGATAATGCCCGCGACGATCAGCGCGGCAATCACGCGCGCGTCAAACGGACTGGTGCCAGAATTGCTGCTCATGCCGCGCTCGTTCGCCAATGCGCGCCAAAGGCAAAATCTTCATAGGCGGCGCGGGCATCGCTCCATTCGCCAAGCGCAATCACTTGGCGCGCCCACAGGCTGCGTTCGACGGCGGCGGCGATGCGGCCAAAGGCGGTGCGCGCAGGCAGCGGCAAATCGCCGAGCAAAGCGATGGCGCGCGCGGTGAGTGCGGGTTTGAGCACCCCGGGTCGCCGCCGCGCTATATCCTCGACGCTGCGCCCCATCAGCAAATGCACCGCCTCGCCGTAGCGGCCTTTGCTCGCCAGCGCGTCGGCATCGGCGAGCAGGTTGCGTGCCGCGTCTTCATCGGGCTGCCAGTGGTTTTCCTCCGGTTCCTCTGCCGCCCGTCGAAACCGCGCGCGCAGCCGATCAACCGCCTCGCGCACCCCGGGCACCGTCAGATAGAGGACGAACAACAGCGCGGCACCGATCAACAGCCCCGCAACGCCATAGACAAACCATTGCCCCGCCCCTGACAGCCATTCGAAAAAGGCCTTGAGCCATTCGGGCGGGCGCGGCGGCACAGGCTGCGGCGCAAACTCGAGCTGATAGCCGGGGTCGGCCTGAATCCGGTCAATCGCCGATTGCACCCGCGTATCAACCGATTGGGGATCCGCGACCACGCCCTTGGCCTGCGCAGAAGGAGCGGCCGCAAACAGCATGGTTGCGAACAGCCCCAAGCCAAGCCGCGTTGTTCGCCCCACAGCGCAAAAGCCCGTTCCTGCCATGCCCCCTGATTGCCCATGATCCGCCGCCTTGGCAAGCAAAGAGGTGTGACGGGCGCGTCATTCGGCGGCGATTGCCATCGTTGCCGGCTGCGGCCCGCGGATGAGGGTGCCGGGCGTCGGCCCCTGCATCACGCCATCGCGAAAGGTGATCTGCCCCGATTTGATCGTCGCGACATAGCCATCGGCGCGCTGCAACAACCGTTTGCCCCCGGCGGGCAAATCGAACGCCAGCCATGGCTTGCCCAATTTGACCCTGTCCATCGCGATGATGTTGAGGTCCGCAAGCAGGCCGGGCGCAAGCAGGCCGCGATCCGCCAACCCGTATAGCAGCGCGGTATCGCGGCATTGGCGTTTTATCGCGAGTGCGAGCGGGATGGTCCCCGCCTTGCGGTCGCGCACCCAATGGCTGAGCAGGAAGGTCGGCGAGGCCGCATCGCAAATCGTCCCGCAATGCGCGCCGCCGTCGGATAGCGAGGGGACAATATCGTCGCGGTGCAGCAATTCATGCGTAAAATCGAGATTGCCGTCCATATAGTTGATGACCGGCAGATAGATCATGCCGCCCGCGTCATCGGCCATCAGTTGATCATAGGCATAGGTCGCAGCATCCAGGCCCGCACGCGCGCCGCAACGCGCAATGCTTTCCTCGCGTGTCGGCTCGTAACTGAAACCGCCCGCCATCGGATATTGCATCGCCCACGCCGCCGTCACCAGAAAATGAAACGGCGCCATGTCTGGCGAAGGCGATGGCAGATTATCCTCCGCCAGCAGCTGTGCCTTGAACTGCGGGTCGGCCAGTGTCGCCTGCTGCTGCTTCCAGGGCAGCGACGCGATAGCATGCCATGACGGTTTGAACATGAACGGGTGGACGGTGCCGCGCCAGTTCATGATAACGCCAATCCCGCGCAGGCCGATGGCTGCGATGATATGGGCGCCATTGTCGTTCGCGGCTTCGACAGCCGCCATCTGGTCGCGCCACGACATCTGCTTGATCGGCGATTGCAGCATCGACATGACAATCGGCACGTTGCATTCCTTGCTCAGCCGCTCCATCCAGTCAAACTCGTGCCATTCGGGCATTAAATCGGATGTGTGCTGGAACACGCCGTAGCCGGCGCGGCCGATTGCCCGGCCAATGCCGAGCAGTTCCGGCTCGCTCGCGGTCGTGCCGGGGACAAGCTCTCCATCGATCGATTTGTGGATCACCGTCCGCGATGTCGAAAAGCCGAGCGCGCCCGCGCGCAGCGCCTCTTCCACCAGCCGCGCCATTCCGGCGATGTCGGCCTCGCTCGCCTCTTCGTTATCAGCGCCGCGTTGCCCCATTACATAAGCGCGCAAAGCCCCGTGCGGCACCTGCGTGCCGATATCGATCGTGCGCGGCAGGCGTTCCAGCGCGTCGAGATATTCGGGGAAGCTTTCCCAATCCCATTTCAGCCCTTCGGCAAGCGCGCTGCCCGGGATATCCTCGACCCCCTCCATCAACCCGATCAGCCAGTCATGCTTGTCGGGCCGCGCGGGTGCAAAGCCGACCCCGCAATTGCCCATCACAACGGTGGTCACGCCGTGCCATGATGAGGGGGCCATTTCGGCATCCCATGTCGCCTGTCCGTCATAGTGCGTATGAATATCGACAAAGCCGGGCGCGACGATGCGGCCGCGGGCGTCAATCTCCTCGCGGCCCGCGCCCCCTACTTGCCCGACCGCCGCAATCCGGTCGCCGTCAATCGCCACATCGCCGATATATGGCGCGCCGCCGCTGCCATCGACAATGGTGCCGCCGCGTATCACCAGGTCGTGCGACATCGTTTTTCTCCTCTACGCGCCATTTATTTTAACACTTGAAATGCCACAATGATGCGGCGTTGAAAAGGGCGCAGTCGATAGCAAGCATGGGCAATTCTGACTCGAGAGGATATAGCCATAGCATGCGTATCAACACCCCCTGGCAAGCGCGCGAAGACGGCGTCACCTTGCGCGTCAAGGCCAGCCCGCGCGCGTCAAGGGCGGCGGTTAAGGGCGTCGTCGCGCTGCCCGATGGCCCAGTTCTGGCGATAGCGATCACCGCCCCGCCCGCCGATGGTGCCGCCAACGCCGCGCTCATCGCAGCGCTCGCCAAGCTGCTTGCTGTGCCGCGCAATACGGTGACATTGCTCAATGGGTCTAGCGCGCGGATCAAGCGGCTACATGTCGCGGGCGATGCGGGCGAGCTTGTCGAAAAGCTGTTGGCGCTAATCGATCAGTGCAGCGTTTCGAGATAGGCGATAACATCGGCGCGCTGTTGCGGATTGGCCATCAGGAAGGTCATTTTGGTCCCCGGAATGCTGCGCATCGGCGATTCAAGATAGGTGAACAATGCCGCGCGGTCCCAGGTCCGGTGGCTGGCCTTGTTCGCGGGTGAATAGGCATAGCCAGGCACGCTGCCCGCCGTCCGTCCAATCACGCCGTGGAGGCTGGGCCCGATGCCGTTGGTGCCCGCGACGTCGCTGTGACAGGTGCGGCACTGGTTGAACAGCGTACGGCCCTTGGCGGCATCGCCGGTCAGGCTGGCCAGAGTGGCTGTGGGTGCGGGCACCGCAGTTGCGGGAGCCGCAGCGGGCGCGACGCTTGCTACTGGCGCCGCTGGGGTCGCCGCTGGGGTCGCCGCCGCCGTCGAAGCGCTGCCAGCGGGGGTCTTTTCGTTGCCGCCACAGGCCGTCATGGCCAGCATCAAAACCCCAGCCAATGCGACCCGTACAGACATGTTCAATCACCCCATCGTGTTAAAAATGATAGCCCGCGCGAAGACCGAATGTCCGCGGCTGGACTGGCACAATATAGGTCCGCTGCCCACAGGCACCGCACTGCTGAAACCGCGTCAACTGGCCCCGCTCATCGAACAGGTTCGCCGCAAAGGCTTCAAACGTCCAGCTCGACCAGTCGATCCCGAACGAAAGCCCCACCGTGGTGAACCCTTCCAACCGCCCCAGCGATGCCGCATTTGCGGTTCTGATGTCCGCCGAAGCCGAGCTTTGATGCGCGACTACACCCTGAACATGCGCGCGGCCTTGACCCAGATCAAAGCTGTAGCGCGCCGTCACATTGCCCTTGAAACGCGGCGTGATCGGGAGCCGCGTGCCCGCCGGAGCCAATACGTCGGAGCCGTCGCCGATACAGATTTGCGTCGCGCATAGGTCCTCGCGGGTTTCGGCATCGGTATAGGATGCTGCAGCGGTGAAGTTGAAGCCCCCCGCCGAGTAATTGACGTCACCCTCTATCCCGCGAATCCGCGCATTGGGGCCATTGTTGATGACGGTAAAACTGTTGACGCCCAGAAAGGAGAATTGGAAATCATTCCACTGCTGCTGATAGATGGCACCGTTGAACCGCACTCCGCCGGGAAAACTCGTTTTCCAGCCGATTTCATAGTTGGTCAAAAAGTCGGCGGCATAGGGCGGTACATCGGCGCGGCGGTTGATGCCGCCAGGGCGGAACCCGCGCGACCATGTGGCATAGAGCAGCACATCGTCGGTGACATCCCAATTGAGGTTGATGCGGTGGGTGAAGCCATCGTCCTTGGCGCGCACCGGGCTTACCCCGCCATTGGCGAATACGCCCAGATTGGTGCACGGCGTGCCGCTGACGATCGGCGGGATCAAGGTGATCGGACCGCCGGTTGCCGCTTCGCGCACGCGCACACCGGTTGAGGTAAAGCAGCCCGCGACGCCGGTGCGCGAACTGCCCGCTGCATTATAGGGCGTGGTGGTGAAATTGCCCGCCGGATCGCGGCCAAAGCCGAAAAAGCCGATCAGGTCATTGTCATATTTGAACAGGCGGCCACCAGCGGTCAGTGTCACATCGTCGGTGATGTCAAAGCTCGCCTCGCCAAAGGCCGCATAGTCGCGGTCAACGCGCGTCTGACGGGTCAGCCACAGCGTCCCCGGCCGGCCATTGACCGACACTTGCGGCGCGAGACCTGCCACCTGATAATCCTGAAAAATCTGGTTGCTTTGCCGCTGGAAAAACACCCCAGCAACCACGCGGAACCGCGCGTCTTGCGGCGAAGCGATACGGAACTCTTGGCTCAGTTTCTTGAAATGATCGCTGCCGAGCACCTGCTGGCGCGGGTTGATGATATTGCCCGCCGCATTGGTGAAATAGAAATAGCCCGCGAGGCCCCCCACCGAAGCATAGAGGCTGTCATAGGCCTCGGAATAGTCGATATAGTCGCTCGACTGTTCGGCCTGACGATCCAGATAGGCACCGGCATAGGTCAGATCCCAATTGCCGATCTGCCCCTCGATCGTCAGCGCGGCCTGAACGAACCGATCATGGCGAAACTCCGGACCAAAACGCTGGACCTGCAAATCGCCGACGCTGGGATCAAAGCCAAAGCTGCCGGTGGAGTTCATTTCCTGATAGAGGACGGTCGGTGTCACCGTCCAGCTGTCGTTGAGGTCAATCTGGAGCGCGGCGCGTCCGCCATAGACCTCGACGTCGTTATAATCCTGTTCGACGAAAAGCGTATTGTTGACGGTGATGCCGCCGGGTTGTGGCAAAAAGCTGCGGGTGCCGGCGATATTGTCGATATAGCCCGCATCGCGCTGGTAAAAACCGACCACGCGCAGCGCCGCCATCGTCGCCAGTGGGACATTGACCATGCCCTCGACCCGCCCGCCGACGCCGCCCGAATGGACGGTGTTCAGTTCGGTGTCGAACCGCGCGTCAAAGCCGCTGGCATCGGGGCGGTTGGTGATGATGCGGATGGTACCGGCCTGCGACGATGCGCCGTAAAGCGTGCCCTGCGGTCCGGCGAGGCTTTCGATCCGTGCGATGTCATAGACATGGACGTCGAGCGTGCCGCCGATCGTCGTCACCGGTTGTTCGTCGAGATAGACCCCGACCGATGGCAGCGAGCCGGAGTGATTGCCGTCGCCGCCCGATGCAACGCCGCGCATATAGACGGTGGTGACCCCGGGCTGGCTCGACTGGAACGCCACCGATGGCAGCAACTGCGTATATTGGTTGAAATTGGTGATGTTCAGCTGATCGAGACGGCGGGTGCCGAGCACCTGCACGCTGATCGGCACGTCCTGGAGATTTTCCTCGCGCTTTTGCGCGGTGACGACGATCTCGTCATCCTCTTCGGCCGCAGGACTGGCTGTCGTCGTTTGCGCCATGGCTGGCGCTGCATAAAGCGACGTGGTGGCGAACAGGGCGGCAACGAATGTGCGTGTGCGGTTGATGCGCATGATAATCCCCCAAGGGTTTTGAAAGTGATGGTGGAAAATGTCTCGCGCGAGTCCTCCCGTCAACCTCCATGCGCGGCGAAGCGGCTGAATTGGCACTGGCGTTGCAATAATACCACGTTCAAACAAATGGTGGCGCATCGGGATAGGCGATCAAAACATCGCCCAGCGCCGTTTTGAGCGGGTCAAGCCACGGCTCAAACTCCTGCCACGCCTCCACCCCGTCGCGGAAGATCGGCTGGCGGACCTGTTCGGAACTGGCGGTACGCACCGCGCGCTGCGTTTCGTGGAATGCGAGGCAGGCGGGATCGAAATCAAGCCCGCAGGCACCCAGCAGCGCGCGCACCTGTGCCTCGGTATCCGCAACCATCGCTTCGTAATATACACGGTGGACGCGGCCCGGCAGCACGGCATCGACATGCGTCATCAGCCGCACATAGTCGCGGTAATAGCGCCCCATGTCCGCCAGATCATAACTGAACGCCTGTCCGCGCGCGAAATGCTGTTTGAAATTGGAGAAGCAACAGCCCAGCGGATGCCGCCGCGCGTCGATGATCGTTGCACGCGGCAAAATCAGGTGGATGAGCGGCACATGCGCCCAATTATTGGGCAGTTTGTCGATGAAAAACGGGCGGTCGCTTTGCCGTTGAATCCGCGTGCGATTGAGATATTCCTCGCCAAGGTCGCGCAGTGCGTCGGGCGACAGATCGGCCAGAGCGGCGGGATAATCGCTCATCCGCCGCGCCAGCGCCGGAATGTCGGGAAGCTCTGAGGTTCCCTCGACCAACGGGTGGCTGGAGAGGATTTGCTCGATCAAAGTTGATCCCGCACGCGGCATGCCGAGGATGAAGATCGGATCGGCGGCGGCGGACCCCGTCCCCGCACGTTCGGCGATGAATGCCGTATCGAACAGCGTTATACTGCGATCCACGAACGCGGTTGTCTCGTCGGCCTCATAACGTTGCCTGGTCCGCCGAAGCGCGTTGCCGGCCGCATAATGGGCAAAGGCCTCGCGCGCCTGTTTGCGGTCCTCAAACGCCTTGCCCAGCGCAAAATCGAGGTGAAAGCGATCTTCGTCGGACAGGTCAGGCGCGGCCTGTGCGGCCTGCATCGCGGAAATGTCGGCATCGTCAAACCGCACCGTTTTAAGATTGGCCAGGCTCCACCACACCTCGCCCAGATGCGGCGCAAAATCGAGCGCACGGCGATAAGCGGCAACCCCGTCGGCCTGCCGCCCCACGGTCTTGAGCATATGGCCATAGCTCATCCACACTTTGGGCTGTTCGGGCAGCTGTTCGAGCACGCCTTCATAAAGCGCAATCGCATCGTCAAATCCGCCAACCCGCCCCAGCGCCGCCGCCTTCAGATTGGCGTGGCCGACATTGTCGGGGTCGGCGTCGATCAATTGGTCAAGCTCGGCTATCGCTTCGGTCGGGCGGTTGAGGCGGTATAGCGCTATCGCCAGATTGGCGCGTGCCGCCGTAAAGGCAGGGCGCAATTCGAGCGCACGGCGCAGCAAGGTTTCGGCATCCTTATACCGCCCGATCCGCCCGGCAAGCTCGGCCAGCATCCGCATCGCCGCGACATCGAACGGATCGGCCTTGAGGTGCGTGCGCAGCAACGGCTCAGCCTCAGACAACTTGTTGTCGTGCAGCGCCAATGCGGCGGTGACGAGGCGCGGGTGATAGCGGCCTGTGGAGTTGAGCCAGCTTTGGCCGGCTTGTGTGCTGTTTGCCATGCTATCGATGTAAACCACCCCCGACACTATTTGCTAGCGCCAACTACCATGGGGTGGCAGCATGGTCCAATAAGAAGACCAATGCACGAGGAGAGGTAGAATGCCCACCGCAACCATGGATACGCCGCAACGCACCCGCCGACTTGGCTATGCCGCCCTGTTGGCGCTGTGCGTCGGCAACATGGTCGGTTCGGGTATTTACCTGCTGCCTGCAACGCTGGCGCCGCTGGGCTGGAACCAGTTGATCGGCTGGCTGGTGACGATTGGCGGAGCGCTGTGTCTGGCGCTGGTGTTTGCGCGGCTGGGTGCGCGGTTGCCGCGCGGCGGTGGCCCCTATGCGTTTGCCGACGCCGCTTTTGGCCCGCTGGCTGGGTTTGTTTCGGCGTGGAGTTATTGGGTGATGACCTGGGTCGGCAATGGTGCCATTGCCGTCGCGATTATTTCCAACCTCAGCATTGTCGAACCGCGCATTGCTGCAACACCTGCGCTACCCGCGCTGCTGGCCGTCGCGTGCGTGTGGTTGTTGACGCTGGTCAACATAGTGGGGGTGCGCGCCGCATCGCAGGTGCAGGCGGTAACGACAATCCTGAAACTGTTGCCGCTGGTGTTGCTGATCGGTCTGGCGATATGGCTGACAATCGGTGGCGCACCGCGTGCACCGGACCCGGGTGTCGCGCTGGACACCGGGTCTATCGCGACCGCAGCCGGGCTGACATTCTGGGGTTTTCTCGGGTTGGAATCGGCGACAATCCCCGCCGACAAGGTTGCCGATCCGGCCCGCAACGTGCCGCGCGCGACCATGGCGGCGGTGGTGCTGACCGGTGCCATCTATCTGGGCATATCATTGGCGTTTGCTGCCTTCATGCCGGTCGGGCAGGCCAGTCATTCGAACGCGCCGGTTGCCGATTTTCTGGGCAATTACTTCGGCGGCGGGCTGGCGACCATCGTTGCGCTGTTTGCTGCGGTCAGCGCATTCGGTGCGTTAAACGGCTGGATATTGGTGCAGGGTGAAATGCCCTATGCCATGGCGCGGGGCGGTGTGTTCCCGGCATGGTTTGCCCGGGAAAGCGGGCGCGGCACGCCATTGCGCGGCCATATACTGTCCAGCCTGCTGCTGACTGGCATTACGCTGGTGAATTACCGCGAGGGTATGGCCAAATTGTTTGAAACTATTGCCTCGATCAGCCTGGCCGCTGGTTTGCTGGCCTATCTGCTCAGCGCGCTGGCCGCGATCCGCCTGCTGTCCGATGACCGACAGGTTACCGCGGCGGCTGCGGTGGCCGTCGCCTTCACGCTGTGGGCCGAATGGGGACTGGGCGCACAGGCGCTGGGTTATGGTGCGCTGTTGATTGTCGCCGGCCTGCCGATCTATGCCTGGATGCGGCATCGCGAGCGAACTTCAGCCGAACATCCGTCCAAGCAGGCTCCGGTCGCGTAAAATCTCGTGCGCGGCATTATGCCCCGGCGCGCCGGTCACCCCGCCGCCCGGGTGGGTGCCCGCGCCGCACATATAGAGGCCCTTGATGGGACTGCGATAATCGCCATGCCCCAGCACGGGTCGCGCCGCCCACAGCTGGTCAAGCGACATATGCCCGTGCATGATGTCGCCGCCGATCAGCCCGAACTTGCGCTCGAGATCGAGCGGCGAATGGATTTGCCGCGCGATCACCGACGCCTTGAAATTGGGGGCGTGGCGGGTGACGGTGTCGATGATATGGTCGGCCGCCGCTTCGCGTGTCTCGTCCCACGACCGCGCGCTGCCGTCTGGGTTGGCGGGCAGTGTCGGCGCGAATTGCTGGCAGAACAGGCTGGCGATATGCATGCCCGGCGGGGCCAGGCTGTCGTCGACGCTGGTCGGCAGCTTCATCTCGACGATCGGCTCGTCGGACCAGCCGTTTGCGCGCGCGCTGGTGAACGCGGCGTCCATATAATCGAGCGTCGGGGCGATGATGATCCCCGCCGTGTGGTGTTCGGCCTTGTCCTTGCCGGGGAGCACCGTGAAATCGGGCAGTTCGGATAGCGCGACATTCATGCGGAAGGTGCCCGACCCGGCTTTGAAATTGTCGATCCGCCGCGCGAAGGCGGGCGGCATGTCGGCGCGATCGATCAGCTGGCGAAACAGCAGCGCCGGACCGACATTGGCGGCGACCACGCTGGCGGCAATCTCCTCGCCGCTTTCCAGTTCAACCCCGGTGGCCCTGCCCCCATCGACCAATACCCGCGCGACCGGACTTTCCAGGCTGATCTCGACCCCCGCCTCGACGCAGGCCTCGGCCATATATTTGGTGATCGCGCCCATTCCGCCGACGCTGTGGCCCCACATCCCCTTTTTGCCGTTAATCTCGCCAAACACATGGTGGAGCAGGACATAGGCGCTGCCCGGCGTATCGACACTGGCATAATTGCCGACCACCGCGTCGAAACCGAACGCGGCCTTGATGAAGTCATTTTCATACCAGCTGTCGAGGAAGCTGCGCGCCGATTTGACGAACAGATCCATCACGTCGCGCTGTGCCTCTATGTCCATCCCCGCCAGCCGCCGCCCCTGCGCCGCCGCCGCGATCAACGCGCGCAATCCGCCACCCGCATTGGGCGGGGTTTTGAGCGCCATGTCGCGCAGCACCTCTGCCACCCGTTCGAGCGCCGCTTCATAAGCCGGAAAGGTCGCAGCGTCCTTTGGCGAAAAGCGCGCAAACTCTGCTTGGGTTCGCGTCTGGCCGCCACCCAGTTTGAGATAGCCGTCGGCGTGCGGGAAGAAATTGCTGATCGTGCGCTCGACAATCCGCCAGCCGCGTGCATGCAGCCGCATGTCGGCGATCACCTTGGGTCTAAGCAGGCTGACGGTGTAACTGGCGGTCGAATTGCGGAACCCCGGGTGAAACTCCTCGGTCACGCACGCCCCGCCGATGACATCGCGCCGTTCAAGCACGCGGACCTTCATCCCGCTGCGCGCCAGATAGAAAGCGCAAACGAGGCCGTTATGCCCGCCGCCGATGATGATCGCGTCATAGTTTTTGGTCATGATGTGCTCCAACCCGCGTCCGGTGCATGGTGCAGCCGCGTTTCGGGGATAAGGTGACGGATTTTGGCGGCAAAGCTGCGCAGGCACACTTCGCTAGCGCCCAATGGACCGGCGGTGTACCGCCCGCTTTCCATCCCGCGCTGCACCCGCTCGACCAGCCATGTGTCCTCGGCATTGACGGTGCGGTTGATCCGGTCATTGGCATAGCGCGCGAGGCGCATTGCGCGGCGCGCATCAGGCAGCGCATAGGCGCGCACGCGCAGTTCGCACGTCGTCGGCGATGTCGGCACCCAGTGCATGAAGTCGATCTGGTCGGCATACAGGTCGAACGCCATGTTCGGCCACAGCTTGAAATAAAGCCACAGCCGCTGGTTGGTGTCCGGTAGATGCGGCGCGCGCGGCAAGTGCGTCTGGTAGAAACGCTCCCACGCGTTGGCGGATGGCCGATCGACCAATTGCCCCGACATTTTATCAACCCACCCCAGTGCCTCGATCGCATAGCTTTTGCCGAACAGCCGTGTCAGCCCGTCATGCGCGACCGGGATGTGGAGATTGTCCGAATAGTTATCGCCGACATTCTTCCAGTTGACCGCGCGCGGCCGCGCCGAGGGAGTGCCCAATGGCTCCATCTCCTCAAAGCGATAGGGCGCAATTTGCGCATCCGCCGCAGCCATCATCTCGGCGACGCTGGGGCCGCCATCATCGTGCAGCCGGACAAAGATGAAGGAGCGCCATATCTCGACATCGATCGGCATCAGCCCATTTTCGGCCATATCGAGCGCGGGGTAATCGCCGCGCATCGGCACGCCCGATAATCGCCCGTCGAGTTCATAGACCCATGCGTGATAGGGGCAGACCAGTTTTTTGACGCAGCCCGCGCCCGGCTCGCACAGCTGCATCGCGCGGTGGCGACAGACATTGGCAAAGGCGCGGATGATACCATCGCCCCCGCGCATGACGACGATGCTTTCGCCCAAAAAATCGTGCGTCTGATACGATCCTGCACCCGGCAGTTCGCTGGTGTGGCAGACAATCTGCCATGCGCCGCGCATCACCCGCTCCATCTCCAGCGCATGATATTCGGCGTCGTGATAGATCCAGCCCGGCAGGCTCCAGTCGGCATCGCGGTCGATGGCGCTCATCGCCGCTTATCGTCCGAACGCCAATGCCAGATCGTGGATATGCTCGATACCAGCGTAAAAGGAGGCGATGCGCACGCGTTCATTGAGGCCGTGTTCGTGCCCCTCGCCCGGCACCTCGAACATCCCCGATGTGCCATAGGTGGGAATGCCGCTGCTGCGATAGACAAGCCCGTCGGTCGCCCCCGCCATCAAGGTTGGCGCTACCGGAACACCGGGGGTGCGCGCATGGACCGAAGCAGTAATCGCGCGCGCCACTTCGTCGGTCAACTCGGACACCGGGCTTTCCTGCGGCGCATCCATCACCTCTATCGTCAGGGCGCTATTGCCGATGACTTGCGCCAGCTGGGCCTGCACATCGGCGACCGCCGTTCCCGGAAAGATGCGGCAATTGACCGTCGCCTCGGCGCGCTGTGGCAGCGCGTTTTCGGCATGGCCTGCATTCAACATCGTCGCCACACAGGTGGTGGCAAGCTTGTTGGCATATTCGGGGTCGGCGCGGATAGCCGCCAGCGCTGCCGCATCGCCGGGGTCGGCGGCAAAGGCACGCAACGATTCTGCTATCGGTCCGGTTTCGACCTGACCAACGGCGGCGAAATAGCTCCGCGTCAGCGCGCTCGCCATCACCGGAAAGCGGTGCTCCTCGATCCTGAGCAGCGCCCGCGACAGGTCGTAAATGGCATTGTCGGCGCGCGGCACCGAACTGTGCCCGCCGGGGTTGCGCACCGTCAGGCGGAACGACGCGTATGTTTTCTCGGCCCCTTGGGTGAAATAAATCAGCGGCTGGCCCTCCGCCGTCAGCATGCCGCCGCCCGCATCGGTGTTGATGGCAAAGGCAGCGCCCGCGACCCACGGATGCTGCACCACCGCGCGCGTCGTCGCCTGCGCGGTTTCTTCATCGCCGATGAACACAAAGACTAACGTGCGCTGCGGCCGATAGCCATCAGCGCGCATCCTGTGGATGGTTGAAAGCAACGCCGCCACACCCGCCTTGTTATCCGCAGCGCCGCGCCCGATGAAAAAACCGCCCTGCTCGCTCAAGACATAGGGGTCGGCCTCCCAATCCTCTGGCCGCGCATCAACCACATCGAAATGCGCGGAGAACAGCACGGGTGCGAGCGTGGGGTCGCTGCCGACGACACGCACCAGCACCGCCTGCGTTTCGCCCACCGGAATACGCGCAATGTCTGCGTCCGCAACCCCGGCGGTATGCGCTTCACCGACGATATAATCCGCTGTGGCAATAATCTGTGGGCCGTGCCCTTCGGAGCTGCGAAAAGACACGAGCCGTTCCAGGATATTGCGCGCCGCGCGCTGATAGGGCGCGTCTTGTGCCAAGGACGGTGTGGCGAGTGCCGCAGCAACGCCGTATAAAAAAACGGCCAAACTGGTAACTATACGCATCCATTTTCTCCGATTCACGGACAGGCATTCATGCTGGCAAACTGTGCGTTCGGCAAGGGGCCGTCGAGACCTGCGTGCCTTTACGAAAATGTAAAGGAAAATCGACTATATCGCGCTTCACAAGACAGGCAGAAAGCGAAGACCAGACGCTGTGAGTTTTTTACGATCATTGGGTTCCAAGCGCGCGGAGCAATTCGTGCAGGGAAGCGACGGCAACCGCGTGGCGGTCATCAAACCCGGTGACTCTGCGCGCCGCCTGGAACTACTTGACGATTTCGAACAGGCCGGAATCGGCTGGATATGGGCAACCGATCAGCAGGGAAGGCTGATCTATATATCTGAAAATGCGGCAACCCAGCTTGGGCACTCTGCCGATACGCTGCTGGCGCGATCATTGACGGATATGTTCGAAATCGATCAGGACAATCCCGGTGCCAAATCGGACCGCCCGTTCAAATTCGTACTGGCCGCCAATAAAACAATCACCGACCTTATCGTCCGGTTTGCCGAGGGCAAGGCCCGCAGCGCCGCCAACCAGATATGGTGGATGTTGAGCGGCCATCCCAAATATGACGCTGACGGCAATTTTGTCGGCTATCGCGGCAGCGCCAAGGATGTGTCGATCGAATATGAGCGCAAGCTCGCGGACAGCCATATGGCCGAATATGATTCGCTGACCGGCCTGGCAAATCGTCACCGGATGACGAGGCGACTTGATGCGACCTTGTCTGCCTTCAAACTGGCCAAACGCAGCTGTGCGTTGATGATGCTCGATCTCGATCGCTTCAAAAATGTCAACGATACGCTGGGTCACCCGGCGGGCGACGCGCTGTTGAAACAGGTGGCGCAGCGCCTGACCAACGTCATCGGCGCACGCGGAGAGATAGGCCGGCTGGGCGGGGACGAGTTTCAGGTCATCCTGCCCGACATCGAGGATCGCGGTTCGCTTGGCGAAATGGCCGGCAAGATCATCCAACTCCTCTCGCAGCCCTATATCATCGACGGCAAGCATGCAGTCATCGGCGCCTCGGTTGGTGTCGCTATTGCCCCCTATGACGGGCTGGACCGCGAAGAGCTGACCGGCAATGCTGACCTTGCACTCTACGCCGCAAAAAATGGCGGGCGCGGACAGTTTCGTTTCTATGCCGACGACCTCAAGGATGAGGCGGCTGAACGCCAGATCATGGTCGATGAGCTGCGCGAAGCGTTGAAACAGGGCAATCTCGAACTCCATTATCAACCCGTTGTTCGCGCAGCCGACAATGTCGTTGTGGGCTGCGAGGCGCTGATGCGCTGGAATCACCCCGAACGCGGGCCTGTCAGCCCGGCGTTGTTCATCCCGCTCGCCGAGGAATCAAACCTGATCAACCAGCTGGGCGAATGGGCTTTGCAGCGCGCGTGCAGCGACGCCGCGCAATGGCCCGACACCGTACGGGTGGCGGTCAATGTGTCGGCGGTTCAATTCACCAGCGATCAGTTCATGACGGTCGTGGCCGAGGCGCTGGAGAGTAGCGGGCTCAACCCGTCGCGTCTGGAGCTGGAGCTGACCGAGAGCGTTTTCCTGAATGACAGCGAAACAACCGAGGAATTATTCGGACAGCTGAAGAAACTCGGTGTACTTATCGCGCTCGATGATTTCGGCACCGGCTTTTCCTCGCTCAGCTACCTTCGCTCCGCGCCGTTTGACAAACTCAAGGTGGACCGCAGTTTTGTCGATTCGTGCACGCAAAAAGACCATAACAGCATCAAGATCATCGCTGCCGTCATCGGGTTGGCGGATGCGCTGGGTATGGAAACAACGGTTGAAGGGGTCGAAGCTTTTGACCAGTTGGAGCTCGTCTGTTCAAAAGGGGCAAAATATGTCCAGGGATGGCTCTATTCCAAGGCTCTGCCAATGGACGAGCTGCTCGCACTGATGCAGTCGGGGGCGTTCAAGATCGCGCCCAAGGGGCCGGATCACTACCGCCCCGAACGCCGTTCAGTCTTCCGCCGGATCGGGGTCATTCACGAGGATCACCGCTACGAAGCCATTGTCCGCGACTTGTCGATCATGGGGGCCAGAATCGAAGGGCTGCTGGGTGTGGTCCAGGGTGAGCAATTCGTCCTCGATCTTGGCAAGGGCCAACTGGTTGTGGCCGCTGTCAGCCGTGTCGGAGAAAGCGATTTCGGCGTCGAGTTCGAAACCGCCCTGGTCAGCGACGGAGCTGGCGGCCTGTGCACCCGCCACCGCATCTCTCCTTATGCGTTGGCGGCGGCGGGAATGCCGCTCAGCGCACTCTCCGGTGGCGGCATTGTGATGCCCCCGCGCACAAGTGATGGCCCGGCCAGCAAACCAAAGTTCATGGAAGTGGCGGTCTCGCTGTCCCGCGCAGCCTGACGCTCTTTATAGCCGCGCCGTGCTGGCGCGTGAAGACCCGTGCAAGCTGGGCGAGCCTTGCCACGCATAGCCAGCGAGCGCGATCAGCGCGGCGACCGCCGCCATTTCGAGCACGGCGCGCGGTGCCTTTGTCCATTTGGCGATGACCACCAGAACAGATGCCGCGAACAGCAGCGGAAAAAACCAACCCATCGCTTAAGGCCTCCTCTTGAATCGACCGCGTATCAGGAAAAACCCGGCGATCAGCGCGGCGAACGGGATCAGCCACAGCGGTGCCGACGATGGATGGAGTTCGGGTTTGAAGCTGACCCACGCGCCATAGCGGGTAATCAGCCAGGCGCGGATAGCCTCTGGCTCCTCGCCCGCCGCAATCCGTTCGCGGATCAACGCGCGCATATCGCCCGCCAGATCGGCGTTGCTGCCCGAAATCGGTTGCCCCTGACACACGACGCAGCGGATCGTATCCATCAACGCCTTGGCCGCGCGTTCCTGCGCCGGATCGGCGAGTTCGCTATTGGTGTAATCGACCTGTGCCATCGCTGGCCCGACAGGGCCGAGCAGCAGCGCCAACAGGATGATAAAGTGCCGCATCATTGTGCCCCCCTGATGTCCGCGACCAGCGTGGCAATATCATCGGGTTCGATCACCCCGATATGCTGGCGGAGGATTTTGCCGTGCCCATCGACGACAAAGGTTTCGGGAACCCCCGCAGATCCGAGCGCGATTTGCGTGCGGCCGTTAAAATCCATGCCGATCCGCGAATAGGGATTGCCATTTTGCGCCAGAAACTGCGTCAGGTCGGGCACATTATCGTGCACCGCGATGCCGACAATGTCGATGCCCTGCCCTTGTAATAACGTCAGCCCCGGTGCCTCCGCCGCGCACGGCACGCACCAGCTGGCAAAGACATTGACCAGATGCGGGGTGCCATTCGCCAGCAAGGTGGCATCGACCCCCGCCGCAGGGTCGAGCGCACCCGCCAATGTGATGGGCGGAAATGGTTGCCCGACCAGCGCCGATGGCACGCGCCGGTCAACCGGATTGACGAGGTTCCAGCCGAATATGGCCAGCGCGAAGGCAACGACGGCGAACGGCAGCCACAGCCAGATCCGGCGGTTCATGCCACGCCCCTTCGCCAAAAACGCCAGCGGTTGAGCATCAGGTCGCGATTGACTCGGCCAATCAGCGACAGCAGCCCGCCAAGCGCAATCATGATACCGCCCAGCCAGATGAGTGTCACCATCGGTTTCCACCACATCCGCACCGGCCATTGGTCAGCCTGCGTCTGTGCCGCGACGACCAGATACAGCTGTCCATCCCATAGGGTCGAGATGGCGGATTCGACGGTTTCCATCGGCGGGTCGGTGAAGGTGCGCGACTGCGGGTGCATGATGAACGGTGTGCCGCGCCCACGCGTCACCACCATTTCGGCATCGAGCGCCGACCAATTGGGGCCGGGTATTTCGCTGATACCCCGCAAGGTGACGCTGAACGGCCCGACATTACGAGTATCGCCAATGCGCATCGCGGTGAGCGATTCATGGCTGAATGCGCTGTCGCCCGCCATGCCGGCGATGCTGACCGCACAGCCCAGATGCGCGATGACCATGCCGTATGTGAACAGCGGCGTGCGGCGCAAATTGCGTTTCCACAGCGGCGCGAGGCTGGCCGCCGCGACGCCGGCCGACAACATCAGGCCGAGCAGCGGCAATAGGCCCAGTTTCGGCGCGAACAGCGCAAGGATGAGCAACATCGCCGCGCTGAGCACGATCGGCACCGTCACGCGTTCGATGACTGATTTGCCGCTGTCCTGCCGCCAGCGGGTCAATGGCCCGACCCCCATCAGGATCAGCAGGACGAGCGCAACCGGCCCCGCCGCGCTGTTGAAATAGGGCGCGCCGACCGACAATTTCTCTCCGCCAAAGGCTTCGAGCACCAGCGGATAGAGCGTCCCCACCAGCACGATGACGAGGATGATCGACAGCAAGAGGTTGTTGCCGACCAGCGTTCCTTCGCGGCTCAATGCGTTAAAGCGTTTGCCCTCCTTGACCGTGCTGATGCGCGTGGCGAACAGCGCCATCGCCCCGCCGATATAGACGCCGAGCAGGATGAGGATGAAGCCGCCACGACGCGGGTCAACCGCAAAGGCGTGGACGCTGGTCAATATGCCAGACCGCACCAGAAATGTGCCGACCATCGACATCGAAAAGGCGACCACCGCGAGCAATATCGTCCAGGCACGCAAGGCATCGCGTGTCGCCAGCACCGTCACCGAATGGAGCAGCGCGGTCGCGGCGAGCCACGGCATCAGCGAGGCATTTTCAACCGGATCCCAAAACCACCAGCCGCCCCAACCCAGTTCATAATAGGCCCAGTAACTGCCCGCTGTGATCCCGATAGTCAGGAAAATCCACGCGGCCAATATCCACGGGCGCATCGCGCGGGCGAACACCGCATCGACCCGGCGTGTCACCAGTGCACCAACCGCAAAGCTGAACGCCACCGACATCCCGACATAGCCCATGTAAAGCGTCGGCGGATGAAAGGCGAGGCCGGGGTCTTGCAGCAGCGGGTTCAGCCCCTGCCCATCGAGCGGCGCGGGATCGAGCCTTGTAAAGGGGTTGGAGGAGAAGAGCAGAAAGGCGTAAAAGCCCAGCGATATTGCGCCCTGCGCCGCCAGCGTTGCGACTTTTGTCGCAGCATCAAGCGCGCGCTCATACAGCGCAACGCCTGCGCCGCCGAGCGCCAATATGGCGACCCATAACAGCATCGACCCTTCGTGATTGCCCCATGTGCCGCTGATTTTATAGATGAGCGGCTTGGCCGAATGGCTGTCCATCGCCACCAGCAGCACCGACATGTCGGAGCGCACAAACACCGCAATCAGCGCCAGAAAGGCAAGGCCAGCCATCGCCGATTGGGCCACCGCAACCGGCGTCATCCCGCCCGCCAGCCCGGCATGTTTCGGGTTCAGCGCCATGGCGCCCATCACCAGTTGCAACAGCGCAAGCGCGCCCGCCATCCATAAAGCCGCAAGGCCAGCTTCGGCTATCATAGAGGGTCTCTACCTTTAAAAATCGAGTCGGTAACCAAGCGAAATCAGCACGCCCGTTTCGCGCGTGGTCGTAAGCGCCGTGCCCACGGTTGCGCGCTGGCGTGAGAAATTGCCACCGAGTTCGAGCTCAACCTCTGACCCGCGTATCGGGTAATAATTGATCCGCAGCGTCGGCTGAATCTGGCTAAACGTCGCGTCGGTAAACTTGTCGCTGCGCGCGCCATAACGGATGCGCGGACTGACGCGGAGCGCGCTCGTCACCGGAACGCGGGCATTAAAATCGAGCGTGTAGGTGTGCGAGCGCTGTGTGTTCGAGAAGCGCCCGCTGAATACATAGATGTCGTTGTTGAAAATCAATCCGGTGCCGACCAGTTGCGAGCCATAATAATATTCACGGCCAACGGCGCTCTGCGGGTCAATCGGGAACGAGCCCGGCGTCACCAGGGTCGTGCCGTTGGTGCCGCCGGTATCGGTCATCGAAAAGTCGAGATTGCCCTGCAAATTGGCGGTGATGGGGCGCGAATAGGCGATGGTGAGCGATTTGGAGACCAAAGTATTGTCGCGCGCAATCTGGTAAATCTGTGGGTCGGTGAAGAATGTCCGCAATTCACCCAGATGCCGGAGCGCAGCAAGCCCGCCGGGCTGTGTCTGCCCGATAAGCGCGTTGCTGGTGGTCAGCAGTGGCGATTGGCGATAATCGGCGGTCAGGCTGAAGCTCGACTGGTCGGCCATCGTGTAATTGAGCGTCATCACCGCCAGATTGAGGCGGTTGTAGTGCACGTCGTAATCGAGCAAGCCAAAGGCGTTGAACGACCCAACCAGATAGCGCAGTTCGGCGCCAACCGCGCGGCGGTCAATCAGGCCGTGGCTGGTCTGGTTGAAACCATAGATCGTCGCCTGTAGCGGGTCTGCGCGCGACCCGATGTCAACGCTGACCCCCATGAACCGCCGATCGGTGACAATCCGCGTCTGGCGCGACGATGCCACCGGATAGCCGGCGGCCAGATTAACCCGCAGGCCGGGCTGGATGCCCACACCGACGAATGCGCCGTCGAAGCGGCCAAATATACCGTTTCCGTTGCGCGTTTGACGCCCAAGCCGCGCCGACAGATTGGTGCGGTCATCCTGCACATCAAAATAGAGCGCGGTGAGCGTCGAAATATCACGCCCGCCGGTGCGGAAGTTTTTGGTGAAAGACCCCGAGCTGCGCAGCAATATCTGCGTGCGGTCGTTACCACCGGTTATCGACAGATCGGCGGCGGTGAGTAATTGGTTAAGGTTGACCGAATTATCGACCTCTGCGGTCGGGTCAATCCGCGAGGCATCGACAAAGCGCGTCGAGCTTTGGTCGCGAAAATAGAATTGCGAAAAGCTTCCGCGCGCACCCCAACGCCATGCCTGACGCGCCGCCGCCGCATCGCCCGACGCTGCGCGCAGCACCTCTGGCGCCGCCGTGCCCGGCGCATCGAGCGCGGCGAGCCGCTGGCGGATGCGGTCCGCGCCCTCGCTGGTCGGATAGCGGCGCAGATATTCGTCATATTCGGCGCGGGCATGCGCCATCTGCCCCTTGCGTTCGCGCGTCAGCCCCAAGAGTTCGAGCGCACGCGGCGTCTGTTCGTTCTCCGGAAGGGTCAGCATTTGCGTCAACAGCGCAATCGCGCGGTCATTATCGCCTGCGCGCAAAGCCTCCTCGGCATCGTGCAGCCCTGTCGTCGCCGCAGCTTGCTGTTCGGGGGTCAGCGGCTGCGCAGCGACGATAGCGGTTGCAACGGGCGCGGCCACGACGGCAGCGGCCTGCGGCGCCAGGGTCAGCCGCGAAACAACGCCCTGTTCGCGCTCCTGTGCGGTCACCGCAACGACCCAGCTTTCCGGGAACAAGGCGATCAGGCGCAGGCGCGCCGCCTCGGCCTGCGCACGCGATACGAAAAAGCCAGCGCGCAAACGGTGCCACGTCTGCCCGTCACGTTCAAACTGTGTCTCATAGGTCACCAGATCGCCAAGAGCGGTGCGCTGTGCGTCGCTAAGATTGGTGACATCGGCGGGCTGCGACACCACATTGACGACGTAAAGCCCGCGCGGAATGGCAACCGCTGGGCGCGGAGCCGCCGCCGCTGGAACGCCCGTTTCCGGCGTGCCCGTTTCAGGCGTGGTTGGCGGCGCTGTCACGGGCGGCGCGGATGAAGGGGCGGTGATCTGGCACCCGCCGCTGCCCGGTTCCGCAATCGAGATAATCAGCGTTTGCGGGCGCTCACCCGCCGCCACGCTGAACTCCATGTCATGCGTAAAGTGGAGTGAAAGCACCGCGCCAGAGCCGTTGTTGCTCTCCAGCTCAATCGAGCGCAGCGCCGAAACGCCCTGTGGTGGGCGCAGCGATTCACGGCCGCGCGCGGCATTGTCGAGCGCGGTGAGGTTGATCCGCAATTCGCGCCCGCTGGTTTGCGGGAAATAACTGAGCACCGTCACGCGAATGTTGAAATTGACCGTGATGATCGCGCAGCTGCCCGACGTCTGCGCGTTGACATCCGAAAGGTTGCGGTCGGTTACCGACTGGGCAAATGCGGGAACGCTGTTCAAGGCGACAAGCGGCAACGCGAGCCCTGCAAGCAGAGCCGACGCTGAGTAACGACGAACTTTCATTATGTTCCCCTTTAGACGGTAACCCTAATCCCCGAAATCAGGCGAACTGACGCGATGATGACTGTTGCGGCGGGTCTTGATCGTGGTCATCGTCGCATCCGTATAAACGTGGCAGGATCCCGTGCAGTCCCTCAACTCACCGACAGTATAGGTCGTGTTGCCGTATTTCTTGTGCTCGCCGGGCCGATATTCGCTGGCATGGCATGCGGCACAGTCGGGGGCGTAGGCTGCGAACCGATAGGGCACCGTCTGGCTGTTGCTTGTATGGCAATCATTGCACGACAGGTTGCGGGCATGCGTCCCGGGATAGGCCGGTGACGTATGGATGAAGTTGAGCGTGGGCGACCAGGCCTGTGTGCGGTGACAATTCACACAATCCGACGTCGTGCTGAAATGGGTTGGGTTCTTGCCAGTCGCCCGCGTGCCATTGTGGCAGCTGCTGCACTGTCCGGTGATCGACGCGTGGTTGAAGGTCGCGGGCAACCATGCGGTGTTGCGATGGCATTCACCGCAATCGGCATTGGTCGGGATATGCGTTATCGGCTTACCCGTCGCGGCGTTGCCCGTGTGGCAGCTCATGCACGTGCCCAGCGCCTGGCTGTGGTCCATCCGCACATTCGACCAGGCGGTTGTGACGTGGCAGCTATCGCACAGAGCCGTGGAGCTGATGTGCGTCCCGGGCTTGCCCAACGCGCGCGAGCCGTTGTGACAGCTGGCGCAGGTGCCCGTGGCATCGGCATGATTGAAGGTTGCGGGCGACCAAGCCGTCGGGCGATGGCAATCTTCGCACAGGTTATTGGTCGTATGATGCGTTGGCCCCTTGCCCGTGGCGCGGGTGCCGTTGTGACACGTGGCACATGCCCCCGTGACGCCGCTGTGGTTGAAGGTTGCTGGGCTCCAAGCGCTATTGCGATGGCAATCCTCGCACACATTGCTGGTCGGCAAGTGGGTCGGTCCCTTGCCTGTAGCGCGGGTGCCATTGTGGCAGCTGAAGCAGGTTCCCGTGACGCCAGTGTGATTGAAGGTCGCAGGCGACCACGCAGTGTTGCGATGGCAATCTTCACACGTGTTCGGCGTGGCGAGGTGGTTTGGCCCTTTGCCCGTGGCGCGGGTGCCGTTGTGGCAACTGAAGCAGGTTCCGGTGACGCCGCTGTGGTTGAACGTCGCGGGCGACCAGGCGGTGTTGCGATGA
>JBEBHS010000062.1:0-4630 GCA_040080745.1 Sphingopyxis sp. | reverse complement strand
TGTTATCGCGCTCGTCGCGCTCGCGCAAACCATTTATCAATGGTAAATGAAAGCCACGCTATTTTGCGAAACTTCACAACCAAATACGGC
The DNA here is from genome assembly GCA_040080745.1 of Sphingopyxis sp. GTDB lineage: Bacteria > Pseudomonadota > Alphaproteobacteria > Sphingomonadales > Sphingomonadaceae > Sphingopyxis. The sequence goes on along the minus strand of JBEBHS010000062.1, from coordinate 4,540 downwards.
TAGGATATTACATGATGCGCCCGCTTTCCCCTACGAAAATTGCGCTGATCGCCACCACACTTCCGGCCTTGCTCCTGTGCGAATCGCTCGCGCTCGCCGCACCAGGCGCACCGACACCGGTGGCATATACCCCATCCAGCTATGCCGATGTCGCCGATGTCGCGGTGCAATCGGCAACGATCGTCGATGCCCGCATCCGCCGGGTGCGCGTGGTAGAGGCCGCGCGCGCTGTCGGCGTCCCTGCGCATCTGGTGCGCCTTTACATAGAGGCCGACGTCGGGGCCGTGCTTTATGGCCGCGATCCGGTGGCGGCGCGTGTAGCCTATATCACCGACCAGCCGCGCCTTGCCAATGGCCGCGCGCCCCGGCTGGGCCGTCAGCGGGTTTTGCTGTTTGCCCGCAATGTGGCGGTGACGAACCAACTGCAATTGGTCCAGCCTGGCGCGCAATTGCTGTGGGACGCTGAGCGTGATTTTACCGCCCGTGCAATCGCGGCCGAAATGGCACGCGGCAGCCCGCCGCCCGCCATCACCGGCATTTCGCAGGCGTTCCACGTCGCCGGAACCGTTGAGGGCGAAAGCGAAACACAGATATTCCTCAGCACCACCAGCGGCCAACCTATCTCGCTCACGATATTGCGCCGCCCGGGTCAAGGCCCGCTGTGGGCGGTGGCCTTTGGCGAAATTGTTGACGAATCGGCGCGCATCCCCGCGCGCCGCTCGCTCGGCGGGTATCGGCTGGCGTGCGGATTGCCAGCGCGCCTGCCGAGCGCGGCGGTGACCACCAGCAGCGCCGAAGACGTACGCGCCATCGTGCGCGATTATGCGATTGTCACCAGTGCAATCGGCGCGTGCGACCGGACACCGCCCTTGCCACCGGCTTACCCGCCACCTGCCAGCCCACCACCTGCCAGATAGTGACTTGCCGCCGCTTCGCAGCTAGGGGCGGTGCTCCCGCACACCATGATGGCCCGTTGAAATGACTGCATCGCATAACAGAGCCGCCGCCAACCGCCCCCCGTTGCGCGTCGCGATTGTCGGGCTGGGAACGGTCGGCGCGGGCGTCATCCGCCTGCTCGAAACCAACGCCGCGTTGATCGAACGCCGCGCGGGCCGCGCCATCACCATCGTTGCGGTGTCGGCGCGCGATGCCCGCAAGGATCGCGGGCTGGACCTGTCGCGCTATCGCTGGGTCGCCGACCCGCTGAGCTTGGCGAAGGCACCAGACGTCGATGCAATTGTTGAGGCGATCGGCGGGGCAGAGGGCGTCGCGCTCGCGCTTGCTCAGGCGACGCTATCAGCGGGCAAGGCATTCGTCACCGCCAACAAAGCGATGATCGCGCATTCGGGGATGGACCTGGCAGCGCGCGCCGACGAGGGCGACACCCCGCTCAAGTTCGAGGCCGCCGTTGCGGGCGGCATTCCGGTCATCAAGGCGCTGCGCGAAGGCGCTTCGGCCAACGCCATGATCCGCGTCTATGGCATCCTCAACGGCACCTGTAATTATATCCTGACCAGGATGGAGGCCAAACATTGCGATTTCGCCGTTGCTTTGGCGCAGGCACAAGCGCTGGGCTATGCCGAGGCCGACCCCGGTTTCGACATCGACGGGATCGACGCCTCGCACAAACTTGCGATCCTCGCGTCGATCTGTTTCGGGACACGGCTCGATTTTGCCGGGGTCACGACCTGCGGTATCCGCGCCATCAGCACCGAAGATATTCACGAGGCCGAACAGCTTGGCTATCGCATCCGCCTGATCGGCATGGCCGAGCTGCGCGACGATGGTCTGGTGCAATATGTTGCGCCGTGCCTTGTCCCCGCCGACCATCCGCTCGGCTATGTGCCAGGCTCGTTGAACGCCGTGGTGGCCGAAGGTAATTTCGTTGGCCGCCTGTTCCTGGAGGGCGCAGGGGCTGGCGATGGCCCGACCGCTTCGGCCGTGGTCGCCGACCTCATCGACGTCGCGCGCGACGAATATGGCCCGGCCTTCACCATGCCGGTGGCGACGCTCGATGCCGCGCCGCGCGCCGATGCGGGCAAAGCGCTCGGCAAATCCTATGTGCGGATGCACGTCGCGGACCGCACCGGCGTGCTCGCCGAAATCGCCATTGCCATGCGCGATGCCGGGGTCTCGGTCGAAAGCTTTATCCAGCGCGCGCGCAGCGATGGCAGCGCGCTGATCGTCCTGGTGACGCACGACTGCGAAGCCAATGCGGTGGACCGGGCGCTGGCGACACTCGCCGCCTCACCAAGCCTGATCGATGCGCCGCTCAGGATGCCGATATTGGCGCTGTGATTCGAGGCGATCATGGCTCGACATTTCGGCCCTGCCAGCTTAACCGGACGCAATATTTCATATATTTAGGACCATGTTCGAATGACCACACCCACAAGCCAAACTCTCGACCGCGTACTGGTGCTCGAAATGGTGCGGGTCACCGAAGCGGCGGCGATTGCGGCGGCCAAGCTGATTGGGCGCGGCGATGAAAAGGCCGCCGATGCTGCGGCGGTCGAGGCGATGCGCGCCGCGCTCAACACGCTGTATATGGACGGTACCGTGGTGATCGGCGAGGGCGAGCGCGACGAAGCGCCGATGCTGTATATCGGCGAAAAGGTCGGCAGCGCGCCCGGCAAGGGGCCAAAGATCGACATCGCGCTCGATCCGCTGGAAGGCACCACGATAACCGCCAAGGCCGGGCCGAATGCGCTCGCGGTGCTGGCCATCGCCGAACAGGGCGGGCTGCTCAACGCGCCCGATGTCTATATGGACAAATTGGCTGTGGGGCCGGGCTATCCCGATGGCGTCATCGACCTCGACAAAAGCGTCGGTGAGAATGTCGCGGCGGTCGCGGCGGCCAAGGGGGTCGCATCCGCCGACCTGATCGTCTGCGTGCTCGACCGACCGCGCCACGAGGCGCTGATCGCCGAACTGCGCGCCATCGGTTGCGGCATCATGCTGATCCCCGATGGCGACGTCGCGGGGGTCATTGCCACCAGCGATCCCGACACCACCGTTGACATGTATATGGGTAGCGGCGGCGCACCCGAAGGCGTGCTGGCCGCCGCCGCGCTGCGCTGTGTCGGCGGGCAGTTCAAAGGGCGGCTGCTGTTCCGCAACGAGGACGAAAAAGCCCGCGCCCGCAAATGGGGCATCACCGATCTTAGCAAGATTTACGACCTCGAGGAACTGGCCAAGGGCGATGTCATTTTTGCCGCCACTGGTGTCACCGACGGATCGCTGCTGGAGGGGGTCAAACACCGCCGTGGCGGCACGTTGACCACCGAAAGCATCGTCATGCGCGCATCATCCAAGACCGTCCGCCGCGTCAAAAGCGAGCATCGGGTGCGGGGTTAATCGCGGAGCAGGTCGTTGATCGCCGTTTTAGCGCGGGTCTGTGCATCGACCCGCTTGACAATGACCGCGCAGGCGAGGCCGGGGCCGGGCGAGCCATCGGGCAGCGCCTTGCCGGGCAGTGCGCCAGGCACGACCACAGAGTAAGCGGGGATGTGCCCGACAAACATCTCGCCGCTGCTGCGATCGATAATCTTGGTCGATGCGGTGATGAATACGCCCATGGCGACCACACACCCGTCGCCCACCACGACGCCTTCGACGATCTCGCTGCGCGCCCCAATGAAGCAATTGTCACCGATGATGGTGGGGTTGGCTTGCAGCGGTTCGAGCACACCGCCAATGCCAGTCCCCGCCGAAATGTGACAATGGCTGCCGACCTGCGCACAACTGCCGACCGAGGCCCATGTGTCGATCATCGTGCCTTTGCCGACATATGCGCCGATATTGACGAAGCTCGGCATCAACACGACATCGCGGCCAATATAGGCACCATGGCGAACGATGCTGCCCGGAACTGCGCGAAAACCCGCATCGCGGAAACGGTTTTCGCTCCAGCCCACAAATTTCGATGGCACCTTGTCCCACCAGCGCAAACCCCCCGACCCTTCGGACAACATATTGTCGTTCAGGCGAAACGACATGATGACCGCTTTCTTGAGCCATTGGTTGACGCGCCAACCGCCCGCGCTGTCCGGCTCGGCAACGCGCAGGTTGCCATTGTCGAGCCCGGCGAGCGCCGCTTCAACCGCATCGCGGAGCGGCCCGCGCGTGGTGGTGCCGATGTCCGCGCGCGCCTCCCACCCCGCGTCGATGGTTGCGATCAGACTGGCGTCGGCTGGCATGGCGATATTTCCAATGTCAAAATGGATTCACTATGCCTTAACCCAGCCGCGCACATCGTCAACACTTGCGCGCGCGCTGCGATCCATTATCACGATGCGCGCGGGGTGTTAAATACCGTTGGCTTCGCCGACGACAAGGGGAAGTGAGCCGCATGCAACACAATTGCCCAACCCGTTTCCTTCAGCGTAAGTCTATTTGCCGATGGAGCAGCGCGTCGCTTGCTGCGATGATCGCCCTGTCCCTGGCTGCTTGCGGCGGCGCGGGCGGAGCCGTGCCGATTTCCTCGCCGCCACCCGCGCCTGCTCCGACGCCGACGCCAACCCCAACCCCTGTCTCTTAT
>JBEBHS010000037.1:0-19911 GCA_040080745.1 Sphingopyxis sp. | reverse complement strand
CCGCGCGCGGGGTCGAAAACGCTAGACGCGCCTGCGCTTGGCCGGGCGCACGCCATTGTGCGGAATCGGCGTGACATCGCGGATCGACGTGATCGTAAAACCAGCGGCCTGAAGCGCACGCAGCGCCGATTCGCGGCCAGCGCCTGGGCCCTTCACTTCGACCTCCAGCGTGCGCATGCCATGCTCAGCAGCTTTTTTGCCAGCATCTTCGGCGGCAATCTGTGCGGCATAAGGCGTCGATTTGCGCGACCCCTTGAACCCCATCGTGCCCGAGGACGACCAGCTGATGGTGTTGCCCTGCGCATCGGTGATGGTGATCATCGTGTTGTTGAAGGTCGAATTGACGTGTGCCACGCCAGACGAGATGTTTTTACGTTCGCGCCGTTTGATGCGCTGTGGTTCGCGGGCCATGATAGAAATCCCTGAAATTGAATATCGAAACTCGGCGACGTCGCTTATTGTCGACAGCTGCCTCCGGCGGAGTAACGTCTCGTGACCGTCTCCCGGACGGACACTCGCTTGTTACTTCTTCTTGCCGGCGATGGCCTTTGCCTTGCCCTTGCGGGTGCGCGCATTGGTGTGGGTGCGTTGACCGCGGACCGGCAAGCCCTTGCGATGGCGCAGCCCGCGGTAACAGCCAAGGTCCATCAGACGCTTGATGTTCATTGCAACTTCGCGGCGAAGGTCGCCCTCCACGGTGAAGTCAGCATCAATCGTTTCACGAATCTGCAGAACCTCGGCGTCGGACAGGTCCTGGATACGCCGGTTTTCGGCAATCCCAACCTTGGTTACGATGTCATGTGCGTGTTTTTGGCCGATTCCGTGAATATATTGGAGCGCGATAATCACGCGCTTATTGGTGGGCAGATTGACGCCCGCGATACGTGCCATGGTCTCTATTTCTCCTGCTCCACAGGGCCGTGTGGCATTGGCCCCATCTCAAAGCGTTGAACGGCCAGCGCGAACCGACCTACCCATAACGCAAAGCACGGCTGGCGACTCAGCGTTCTGCGAGCCGTCAACCGTCCATCGGTTCTGTGATGGGCCGTCCGTTAGGGGGTAATGGGGTCGCCTGTCAAGCGGGGTTATTGCGGTGCCAATATCTGCATCTGCGCGCGATCACGGAGTCGTTCGACCACCTGGCCATGAATACCCGGCACACAGGCGATCACGCCAAACGCCTGCGCACGCAGAGTGTTAAAGACAAGGCCCGCGCCAAAGGCATCGGATACCCGCGCCCCCGCTTCGCTGGCGATGAGCGCCGCCGCCGCTACGTCCCATTCAAAGCCCCAGCGCAATGTGGCGACAAGATCCGCGCGGTCGCTTGCGACCATCGCCATCCTGAGCGCAATCGCGTTGGGCTGTTCCACCATGGTCAGGTCGGCGTCGACCTTGGGCAGACTGGTCGCTGGCACGCGCGCGCCGGAGAGCACCAGTCGATTGCCGACGCGCAGCGGCGTGCCATTGAGCAAGGCGCCGCCGCCGCGCTGCGCCACCCAGCATTCATCGCGCGCCGGGGCGTAAAGCACGCCGAGCACGGGCTTTCCATTTTCGACCAGCGCAATCGACACCGCCCATCCAGCGCGTCCGCGCAAAAAATCGCGCGTGCCGTCGATCGGGTCGACGCACCAGATGCGGCGGCGCGACAGGCGTTCGGGGTGGTCGGCGGTCTCCTCGGACAGCCAGCCCGCTTCGGGATCGATCGCGCCGAGGATCGCCTTCAAGCGTCGGTCGGTCTCGATATCGACCTCGCTGACCAGGCTTTCATCGGCCTTGCGCCATTGATCGACGCGTCCGCCATCGCGCAGATGTCGCCACTGGCCGAGCGCGGCATCGCCCACTTCGCGCGCGGCCGAGATGACCGCCTCAATCACCCGCGACCGTCATCACATCGGTGCGCAGCGTTGGCATATGCGCGGAATAGCGGCGATCGACATCATCGGCGGCGGCGAGGTCGGCGAACATGGCCATCAGATTGCCGGCAATCGTAAAGCCCGACACCGGCCCGGCGATTGCGCCATCGACGATGAGCCATCCGCTGGCACCGCGACTATAATCGCCGGTCAGTATATCGACCCCCTGCCCGATCAATTCGGTCACCAGCACGCCGTGCCTGATGTCGGCCATCAACGACGCGCGGGTAACCGCCCCCGGCTCTAGCGCCAGATTGCCGGTGGTGACCCCGCCGCCGCCACTGGCATGGCCGGTCGGTGCGCGGCCCAGTTGGCGCGCTGACGCGGCATCGCACAGCCACGGCGCAATGATACCATGGTCGATCAGCGCGCTGCCCCGCGTTGGCAAACCTTCGCCATCAAAGCTGCGGCTGCGGGTGCCACGGGGCCGGTGCGGGTCATCCCACAGGGTGATGGCTTCGGGGAACAGCATTGCGCCTTCGCGGCCGATGAGGAAACTGCGCCCCTTGGCAATCGCGCCGCCAGCCAGCGCGCCGATCAGGTGGCCAAACAGCGATCCCGATACGCGCGGATCGAACAATATCGGCATCGCCCCGCTCGGCAGCGTGCCGGGGTTCAGCCTGGCCACTGCGCGCTTCCCTGCGCTTTGGCCGATGTGTTCCGCACTTTCCAGATCGCTGGCATGCCGCGCACTGTGCCAATCATAGTCGCGCTGCATGGAGTCGCCCTGACCCGCTATAACACTGGCGGACAGCGAAAATCCGGTCGTGCTGGCGGCGCGTGCAAAGCCGTGGCTGGTGACCATCGCGTGCGAAGATCGGCTGTATGCGGCGGTGCCGCCTTCGCTGTTGGTGACGCCCGCGACGCTGAGCGAGGCGTCTTCGACCGCGCGGGCCAGCTCGTGCAACGCTTCGGGTGCCGGACCAGGACCCTTGTCGATCAGATCGAGTTCGGGCAGTTCTCCGGTGGCGAGCAATTCCTGCGGGGCCAGCCCGCCCCAAGGATTTTCTGGCGCGTGCCGCGCCATCGCCATCGCCCGCTCGACCAATTTATCCAGCGCGACCACGCTGGTATCGGCGGTCGAAAGCGTGGCGGAGCGTGTTCCAATGAACAGCCTGAGCGACAGGCCACTGCCCTCGGAATGGTCGACATCCTCCAGCGCACCCAGCCTGACGTTGACCGAGGCCGAGCGGCTGGCGTGGACAGACGCATGCGCTGCATCGGCACCAGCGCGCCGTGCGCGCGCTACCGCATCGGCTGCGCGATCAAGCAGGAAATCCGGTTCGGGTAGAGTCTCGGCAGCGTCCATTCCTGCCCGATAAGGATGTGAGCGGTCCAGGTCAAAAAGCTTTGGGGATTAAATAAGCGTGGCGGCCTCAGCAGCAACCGCAAACAGGCCAATCCACAGCGTTGGCACAAGCAGCGCCAGTCGCCACAGACGGCTGCGATCACGACGGAAATGGCTGACCAGCCCGTCGGACGGCAGCGCGGTAGAGGAGAGGTCGCGCCAGCGCCGCTCCAGCCGCCGGGCAAACGGGATGGCGATCAGGGTGAGCAGACCGAGCGCGACAAAGGGCAACGCGCGCGCGCCAGGTTCGCCCGCCAGCGCAATCACGCCCCACAATTGCAAAGCGGCAAAGGCCAATAACGCCCCCGAGGTGTGCCACGTCATCGACCGCGCCAGTCGCGCCGCTGCCCACGCCGATCCATAATTTTCCTGTGTCCGCGAAAGCGGAAAAACACTCGCCATGGCGACCCCCATTGGCCCAACATATTTATATTGCACAGGAATCCACGTGGCGGCCGCGCGGTCAATTTGTCGCTGCGCGATTCTTCATCATTCATCGTGAAAAATGCACGTCTCATCTCATTAGAGTTGGCTGATTCATCAACGACACAGTCGACCTTCGCCCGCGCAGTCGAAAAAATGGCGAATGACGCTTTCCCTAGCGTCCCCCGCCAGTCCGAGTCGCTCGGCAATTTTACACCCTTTGCAACGATGGCTTTGCAACGCTGACATTGTTCACTAGTCGCATGGCGAGGAGAACCGCCATGCCCCCGCAATGCCGCACGCACACTATCGGCTTTTTGACTGCACTGTTGCTATCCGGCACCCCGGCTCTTGCCGACCCCGCGCAAGATTTTACGGCGCTCCAGCGCGATTACGAGGCGCAGTTGCTCAGCGAAAATCCGGAATATGCGACCGCGCTGGGCGTGCGGACCTATGATGACCGCGTCAGCGACCCCAGCCTCGCCGCCGCCGACCGCCGCGCCGTCAATGCGCAAGCCATGCGCGTCCGGCTCGATGCCATTCCCGCTAGCCAGCTCCCCGCCGCCGAGCGCATCAACCAAGCGATATTGCGCCGCCAATTGAGCGATGTGATCGATGGCAATCGTTTCGGCCAGCGGATGATGCTGTTCACCACTTACGCCGGATGGCATCAAAACTTCGCCGGTTTGGCGGATAGCATGCCGTTTGGCACGGCGGCGGATTATGCAAGCTATCTGGCGCGGATAGCCCAATATCCGCGCATCAATGCCGAATCGATTGCGATTACCCGTCAGGCGGTGGCAGGCGGCTATGTGCTGCCGTGCGCGGTTTTGAGCGGCAGCGAACGCTCGATCAGCGGCCTGATTGCCACCGACGTCACGCAGTCGCGCTTCTACGCGCCCTTCGCCCGCGTGCGGCCCAGCGACATGACCGAGCAGCAATGGGCCGCCATGCAGGCCGAGGCGCAGCGCCTTATCGCCAGCGCGATCAACCCGGCGCTGGAGGCGCATCGCCGCTATTTCGTCGACGATTATCTGCCGCATTGCGCGCAGGCTATCGGCGTATCGGCGCAGCCCGGCGGTGCGGATTATTACGCGTTCCGCATAGCCCAGGAAACCACGACCAGTATGAGCGCGGACGCGATCCACGCGCTTGGCCTGTCCGAAGTCGCGCGGATCAGGGCCGAGATGGTCGAGGTGGCGCGCCGCGCGGGCTATCCGTCGCGCGAAGCGTTCATCGCCGATCTTCGCACCAACCCGCGCTATTATGCGCACACCCCCGAAGAGTTGATGATGCACGTCGCGCGCATCACCCGGCGGATCGATGGCTTCATGCCACGGCTGTTCACCCACCTGCCGCGCCTGCCCTATACATTGCGCGAAATCCCGGCCGAAACGGCGGAGGGAACGACGACCGCTTATTATGCGCAAGGGGGGCTTAGCGCCGGGGTCGCGGGCACTTATTATGTCAACACGTCCAAGCTCGACCAGCGGCCGTTGTGGGAGATTCCGGCGCTGTCGATGCACGAGGCGGTGCCGGGCCACCACCACCAGATTTCGCTGCAACAGGAATTGCCGCTGCCGATGTGGCGGCGCAACTTCACCGGTTTCACCGCCTTTGTCGAGGGATGGGGCCTCTATGCCGAACGGCTGGGGATCGAGCAGGGGCTGTATGACACGTATGAGACCGACATGGGGCGGCTATCCTATGAAATGTGGCGTGCGTGCCGTCTGGTCGTCGATACCGGCATCCACGCGCGCGGGTGGAGCAAGCAGCAGGCGATTGATTACATGCGCGACAACAGCGCGCTTTCCGAGGCGAATATCGAGGCCGAGGTCAACCGCTACATCAGCTGGCCGGGCCAAGCGCTGGGCTACAAGATCGGCGAGCTGTCGATCCGGCGGCTGCGCGCGCGCGCACAAAGCGAGCTGGGGCCGCGGTTCGACCTGCGGCTGTTCCACGACGCGGTGCTGGCACAAGGAGCCGTGCCGATGGATGTGCTCGAGGCGCAGATCGACACGTGGATTGCCACGCGGGCGACAGAGCAGCGATAGAAGGATATTAGGGTCAGGACCCTAGCCCGTCAGAGCAGGCCGTAGACCAGGTCCTGCGGGCGGCACAGCCGCGCGCCGCGGTCGGTCCACACGAACGGGCGTTCGACATAGGCCGGGTTGGCGGCCATGGCATCGAGGATGTCGCTCCCCGACGCTTTGTCCAGCCCGCGCTCCTCGGCGTCGGTGCCGCGCAGGCGCAGCGCTTCGCGCGGGGCAAGCCCGGCGGCGGTGATAAGCTGGGCGATTTCGGACCGCGTATAGGGCTGTTCCAGATAATATATGACCGTCAGCTCCAATGCGACCACATTTTCTAATATTTCCAATGTCTTACGAGATGTTCCGCAATCGGGGTTATGCCAGATAGTGGCTCTCATCCGCCTTCAACCTCCGCTGCCTCAATGGATTCCGCATGCGGCCCTTCGCTGGCGGCAACCGCTTCGCTATGCGGCCCTTCGCTGGCGGCAACCGCTTCGCTATGCCGCCCTTCGCTGGCGGCAACCGCTTCGCTATGCCGCTTGGCATTCTCAACATAATGCGCCGCACCCATCCGCATCTCCAGGATTGCCGCTTCGGACAAGTCGCGCATTTTGGCGGCGGGGCGACCGCCCCACAATTCGCCGCTTAGCATGCGTTTGCCCTGCGTCAGCATCGCGCCCGCCGCCAGCATCGCATCCCCCTCGATCACGCACCCATTCATGACGATGCTCGACAGGCCGACAAAGGCGCGGGTTTGCAATGTGCAACCGTGCAGCATCACCATATGGCCAACCAACACATCGTCGCCGATGATGGTCGGGAAACCGGCATCGCAATGAAGGACGCTGCCGTCCTGAATGTTGCTGCGCGCACCAATGGTGATGCGATCAACGTCGGCGCGGATCACGCAACCATACCAGATGCTTGCTTCCTCGCCGATTGTTACATCGCCGATGATGACGCACCCCGGCGCGACAAAGGCGCTGTCGGCTATTTGCGGCACTTTACCCTCAAAGGGGATGATAGTGACCCCGCACCGAGAGCCTGCCCGTGTCATAACCCGAGCTTCTCCTTGATCCAGTGGACAAAATCGGGCTCCATCAAGAGCGGCATGACCGACGCATAATCGTCGGTCCACAACCGCCCCTGTTGCGCTGGGTCGAGCGGCCTCCATTGCCCGCGACCGTTCGGTGCATCGGCGGTTGCGGCGACCAAGCGGTCGATCGCGCCTTGGCTGCGCGACATCGCCACCCAGATCGAACCGGTTCGTGCCAGCGCATAATCCTGTGCGTCGGGCATGTCATAGCGCAGCATCGCATGCCAGCCATCCTCGCTTACCAGCGCTTTTAACACCGGTTCCAGATTGACGAAGCGGTTGGAAATGTGGACCAGAACGATGCCATCGCCCTGCACCGCGCGGCCATAAACGTCGAACGCCTCGCGGGTCAGCAGATGCAGCGGGATAGCGTCGGAAGAAAAGGCATCGACCGCGAGCAGGTCGAGCGATGCGGGCGCGCGGTCCTGTAATTTCAGCCGCGCATCGCCGATGATGATCGGCGCGTCGGGCGCACATTGCGAGATGTAGGTGAACCGCCCCGAACTGCGCGTCAGATGCTCCATCGCCGGATCAATCTCGTATAGCGTCCAATCCTGCCCTGGCTGGCGATAGCAGCTCAAGGTGCCGGTGCCGAGGCCGACCACGCCGATCCGCGCCCCATTGCCATACAGCCGGTTTGCGCGCTCAAATGCCAGCCCGACCCCCGAATAGGGGCCATAATAGCTGGTGCGCGTGCGGCTGAGGTCAGCGCCCAGTAACTGGGTGCCATGGAGCGTCGTGCCGTGCGACAAGGTCCGCTGCCCATCATGTTCGCGGATGGTATAAACGCCAAAATAGCTGCGCGTGCGGTCGCCCTTGAACGAAATGTCAAACGTATCAAGCCCGCCAAAGCCGAACAGCAAGGCGCACAGCGACGTCACAAAAGCCAGCCGCCAGCCAATCGCCGCCAGACCGCAAATGACAATGACCATGATGGCAATCACTTCGCCTTGCGTGAATTGACCGGTCCAGGCCAAGCCCAGCCAATAGCCGGTGGATGCGGCAATAACCGCGAGCAGCAGTGAAATGATGCGGTGCCATTGATGCGGCACATGCAGATAGTCGGCCCACGGGATCAGCGGCGGCAGCGGCAGCAACAGCGCAGCGGCGACCACCAATATCGGATGTTCATATACCCAGTCGAACACCAGCGGCGCGAACAGTGCGCAGAACAGCCCGCCGAGCACCCCGCCAACCGCCATCACCAGATAGAAAAAAGTCAGTCGATCATTGTCCGGGCGCAGGCCATAGAGCCGCGAGTGTAATGACACCGCGACGCAAAACAGCATGATCAAGCTGGTTCCGGCGCTCAGCACCAAACCCTCGCCCCCGGAGAGCATCGCCATCCCGCCCGCCAGCAGCAGCATCGCAGGCGCGAGCAGCGTGAAGAAATCGGCGAGCCAGCGCCGCGCCGCAAAGGCGATCGAGAAACTGAGCAGATAGAGGCCGAGCGGGATCGCCCACATCAACGGCATCGCCACCATGTCGGTGGTCAAATGGGTGGTGGTCGACAGCATCAACCCCGAAGGCACCGCCGACAGCGCGGTCCACAGCGCGATGCGTTGCCACGTTGGTGCGGGTGAAGTTGGCGAGACGGTTTTTGCCGTCGCGGTTCCATTTGCCAAAACCACTTTTGCCGCTGCCAGACCGCAGGCCAATACCAACAGCACCAGCGCCGCATAAAGCGCGGTCCAGCCCCAGCTTTGCAAGGAGACCGACATGTTCGGTTCGACCAGCAGCGGATAAGCGATCAACCCGCCAAAGCTGCCCAGGTTCGACGCGGCATAGAGCGCATAGGGGTTGGCCCCCGGCGCGCTTGTCGCAAACCAGCGCTGCATCAATGGCGCCTGCGCCGATACCGCAAACAACAGCGGCCCTACGGACGCGAGCAACAGCAGCGGCACGAACAGGAATACATCATTGTCCGATGGCGCCGCCATATTGGCCAGACCGACGGGCAGGAACGCCATGGCGACGAGCAGCAGCCCGCCGTGGAGCATCAGTTGGTGCCGCACGCTAAAGCGCCCCAGCCAATGCGCCCAGGCATAACCGCCGAGCAGCAGCGCCTGATAGACCAGCATCGCGCTGTTCCATACGGCGGGGGCACCGCCCAGCCGCGGCAGCGCCATCCGCGCCACCATCGGCTGCACCAGAAACAGCAGGAACGACCCGACAAGGATGGTCGCGGTGAACAGCCATCGCCCAGCGCTATTCTTTGCGCCGTTCTGGTCAGATGGCGCGGTTGCTGCGCTGGTCGTTTCGGTCACGTGGTCCATTCCCCCTTGGTGATTGTATAAACGATCGAGTCCTCGATGGGGCCGGTTGGCACCCACCGCCCCGAAAAATCAAGATCGCGCGCGCGGGTCATCCCCAACCTCTGCATCAGCGCCCACGACGCCACATTCTCCCGCACCGTCATAGCGACGACATGCGGCGCGTCAAAGCGGTGGAATGCAAGACCCAGCGTCGCCTCTGCGGCTTCGCGGGCATAGCCGTGGCCCCATGCGTCTTCGCGCAGCCGCCAGCCGATTTCAAAGTCACCGATCATCGGTGCGCCTGTCGCATTGACGCGCTTCAATCCGCAAAAGCCCAGTAATTCATCATCGGACAGGCGTTCGAGTATCCAGAAGCTATGGCCATGGTCGCGTTGGCAATCGTGCCACCGCGCAACCCCGGCACGAAAATCATCCTCGCTTTGCACCCCGCCCAGCCAGCGCATCACCGCAGGCGTATTGAGCGCCGCCATGAACGGCGCGATGTCGGCGTCGTCCCAGGTGCGCAGGCGCAGCCGTGCCGTTTCGACGATGATTTCAGCCATGGATCAGGCGTGCAGCGTATGCGGCGTGATAGGTGAGCACCCCGGTGCAGCCCGCGCGTTTGAATGCCATCAGCGTTTCCATGACCAGCGCGTCGCGTTCCCCCGCGCCCGCCGCCACCGCCGCCTCGATCATCGCATATTCGCCCGACACCTGATAAGCGAACACCGGCACGCCAAAATTGGCGCGGACCGCGGCGACGATGTCGAGATAGGGCAGGCCGGGTTTGACCATCACGCTGTCGGCCCCCTCTGATATGTCCTGTGCCACTTCGCGCAGCGCCTCTTCGGCGTTGCCCGGGTCCATCTGATAGCTTTTCTTATCGCCCTTGAGCAGCCCGCGCGATCCCACCGCATCGCGGAACGGGCCGTAAAAGGCGGATGCATATTTGGCGCTATAGGCCATGATCTGGGTGTTGATGTGGCCGTCCACCTCGAGCGCGCTGCGGATCGCGCCGATGCGCCCGTCCATCATGTCCGACGGGGCGACGATGTCCGCGCCGCTGCGCGCCAGCACCACCGCTTGCTCGGCCAGCACCTCGACCGTTGCGTCGTTGACGACAGTGCCCGCCGCGTCGACCAGCCCGTCCTGCCCGTGGCTGGTATAGGGATCGAGCGCGACGTCGGCGATAATGCCGATAGCGTCGCCCAGCGCATCCTTGATCGCGCGGATCGCGGTACACGCCAGATTATCAGGGTTGAGCGCCTCGTCGCCATTGGCGCTGCGTTTGTCTTGCGGGGTGTTCGGGAAAATGGCGATGGCGGGGATGCCGAGGCTCACCGCCTCGCGCGCGCGTTCAACGATGCCGTTTACGCCCCAGCGTGCCACGCCGGGTAGCGAGGCGATAGGCTCCTCCGCCTCGCCGCTGGTGACGAACAAGGGCCAAATAAGGTCAGAGGTGCCGAGGCGATGTTCGCGGTGCAGGTCGCGGCTCCACGAATGTGCGCGGGTGCGACGCAGGCGAAGGCTGGGGAAATGGCTCATAGGGCGGCTATACCGCGCGCTACGCGCAGGTAAAGTCGTAACGCGTTTAGCGGCGGGGCAGGCTGGTGGGCGCGTTTGACAACACGGAGCGCTGAGGCGCAAGTGCGGCGCGGCGTACGGGCGCAAGCGCCGCCCCGGGCGCAACGCTGGTCAACTCGCTCAGCCGCGCACGAAAGGCCGACAATTGACCGCCCGACAATGCTGCGCGCGTAGCGAAACGGACCGATGCGGGGTTGACGGGCCTGCCACCGCGATACAGTTCGTAATGAAGATGCGGGCCGGTCGACAGGCCCGATGAACCGACATAACCGATAATCTGCCCGCGGCGCACACGCTGCCCGGCGCTGACGGCGATACGGCTCATATGGCCATAACCTGTGCCCAGACCGCTGCCATGGTTGATCCGCACATAACGGCCATAGCCGCCCGAATAGCCTGCAACCGCGATGGTCCCGTCGCTGACGGCATAGATGGGCGCACCGTGCGGTGCACCAAAATCCATGCCATTATGCATTCGAACATAGCCCAAAATCGGGTGACGCCGCGCACCGAAATTTGATGTGATCCGCCCTTGCACGGGCCACGACATGCCGGTGCGCTGCTGCCCGACGCCCGATGCTTCGAACCATTGTTCGCTACCCTCGACCTTCCACGGCAACATGCGAAGCCGCGGGCGTTCGCCGCGCATCAACCCGGCATAAAGCAGGTCGCCAACCTCGGTCTCACCGGTTTCGGCGCGGCGGTGGGCAACGATAATGTCGAACTGATCGTCGGCGGATATGTCGCGGCTGACCGACAGTTGCCCGCCGATCACGCGCAGATAGGCTTGCACCGCGGATGGGGGTGCACCGGCCGCGCGCGCCGAACGATAGAGGCTGTCGCCAACGCGGCCGCGCACGCGCAGCGGGGTATCGTCAACCGCAATGGCGATCTGTTCCATGGTGAGTGCGCCATTTTCGCGCACCAGTTCGAGCCTGAGGTCAAGCGCAGCGCGAAACGCCAAGGATTCCAATGGGCGCGCGTCGGTGCGGACAGCACGGCGACCGAGCACGATGTCGAGCCGCGTTCCGGGCTCAATCCGGTCGAGCGCAACGGCATCCGTGACCATCGCGGCAACCCGCACCGCTTCTGCCCCGCCGACGCCCGACCGTTCGAGCACGCGGACAAAGCCATCGCCTTGACCCAAGGTGGCGGCCAGTTCGATGCGCGGACGTTCGGGTGCCACTGCCAATGGCTGCACTGCATCGCTGGCGGCCATGCGCCGACCGGTATCTGCGCCCCATGCAAGCGGCGCGATGCTCTGCGCGCGCGCCAGTTCCCAATCGCCATTCCGCATCGGTGCCTCTTGCGCCTGCACGGGGGCAAGCCCGGGCCAGGACATTGCCGCCGTGGCACACAAGCCTGTTAATGTGGCCATGCCGCGCCACCATTGCCGCGTGCCAATGTCACGACCCAGATCAGGCGCCCAGTCCATTTCAGCCAGACGTTCGCGCCAATGGGGTGTGGTTTCACCGGCGTGAACGGCGTGGGCCAGCGACAGGGCAGCGGTGCCCTGCACCGCGTCAGTGCGGTGCGTTTCGGATATCATCTTGCGAAACACGCTGGATATGAACCCCATGTCGACCGGTCGGCACCATCGATGCCATATTTTCCATATTCCTGTAGGTCCGATTTGGTTAAAGTCAATTTAAGGCGGGGCGTTTCGGCCTAGATTACGGGAGCTTCACCCGATTGGGTCAAAAAATTGGCGCGAATAGCATTTCGCATGATCTGTGCTAAAATAGGACACTATTTTTCCGCTTGCCGATTGTGATGCAACAAGCGAATTAAGCGCTATGGCCCGACACAATCGCCCACCGCTCTCCGCCGTTCTTGGCCCTACCAATACTGGCAAGACGCATCTGGCGATTGAACGGATGCTTGGCTATTCGAGCGGAATGATCGGCCTGCCGCTGCGCCTGCTGGCGCGCGAGGTGTACGACCGCGTGGCGCGGATGAAGGGCGCAGAGCATGTCGCGCTGGTCACGGGTGAAGAACGGATCTGGCCCGAACCCGCTCAATATATCATCGCCACGACCGAGGCGATGCCTCTCGGGGCGAAAGTGCCGGACATATGGTCGACCGATGGCCCGATGGATCCTGCTTTTGTCGCGGTTGACGAGGTGCAACTGGCGCACGACCGCGAGCGGGGCCATGTGTTTACCTCGCGCCTGCTCCACGCGCGCGGGCGCGAGGAAACGATGCTGCTGGGTTCGGCAACGATGACCCCCATTATCCGCAAGCTGTTGCCCGATGCGCAAGTGACATCGCGTCCGCGTTTTTCGACCCTGTCTTATGCGGGGCCGGAAAAATTGGCGAACCTGCCCAAACGCTCGGTCATCGTCGCTTTTTCTGCCGATGAAGTCTATTCGATTGCCGAGGGGTTGCGCCGCATATCGGGCGGGGCTGCCGTGGTTATGGGCGCGCTCAGCCCGCAAACGCGCAATGCTCAGGTGGCGATGTTCCAATCGGGCGAGGTGGACTATCTGGTCGCCACCGACGCCATTGGCATGGGCCTCAACCTCGATGTCGACCATGTTGTCTTTGCCAGCCTGCACAAGTTTGACGGGGTGGAGCAGCGCCGCCTGACCATCGCCGAAATGGCTCAGATTGCGGGCCGTGCCGGGCGGCATCAACGCGATGGCAGCTTTGGAACGTTGAGCGGGCGAAGCTTGTTTTCAGCCGAGGAAGTCGAAGCGATCGAAGAACATCGTTTTGACTCCTTGTCGTGGATTTACTGGCGCGAGCCCAACCCTGCGATGGATAGCGTCGATGGATTGATTGCTGATCTGGAAAAGGCCCCCGCCAAGCCGCTGCTGCGCAGCGCGCCCGATGCGAGCGACCTCGCTGCGCTCAGGCAACTGCATGGAAACAGCGATGATACTGCCGCCGCCGCCACACCGGACATGGTTCGCCGATTGTGGGACTGTTGCTCGCTTCCCGATTTTCGCGGGGCGGGAGCAGAAGCGCATGTCCGGATGGTCCGCCACGTCTGGTCCAGCCTTTCGAGCGGGAACGGGCATATCGAGCACGACTGGTTTCTCGGTAAATTGAACGCGCTCGACAGCATGGATGGCCCGATCGAGGTGTTGGGCGATCGGCTCGCTGCGGTGCGCAGCTATTGCTATATCGCGCAGCGCGCCGATTGGCTGGCGGACCCCGCAGCGATGGCCGAAAGGGCGCGCGATGTCGAAACACGGCTGTCCGACGCGATGCACGCTGCCCTTACGACCCGCTTTGTCGATCGCCGCACTGCGGTGTTGATGCGCGGCCTGGATCAGGATGCGCCCCCATTATCGATCGACATCGATGAAGCGGGCACGGTGCGCGCCGACGGACAGATACTCGGCACGCTTGATGGCTTCACTTTTCGCGTCGACCCCGCCTCCAGCGCGGCGGAGCATAAAATGCTGCTGGCGGCGGCCGACAAACATCTGAAGGTCGAACTGGCCAGGCGTGCAGCCTATATGGCGGGCCTGCATGAAGGCAATTTCACGCTTTGCGCCGAACCGGGCATGGTGCCGTCAATGATGTGGCACAGTCATGCGATTGCGACATTGGTGCGCGGCAAACATCTGTTATCGCCGCGCGTCGTGCTTGACCGTTCCTTGTCGGTGCTCGATGCCAATGTTATCGCGGCGGTGCAATCGCGGATGGACGCGATCGTCGATGGCTGTATCGGCCGCTATCTGCGCCCGCTGATTGCCATGGCGGCGCGCGCGAAAGCTGGCACCACCCCAGCGGATGAACGCGCGGTCCTCGCGGCGCTGGTCGATGGGTGCGGGGTGGTCGATCGCGACGAATGCCGCGATACCGTGAAACATCTCGCTTACGAATGCCGCACGACGCTCAAGGATGCCGGCGTGCATCTTGGCACTCTTGACCTGTTTGTGCCCGCAATATTGAAGCCAATGCCGCTGAATTGGCTGATCGGCCTTGCTGCGGCGTGGCGCGGCACCGATTCGGGCGGTCAAATAGCTGCTGGAAAGGTGATGATCGCGCTGTGCGATGCGCCCTATGATGCGATACTCGGCTTTCGCCTGGTCAGCGACATGTGGATGCGCGTCGACGCGATCGACAAAATGGCACGCCACGCATTCGCCGCCCGCGATGGACGCGCGACCATCCTGAAGAAAAAGGACAGAGGTGAAGCGGGTGATGGTGCGCCGCGCTCTGGCCCCACATCCGACGGTTTCCTGATCGACCCCGAGCTCGGGGTCTCGATGGGACTGTCGCTGGAAAGGCGCCTGGCGTTGCTTGATGAACTGGGCTTTCGCATTACCGACCCGCCCGATGAAATCACCGCCGAAGCGGAGCAGACGCTGCGCTGGCGCTGGGGCGCGGACGGAGGCCGGAGCAAGGAGCAGGGTCGTCGGCCCAAACGCGCTACCCAATCCGGGCAAAAGGAACCAGCGGATAAAGCGCGCAAACCCCGCAAACGGCATCGTAGCAGGTCGAAGGGTGCACCGCGTGAGGGGCAAGAGGTGCCCGAACGCCCCGCCATGCCGCAAATGGCCACGCGCCCGCCGATCAACAACCCCTTTGGCGAGTTGGCGGACATGTTTGCGCCCAAGGATAGCGAACAGGATTGACGAGCGCCGCGTGCTGCGACTAGCAGGGGGCACTGTATCGCCCAAGGAGCCCGTTTCGCCATGACCTATGTTGTCACCGACGCCTGCATCAAATGCAAATATATGGATTGCGTCGAAGTGTGTCCGGTGGACTGTTTTTACGAGGGCGAAAACATGCTGGTGATCAACCCCAGCGAATGCATCGATTGCGGGGTGTGCGAGCCGGAATGCCCAGCCGAAGCGATCCTGCCCGACACCGAAAGCGGCCTCGAAAAATGGCTGGAGCTCAATAACAGCTATTCAGCCGTTTGGCCCAATATCACGGTCAAAAAGGAAAGCCCTGAGGACGCGGACGAGTTTAAGGGCGTTGCCGGCAAGTTCGAGGCGCACTTCTCAGCCGAACCTGGCGAAGGCGACTAGTGGAACGAATTGAACATTTGAGTCCCCCTGGCGGCGTGGTCATGGTCCAAATGTTCAATTCAAAAGTTCCACTAGAATCACCCTATTGCTAGTGGTTCTTATGATTCTGACATTTGCTCTGTGTGCTTGCCGCAAGCGGGATGCAAATGTCAGCATCGAACCACTAGGGTCAGGACCCGCTTTCCTACAGCTCGCGCACTATGGTACAAGTGCGCGTTCGCCCGCGCATATGCTGGGCACTTGATGCGCAGCGCTGGAGATCGAACGGAGCGCTTAACTTGACACATTGCGATTCCCACATGTGTCGTAAAATATAGCTAGTACTTGAATTGAAAGGGTAAAATACCGCTCCTTAACTTGACACACTGTCAAGCTAAGCGCGCCTGGGGCCTTGGGGAGGCTGTCATGGGCCGGTTTTGCTACAGTGTTGCACCGCACTAGTAATTTTGTTGCGAATCTGTTATAACCCCCCAATCGGCGCACTTGCGGCCCGCCTCTGCGGAGCCGAGAGCGCGGGTCAATGCAACGCGAGTGCAGGATAGTTGATGAGGAGTGACCCCGTATCGGGTCGTTAAGCGTAGCGGAGGAGGACGAACTGGCGGCCATGCATGGCGTGGCGGCGGACGTTGTTCTTTTGCCCCCGCATCTTGTCATACTGCTCGCCTCGCCACTCCCTTGTCGCACGGCAAGGTGGAAAGGAATATGATGACTGCCAACGCGCAAGCCTTTGATGTCGGCGATTATGTTGTTTACCCAAAGCACGGCGTCGGCCGGGTGATGGAGTTGCTCCATCAGGAAATCGCCGGAATGACGCTCGAACTATATGTCCTGCGTTTCGAGAAAGAACGGATGACGCTGCGCGTCCCGGTCAACAAGATCGAAAGCGTTGGCATGCGCAAATTGTCTTCGGATAAAACGCTGAAGGATGCGCTCGATACGCTCAAAACCAAACCACGGGTCAAGCGCACGATGTGGTCGCGCCGCGCGCAGGAATATGAAGCCAAGATCAATTCGGGCGATCTGGTGTCGATTGCCGAGGTGACGCGCGATCTGTTCCGCCCCGATGACCAGCCCGAGCAAAGCTATTCGGAGCGGCAGATTTTCGAAGCCGCGTCGAGCCGCCTTGCGCGCGAAATCGCGGCGATGGAGGAAATTGACGAGAAAGCGGCGCAAGCCAAAATCCTCGAAATTCTCAATAAATATGCCCCGCAATTTCACCAGGCTGCGGGAGCCTGACGAGAACGATGGCGCCGTGGTGTATTAAGTTTACACCACACCGCCTCAAACCCGCAGGCGGCTGTTGCTTCCCCTATGGTCTCGTGTCAACCGGTCGAGAAAAATGGTGGAGAAACAGCACGCTTGCGCAGACGCTGCGGGCAGGGCAAACAGGGCTATGAACTTTGCCCGCACCCTGCCGCGCGCCGCGATCGCCATTGTCCTGCTAACGCTTGCCGCCGGCCCCGCGTCCGCCAACACGCGCCGCTATGGTCTGACCAGCTTTGACCGGATCGAGGTGCTCGGCGACATGATTGTCGAGATTGTCCCCGATTACCGCATCAGCGCCGTCGCCGAAGCATCGCGCAGTGCGCTGGAAACGCTGAGCCTTGAGGTGCAGGATCGCACCTTGCGGGTGCGGCAGGTCGCCGAAGGGGCATTTGGCCCGCGCCGCGCTGCCGATGGGCCGATCCGCATCCGCCTGCGCGCACCGGCGTTGCAACAGGTGGTGCTGCGCGGGTCGGGGCAGGTCGACGCCGGCCCGTTGCGCGGGTCTGCCATCGCCATCGATGTCGACGGTCCGGGCCATGTGCGCGCGTCGGTGTCGCGCGGCGAAACCATTCGGCTCAGGGTGGTCGGAACGGGAGAAATCACGATCAGCGGTCGCGCGCGCGACATGACGGCGATCACCAACGGGGCGGGGAGCATCCACGCAGGCGCGCTTGCCGTGCGCGACCTGACGGTCCGCTCGTCCGGAAGCGGGTCGAGCCACTTTGCCGCCAGCCATAGCGCCAACATCATCGCTGGCGGGTCGGCCAATGTCGATGTGACGGGCCATGCGCGGTGCGAAGTGCGCAATATCGGCGCGGGCACCGTGGCCTGCGGTGCGGCATCGCGCGCGCCCTTGCCGACAACGGCTGGCTAATCGCACTTAGGCGCGGTCGGCGCTGACCACGGCTTCGGATGCGCGCAGTGCCGACAACAGGCTCATCAGATGATGGACGTCGGTAACCTCGAGGTCGAACTGAAAGGCGTGAAATCCCCCCTCGCGCGAAGCCAGTTTGAGGTTGACGATGTTGGCGCGTTGACGCGCGATGATGCCGGCCAGCTCGGCGAGCGTGCCGGTCTCGTTGCGGATGACCGCCATCAGCCGCGCGGTGCCTCCCTCGCTGTCGCGCTGCCAGCGCACATCGATCCAGTCGGCATCCTCTCCGCTGGCGAGCGCGTCGCAGTCGATTGCGTGGATCTCTATCCCCTCATCGGGCCGCGACAGGCCGACGATGCGGTCACCGGGCACCGGATGGCAGCATTCGGCGAGCGTATAGGCGACGCCGGGAGTTAGTCCCTCGATGGTGATCGGTCGCGCCGGGTCGATCCGCGTGCCGCTGCGCTTCATGTCGGCGACGATGCCCGGGACCAGCGCCTCCATCACCTCCGCATCGCGCAACCTTTGCCGCCCGATAGCGTAGTGAAGATCAGCGGGGGCTTCGAGCTTCAGCCGCTCCACCGCGAGTTTGATTGCCTTGTCGCCCACCTTGACCGGCAGGCGGCGGATGATGTCTTCGAGCAGCTTTTGACCGAGCAATATGGTTTCGTCGCGTTCCTTGTGGCGGACATGGCGACGGATGGCGGCGCGGGCTTTACCGGTCGCGACAAATCCCATCCATGCGGGTTCGGGCAATTGCTTGTCCGACGTCAATATCTCGACCGTGTCGCCATTGGCCAATTGGGTGCGCAGCGGCACCAGGCGTCCGTTGACCTTGGCCCCGACGGTGCGGTCGCCAAGCGCGGTATGGACGGCGTAGGCAAAATCAACCGGAGTAGCGCCTTTGGGCAACTGGTGCAGCGCGCCTTTTGGCGTGAAGGCGAAAATGCGATCCTGATACATCGCCATCCGCGTATGTTCGAGCAGTTCCTCAGCATCATGCGCCTGATCGAGTATCTCGACCAGATCGCGGATCCAGCCCGCCTGCCCGTCGGGCAATGTCCCTTGTTTATACGCCCAGTGCGCCGCGAGGCCAAACTCGCCCTGCCGGTGCATGTCATGGCTGCGAATCTGAATCTCGACCCGCATATTTTCACCGCGCATCACCGTGGTATGGAGCGATTGGTAGCCGTTGCGTTTGGGGGTCGAGATGAAATCCTTGAACCGGCCCGGTACCAGCTTCCATTTACGGTGGAGGATACCGAGCGCGCGGTAACAATCGTCGGCGCTTTCTGTGACAACGCGGAACGCCATGATGTCGGTTACCTGATCGAAACTGACATGCCGTTCGTGCATTTTGCGCCATACCGAATAGGGATGTTTGGTGCGGCCAATCACTTCGGCTGCGATTCCGTGCACCGATAGTAAGTCACGTATTTCGTCGGTAATCTTGCCGACCCGGTCAACTCCGCCCTTCGTCAGCTTGTCGAGTTGACTGGTGATCGAGGCATAGGCATCGGGTTCCAGCTCAGCAAAGGCGAGCAATTGCATCTCGTGCATGAACTCATACATGCCGATGCGCTCGGCAAGCGGCGCAAAGATATCCATCGTCTCGCGCGCAATGCGGCGGCGTTTCTCTGGGTCTTCGATGAAATGCAGTGTGCGCATATTGTGCAGGCGGTCCGCCAGCTTGACCAGCAGGACGCGGATGTCGTCGGACATGGCGAGCAGGAACTTGCGCAGATTCTCCGCCGCCTTTTCATGCTCGGTTTCGGCCGCAATCTCCTTTTGCTCGATCTGCGACAATTTGGTGACGCCATCGACCAGCCGGGCAACCTCTGGCCCGAACAGGCTTTCAATTTCCTCGGGTGTCGCCAGCGTGTCTTCGAGCGTGTCGTGGAGCATCGCGGTGATGATAGTTTGCTGATCGAGCTTGAGGTCGGTCAATATGCCTGCAACCTCGATCGGGTGACTGAAATAGGGGTCGCCGCTGGCGCGTTTCTGGCTGCCATGCTTTTGAACGGTGAACACATAGGCGCGGTTGAGCATGTCCTCGTCCGCATGCAGGTCATAGTCCCGCACTTTTTCAACCAATTGATATTGCCTCAACATAGCCCCAAGATGGCGGATT
>JBEBHS010000061.1:0-4831 GCA_040080745.1 Sphingopyxis sp. | reverse complement strand
GGCAGGTAGGCTTGTTATCCGCAGTGCTATATGAAAATATAACACCTCTTCAACAGGTTTAATTAACCCGTTAATATTATGTTTTTTATACCTTCTTTTATGGTGTCCTCATGCTTGAATATTCTTTGCTCAAAAACCATGCGGGTGTTTTGTTATGTGGTGATTAAAGTTCTTTAAGGCAACTTCATGAGGTTATCGGACATTCTACCCTCATTTTTGATGCAAATTGCCATCTGATTGCACGATAAATGTGCCAGATATTGCATATATGTGGCGTTTTCATTTGCGCAACGAGTACGTTTAAATTCAGGCCAGTTATGATCGGCAGCAACGTCACCTTGTGTGTTGGTCGTTCGAAAGCTAATATTTAATCTGGGCAACAAAAATCAAGCCATTCTTAAAAGTGGTGATTCTAACCAAATATATTTTTTTATGAGGTAGATAGAACCGTGCGAACAACTTTGTCAGCAAAGCCAATTATCAAGATAACGTATGGATTCGATAATCACTTCAACTTATAACGACCGTTGGAATTTCTTGCCACCGCGTCGTATAAGCAGGCGACTTCAACTGTTGCCGCATCTGCCACCTTGCACTTAAGCCTTGGCTGGCATAGCGGATGGAATGTCTGCCGTGGGCTTGGTTGATCGCATCCAGCACCGTCATCAAGCATTCGGATTTTGGGTTATAAGCTTTATCATCATGAAACAACGAAAGCTGTTGCATTCCGTTTGGCATCAGGTCGGGCAACATCACCCCTGCCCGTTGATACTCATATCCTGGCCTGTATATCCGCTGCAATCCGGCTAAGGCAGCACGGATCAGGTCGCCCGTGTCTTGGGTTGGTTGGCTTAGGCTTATGGTGATGGCGTTGTTGTAGCTGGGTTTGCTCAGTTCAAACGGGCTGGTATGGATGAACACGCATAAGGTTTGGGTGCAAAGGTTTTGTGAGCGTAGCTTTTCCGCGCTGCGGGTGGCAAACACCGACACCGCCGCCCGTAATTCCGGTAAGGTGCTTAAGCGCGTGCCAAAGCTGCGGGATGTGAGGATTTGTTTTCGCTTAGGGGCGATCATTTCCAGCGGAATACAGGGGATTTCGTTTAGCTCCCGCACCATCCGTTCCACCACCACGCCGAACTGTTTGCGAATAAGCGAGATGTTGGCTTGTTTAAGTGCCAGCACATTATCAATCATTATCTCGTTCAAGCGTTTGCCCAAGCCCGATGAAATGCCCCAAAGCTCTTTTACTGGAAGGGTTGCCAGCAGCTTGTCCGGTTCGGCAAGGGACTCCCAAACCAACACCGAACCATTACCCGCTATGCCTTTCTTTGCCAGCTTATTTGCCAGTTTTGCCAGTGTTTTCGTCGGCGCAATGCCGATGGAGACCGGAATGCCCGTGCCTTGCTTCACGGTTTTGGCTATCGTACCTCCGTAAGCGGTTAAATCTTGTGTAAAGCCAGATAAATCCAGAAAACATTCGTCAATCGAATAGACTTCCATTGTCGGGGAAAACCTACCTAATACCTGCATCACACGTCGGGACATATCGCCATACAGCGCATAGTTCGAGGAAAGGATTTGGATATTGTGCTGTTTTATTAAATCAGGAATCTTGAAATACGGCGTTCCCATTGCCACGCCCAGCTTTTTGATTTCCTCGCTACGGGCAATGATGCAGCCGTCATTATTGCTTAGGATACCCACGGGCTTACCCTCCAGTGAAGGCTGAAACACCCGCTCACAGCTTACGTAGAAATTGTTGCAATCGACCAGGGCAATCATTTGTTGTCACTGAATATTGCTAATCCGATGGATGGCATGGACAACCACACCCCACACATGCAGTTCAGAGCCTTCTTTGATGGGTATCGGCTGGTAATCTGGGTTTGCAGGCAGTAGCCAGGGCTGGCCGTGCTTGATAGATAGCCGTTTCACTGTTAGCTCACCCGCTACCGCCGCAATCACAATATCGTTATCCTTGGGCGTAAGGGAACGGTCAACGATCAACAGGTCTTTATCGAATATACCCGCTTGCTGCATGGAATCGCCTTTTGCCCGAACAAAGAAAGTTTCGGAAGGATGGGCGATCAGGCATTCGTTCAAGTCCAGTTCGGCTTCCAGGTGGTCATCGGCAGGGGAGGCAAAGCCAGCAGCCACGCTGCAACTGAACAAGGGCAACTTAAGCGGGGCATTGAATAATGGGGTTATGTAATGCGGCATAATACAGTCCTACAATGTACGATAAGGGCTATACTATAATCCATTATGTTCTGAATTTGTTCTTGTTATTTTGCCAAAACCCAAAGCCCATGATTTAACGAGAGTTATTTTTTATGTGCGGACGCTTCGCCCTTTACACCGACCCGACAGCCCTAGCCAAGAAGTTCCAGACCGAAAACCTGTTGGAATTGCAGCCCAGCTACAATGTAGCACCTTCGCAAACAATACCGATAATCCGAAACGAGCAAGGCCATCGGTTGTTTGCATCGGCAAGATGGGGGCTTATCCCAAGTTGGGCAAAAGATACCAAGATTGGCTATAACACCATCAACGCGCGGGCGATACGGTCGCTGAAAAACCGTCGTTTAGGTCAGCCTTCCAGCACCGTCGTTGTTTAATACCCGCCGACGGCTATTTTGAGTGGCAGGAAATCGCAGGTAGCAAAACCAAACAACCGTGGTACATCAGCCTGAAAAACCAAGAGCCGATGGCCTTTGCTGGCTTATGGGAACGCTGGCAAGGCAGCGATAGCAGCGAGATTGAATCCTGTACTATCATAGTGACATCGGGCAATGAACTGATGCAACCCATCCATGACCGGATGCCCGTGATCCTGCCACCGGAAACCTGGGATAGTTGGCTGGATACCGCCAACACCAACAAACAAGGTTTACAAACCCTGCTAAACCAATACCCAGCCGATGAGATGACGACCTGGAAGGTGAGTACGGTGGTGAATAGTCCGAGGCACAACAGCAAGGAATGTATTAGCCATTCAAATTAAACAGATGAGCTATGGTTGTCTAACATTTCAATGTTTTAAGAGGTCATGCAAATTTGATTTTCATGAACGTCTGTCCGTATCAGTTAAATGCCGCACTTAAATATGACTGAATAGCGCCTTAACATAGACGCAAACTTACATTTTCTTATCGCTGGTACTTCATACCCTTAAGTACGTATCCACCACGAATTAAGTTTAAATAAAACGGCTGTAACTCCATGAAAGTAAAGATAAATATATAATATAAACCTTGACGTAAGGTGGTTTTTTCGGTAGAATAAGACATGCTTTGAGAAAAAGCACCCGTTCACGGCGGCATCCGTGATCAATATTGGAGTTTATCATGTCTATACAATCTAATAATGCCCAGCGGTCGGTTTTACCCCTTGGCGACCTCGCCCTTTCTGATTCAAATGTCCGTAAAGTAAGCCCAAGGCTCATTGAGAGTTTGGCGGCTTCTATCCTCGCAAGCGGTCTGCTTCAAAACCTTGTTGTAATACCCGCAAAAGAAGGTCAAGCCAAGTATGAGGTTAGTGCTGGCAAACGTCGATATCTGGCATTAATGCACCTGTACGCGGCAGGGGATATTACGCTTGATTATGCTGTCCCCGTGTTGATCGACACGTCTGAAAACGCAACCGTGTCCAGCCTTGTTGAGAATTTCCACAAGGAAGATATGCACCCTATTGATGAATATCGTGCATTCTCAACTATGAGCGCGGAAGGGCTGTCAGTTGATGAAATTGCCCTTACCGTTGGCGTAACCAACCAGTCTGTTATCAAAAGGCTCGCATTGGGCGATGCTGCACCGGAGTTGCATGAAGAATGCTTACAAGGGCGCATGTCCCTTGAACAACTCAAAATCCTTTGCCAGCTTGAAAGCCACGAAAAGCAAAAATCAATTTGGTTTAATACCCCAGAAGGATGGCATCGTAGCCCACAGCATTTACGCAGCCAAATAAGGGGTGAAGTTGCCGTTGTAACGCTGTCCCATAAGTTGGTGAAGTTTGTCGGTCTTGATGCTTATAAAGAAAACGGCGGATCAGTCAGTTATGACCTGTTTGAACCGGATTCTGAATCGGTTGTTTCTGATGCTGATTTGCTCAATACGCTTGCTGTCTCTAAATTGTCCGCACTGGCTGATGGCCTGGGTTGGGCGTGGACTGAGATCGCCCTGGATAGGGATTGGCAAACACTACAAGGATTTAGGCATGTCCATTCTTCAAAACGGGCATTGACCGAACCGGAAACAGCCATGGTCGAGTTATGGGAAAACCGCCAGTCAGAACTGGAAGATTTGTTCCAAACGGTTGAAGCCGATTCCGATGAAGAAGCCGCTTTGAGTGCTGAATTGGACGAACTTAATGCCGTTATGGCAGCTTTTGACGGACAACTCCATGAGTGGGGTAAGGTTAAGGAAATAGGTGGTGTCTATGCTTATGTTGACACTGACGGGAAAGCGGGTTTTTCCGAAGGGCTTATACGCAAGCAGGATGCCGCTAAACTGGGCGGTTCTACTGAGGAGAACGGAGAAAATGGGGAGGCCGTCAAGAAGGACAATGGTATCCCGACAAGCCTTAAGGAATATCTCGCCAGCGTCCGCGCAAGCGTTGTCCAAGCCGAGATAGTCAAGAACCCTCGGATTGGCGTGGTGCTGCTCTGCCATCAGTTGGTCATGAATACATTTTTTAAGCCTTGGCAGTCACAGTATAAGTACCTGGATGTTTCACTGGCGAAGCATACCGACACGTTGGGTAAACATGGATTGGAAGAAATGGCATCCAGCGCTTATCTTCTGGCGTTGCATGAAAAGCTGCAAGGCGGGTT
>JBEBHS010000007.1:0-91641 GCA_040080745.1 Sphingopyxis sp. | reverse complement strand
GACGTGGCGGAACGACAATTTCACCGTCTCGCTGTCGCAATTGTTCCGCAACGGCTATCTCAACCAGCAACTGCCCGGCGTCGCCAACGGCACGGTCAACCCGCCCAACGACATCACGCGGGTGAGCAATTACATCACCTATAATTTCTCGGTCGGATACCGTCTGACCGACGATTATTCGATCACCTTTGGCGTGCGCAACCTGTTCGACACAGACCCGCCGTTCGCCGTCACCTATGACAGCAACACCGGTGCGGGATCGAGCTGGGAACCGCGCGTTGCCGACCCGCGCGGCCGTTCGTTCACGATGACGGTATCGACGCACTTCTGACCGGACGGGTGGAGGAGCAAGGGGGCCGGGGGAGCAATTCTCCGGCCTCTTGTTTATGCGTCAGTTGTCGCGCTCTATCCGCCGGAGCGCCGAGGCCAGGCTTGGCGTTCGGCCTGCGCCGGCAAAGCGCGGGCGCGCGCGCGCCAGCGTCTCCCACACCGGCCTAGGCATGTCGCACAGGATGACCATGGTGCCATGATCGGCGGCCTGCGCGACAAAGGTGGCGAGCGTTTCGACCCCCGATGCGTCTATGAACGGCACACGGTCGAGCCGGAGGATGATGGTGTCGGGTCGCCGCCCGATCCGGTTTAGCGCGTCGAGCATTTCGCCCGCGACGCCAAAGAACAGCGGTCCGGCGAGGCGGAACACCTCGACCCCATCGGGCAGCGCGGCGCGTTGCTCGCTGTCCTCGACGCTCTCATCATCGCCGAGAAGGCCGCTCGCCTCGCTCATCCGCGCCATGAACAACAGCGACGCCAGTGTCACGCCGACGCCAATCGCCACGGTCAGATCGACCAGTACCGTCAGGCCGAAGGTCAGCATCATCAGCGCGCGGTCGCCCATTTCCATCCGCATCAGGTGGCGGAATCGCTCGGCCTCGCTCATCCCCCACGCCACCACCAGCAGGATCGCGGCGAGCGCGGCCATCGGCACATAGGCGACCCACGATCCGGCCACGGCCAGAATGACGAGCAGGAAGGCGGCGTGGAAAATCCCCGCCATCGGGCTTTTTGCTCCGGCGCGGATGTTGGTCGCGGTGCGGGCAATCGCGCCGGTCGCGGGCAGCCCGCCGAACAAAGCGGCGGCGATGTTGGCGAGCCCCTGGCCCACCAGTTCCTGCCCGGGACGGTGTTTATAGCCGCTCATGCCATCGGCGACGACGGCGGAGAGCAGCGCCTCGACCCCGGCGAGAAAGGCGATGGTGAAGGCCGATGGCATCACGTCCTGCACCATCGCCAGAGTGAAGCGCGGGATGTGCGGCGCGGGCAGGCTGGTCGGCATCGCGGGGAAGCGGTCACCGACCGTCTCGACCGGAATGCCAGCCAGCACGACCAGCGCCGAGGCCAGGATGATCGCGATCAGATAGCCGGGCAGGCGCGGCGCAAAGCGACGGAGCAGCAGGATAAGGCCCAGCGCGCCCAGTCCCACGCCGAGTGCCGAGAGGTTGACCGTGCTTATCGCGCGCGCATAGGCCGCCCATTTCGACAGGAAATCGGCGGGGACATTCCACGCCTGTAGCCCCAGCAGATCGCCGATCTGCGACGAGGCGATGATCACCGCTATCCCCGCCGTGAACCCCGTCACCACCGGCATCGGCACGAATTTCATCAACCGCCCCAGCCCGGCATAGCCCGAGGCGACGAGGATGATCCCGGCCATGCCGGTGGCGAGCACCAGGCCAGCATAGCCGTGCTGCGCGATCACCCCAGCGATGACCACGACAAAGGCCCCGGTCGGCCCACCGATCTGGACCCGCGATCCGCCAAAGGCGCTGATCAGAAATCCAGCGACGATCGCGGTGACCAGCCCTTTATCGGGTGACGCGCCGCTGGCGATCCCCAGCGCCATCGCGAGCGGGAGTGCGATGATCGCCACGGTGAGGCCAGCGGCGGCATCGGCGCGCAGGTTGGCCAGCAGCTCGCCGCGCCTCCACAACGTCCACAGTTTTGGCGTGAAATCGGCGCGACCAGATCCAGCTAGAACAGAGGGGCGGGGTGGCATGTCCTGCCCCCTACACCGCAGGGGGGAAGCGCGCAAACCTGTTGAGCAGCGCGCCGCCGCACCCTACACCATCGGTGGCCAGCGATCTTGGGCGAAAAAGCGCGCCTGCATCCGCCCCAGATAAGCGGAGAGGTTGGCGTGGGCGGCGATCATCGCGGGCAGTTCGCTCTCAAAAATCGGCGCAGCGCAGCAGGCGAGCACGCCATAAGCAGCGGCATCGAGCGCGGTCACATGGTCGGCGAGCATGAACGGCTTGTCGTCGAGCAGGGCGGCGGTCGCCGCGATGTCCCTAGCCGCCAGCTGCATCCGTTCGGCGCGGCTGTGGCGGCCGATTCCGTGCCCATAGATGCTGTTTTTCACCTGTTCGCGCATGCTGGCCACCACCTCGGCGCGCATCGGCTCGGGAATCCCTGCGAAAAAATGTACCGGGCCACGCTCAAAATTATCGCCCTCGACCCAGCGTTCATGGACCATGAACCACGCCAGATGATTCTCCAGCATCCGCTCAAAAGCCCAGGCGTGTGCGCGGTCGGTATCGGACAATCCGGCGTTGAGGTCGACGCCCAGTTTGGCCTCGAAATGCTGGCGGATGAAAAATGTGTCCTCGATAATCGCGCCGTCATCCTCGACATAGGGGGCCTTGCCCTTGGGCACGCTGGCGAGGTCGGCAATCCGGCGGTCAAAGGCGAGCCCGAGCATCTGCATCTGGACATCGGCCTTAATGACATAGGGGCTTGGGCTGACGCTGCCGAACATTGCGCCCCAGCCGAACAGGGTGGTCATGGACTGTCTCCTTTGGTTGATTGTTGGTTGCGCAGGCGGGATAGCGCTGCCATGCTGACAGCATGATGTCAGCAGTGATACGGTAGAGGCCAAGATATGCGGCGAACCGAACGATTATTTGCGATCATCCAGACGCTCAGGTCGCGGCGGCGGCCAATGACGGGCGCGGAGCTGGCGGGCGAGCTGGCGGTGTCGCTGCGCACGCTCTACCGCGACATGGCCGAACTGACGGCGCAGCGTGTGCCGATCCGCGGCGAGGCGGGGGTCGGCTATGTCATCGACAGCGATTTCGACATGCCGCCGCTGATGCTGACCGTCGATGAGCTTGAGGCGGCGGTGCTCGGTGCCGCGTGGGTGGCGCAGCGCGGCGATGCGGCGCTGGTACGCGGCGCGCGCGACCTGGTGGCCAAGCTGACGGCGGCGGTGCCCGAGCATCTGCGCCCGGTGCTGCTCGACGCCGCGCTACACCCGCTGTCGTTCCAGCCGCGCCACGCCGATAATTTCGACACCGCCGAGGTGCGTGCCGCGATCCGAAGCGCACGCAAATTCGCGCTCGATTATGTCGATGCCGATGGGCGGCCGAGCCAGCGTATCATCTGGCCGATCCTGATGGGCTATATGGAGGACAAGCGGATCATCGTCGGGTGGTGCGAGCTGCGCGGCGATTTTCGCACCTTTCGCGCCGACCGCATCGCCGCTGGGCAGATGCTGGCAGCGGCGATTCCGCAGCGTAGCGCGACATTGCGGAAGCGCTGGCGCGAGAGGTTAAGCACCGAATGCGATGCTCCGGCCCCGCTGGGCACGGCGATGTCATAGCAAAGGGCCGGAGGATTGCGCCCCCGGCCCTTTTGCATTTTGATCTGGCGCGGCGGTGTTACGCGCCCTGCACCTCGGCCATATCGACGCGAACCCCGGGGCCCATCGTCGATGACAGCGAGATTTTGCGAAGATATTTGCCCTTCGCGCCCGCTGGCTTGGCCTTGATGATCGCATCGACAAAGGCATCAAAGTTCTTGCGCAGGTCGGCGTCCTTGAACGATGTCTTGCCAAGGCCGGCGTGGATGATCCCCGCCTTTTCAACGCGAAACTCGATCTGCCCACCCTTGGCGGCTTTGACCGCTTCGGCGACATTGGGGGTGACGGTGCCGAGCTTGGGGTTGGGCATCAGGCCCTTTGGCCCGAGCACCTTGCCCAGACGGCCGACGATACCCATCATATCGGGGGTCGCGATGACGCGGCCATAATCCATATTGCCGGCCTGCATATCTTCGAGCAGATCCTCGGCGCCGACCTTGTCCGCGCCCGCTAGTCGCGCTTCTTCGGCCTTGTCGCCGCGCGCGAACACCGCGACCTTGACGTCTTTTCCGGTGCCCGCAGGCAGCGTGACGACGCCGCGCACCATCTGATCGGCGTGGCGCGGGTCAACCCCAAGGTTCATCGCGATTTCAAGCGTTTCGGCGAATTTGGTCGACGCGGCACCCTTGAGTGCGGCGATCGCTTCATCGACGCCATAGAGTTTATCGCGGTCGAATGCGGTGGCTTGGGCTTTTGCCTTCTTGGTCAATTTGGTCATGGGGTCAGCCCTCCGTCACTTCGAGGCCCATCGAACGCGCGCTGCCTTCGATGATCTTGGTCGCTTGCTCGATCGAGTTGGCGTTGAGATCGGCCATTTTCGCTTCGGCAATCTCGGCCAGTTTCGAACGCGCGATTGTGCCCGCGCTGATTTTGCCAGGTTCCTTGGAGCCAGATTTGAGGTTCGCGGCCTTTTTGATCAGGAAGCTCGCCGGCGGGGTCTTGGTCTCGAACGAAAAACTGCGGTCGGCATAGACGGTGATGACGGTGGGGATGGGCATGCCCTTTTCCATGCCGTCGGTCTTGGCGTTGAACGCCTTGCAGAACTCCATGATGTTGACGCCGCGCTGGCCCAGTGCCGGGCCGATTGGCGGTGACGGATTGGCTGCCCCTGCAGGAACCTGCAGTTTGATATAGCCGGTAATTTTTTTAGCCATATGTGTCTCTCACTCTGTTTTGGGGCGAGCGCAAAGCCCTCCCCGATCAAGTTTAGCGGTCAGGCAACGGACATGTCCGTCTCCCGCAGTGCATTGTGCCTCGTCCAAGCAAGGCGCAAACTCTTATCCCTTCACCCGTTCGACCTGATCAAACTCCAGTTCGACCGGGGTGCCGCGACCAAAGATCGACACCGACACCTTGACCCGGCTGCGGTGGAAATCAAGCTCCTCGACGATGCCGTTAAAGCTGGCGAACGGCCCTTCGAGCACGCGGACATTATCGCCAATTTCGTAATCGATGCGGATTTCCTGCTTGGGCCGCGCCGTCGCGTCATCCTTGATGTTGAGCATCCTGAGCGCTTCGGATTCGCGAATCGCCTGTGGTTTGCCGCCAACACCCAGAAAGCCGGTGACCTTGGGGGTGTTGCGGATCAGGTGATAGACATCGTCGGTCATCGTCAATTTGGCGAGGACATAGCCCGCCATCGAGGTGCGCTCGTGGCTGACCTTTTTGCCGCGCTTGACCTCGTTCACCGTTTCGGTCGGCACCTCGATCTGGTCGACCAGCGCGACGAGGCTGAGGCGTTCGGCCTCGGCCATGATCGCCTCTTTGACCTTATTCTCGAAACCCGAATAGGCATGGATGATGTACCAACGCGACATGCTATATCCTATTTAACGCTTGCGACATTCACGCCGCGAACGAGAGAAGCCAGGTAACCGACGCCCCGAACAGGGTGTCGATCCCGAGGAAAAACAGAGCGAGCAGCGTCGTCATGATCAGCACCATGATCGCGGTGACCATCGTTTCGCGCGACGTGGGCCAGACAATCTTGCGACCTTCTGCGCGCACTTCGCGGACGAACTTGCCCGGACTGAACTTCGCCATATTCAAACATCCTCATGCTGCCCTGCCAATTGCGCGACCGTCCAGCATATGGGGCCGGATTGCCCCAATGAAACCCCAATGATCCGGCGCGCCATCACGCTATTGCAAAATGGCAATAATCCGCCCGCCCCATCCCCCGCACTATTGGGAATTGGGTGCGGTCGGTTCAGGCGCACTGTTCCTATGTCCCGCCCTCTAGCGATGACGGCACGCCTTGGCAAGAAGCCTCTAGCAAGACTGGCAGGGGCAGTAGGACTCGAACCTACGACCCTCGGTTTTGGAGACCGATGCTCTACCAACTGAGCTATACCCCTGTGGGTCAGCCTTGCTTTGGCGCGCGGCGGGGCATAGCCGCGCGTGCAGCGATGGTCAATCGGGCGGCGCACTCCAGATTTTCAGCTTACCGTGATTTCCGAGACGCCCGATGGTTTCATCTGGCTTGAAATCATTCGGCCGCGCATTCTTCACGGTAGCGCGCACGGTAGCCATCGCGCAGGGCAACGCGGTCGAGCTTGCCGGTGCCAAGGATCGGCAGCGCTTCCTCGGTCACCCAAATCACCGCCGGCACCTTGAACGCCGCGAGGTTGGAGGCGAGGAACGCACGCAGCGCGTCGACCCCCACGTCCTCGCCCGGTTTGAAATGGGCCACCGCGCCGACGATTTCGCCGAATCGTTCATCGGGCAGGCCGAACACCGAACATTCGGCGATGGCTTCGTGCGCATAGATCGCGGCCTCGACCTCGGGGCAGCTGACATTTTCGCCGCCACGAATGATGATGTCTTTTTTGCGGTCAACGATGAACAGATAGCCGTCTTCGTCAAGATAGCCCAGATCGCCGGTGCGGAACCGCCCGTCGGCGGAAAAGGCATCGGCGGTCGCCCCAGGGTTGTTCCAATATGCGGTGAAATTGGCGATCGAGCGGATCGACACTTCGCCGACTTGTCCCTGCGGCAAAACATGGCCCGCATCGTCGATGATGGCGAGGTCAACCAGCGGCAGCGACGCCGGGCCGGTGCTGTCGGGTTTGGCGATATAATTGTCGTTGAGGTTGCCGCAGCCGATCGCGTTGGTTTCGGTCAGGCCATAACCGAGCACCGGCAGCCCGCCGCCCATCCCCTCGGCCAACCGCCGCACATGGTCGCGCGGGCGCGGCGCACCGCCCGCGGCAAAGGTCTTGCAGCTCGTCAGGTCATAATTGCCGCGTTTCGGGTGGATCAGCATCTCGTAACTCATCAGCGGCACCCCGACGAAATAGGTTACGCGCTCTTTCTCGATCAGCCGCATCGCCTCCTCTGCATCCCATTTGGGGATCATCACCAGCTTGCGGCCGATGGCAAAGCTTTGCAGGAATACCGGCACTTCGCCCGTTACGTGGAACAACGGCACGTTGAGCAGGGTCGATGCCTGTCCTTGCGGCGGGTTGCCGGTCACGGTGAGGACATGGACGATCGATGCGGTCTGGACGATATAGTTGAACGTCCCCTGCAACACCGCGCGGTGGGTGGACCAGGCCCCCTTGGCGGTGCCGGTCGACCCCGAGGTGAACAATATGGTGGCGATGTCGTCGGCGGCCATCGCGGGCAGCGCGGCCCCATCTGTGGCACGCGATGTCACGGGGGCCATCGCTTCGGCAATCGGCAAAGCGACGTCGAGCGAAACAACGGTTGCTTTATGGTCCAGCCCCGGTTCGGCGAGGCGGCGGGCGCGCTGTTCATCGGCCAGCACCAATGTGCAGCCGACATCCTTTATGCCCGCGGCCAGCTCGCCGCTCTGCCACCAGCCGTTGAGCAGAACCGCAACGCCGCCCGCCATCAGCACCGCCATGTAGCTGATAATCCACGCTGGCGCGTTGCGCATCGCGATGCCGACGCGGTCGCCCTTTTGCACGTTCCAGCCCGACATCAGCGCCTCGGCCATTGTGACCGCCTGGGCATAGGTTTGGGCAAAACTCAACCGCTCCTCACCATCGACGATGAAGGTGGCGTCGCCCTGAAGCCCACAAAAATAAGCGAAATACTGCGACAGGCTGTCGGGCGCGTTGGCGATGCAGGGCATCATTTGCCCGCGGCTCTCTATGGTTCCCAGCTGGAACATCTTGCCTTCGCCGACGACAGCGGCGATTCCCTCGCTTATCAGCGCATCCAACGCACTTGGCATGATCTCGACTCTCCACTTGGTCTTGTTATTCCCCTCGACTATGGGGGGGAAAATCATCGGGGGAAAGACCTTGCTGCACAGTTTGTTTACTGCCGCTTCTGGCCATATCAATTTCAACGATCTGGGGCTGGTGCGCGAGTTTCATATCGGGCCGCTGCCGATACGCTTTTACGCGCTGGCCTATATCATCGGCATATTCGGTGCCTATTGGGGGGTGCGGCGGATGTTGCGCCAACCCGGCGCGCCGATGGCCGATCGCCACACCGATGATCTGCTGTTCTATGCGATGCTGGGCGTCATCCTTGGTGGGCGACTGGGCTATGTGCTGTTTTACGGACTGGCGCATTATGCCGCCACCCCGCTCGACATCGTCAAGCTGTGGGATGGCGGGATGAGCTTTCACGGCGGCGTCGCCGGGGTGACGCTCGCCATCTGGTGGGTGACGCGGCGCAGTGGCCTCTCGTTCCTCAGGGTCTGCGATTATATCGCTTGCGCGGTGCCGTGGGGGATGCTGCTCGGAAGGCTCGCCAATTTCATCAATGGCGAGCTGTGGGGCCGGGTGAGCGATGTGCCATGGGCGATCATCTTTCCGGCATCGGGGACTTTGGACCCGCGCCACCCGAGCCAGCTGTATGAGGCGGGGCTGGAGGGTGCGTTGCTGCTCGCCGTGCTGACCTACGCCTTCTGGCGGACCGACAAGCGCTATCACCCCGGCTGGCTGGTCGGGCTGTTCACCATCGGCATCGGCGTTTCGCGGTTCGTCGTCGAGTATTTCCGTCAGCCCGACGAGCAGCTGAGCGAATTTGCGGCGTCGAGCGGCCTGTCGATGGGGCAATGGCTGACGATCCCGATGGTCCTTATCGGTGCGTGGTTGATGTGGACGGCAAAGCAGCGCAGGCAGCGCGTCGAGCCGTTTGCCGGGCCGAACAGCGTTGCCTGATGAAGACGGGCTGACGCGGCGGCTGGCGCACTTGATCGCGCGCAGCGGGCCTATCCCGCTCAGCCTGTTCATGGGGCTGGCCAATACGCATTATTATGCGACCCGCGACCCGCTGGGGGTCGATGGTGATTTCATCACCGCGCCCGAAATCAGCCAGATGTTTGGCGAGTTGATCGGCCTGTGGTGCGCCGACATGTGGCTGCGCAGCGGCGCGAACGGCCCCGCCACAATGGTCGAACTGGGGCCGGGGCGCGGGACATTGATGGCCGATGTCACCCGCGCGATGCGGCGCTTTGGTGTTGTCGCCGATGTGCATATGGTCGAGACCAGTCCCGTGCTGCGTGACTTACAGGCGGCGGCAGTGCCGCACGCGCACTTCCACAGCGATGGCACGACCTTGCCCGCTGATCGCCCGCTGTTCATCCTCGCCAACGAGTTTTTCGACGCGCTTCCCATCCGGCAATGGGTGCAGACCGGCGCGGGGTGGCGCGAGCATATGGTGATGCATAGCGGGGGCGGTTTTGCCTTTTGCGCTGGCGATACGGTGATGGACGCAGCGGTGCCGGATGCGTGGCGCGGCGCGCCTGTGGGCAGCATCATCGAGAGCAGTCCGGCGTCGGTGGCGATCGCCAGTGATCTGGCGCAGGCGCTGACGCGGCAAGGCGGGGCGATGCTGGTGATCGATTATGGCTATGCACGCGCGCAGCCCGGCAACACGGTGCAGGCTGTGTCACGCCACGCCTATGCCAGCGTGCTCGATGCGCCGGGGGAGCGCGATGTGACCGCGCACGTCGATTTTGGCGCGCTGGCGGCGGCGGGCAGGGCGGCTGGCCTGACGGTGCATGGGCCGACGACGCAGGGCGCGTTCCTGCGCGCGCTGGGGCTGGATGCGCGCGCGCAGAGCCTGATCGACATACACACGCGCCGCGCCGAGGCGTTGGCCGGTGAGCGCGACCGACTGGCGGGCGATGAACAAATGGGGCAATTATTCAAGGCATTAGCTATGATTTCTGCGAACTGGCCGTTGCCCGAAGGATTCGACGCATGAGCGCGGGCTTCACCATTGAGGCACCGAGCATGAGCGATGCGGCGGCGCTGTCGGCGCTGGCGCAGGCAAGTTTTTGCAATGCCTTTGCGGACAGGCACTATCCACCGCGCGACCTGGCGCAATTTTTGGACGAAGCGATGGGCGCGGCGCGCTATGCGACTGAGATGGCCAACCCCGATTATGCGCTGCGCATCGCGCGCGACGCGGCTGGGGCGATCATCGGGTTCATCAAAATGGGGCCGAACGAGCTGCCGATGCCGGCGGGCGAGCCATCTGCGTCCACGACGCGCGAACTCCACCAGCTCTATCTGGCAGAGCGAGCAAAGGGCAGCGGCATCGCCGATGCGTTGATGGCGTGGGGGCTGGACGAGGCGCGCGCACGCGGCGCGGCGGTGCTCTATCTGTCGGTGTTTGTCGAAAACCATCGTGCCAAGGCGTTTTACGCGCGGCATGGCTTTGCCGAGATTGGCCAGAACCCGTTCCGCGTCGGCAGCGTGATCGACGATGACCGCGTGTGGAAGCGGATGCTGTGAGCGATGGGGTCGCCTTGTGGAGAGCATCGGCGCTTGACGCTGTGCCGCATGGCTTTGCCGGACGGCGTGGCGGGGTGTCATCGGGGCTGATCGCCAGCCTCAATTGCGGGATGGGCGCGGGTGATGATCCGGCGGCAGTGGCGGTGAACAGGCGGCGCGCGGCGGACGCGGTGCTTTTGGGTGCAGCGCTGACCAGCGTCCACCAGCTGCATTCGGCGCGTTGCGTTACGGTGGATCAGCCATGGGGCGACGACGTGCGCCCGCACGCCGACGCGCTGGTGACCAACCGGCCGGGGGTGTTGCTCGGCATCGTCACCGCCGATTGCGCGCCCGTGCTGCTCGCCGATGCGCATGCGGGCGTGGTCGGCGGGTGCCACGCCGGGTGGAAGGGCGCGCTGGCGGGGGTGACCGATGCGACGCTCGATGCGATGGAGGCGCTGGGGGCACAGCGCGGGCGGATCGTCGCGGCGATTGGCCCGTGCATCGCGCGCGCCAGTTACGAGGTGGACGCGGCGCTGTTCGACGCGTTTACCAACGACGATCCCGCCAATGAGCGGTTCTTTTTGGATGGACAGCCCGACCACTGGCAGTTCGACCTCGAAGCCACTGTCGCCGCGCGGCTCGCCAGTGCTGGTGTGCGACAGGTCGAGGCGATGGGGCTCGACACCTATGCCCGCGAAGATGATTTTTACAGCTATCGCCGCGCGACGCACCGCAGCGAACCGACCTATGGCCGGCAATTGAGCATGATAGGGATTCCAATATGAGCGCAAAAACCATTGGCCTGTTTGGCGGCCTCATCGCCTTTGCCCTGATGCTGTGGCTGCCCGCGCCTGCGGGGATGAGCGTGCCCGCCTGGCATGTCGCGGCGCTGACCGTGCTGATGGCGGCTTGGTGGATGAGCGAGGCGGTGCCGCTGACCGTTACGGCGCTGTTGCCGTTCCTCGCCATCCCGCTGTTCGGGATCATGCCCGCCGCCGCGATTGCCAAGGAATATTATTCGCCGATATTGTTCCTGATATTGGGCGGGGCGTTCATCGCGCTTGCGATTGAGCGGGTCGGGCTGCACCGGCGGCTCGCGCTGGCGCTGCTCGCGCGGGCGGGGGATAGCGCCTGGGGGCTGCTCGCGGCGTTCATGGCGGCGACGGCAATGCTTTCGATGTTCATTTCGAACACCTCGACCGCGTTGATCATGGCCCCGATTGCCATCGCGGTGTTGGCCGCCGCGCGCGTGCCGGAGGGCGAGACAGACGGCATGGCGGGCGCGTTGATGATGGGCATCGCCTTTGCCGCCTCATTAGGCGGGCTGGGCACCATCGTCGGATCGCCGACCAATGCCATCGCGGTGGGGCTGATCGAACGCACGCTCAACGTCGAGATCGGCTTTGGCCAATGGGCGATGTTCGGGGTGCCGATGGTGCTGCTTGGTACCAGCATCGCCTTTTTCATCCTCGTCCATGTGCAGGGGTTGGGGCGTTATGGTTTTGATGTCGCCGCCGCGCGCACGGCCATCGGCAATGCCGCCATCTGGAGCCGCGCCGAAGTGCGGGTGCTGATGGTGTTCGGAGCGGTGTTTACGGCGTGGGTCGCACAGCCGTGGATCGAGGGGTGGCTGCCCGCCGGCGCGCTGACCGATGGGACGATTGCGGTGGCGGGGTCGTTATTGCTGTTCGTCATCCCCGATGGTGAAACGCAGGGTGGAAAGCACCGCCCGTTGCTGGTGTGGAAGGAGGCGGACCGCGCGCCATGGGGCGTCATCATGATGTTCGGTGGCGGGTTGGCGCTGGCGGCAGGGATTACCACGTCGGGGCTGGCCGAATGGTTGGGTCATGCGCTGGAGCCGCTGCGTTACGTGCATCCGCTGGTGATCGCGCTGGCGCTGGTGGCGCTGGTGGTGGCGATAACCGAGTTCGCGTCGAACGTCGCGACGGCGAGCGGGGTGATGCCGGTGGTCGCGGCGCTGATCGGCGCGACCGGGGTTGATCCGGTGCTGCTGGCGATGCCCGCCGCGATAGCCGCGAGCTGGGGCTTCATGCTGCCTTCAGGCACGGGGCCGAACGCGATTGCCTGGGCCAGCGGGCACGTTGCGCTGCCGCGCGTGCTGAAAGCGGGGTTGATGCTCGACCTGCTCGGTATCCCGATGATCGTCGCCGTGGTGTGGGCGGTGGCGGCGTTGGAGTAATTCCAAGCCTGGTTGCACTTGAAACCGGATTGTGGGTGCGATAAGCTTTGGGCCAAGGTTGATCGATGGAGATGCGTTCCTGCGGAGGTTAGGAACCCTGGCCGCGACCCGCCTTGATAGCTCCTGCCTTCCTGGGGGCGCGCACCAGCGCATCACTTCAGGAAGGTTCCCCATGTCCAAACCCCCGCTGCCCATCGCCACCCCGCGCCGCAAGCCCAAGGCGGGCATAGAGATGATCGGCAATCACAAGCTCAGCCCCGCGACGCTGATGATGGGGCACGGCTATGACCCGATGCTGTCCGAAGGGGCGCTGAAGCCGCCGATCTTCCTCACCTCGACCTTTGCGTTCGAAAATGCGGCGGCCGGCAAGCGGCATTTCGAAGGGATAACCGGCAAGCGCCCGGGCGGGGCCGATGGTCTGGTCTATTCGCGGTTCAACGGTCCCAATCAGGAGATCCTTGAGGATAGGTTAGCGATTTGGGATGAAGCCGAGGATGCGCTGGTGTTTTCGAGCGGCATGTCGGCGATTGCGACGCTGTTCCTCGCGCATGTTGGCCAGAACGATGTGATCGTCCATTCGGGGCCGCTTTATGCCGCGACCGAAAGCATGATTGCGCGGATTTTTGCGCGCTTTGGCATCCATTACCTCGATTTTCCGGCCGAAGCATCGCGCACCGAGATCGACGCGATATTGGCCGAGGCCAAGGCGCTGGCGGCAAAACATGGCGGGCGCGTGGCGATGCTCTACCTCGAAAGCCCTGCCAACCCGACCAACGCGCTGGTCGATGTCGAGGCGTGCCGCGCCGCGATTGACGCGGCGTTTCCCGACGCGGACGCGCGCCCGCCGATCGCCATCGACAATACCTT
This sequence comes from Sphingopyxis sp., assembly GCA_040080745.1. Lineage (GTDB taxonomy): Bacteria > Pseudomonadota > Alphaproteobacteria > Sphingomonadales > Sphingomonadaceae > Sphingopyxis. The sequence goes on along the minus strand of JBEBHS010000007.1, from coordinate 78,179 downwards.
CCTTGGGCCACTATGGTCGCGCCCGCTCGGCCATGGGGCCGATGTCGTGGTCTATAGCCTGACCAAATATGCCGGCGGACATAGCGATCTGGTCGCGGGCGGGGTGCTGGGCTCCAAACGCTGGCTCGATCCGGTGCGCAGCATGCGCAACACCATCGGCACCATCTGCGACCCCAACACATCGTGGATGTTGCTGCGCAGCCTTGAGACGCTCGAACTCAGGATGGCGCGCGCGGGCGAGAATGCCGAGACAGTGTGCGCGTTCCTGCGTGACCACCCCAAGGTTGAGGGGATAGGCTATCTGGGGTTCCTGCCTGAGGGCGCGCAAAAGGATGTTTTCGAACGGCACTGCACCGGCGCTGGCTCGACCTTTTCGCTGTTCATTCGCGGCGGAGAGGCGGAGGCGTTCCGTTTCCTCGATGCGCTCAAAATCGCCAAGCTGGCGGTCAGCCTGGGCGGCACCGAAACGCTCGCATCCGCGCCCGCCGCGATGACGCACCTGTCGGTGCCCGATGCGCGCAAGGCGAAAATGGGGATCACCGATAATCTGGTGCGGATTTCGATCGGTATCGAAGACCCCGATGATTTGATTGCCGATTTTGCGCAGGCGCTTGACACGGTTTAGGGTTGCGCAAGGCGCAGCACTTGGCCACTCTATGCGGCGATGAGCCTTACGCCCGATTTCAGCATAGATGGTGACGACGGCGCGGCGACGCTGCGCCTGTCCGGCCGCCTCACGCTGGCGCGGTTCGACAGCATCCATGATCGTTTGCATGCTGCACTGGCAGAGCATGGCGGCATCGCCGCAATCGACCTTGGCGATGTGGTGCGGATCGACACGGTTGGCGCGTGGATGGTGTCGCGGCTGGCGGCCACCACCGGCGCGCGGATCATCGCTGCCAGCGCCGAGGCCAAGGTGCTGATCGACGCGGTCGGGCGGTCTGATCAACCCGTCGCCATCCGTCCCGAGCCGGTGTTCCCGCTGGTGCGGATCACGCGCGAGGTCGGCACCAGCGTCATCGACACATTTGCCGAATTGAAGGGTTTGCTGAGTTTTTTTGGCGAAGCGTTGATCGCGACGTTGGCGCTGTGGCGCCATCCGCAACGCATCCGGTGGAACGCGGTCTTCACCGGGTTCGAAGCGGTCGGGGTCAACGCGCTGGCGATCATCGGGCTGATGACATTCCTGATCGGGGTGGTGATTGCACAGCAGGGCGCGGTGCAACTGCGCCAATTCGGGCTGGAGGTGTTCACGATCAACCTGGTCGGGCGCACCTCGATCCGCGAGCTTGGCCTGTTGATGACCGCGATCATGGTGGCGGGGCGTTCGGGCAGCGCCTTTGCTGCGCAACTCGGCACGATGAAGCTGACCGAAGAGGTCGACGCGATGCGTACCATCGGGGTGTCGCCGATGGAGGCGCTGGTGCTGCCGCGCGTGTTTGCGACGCTGTTGATGATGCCGCTGTTGGGGTTTTACGCCGCAATGACCTCGATGATCGGCGGCGGGCTGTTCTGCTGGTATGGCCTCGATATTCCGCCGCTGACCTATATTGCGCTGCTGCGCGACATCATCCCGATGACCGACATGTGGGCGATGCTGATCAAGGCGCCGGTGTTCGGCATCGTGGTGGCGATTACCGGATGTTATCACGGGATGCAGGTCAAATCGAACGCCGAAGAGGTCGGGCGGCGCACCACCGACGCGGTGGTCCAGGGGATTTTCCTCGTCATCGTGCTCGATGCGTTCTTTGCGGTATTTTTCACCGCCATCGGGTGGCAGTGATGCGGGCGGCTGCCAATCCGCATCACAATGCCCCGCCCGCTCTGCCGTTCGTGCACGATGCCGACACCCCCGCGATCCGCGTGCGCGGCCTTCGCAATGCCTTTGGCGATCAGGTCATCCACGATGGCCTAGACCTTGACGTGCGACGCGGAGAAATCCTTGGCGTGGTCGGCGGGTCGGGAACGGGTAAATCGGTGCTGATGCGCTCGATCATCGGCTTGCAAGTGCCGCAGGCGGGCGAGGTTGAGGTATTCGGCGTTTCGACGCTCGGCCCCGCCGATACCGACGCACAGCGCGACATCCGCCGCCGTTGGGGCGTGCTGTTTCAAGGCGGCGCGCTGTTTTCGACGCTGACCGTGGCCGAAAATGTCCAGGTGCCGATCCGCGAATATTTTCCCGCGATCAGCGATGCTCTGCTCGATGAAATCGCCGCCTACAAGGTCGTGCTGGCGGGGCTGCCGGCCAATGCCGGTCCCAAATATCCGTCCGAACTGTCGGGCGGGATGATCAAGCGCGCGGCGCTGGCCCGCGCGCTGGCGCTCGATCCCGCGCTGGTATTCCTCGATGAGCCGACCGCAGGGCTGGACCCGATCAGCGCGGCGGCGTTTGACGAGCTGATCCGCGATCTGGCCGACACATTAGGCCTCACGGTGTTGCTGATTACCCACGATCTCGATACGCTGCACACGGTGTGCGACCGGGTGGCGGTGCTCGCCGATCACCGCGTCATCGCCATCGGCACGATTGACGAATTGGTGGCGAGCGACCATCCATGGATCGCCGAATATTTTCTGGGTCCGCGCGGCCGGGCGGCAATGGACGCGCGCACGCGGCACCATGATATGAATGACGACGGAGTTTGATGGATATGGAAAATCGCTCCAATGCATTGATGGTTGGTACGGTGACACTGGTGCTGGTCGCCGCGCTCGCCGCATTCACCATCTGGCTCGCCAATTCGGGCGGTCGCAACCGCATAGAATATGACGTATTTTTCAAACAATCGGTCGAGGGGCTGAACCGCGGTTCGGCAGTGCTTTATTCGGGTGTGCAGGCAGGGCAGGTGACCGAAATTGCGCTGTGGCGGCCCGACCCGCAATTCGTCCGTGTGCGCATCGAGGTGGACGAGGAGGTGCCGATTTTGCAGGGCACCACCGCGACGCTCCAGGGGGTAGGCTTTACCGGCGTGTCGCAAATCCAGCTGGAGGGCGCGGTCGCCGGAGCGCCGCCATTGCCCGATGGCGGCCCAGCGGGGCGGCCGGTGATTCCGACCAAACGCGCCGGGCTTGGCGAACTGCTCAACAGCGCGCCGCAATTGCTCGAACGGCTCTCTACACTGACCGAGCGGCTGACCGAACTGGCCAACGATCATAATCAGCAAAGCCTGGCGAACATTCTCGACAATGTCGAGGCGACGAGCGGCACATTGGCGCGCAGCGGCCCGCAGCTCGAGGCGGCGATTGCCGATGCGCGCACCACCGTGCAGCAGGCGGGTCTGGCGGCGCAGCAAGTGGCGCAGCTGACCCAGACCGCCAATGGCATGCTCGACGGCGAAGGGCGGCCGATGATCGCGCAGCTGCGCAGCACCGTCGCGGCGGCGGAACGGTCGATTGTGACGCTGGAGGCGGCGATGGCTGACGCACGGCCCGGCCTGCAATCGTTCAGCCAGCGGACCATCCCCGAAGCCAATGCGCTGCTCCGTGATTTGCGCCGCAGCGCGACGACGCTGTCGAATGTGGCCGACCGGCTCGATCAACAGGGGGCCGGCGGGCTGCTCAACCCGCAGCTGCCCGATTATGAACCATGAGGCCACCAGCCATGAGGCCACCAGCCATGAGGATAGCCACGATGTCAAACATTAGGAATCGACGCTGGGCGCTGCTGGCTCCGCTCGCCGCCGCGATGCTGCTCTCGGGTTGCCTGAGCCTGGGCGGCAAGGCACCCGATAGTTTGCTCACCCTGACCAGCGCTGCCGTTCCCAGCGCTGAGGTAGCGGCACGGCGCGGCATGGTCGGCACGGCGCTGACCATCATGGTGCCATCAACCCCGCAAAAATTGCGCACCCCGCGCGTGCCGGTGCAATCGGGCGATATCAACATCGCCTATGTCCAGGACGCGACGTGGGTCGAGCCGCCCGCGCGGCTGTTTCAGCGGCTATTGTCTGAAACCGTCACCGCGCGCACGGCGCGCCTAGTGCTCGACGAGAGCGAGTTTGTGACCGGCGCGGGCGAGGTCGTGACCGGGCAATTGCTCGACTTTGGGGTTGATGCTGACCGTAATCAGGCGGTTGTCACCTATCTCGCGGTGCGGATGCCAAGCGGCGGGGGCGAGGTGGAGCAGCGCCGGTTCGAGGCGCGGGTAAGCGTCGCGCGGATTGATGCGCCAACGGTCGGCGCGGCGCTCAACGATGCGGCAAACCGCGTGGCGGGTGATGTCGCCACCTGGCTGGCGATGTCTTAAGCGAGCGCTGCTTCTATCGCGCCAGCCAGCGCATTGACGCTATCCAGCCGCTTGAACGCTTCTGCACCGATCAGCGGGCAGAGCGTGTCGCCATCGCGGCGGAATATTGCGGGCAGCGGGGTTTGTGCATGTGCGGGCCATGCGGCGCGAAAGTCCGGCCGATGGAAAAACTCCGCGCTCCACGGCTGCGCCTTCAACCAGTCGCGCCACTCGGGCCGCATGGCAAAAGCACCAAAAGTGACGGCGCATAGCTGGCAATCATAGGTTGATGGGCTCAGCGTTTTGTGGACCGTGTCCAGCAAACCGGCGAGCTTGCCGGCATTGGCGTTATAGACGAATATCACGGCGTCGGGCTGCATCGCGCTTCCTTGGTTGCTCTATGGTTGCGCGCGGTATAGCGCATGTCATCATGAACGACACGCCGCTTTTGACCGCCATTTTCGACGATCTGATCGTTTCGACGATATTGGTGGTGCTGACGGTCGCGTTCCACGGCACCGTCCTCACCCTGCTGGCGCGGCTGTTGCGCAGCGAGGCACGCGAAGAAGCCGCGCATCACGTGCCCGCATTGTCGCTGCGCAGCTTGATGTTCACGGTGGCGCTGGTGCTGGCGCTGTTCACGCTGCACGGCGTTGAGATATGGACCTATGCGCTGGTCTATGTGGCGATCGGGGCGATTGGGGACATTTCCACCGCCGCTTATTATTCGACGATCAGCTATGCCGCGATCGGCTATACCGACCATTATATCGCGCCCGAATGGCGGATGGTCGCGGCGATTGAGGGGATCAACGGCCTGCTGTTGATGGGCTGGTCGACCGCGTTCTTCGTGTCGGTGGTGACGCAGTTTCAACAGCGGCGCTAATTTGTAACTGCTGGCGGCACTGCGCGTGCGAAATGGCGATAGATGGCCGCTGGCTTGCGCGAGGCGGCGTTGCGCCACGTCGGCGCATCGGCAAGGTTGATCGCCTGTCCAGCAGGGTTGAGAATTAACACGGTTGGTGTGCCTTCGATACGCTCGAGGCCAAAGCGGCGGACCAGCGCCGTGTCGCGCTCTGCCGACGCGCGCGGGACATGGACCCACACCAGTTCATAACGCGGCGCGAGCATCGCGGCAAAGCGCTCCGAGTGGAACAGGTTGGCCAGCGCGATACTGTCGTGGCACCAATCGCCACCGAGGATGAGCAGCACATGTTTGCCGCTGGCCTGCGCGGCGGCAAGCGCGCCATCGACATCGGCGGCGGCGTTGCGGCTGGGGTCGAAATAGCGAGCTGCGGGGGCGACCGCACTGGCGGCTTCTGTTGTGCCTTGCGGCATGGCGCACCCGCTCATCATCGCCAGCACGAGCGATATAGCCACTGCACGTCCCACCATTTTCATCCGCAAACGCTCCCTCGCATGATGGGATGAGCATGGCCGAAATCGCCATCGCTTGTCGAGCGGCTTTTGCGCGGGCATAGTCACGAGAAGGGAGGGCCATCATGACCAGAACACGCCTGATGTGGATATTGTGTGTCGTTGCCGGGTTGGTGATGATCGGCGCGATGGTCGTGATGGGCCAGGTGCCGCATCAACGCGCGTGCGATGGCGGCGCTGCCGTTGGTGCGCACAGCGTGATGTTCCGGTTCGAATGGATCTTGAACGTCGCCGATTTTCAAACGCTGTTCGGGGCCGAACCCTGCCGATCGCAATTGGCGCTGGCGATGGACGGGGTGAACCGCATCGACGTTATGGCCTATATCCCGGCGTTCACGCTGTTTCAGTTGTTTGCGGCATGGGCGATGCGTGCAGACGGCCGCTGGTTGGCGTTGTTCGTCATCAATGCCGCGCTGATCGCGGCGGGGTGCGATATGCTGGAGGACAACATCCTGTTTTCGCTGTCGGCAACCGCGCGGCTGCGCGAGGGGATTGAACCGGCCGGGCTGGAGCAGCTTTTCTGGTTTGTGCGGATCAAGTTCGCGCTTCTGGCACTCGCGGCAATGACGCTGGGGCGGCTCGTTGGTGCACGCGCTGGCATTGGCTGGCACCTCGCAAGCTGGGCGATGATGCTTGGCGGCGCGGTCGGGCTGGCCGGACTGGTGTGGCCACAGCTGCTGGCCCCCGGGATCGGCGCGGCATGGTTGGTGCTGATGGTGGTGGCGCTGGTACGGATCGTGCGGGCGCCCCGGCTCGGCGGCTAAATTACGGACGAAAGCGCCAAGTTTTCAGCCTGTCAAAAATGGCCAGATCATGTTTGGAGGCGACAAAGCGCGACCGCCATTCCTCGCTGACCGCATCGCGCTGAACCTGCATCTGCGAACAATGCGGCAGATCGTCGGGCAGGCCGGATACGCCAACCAGCGCCGCAATGGCGCGGATTGTTTCGGGAAGCGTATCGACCATATCCTCATACACTAGTATGAGTGGCGCTATCGCGTTGCGGGCAAAATAGATTTGCCAGCGCGCACGCGCGCGCGCGAATTTTTCGAGCGCCCGCCCGATCGCCGCTTCGTCATAACGCGGCACGCGGAGGATTTGCTGGTCCGAATCCCATTGTTGCGACTGGCTGGCGCGCACCCAGGACATTGCCTGACCGAGCAGGTCGCGCCGCTCAAGCGTGACAAAGTGCAGATTGGGCAGCCCGACTGCCCAGTCAAAGCCCCTGAGGGCATCGAACTGATCGGCGAAGAGTTTGAGCGCATAAACGCCATTGTCCGATTGGCCGCGCCGAAAAATTTCAGCGATCTGCCCGGTGCGGCTCTTTGGGTATCTCTCTCCATGCGCAAGCGCGATGGCGCGCGGGTTGAAATATTCCTGCGGGTAACCCAGTACACCCGTATCGCGGAGCGCGCGCGACAACAGCGTGCTGCCGGTGCGCGCGGCCCCGCACAGCACATAGCCTCGCTCAACCGCTGATTGTCCCGTGGCCATCGCTCAGTCGTGCGTCGGATATTCGCCCGACACACAGATGCAATAACGCAGCGCCAGAAACGGCTGGCTGTTGTCGTGCGGGATGGGGTCTCGCAATCCGGCTGGCCCGATCGATTTTGGGTGCATAAGCGCAGATGACGTGCCGCCCGCGATCATGCTGTTCGCCGCGGTGGCCGGGCCGCTGGGGGGCAATATTGTTATCGCGCCAATGGTCGAACTATTTTGCGGCGCGCTTGTTTTGTCGGTCGCGGGGTTGAGCGCGCCCTTGTTGATCATGCTGTGGCTGTGGCCGGTCTGTAGGTCAGAGAGCGCGACATATTCCGCGCCGCAGCTCGATCCATCCTCGCGCATCGTCAGCCCCGGCCCCTGGCCCACGCCCATCACGGCCTGGTGATTGAGGTTGGGCAGGTTGAAGGTCATCTGCGCCGGATCGCCGCCAAACTTGGTGCCGATGATCGAATAGAGCGCCGAATAGGCGGTGCTGCTCAATGCCTGCCCGTTACATTCGAGCCATTCCTGCGGGACAAAATCATAGCTGAACAGCGATATCTCACCCGTATAAGCGTCACTTTGCGACATGGTATTTCCTTTGCCCGATAGGCTTGGCGACGCTTATTGGCTGTGTGGAACATAGCCTTGCAGCGAAATGATATGGTGGATCGCCGTGGTCGGCATCATATTATCGTGCGGCTGGGCACCCCCGGTTGCCGATCGGATGATCGCCGGACTGAAGGCGCGCGGCGCAGCGGTCGGCTTGTTGCTGTCGGGATACATGCGGACATCGGCGGTCGTCGCCGCAAAGCTGATGTTTTCCGGCGAATGCGCCGTCGCTGGAACCGAGGATGCCGACAGCGAATGGCTGTGCGGCGGCAGAGTATCCGGCGTCAGGGTAACGGCCTCCGAACCGAACATCTGGCCGAGCGCGACCGGGGGAAGCCCGGGGCCAGCCCCCACGCCAACGGGGATGCGCCCGCGCAGATCGGGCAAGCCAAAACTGTTCACCGCATCGCCGCCATAGGTCGTGCCGATCAGGGTGAACAGCGTCTCGTTCGTCGCGACCGACAGCAGCTGGCCATCGCAAAACGCCCAGCCCGATGGCGGAAAATTGCCGGCGAATATCCGTATTTCGCCGATATAGGGTTCTGCCATGGCTATTTCTCCTATGCGCGGTCCGGATAGAGGCCGGCCAGCGCGATGATGAAGTTCAGCCCAAGGCTCGGTTGCATATTATTGTGCGGAGCCGCGTATCCGGTGCTTTGGATGCACGCCGGATCAAGCGTCACGTCGGGCGCATAGGGCGCGTATATCGGCGGATCGCTGGCGGCGGTTGCCGCAGGGATGGCGCCAACGATGCTGGCCGATGTCGCGGGCGCACTCGACGCCATCAGATCGTGCGAATGGGCGGGCAGGTTGGTTGCGTCGAGGCTGACCGCCGGGGAACCGCGCTGTGCCCCAATCGGCATCGGCTCATTGGCGCCGAAGGCGGCACCCGCCGGGGTTCGCCCGCGCAGATCGGGAAGCGCGAAGCTGCTGACCCCATCGCCGCCAAACTTTGTGCCCAGCAGCGAATAGAGCGCTTGATATTGCGGGATGCTGAGCAAGCGCCCGTCGCACACGGCCCAGTTGGGCGGAATAACCACCAGCGGCCACAGCTGTATTTCGCCCAGAAAACGTTCAACGCCCATTTTGCCCCCCAGATCAGTCGGTCAAGACGGATAAAGCCCGTCGACACAGATGCAATAATGCATTGCCAGAAACGGCTGCCGGTTTTCATGCGGCGCGTCATTGCCCGTCTGGCCGATCATCGCCGGGTGCATCTGTTTGTTCGGCTGGCCATTGACGACATAGCTGAACTCGGCGGTCGATTGCCCGCCCGGGTGGGTGAGCGAGAGCGCACCAAGATTAGACGTCGGCAGGGGCGCGCTGGTCTTGTCGGCGTCGGGGTTGATCTGGCCCGCGCTGAACAGCGTGTGGCTGTGGCCAACCTGCCCCGGGTTCAGCCGCACGGCATTGGTGCCCGCGCTCTCGCCCACCGCGCGCGGGCTCAGCACCGGGCTATCGCCTGCACCCATCACGGCAAACCCGCGCAGATCGGGCAGATTGAATGTATTACGGCCATCGCCGCCAAACTGGTTGCCGATAACCGAAAACAGCGGTTGATTGGCGGCATCGCCCATCGACAGGTTCTGCCCTTCGCACGCCATCCAGCCCGTCGGCACCTTGGCGAACGGATAGAGGATGATTTCCCCGATATAGCTATCTGATGTATCGCCCATGATAGTGCCTTTTGCTATGCGATTAGGTGCTGGGGAAAACGCCCTTGACCGCGATGATGAAATTGATCGCGACGCTGGGCATCATATTCTCGTGCGGTTCTGGCGCTGGGCTGCCGCCCGACGGCCCGACCATGCGATCGCTGAATGGACGCCGCGGTGTGACGGTGGGTTTGGCGGTGTCGGTGTAGAGAAGCGCCGCAGGGATGACGGTGCCAAAGCTTGCGCCGGCGGGGGTCAGGCTGTTCGCGGCGCTGGAGGCGGCGGCGACCGTGTGGATATGCGTCGGCACGGCCTGCGCGGCCATCGCCACCGTTTCGCGCCCGCCCATCTGGCCTGGCGAATAATGGCTCAGCCCCGTGCCTGCGCCCGCACCGACCATGATCCGCCCACGCATGTCGGGCAGTAAAAAGCTCTTTAGCCCATCGCCGCCATAGGTCGTGCCGATCACCGCAAACAAATCCGCGTTGGCCGTGACCGACATCGGTGAGCCGTCGCAGAACATCCAGTCGGTTGGCGGTTTGGTGCCTGCGAATATCCGGACTTCGCCGAGTGTCTGATTGGGCATAAGGCGACCTTTCTGCGGATGATTATGCCGGAAACAAACCCGCTGTGCAGATGACATAGGTCATCGTCAGATAGGGCTGGATATTATCATGCGCCTGCCCGCCGCCCGCAGGCGCAAGCGAGTTAGGCGCGATCACGACATCGGGAGCACCAACATAATATTTGTTGACCGTGCCGTTGACCGTGCCCGGTATCGCATTCAGCGGCGGTTCCGCATTGGCCAGCGCATCGGTGGCCCAGATCTGGTGGCTGTGGTTGGGCAGATTGTCCGTTATCAGCGTCACTTGTTCCTGGCCGTCCTTGGTGCCCGCCGGATATCCGTTAGTGCCCGCCGACGCGCCAACCGCGGTCCGGCCCTGCAAATCGGGCAGCGCGAATGTCGTTTTTCCGTCGCCGCCATAGGTCGTGCCGAGCAGCGCAAACAGCGCATTATTGTGCGCAATCAGCAGCAGTTGCCCGTTGCAGGCCGCCCAGTTTCTGGGGATGAAGCTTCCGGTCCACAGGCCGATTTCGCCGAGGTATGCGCTGCCTACGTCCATGCAATCGCCTTTTCTTTTATGGTAAGGGCAGATCAAGGAAGCGTTGGAATGTAGCCTGGCTTGCGCGAATGTAAATCCCCGATTTCCCAGCCGTTTTTCAGACATGGCGGGTTTGACATTGCCCTTGCGCCGCCATAGCGCGGGGTGATGGATGAGGGGCACCAGTCGGCACATTCGTTTTTCGGCGGGGTTCGGGTGTTGTGGCTGCGGATTGGTGATGAGCGCCGTCGCCGTGGCATCGCAATCCTGCTCGGTGCGATGGTCACCGCCACGGTGCTCGAAATGGCGGGGCTGGGCCTCGTTTTTTCCACCATTTCCTTGTTGTTCGGCCAAGAGGACGGCTCGCTGACGGCGCGCATCATCGGGCAATTTGCCGCGCACGCAGGCTTCGCACCGCATCACCTCACGCGGATTGCGCTTCTCGCCCTGGTCGCGCTGTTCGCGGGCAAGGGCGTGTTTCAGGCCGCCGTCGCCGCCCGCGTCGCGCGCTTTACCGCGACAGTGCAGGCCGATTTGTCGCGCGCGCTTTATGCGACATATTTGCGCCGCCCCACACTCTTTCACCTCACGCGCAATGCCGAACAAATGATCAATACGATCAACAATGAGGCGCGCGACGCGGCCTTGGCGATCAACGGCCTGCTGTTGCTGATTGCGGAAATATTCGTTGCGCTCGGCCTCGGCCTCCTCCTGCTATGTGTTGCCCCGACGATCGGGCTGGTGATTGCCGGCATTGCGATGGGGGCTGGTATCGCCATGGTTCGCTATTATCGCGTGCGGGTGGCGCGGTGGGGGCGGTTGATGCGGCACCACCAGGCGCTGAAAATGCAGACGCTCCGTCAGGGGTTCGACAGTTACAAGGACATCAGGCTGCGCGGCGCAGATGCGGATGCCGTCGCCCGCTTTGACGTCGATAATCTGGCCAATACCGATGCCGCGCACCGTTTTATCGCGCTCGCCAGCTTTCCAAGGCTGTGGCTCGAATGGCTGGGTGTGGCCGGGCTGGCTGCGCTGGTTCTGGTGTTTGGTGAAGGCGCGGCAACCGCTCAGTCGTCGTTTCCGCTGATGGGGCTGATTGTCGCCGCCGCATTTCGCCTGTTGCCATCGGCGAGCCGGATCGTTGGCGGTTTGCAAAATCTTCGGTTCTTCGCCCCGACATTCTATCATATCGCCGCCGAGCTTGAACCCTGCGCAGCGGCGGTGCGCGGCGCAGCGGCTGGCAAGGCTGATTTCAGCGGCGATATTGTGTTTGAGGGTGTTGGCTTTGCCTATCCCCAGGACGGCAGGCCGGTGATCGAGGGTTTTTCCGCGCGCATCCAAAGCGGGACGATGGTGGGTATCGCCGGGTCCAGCGGCGCCGGCAAGAGCACGTTTGTTGACCTGTTGCTCGGGCTTATACCGCCCGCGTCCGGCCAAATCCTGATCGGCGATATCCCGATCAGCCAATGCCTCGACGACTGGCAACGGCGCATCGGCTTCGTTCCGCAAACCATCATGATGTCCGACGATAGTTTGCGGCGGAACATCGCCTTTGGCGTGGCCGACGACGCGATCGATGACGCGCGGGTATTGGCGGCATTGGCGGCGGCGCAGGTCGGCTCGCTGCTGGGCGAATTGGCGGACGGCCTCGATACGCGCCTGGGTGATCGCGGCGTTCGCCTGTCTGGCGGGCAGCGACAGCGGATGGCGATTGCCCGCGCGCTTTATGTCGCACCCAAGCTGCTGGTGATCGATGAGGGGACAAGCGCCCTCGATGCGCAAAGCGAGGCGGACATCATGGCGACTATCCGCGCACTGCGCGGGTCGATGACCATCATCATGGTGGCGCATGACGCAGCGGCATCGCAAGGCTTCGATCAGATCATCAGGGTTTGAGTGATTTCGAGTGAGGTGGAACATCTCACGACTCGGAAATTACGGCGAAATAAAGACTTAGAGCCACATTGAATTTTCATCAAAATGAAACAGGCTCTAAGGCCTGAACTGGCGGTGTCTCGATGAGAAGGCTCGAAAGCCAATCCGCACCCGGTCGCGCGCGGCGCGTGCGCTGTTCACCGCCAGCCGCACCACAGCATAATAAGCGCTTAACCTGGGGCGGGTCGCAAAAACCAGGGTTGGCGCGCCAAAGCTGCTATAGGGTGCCAGCGATCTGGCCAGATCTTGGCACGCTTCAAGCCCGCGCCAATCACCGTAACAGCCCAGATTGACCGCGATCACCAGATTGGCCCTCAAGATGCTGCGGCTGATTTTTCTGGTGATGACGCCGCGCGCCGCCCCCCATTCGACAAATCGTTGAAAGGCATCGGTGATGTCGTGATATTTTTCCCGCTCGCCGCGCCCCGCCGATAGATGTCCGTGGCCATGGATCCGCCGCAGCCCGACCGATTCGGGCAAAATATGGCATTGCGGATTGGTTGCGACCACGCGCCACTGAAACTCCGAATCTTCGCCGACGCGCAGCGTCTCGTTAAACGCCCCCGCCGCGATGATGGCGCTGCGGCGATAGAGCGCGCCGTGCGTCATCCAATTGCTTGCGGTGATGGTCTGCGGGTTCCAGCGCGGCACACCGTCGAAGTTGAGCGGTAACAGCTCCCCGTTGATGTCGGCATTGTCCACCGGGGCCAGGCAATAGGGCCGCCCGCTCGCGCGAAGCGCCGCCACCATTTGCGCTATGCCGGTCGGGAAAACAATATCGTCGCTGTCGATGAAATAGACATACTCACCCGACGCATGCCGAAGCCCCAGATTGCGCGCCGCAGCGGGCCCGCCGTTGGTCCTTTCCAGCCGCACCACTGCCAGCGCGTCATGGCTTTCGGCCCATCGCGCCAAATAGGGCTGGGTGTCGTCGGTCGACCCATCATCGACAATGATGATTTCGAGCGGCTTCCACGTTTGCGCAGCTAGCGAGGCGAGCAGATCGGGCAACAGCCGCGCCCGATTATAGGTCGGCACGATGACCGATACCAACCCCGAAATTGCGTTGCGCTGCAACACGCTTGGTATCACCAAGTCATTTTGACGATCTTCGCCGACCTCGGATATTGTCTCAAGCAGCATGGCGCTAGCTTAGGGTCTTGACCCCAGCGCATCAAGCGCATCGCCGCTCAACCGCATCACCGTCCATTCGTCCATCGGCTCTGCACCCAGTCCCCGGTAAAAGGCGATCGACGGCGCGTTCCAGTCGAGCACGCTCCATTCGAGCCGTGCACAGCCGCGCGTCACGCTGAGCGCCGCGAGGTGCGCGAGCAGCGCCTTGCCCAGCCCGCTGCCGCGCGCCTCAGGCCGGACGAACAAATCCTCAAGATAGAGGCCGGGCCGCCCCTCGAAGGTCGAATAATTGTGAAAAAACAGCGCAAAGCCCTGCGCCGTGCCATCCAGCTCGCCGATGATGACCTCGGCATAAGGATGCGCGCCGAACAGATGCTCGGCCAGCGCCGCCTCGTCAAACCGCACCGCGTCGGCGAGGCGCTCATAGTCGGCCAAGTCGCGGATGAACCGCGCAATCAGCGGCAGGTCGGCGGGGGTTGCGGGGCGGATGGTGAGGGTCATGGCAACCGCCTTGCCATGTTCGACGCGCCAGTCAATCATTGTCCGGCACAACGGTTCGTCGTTCTTGCGTGTCGGCTCACCCGTGTGGGCGTGGCGGTTTAGGGTCTGTTCATCTGCCAGACAAGTAAGGGGGCGCAGCAAATTGTGCTGCGGTGCCCCATCTTTATCTGGCAGGGCCGCGCAACCGCCCTCAGACCATAGGAGGATCGCCATGGGCAAGACATTCCCCACCCACTTCGCCTCTGCGAGCATGATGCTGGCGCTGTCGGCCGCCGTGCCGGCGATCGCCCAGCAGGAAGAGGCCGCGCCGACCGACATCACGGTGAATGGCATCGTGCCCGCCGACATTTCCGCGCTTGAACGCGGGCCGGATGTCGTGGGCATCATCACCGCGCGAGGCGGAGAGCGCATGCGGGTGACCGGCGCCGACCGCGCGCGCACCGTCGTGCATCTCAGCCAGGCCACCGAGATCAGGTCGCGGGGCGGCTTCCTCGGTGTCAGCCGTCAGGCGCTGGCCGCAGCCGATCTTGTCAACGGCATCCCCGTCACCATTGAAACGGTGCAGTGGGGCGATGCACTGGTGGCGCGCCGGGTCAATATGCGCAATACCGACCTGCGCACCGCGCGGATGATCCGCGACGGCACCGAACAGGGCTTTGCCGAACAGACCGAGGCGACCAATGCGCTGCGCAGTCGGGTTGCGAACATCGACCAGTATAATGTCCGGCGCACGGTGAACGCCTATTTCGATACCGGCCGCTGGCAGCTGTCGCCCGCGGCGCAGGCCGAGCTGTGCGCTGCCGCCACCGAGGCGCAGGGAGTCGACAATGCGCTGCTGCTCGTCGTCGGCTACACCGATGCGGTGGGCAGCGAGGATTACAATCAAGTGCTGAGCGAGCGGCGCGCGGGCCGCGTCGTCAACCACCTACAGCAACGCTGCCGCTGGGCGCCCTATCGCATGCTGACGCCGACCGGCATGGCGGAGGCGGACCCGACGGCGGACAACACCACCGCCGAAGGCCGCGCGCAGAACCGCCGCGTATCGGTGAGCATCCTCGTCAGCAAGGCCGTCGACGGCATCTGACGCCGGGCGGCGCGGGGCGTCGGGGCGGATGGGCGGCAGCGCGGGTGGCAGATGGCGCGCTGGTTGATGGTCACGGGTGGTATCGTCGGCCTTGCCGGGCTCGTCTGGCCGCAATATCTGGCACCGGGCATTGGTGGTGCTTGGTTGGTGTTGATGGCTGTGGCGCTAGCACGGGTCGCGAAGCCTCAGCCGCCGAGCGACGTTGCGCCTCAGCTATAGCCGCAATGGCGACACGGAACAGCTTTTGGAAAGGCCCAGACCGCGCTTCATGGCCGGAAATGCACGGACGATGGCCGCCGCCATGGTCAGTTCCAGCCGTACGATCCGTCCATGGTTGGCTTCGATATCGTCGCCAAGAATGAAGGCGTCGGCGCTTTGCCGCGCAATCGCCTGACCAAAGGCAAAGGCTGTCTTTGTCGCATCGTCGGGCGCTGCGGCTAGCAGCTTGTTGACCAGATCACGCGATACGCCGTCGGCGAGGGCACTCTGGGCTGTAGTCAGGGCACAGGGGCCGCAATCCTCCGCCAGCGTCGCGCCGATCCGCACGGCGTGGAACAGCTCGGCTGGGGCAGCATGGCGATGCATGCTGGCGGGCATGAAATGCATCAGTTTTTCGAACGCGTGGCCTGGCGCGTTACTGATTTCGCGCAAATAACCGGATTCTCCGGGTGCCATCTTGTCAAATGTATTGAGCAACAGTGGCTTTGGCAGGCCCGCAGGCGCAACACGCTGTCGCACAAACAGGATCACCAGTGCAATCCACACCAGCGCAGGATGGCCAAGCACCGCTGGCGCATCGGCCCAGAAAATTGCCGGTCCACATATCCCCGCCGCGACTTCATAAACGTGCAATGCACCGTGCAATGTCAGCCACAGGCCGCCCGCCAATGCCGCGAGCCAGCGCAGCGACGGGTTGATCGTGGCATAACCCAGCAACAGCCCGCACCCCAGATAGGCGATGCCGATGTCGCGGATGAAATGCGCATTTGGCGGGCCGGTTGTAATGACCGTTGGGATAAAGACATACCAGTCGAGCGGGTTGATGAGCATGAACAGCCCGTTCGCGAGCGCGACGAGAGTCGCGAGGCCGAGTAAGAGTTGAACCAGACGGTCAATCAGGTCGGGTTTGCCGGTGAACATGGGCGACTCCTTAACAACGGAAACATCCCGGCATTATTAACAGCATTGTCAGCAACTGCAAGCATGTGCAGAAGGGGTGCCGCAGTGGTTCAAAGGTCAAGCCGCCTGTTTGCCCGTCGCCGCATCCATGCTCACGCTCGCCCCAGCTTCAATCTCCGCTGCCTTGGCTTCGACTAGGCCGACGATATGCGCGACCATATCACTGTCCTGCACATGGTGATCGGTGACGCCCGAGAGATAGACCATATGCTTGCCCGCGCCGCCGCCGGTGATGCCGATGTCGGTTTCGCGCGCTTCGCCCGGCCCGTTGACGACGCAGCCGAGGACGGAGAGCGACATCGGGGTGCGGATGTGGGATAGCGCCTCCTCCAGCGCCTCGACGGTGCGGATCACGTCGAAGCCCTGCCGCGCGCAGGACGGGCATGAGACAACCCGCACCCCGCGGGTGCGCAGGCCCATGCTTTTGAGTATTTCAAAGCCGACGCGCACCTCTTGTTCGGGTTCGGCGGACAGTGAGACGCGGATGGTGTCGCCGATCCCCGCCCACAGCAGGCTGCCGATGCCGATCGACGATTTGACCGTGCCGCCGATCAGGCCGCCCGCTTCGGTGATGCCGAGGTGCAGCGGGCAATCAACGACTTCAGCGAGTTGTTGATAGGCGGCAACCGCAAGGAATAGGTCGCTCGCCTTCACCGCCACCTTATATTCGTGAAAATCATGGTCCTGGAGCAGCTTGATATGGTCGAGCGCGCTTTCGACCAGCGCTTCGGGGCACGGCTCACCATATTTTTCGAGCAAATCGCGTTCGAGCGACCCCGCATTGACCCCGATGCGGATCGCGCAGCCATTGGCGCGTGCCGCGCGCACTACCTCCGCCACCCGCTCCGCCGACCCGATATTGCCGGGGTTGATCCGTAGGCACGCCGCGCCCGCATCCGCCGCTTCCAATGCGCGTTTATAGTGAAAATGGATGTCGGCGACGATGGGCACATGCGCCGCGCGGACGATCTGCCTCAGGCCAGCGGTCGATGCTTCGTCTGGGCACGAGACGCGGATGATGTCCGCCCCCGCTTCTTCGCAGCGGCGGATTTGGTCGATCGTCGCCTTGACGTCGTGCGTCGGGGTGTTGGTCATCGTCTGGACGCTGATCGGTGCGTCGCCACCGACGGCAATGCTGCCGACCATGATCTGGCGCGATGTGCGGCGCGTGATGTCGCGCCAGGGACGAATGGACATGCCGCTGTCTATAAGGCTGCCTGTTGCCAAGATGCAACAGATATGGCGCTCGCGCCATGCGGGGCGATTTTTTTCTTGTGCAATGCAGCATCGCGCGGCAAGAGGGGCGCGACGCGGACGACACCCCGACTTAACAGAGGGTGCACCGCTCAGCAGGTGGGACGTTTCGCAACAACCTCGAAGGGTTTCATTATGCGCACGTCCATCCAGAGTAATCTGGGCATCAAGGGTCTATTGGCCCTTTCTCTCCTATCCGTTTCCGTTCCCGCAATGGCCGAAGAGGCCGACCCACCCAGCGACATCACCGTTACTGGCGGCGTCAGTCTGGTCAGCGATTATCGTTTTCGCGGTGTCAGTTTTTCTGCCGAAGACATCGCGGTCCAAGGAACGATCAACATCAACCACTCCAGCGGGGTTTACCTCGGCACTTGGGCGTCGAGCCTTGAGGATTCGGCGGTCTTTGGTCACACCGAGGTCGACCTCTATGCCGGTTACGCGACCGAAATAGCCCCCGGCACGACGCTCGACGTCGGCTTGCTCTATTATTATTATCCCAATGGTGATGACCGCGCGGCTCCGGTCCTGCCCGCGACCGTCGGCGTGGCGCTGAACAGCGATTATTTCGAACCCTATGCCTCGGTCAAAACTACGCTCGGCCCGGTAACGGCCAAGCTGGGCGCGGCCTATGCATGGGACCAGTCGGCGCTGGGCAGTGCGGATAATATCTATGTCTTTACCGATCTTGGCCTTGGCATTCCCGCGACGCCCATCAGCCTCAACGCGCACCTTGGCTACAGCGATGGCGCACTGGCGTTCGGCGGCAATTACTGGGATTGGTCGCTGGGGGCCGACTGGGCGGTTGGTCACGGCCTGACGGTCGGCGTCAAATATGTCGATAGCGATCTTAATCGACTGACCGGCATTCCCGCCGCCGACACGCTCTATGATGCGACGGTGCTGTTCACGATTGGCGCGAGTTTTTGATCATCGGATAGGCGGCGTGTTACAGCGCCGCCTGTTTATAGCTGTGGCATCACCCCAACGCCGCCTGTTTACAGGTGTGGCGCATCATAACGCCGCCTGTTTTTCGTCCGCCAGCCTGTCCAGCTCGGCACGGCTCATTTTGTGCGCTGCGGTTTTCAGCTGGCCGCACGCCGCCGCGATGTCGCGCCCGCGCGGGGTGCGGATCGGTGCGCTAATCCCGGCGGCGAAAATCGCCTCGGAAAAACGCTTGATCCGTGCGGGCGGCGAACATTCATAGGGCGCACCCGGCCACGGGTTGAACGGGATCAGATTGACTTTCGCGGGCAGGCGATAGTGTTTGATGAGCCGCACCAGTTCGGCGGCGTCGGCGTCGCTGTCATTCTTGCCTTTCAGCATCACATATTCAAAGGTGATACGCCGCGCATTGTTCGCGCCGGGGTATGCGGCGCAGGCGGCGAGCAGCTCGTCGATGCCATATTTGCGGTTGATCGGGACAATTTCGTCGCGGACCTCCTTGGTCACCGCATGGAGCGAAACCGCTAGGTTGACGCCGATTTCTGAGCCCGCGCGCGCCATCATCGGCACCACGCCGCTGGTCGAGAGCGTTATCCGCCGCCGCGACAGCGCCAGCCCGTCGCCATCCATGACAATCTTCATCGCGTCACGCACATTGTCGAAATTATATAGCGGTTCGCCCATCCCCATCAACACGATGTTGGTCAATATGCGGCCATCGGCGCCATAGTGCGGAGCGTCGTCATCGTCCGCGTCATCCGCATCACCGTCCGCATCGACAGGCGATGCCCCAGTGGCTGAACTCATATTCCCTTTCGGCCATTCACCCAGCGTATCGCGCGCCAGCATCACCTGCCCGACAATTTCGCCCGCATTGAGGTTGCGCACCAACCGCATCGTCCCGGTATGGCAGAACCGGCAATTGAGCGTGCAGCCGACCTGGGATGAGATGCACAATGTCCCGCGATCGGCATCGGGGATGAACACCATTTCAAACTCGTGGCCATCAGCGGTGGCGAGCAACCATTTGCGCGTTCCGTCTTCGGACGTTTGCGCGGTGACGACATCGGGTCGCCCGACGACGAAATGCCCAGCCAACCATGGGCGCATCACCTTGGCAATGTCAGTCATCGCGTCAAAATCTGTGATGCCGCGATGGTACATCCAGTGCCAGATTTGCTTGGCGCGCAGCTTTGCCTGCTTGGCATCAAGCCCGGCACCCTCTAGCGCGGCGTGGATGGCGCAGCGTGTCAGGCCGAGCAAGTCGGTGCGGCCATCGGATCGCACGGGCACATCGCGCTGCACCGGCATGGGGTCGATAGCACCGGCCATCGGCATAAGGGGGCTGGCAATAGAGGTCATGGTTGGGCCATATAGCGATGCTGGCCGCAATATGCCATCATGGGAATACGCATCGCTACCCGGAGTTTTGCACATGATCGACCGCATTTTTACTCGTATTGCCAGCGGCGCATCATCGTGGGCGGGCAAGCCATCGGCATTCATCGTCGCGTCGGCAACCATCATCATCTGGGCCATGACCGGATCGTTGTTCGATTATTCGGATACGTGGCAATTGGTCATCAACACCTCGACGACCATTATCACCTTTTTGATGGTGTTCGTCATCCAGAACAGCCAGAACCGCGATGCGGCGGCGCTTCAGGCCAAACTCGACGAACTGATCCGCGCGAACCAGCACGCGCGCAACGATTTCATCGGTATCGAACACCGCACCGATGCGCAGGTCGAGGCGATCAGAGAGGCGCTCGAAGCCGAGGTGGCGGCGCTGAATGGCGACGAGAACCGGCGGCACACCAGCCACGCCGCCGTGATGCGGCTGTTGCAGCGGATTTGAACCAAGCCGCGCAAGCGGCGGATTGCAAGCGGGTGGGCATTTCCCGTTTTCCTACACGGTGCGCGGTGCGGTATAACCCGGCCTGCGGCGCTTGGCTGCGTTCCGGCGGACGGAGGGGATGTTTAGCGGCGTGATTTTAGCCTTAACTTGACACATTGCGGTCCCCACATGTGTCGTCAATTACGGTTAGTATTTGAAACATAACGATGAATTGCCGCTGCTTAACTTGACACACTGTCAAGCTATACCGCCGATCCTATCGCCGCGCACAGCCCAATGCGGCGGCATCGATGGCGGTTGCTGCGCCGCGCAATCGCCAGCTCGCGGTTGCACCGTTGACGCTCGCACTCATCGCCTGACTGCTGCGGATGGCGGCAACGATGGCGGCATCCATTTGGGGATTGGAAGCCCATGCACCGGCGCCGCGGGTGACGAGGGTGAAACGCTGACTGCCAAGGCGCATGGTGACGGCGGTACCGGGCCGGGCGTTTGTTGCCAGCCGGACATGTACTTGCCCACGCACCCGCGCGTTGGGCCAATAGGCGATGGTGACATAGCGCACCGCTGCGCCGCCGCTTTGTGGTTGAGCAATGGCATAGCAGCGCAGCGGTGCCGTGGCTGTGGCTGGGTCGCGAAACGCGCCCCAATCGTTGAACACGCCAAGCGAATCGCGCGCGAAGGCGGCGCTGGCGGCCAAGGCGGCGAGCACGGCGGCGGCGGTTACCCAGCGTCTCATTCGCGCTCCCCTGCCGGGTCAAAACGGACGATTTTTTCCATGCCCCCGCCACACATCACCATCGATCCTTGCGGCAGCGACGGCGCAACCGGAACGCCAGCGATCGGATCGGGATCCAGCCCCAGCAATAGTCCGCGCAGCACGCGGCTTGACATGCCGTGCATCACCACCAGCCGATCGATGGGGAGCGGATCGAGGTCGGCGAGCCATGAGCGCAGCCGCGCGGCGACCATGATATAATCTTCGCCATCGGGGGCGAAACGCGTGAACAGGCCGCTGCCGGGGTCAATGAATCCCGGATTATCGACAGCAAGCTCGGCATAGCTGCGGCCCGACCACGAACCGACGTCGATTTCCTGAAGCCGATCATCGCGGTGCACAAGGTGCCAATCAGCGCCGATATGTTCGGCAATGACCGCGATGGTTTGCAGCGCGCGGCCAGCGGTGGAGGACCATAGTTCCAGATGCTGATGGGTGCCGAGCCAGACGGCAAGGTCGCCGCCCATAACATCCGCCTGGGCAAATCCGGTGCGCGTCAGCGGGGTGTGGACATGGTATTGCCCCTGCATCCGCCGCGCGGCGTTGAACACCGTTTCGCCGTGCCGCGCGATAAACATCCGCCCCGCTGTCACCGTCACGCTTGCTCCATCCATTGCTTTACTTGCGACTCGCGCGAAGGGCGCTATGGATAGCTGTGCCACGAAGCGGGGAATCGGCCAAGCGCTGGCCGCGCCTGTCGGGGCGATGAAATTGATTCAAAGGGCGTAGGATTGATGCAGGCGAAAATTGAACGGGCGATTTTGCTCAGGTGTCTCGGCCACATCCAGTCGGTGGTCGAACGGCGCAACACCATCCCGATCCTGTCGAACGTGCTAATCGAGGCCGAAACCGGCAGCGATGGCGATGGCATCATCCGCGTGATGGCGACCGATCTCGACATGCAGATTGTCGAAACCGTGGCCGCCAAGGTCGAAACACCGGGCGCTATTACCGTGCCTGCGCATCTGTTGTTCGAGATCGCCCGCAAACTGCCCGAAGGCAGCGAGGTTGCGCTTGATGCTGCGGACGGCGAAATGCGTGTTGCGGCGGGGCGCTTTGGCTCGCGGCTCAAAACTTTGCCACGCGACGATTTCCCGATCATCGCGCCGGGCGATCTGCCGTGCCAGTTTGAAATGGCGGCAAAGGATATTACCTCGATCATCGAAAAAACGCGGCTGGCCATTTCGACCGAGGAAACGCGCTATTATCTGAATGGGATATTTTTGCACGTCACTGATGATGGCGGATCGTTGCTGCGCGCCGCAGCCACCGACGGCCATCGTCTCGCGCGCTATACACTCCCCTGCCCCGCAGGCGCGTCCGCCATGCCCGACATCATCCTGCCGCGCAAATGCGTTGGCGAACTGCACAAGCTTCTGAGCGAAGGTGGGACAAGCCAGGTGCAGATCGAACTGTCGCCCAGCAAGGTGCGCTTTACATACGCCAGCGCGGTGCTGACCAGCAAGCTGATAGATGGCACCTTCCCCGATTACACCCGCGTCATCCCGACCGGCAATGACAAGCTGTTAAAGGTCGATCCCAAAGCGCTTGGCCAGGGCGTGGACCGCGTGGCGACCATCGCCAGCGACAAGACCCGTGCGGTCAAAATGGCGGTAGCTGCGGGCGGCGTCACCCTGTCGGTCACCAGCCCCGAAAATGGCACGGCGAGCGAAGAAGTGGCCGGCGATTATGCGGCTGAGCCGATGGAGATCGGTTTTAACGCCCGCTATCTGGCCGACATCATCGGGCAGATCGACGGTGATGCTGTGGAGATTCACTTCGCCGACGCCGCTGCACCGACATTGATCCGCGAAAGCGGGGATAATCCGGCGCTTTATGTTCTCATGCCGATGCGGGTGTGAGGTCTAGCGCAGGCTCAAGCCCATATCGCATCCGTTCTGGTGCCTTTGGTTGCACGTCATTTACCATGATCGACCATGGTCCGTCCCAATAGCGAGTTTGGGATTGGATCAAGGATGTTGGAAAGATGGCTATCGCGCAGCAAGGACAAAGCGACCGAACTGGTGATCACGGATGTGACAGCGCCCAGCGTTGCCAGCCAGCGGTTGCAGTTGCGGCAAATCTTGTTTGATGACATCAAGGCGTTTCTCGACACGCACAATCTGGAACTGTCGGGGGTTAATTTCGAATTTGCCCGCGACTGCGTGACCGGGCACGATCCCTTGCTGGCGGCGGTGGTGCAACAGCATCTGGCCGACGGCCTTATACTTACCAGCGCGAGCGTCCAGGAGATATTGGCGCGGCACCGCCCGGCACAATTCACCACCGAACGGCTGGCGGCGGTGCTTGAAACGGTCGACAGTCAGATGGCGACCGTGATCGGGCTCAACGACCAGACGCAAGGCTGCGCAAGCGATTACCGCACCGCGCTGGAAGCTCAACTCCGCGAGCTCGATGCCAGCGGGGCCGCCAGCATCGCCAGTAAATTGGTGGCGCTGACGCTGGGGATGGTCGAGCGCAGCCAGACCATCGAAAAAGAAGCGCGCGAGAGCCAGAAGCAGACCAAGAAATTGCGCCGCGACCTTGAACGCGCCCGTCACGCCGCCGATCATGATGAGTTGACAGGTTTGCCCAACCGGCGCGCTTTCGAGCGACGATTTTCCAATGAGGTCGAGCGAGTGCGCGGGGCTGGCGGGCAATTGGCCGTGGCGTTCTGTGACATCGACCATTTTAAAATGATCAACGATGGTTTTGGCCACGACACGGGCGATCGGGTCATCAAACTGGTCGGCAACACGCTGGCGGCGGTGACCGGAAACCAGTGTCATGTCGCGCGGCATGGCGGCGAGGAGTTTGTCATCCTGCTCCCCGGAATGAGCGTGGAGGCGGCGGCTGTGATGGTAGACGATGCCAGGGCTGAAGTGTCGTCAAAAAAACTGGTCCAGCGCGAGAGCGGCAAACACCTGCCACCCGTCACCTTTTCAGCGGGCATAGCCGATGCCATCGCTAGCCCATCGCCTACCAATACGCTTTCAGCGGCTGATAAAGCGCTCTATTTTGCTAAGGAGAATGGCCGCAATCGCATCAGCATTGCCGATGCGGATGGACCCCGTCTATTTCAGCGCGGCTGAGCGGGCGGGGCAGCGCGGCTGACACGCCAGATGATATTGCCGACGTCATCGGCGACCAGCAAAGCGCCATCGCGACCCTGACGTGCATCGGCGGGGCGGCCCATCGCGTTGCCATCGGCATTGATGAAGCCCGTCAAAACATCGAGCGGCAGTGCATCGCTTGGTTTGCCATTATCGCCGAATGCTACAAATACCACCTTATACCCCGCGCGCGGCACACGGTTCCACGATCCGTGCAGCGCGACGAACGCGCCGTTACCCCATGGCGCACCCAGCGCAGGGTTGGTGGCAAAACTCATCCCTAGCGGCGCGACGTGTGCCCCCAATGCATAATCGGGGCGCGCAACATAGGAACGGCGGTCATCGCTGTCGGGTTCGGGCACGCGATCATCGAGGAAGCCGCCCCAATAATACCATGGCCAGCCGTAAAAATCGCCAAGCTCCAACTCGGTCATATAATCGGGCACCATGTCAGACCCCAACATATCGCGTTCGTTGACGCTGGCCCATAGCGCGCCGGTAATCGGGTGAATGGCAAGGCCGGACGGGTTGCGGATTCCGCTGGCAAAGGGGCGATGGTAATTGCTATCGGGGCGCACCTCGATCACTTGTGCGCGGCCGCGCTCCCACGCCATGCCGCCATCGCCGATATTGCTGTTCGACCCGATACCGACATAGAGGATGCGGCCATCCGCGCTGGCGACCAGCGTTTTGGTCCAGTGCGAATTGGCTCCACTGGCGGGCAGGTTTATGACCTTGCGCCCCGCGCCGGTGATGCTGGTTGCCCCCGGCACATAATCATAGACCATCAGCGCATCGGTGTTGGTGACGTAGAGTTTGGTGCCGATCAATGCCATGCCGTAGGGCGAGTTGAGGCCGGTAAGGAACGGTGTTTTCACCTCGGCCACCCCGTCGCCATCGGCATCGCGCAACAAGGTGATGCGGTTTGCCGATGGCACGCCTGCCCCGGCGCTGCCCAGGATATAGCGCGCGAACCAGCCCGATATGCCGCCCCCCTCGCGCGGGGGGGAGTTGGTTTCGGCAACCAGCACATCGCCATTGGGCAGGACATACATGTTGCGCGGGTGGTCGAGGCCGACGGCGAAACGGTTGACGGCAAGCCCCGGCGCGGGCGTTGGCACGGCATCGGCTGGCCACGGCACCGGATGGGCGATATTGATGGTTGGCAGCGCCGATTGCACACGCGGTTCGCCGATTACCGGCACGCGCCCGGTCAATTCTGCGTTCGACAGCCGCGACACATCGGGGCGGCTGAGCCACCATAGCGCAGCGGCGATGGTGACGACGAGGGCAAGCAGGCCAATCAGGATTTTTTTCAACATGCGCACTGGCTATGCCAGCGGGGGTGTTTCGACAACAGGAAATTGGTGCCAGAAACTATAGTGAACGCACCATTCACCCGATCCGGTGGCGCGATGGTGACGCGTCGGCGCTAGGGACAAGCCTATGAACAGCCCCGCATTTGAAACACCGCTCCCCCTGGTCATCCCAATGCACGGACAAACACAACAGGTGTTGCCCTTTTCAGGTGGCCGGGCGATGGTTGCCGAGGCATTGGCGCTGATGCGCGAATTTGGTGACGATGCGGTTCAGGCGGCGAGCCTGCGCAGCGCGCAAAGCCGCGCACGCGGCAATATTGCCACCTATTGCCAGTGGCGCGAGGTTGAGCGGCTATTGGCGCTGGATAGTACGCAATCGAGCGGTGCGATCAAGCATTGACGCAATCAGTTTACCGCCCGCCGCTGGCCACCAGATCGACATCGACAATCCCGCCAGCGACATCGCGCGCCATGATGACAAAGGCCTCGTCACCGCGCGTGCCGCCCAGATAATGTTCGTTGCCGCGCAGCAGATGTTCGGCCGAATAGCCTGCCCGCACCGCCATCGTATAATAATAGTCCATGATCGCGCCCATCCCGGCACGGCTTTGGAAATTGACGACGCGCACGTTGCACGTGCCGTTGGCGACGCCCGCCGCTTCGACCAGCGCCGCGCGCGGGTAGATGGCAAAGGCAGCGGGAAGCCGCTGTGCCCAATCGGCACCATAACGAATGTCGGCGGCGCATCCTGCCCCCGCCTGTTGCCGCGCAAGGCCGCCCAGCGTCGCCGGGCGCGCCGCAGCCACGCTGTCGCAATTGTTGTCGCAGCTGTCCTCGAACCGGCCGGGGGCGGGCGCGCGGAGCATCTGTCCGGCAACGCGGGTGCGGGCATCGGCCACCGCGTCATTGGCGCTGCCGCCGCCGCGCACCGTTGGCACCCCGCCATCAACCGGACGCGCACCCGCGCTGGCGGCATTGGTGTTTGAAGTGCCGGTCATCGCGGGGTCGACCATGATCTGATCTTCGATCGCGCCCTTTACCGCCGGGTCGTTTGATGTCAGCCCGTCATCCTGTTCGGCCAGCTTGGTTGGTTCGCGGTTGCACGCGCTGGTGGCAAGACCAAGCAGCGCAGCAGCGCTGGCCAACATCAGACGGTGAGATAACATCGCTAACACTCCCTTAACTTTCACCTCGCGCTAAGGCCAAAAGCGTTAATATAGTGTAACAAGACGCGGTTAACGGCAAGAAAGGATTAGGGTTAAGGAAAAGCCGCAGTGTGCGCAAATGGGACGTTTAACCTTGCCAGCATTTTTGGCTGTGGCATAAGCGCTTCATGCTCAACATCTTTTCGTGTCTCATCGGCGGCGTCACGCTCATCCTTGCGCTGCTCGCCTTCATTCCGCTTTTGGGTTGGGCCAATTGGCTGATTATCCCCTGTGCGCTGGTCGGCCTTGCGCTGGGGCAATTGTCGGAGCGTCGCGCTGGCCGCAACCTGTGCCTGATCGTCGTGGTGGTCGGCATTGTGCGGCTATGGCTGGGCGGCGGGATACTATAGCGCCAGCGACCAGCCCAGCGTTTCGCCCGCATGGAACGGGACGATGTTTACTCCCGCGGCGGCAATTTGTTCGGGCACAACCGACGCATCGCGCAATAGCGTCACTGTGGTCTCGTTGAGCGGCAGCCCGTAAAAGCGCGCTCCATGTTCCGAGGCAAAGGCCTCCAGCTTGTCGAGCGCGCCTTCTTCGTCGAACACGCTGGCATAGCTTTCCAGCGCATAGGGCGCATTGAAAATCCCCGCACAGCCGCACGCCGATTGCTTGGCGGCGACGCTGTGCGGGGCGCTGTCGGTGCCGAGGAAAAACTGGGGCGCGCCAGACGTTGCGGCTTTGCGCAGTGCCAGGCGGTGCGCCTCGCGCTTGGCGACGGGCAGACAATAAGCGTGCGGGCGGATGCCGCCTGCAAACATCGCATTGCGGTTGATGTGCAGATGGTGCGGGGTGATGGTCGCGGCGACATTTGGCCCCGCTGCCGCCACGAAATCGACGGCTTGGCTGGTGGTGATATGCTCAAATACGACGCGCAGCGCGGGAAAATCGCGCAGCATCGGCTCCAGCACACGCTCAATGAACACCGCCTCGCGGTCGAATATGTCGATGGTGGGGTCGGTCACCTCGCCGTGGACGAGCAGCGGCATACCAATGGCCTGCATCGCGTCGAGCACGGCCGCGATGGCCGCGATGCTGGTGACGCCGGCCGCGCTGTTGGTGGTGGCGTGTGCGGGGTAGAGCTTGGCGGCGGTAAACACGCCCTCCGCAGCCCCGCGCCTCACTTCGTCTGCCGCGAGCGCATCGGTCAGGTAACAGGTCATCAGCGGGGTGAAATCGACTCCCGCTGGGATCGCGGCGATGATCCGGTCTCTATAAGCCACCGCCGCCGCAACGCTGGTGATCGGCTCAGCTAGGTTGGGCATGACGATGGCCCGCGCAAATATGCGCGCGGTATAGGGCAGCACCGCCGCCATCATCGCCCCATCGCGCAAATGAACGTGCCAGTCGTCGGGTCGGCGGATGGTCAGGCTTTGGGGCAACATCATCTCCGTTCGGGCTGGGCCTGTCGAAGCCCTGCCATTCTATTCTGTCGCCGTAAGAGCAAGACGGCCCTTCGACAAGCTCAGGGCGAACGGGTGACAATATATGTTATGTCGCTTACGGAAGGACATGCCCAAGACCACCCCATCTGGCATTTTGGCCGATCGCGCCGTCATCCGCCTGTCGGGCGAGGACGTGCGCGGCTTTCTGCAAGCGCTGGTGACCAATGATGTCCCAGCCGAAGGCGCGATCTATGCCGCGCTGCTGAACCCGCAGGGCAAGCTGCTGTTCGATTTTTGTGTGTGGGATGACGGTGCGGACCTGTTGATCGATTGCGAGGGCGCGCGCGCCGCCGCGCTGGTCAGGCGATTATCGCTCTATCGGTTGCGCCGCGCGATCAGCATCGCGGTTGATCCAACCCTTGCGGTGCATTGGTCGCGCGAAGGGCCTGGCCGTGATGATCCGCGCCTCGCCGCGATGGGGCAACGTTGGATTGGTCCGACAACGCTGGGCGATGCCAGCGCCGCCTATCGCGCGCACCGCCTGTCGCTCGGCGTGACCGAGGGGGCGGCGGAGCTGGGCGATGGCACGACGCTGTGGCTGGAGTGTAATGCGGCGGAGCTGAACGGCGTCAGTTTCACCAAGGGGTGTTATGTGGGCCAGGAGAATACCGCGCGGATGAACTGGCGCTCCACTGTCAATCGTCGGCTGATGGTGGTGCCGATGGCGGACGCGGACCCCGCGCGGCAGCGCATTGCCTATCCCGACCTTGGCCTCATCGTCGAGCATCGGCGGGTCGAGGATATTCCCGATGCGGCGTGGCGGACGTGGATGGGCGCGCGTTCATAGACGCGACAGCTATTTGCTATTAGCATGACAAACATGCTCATCCGCATCGCCCTTGCCCTCATCGCCTGCGCCACATTCGCCTTTGCCGCCCCTGCCACAGCGCAGGAATGCGATGCCGCGCACGCGCACAGCGTTACCTTTGCGCAAGCGACCGGGGATGTGCCGCTGGAAAGCTGTATCGCGATTGAGGGGGTCGTGGTCGGGCGGACGCTGGTCGAGGATGGCCGCGCGCGCTACCGCCCCGAACGCCGCGAAAATGACCCGTCGAGCAGCGGCGCGGTGCTCGGCTTTTACAGTGAAGAGAGTTTTGCACAGCCGACGCGGGTGCGCGTGGTTGGGGTCCTGAGCGATTGCACGAGCGCGCACGCGCGAAGCCTTGGCGCCGACCCACAGGCGATTTGGTTCCCTTCCGGCTATTGCCACTATTATCGTGGTCGGACGTTGAGCGCGCGCAGCGTTACCACCTTGGGCGGCGCGCCGCTCATCCGCCTGCTTCGCAGCCAGGCCGGGCCCGATCTTGGCAATCTCTCGCCGCTTCCCGACGGCGATGTGCGGCGGCAGATGTTGGCTGCAGCAGAGCGGTTTCGGGCTGCCATACGTGCTGACGACCGGACTGCGGTCGCCGCGATGCATGGCGGCGGGCCTAGCGGGACACGGGGCGTCAACGAATGGGCGGCTGTGGAGCGATTGCTGTTTGAGGATGCGGCATCGCCTTTTGCGCTTTCAGTGCGTGCTGATTATCCTCATGTGGTGGAAATCTTTGGCTGGCGCGCGCCGCTGTGGGCCGATGCTGAGTGGCACGCCGCGCGCGCGCGCACCGGAACCGCCGAAGCCATCGCCTGTTTTTCGACGCATCCCAACGCGGCCGCGCTGTGGCCGATTGACAGCAAGGATGCCGACAATGTCGCGGGGCGGCCCTATGCCTGCACCCGCATCATCTTGTCGGGCACCGGGGCCGATGCCCCCGCGCACTTTGACACCGAGCGGGCCAGTCACGGGATCGCCGAACCGTAATTCCCTTTCGCCTTTTCCCGTCGGCAGGCCGACGCGGGGATTTACCCATTGGTAGGGACATGATGCGATAAGCGCGCATGGTATTCCGCATTCTCCTGCTTGCCTGTGGCATAGCCGTTGCCGTGGCGGTGCTTGGCCCGCTGGCGGGCGAGGCGGTGCAGGAGCTCGCCAGCGATCCGCAGTCGAGCGAATCGACTGTGGCAAGGGAATCCGCCGTGCCAGCGTCAACCGCACCTTCGGCAATAGCGCGCGACGGCAGCGGTCATTACCGCGTCACCGCGCTGGTCAATGGCGGCAGCGCGGTGATGCTGGTCGATACCGGAGCCAGCGTCGTGGTGCTGACCCAGAATGATGCGCTGGCGGCGGGAATCAACCCCGCGCCATCACAATATACGGGGCGTGCGCGCAGCGCGGCGGGCGAGATGGCGGTCGCCCCCATCACCATCGAAAGGATCAGCGTTGCGGGCATCGAGCGGCGCTCCGTGCAGGGCGTGGTAGCGCAGGGGAACGCGCTGCCGACCTCGCTGCTCGGCCAATCGTTCCTCTCAAGCCTGCACGAAGTGCGGATCGCCGATGGCGCGATGACGCTTAAGGATTGATTCGCGGCTGTGCAGCGGCCATGCGATGCACATGACTCAGGCTTCTACCCCGCCCCCATTACCACCAATGCGCGCGGCGATCATTCCGGTGACCCCGCTCCAGCAAAATTGTACCTTGCTGTGGTGCACCACTAGCGGCCAGGCGGCGCTGGTTGACCCGGGGGGCGATTTACCCAAGCTCAAGGCGGCGATAGCGCAGGCGGGGGTGACGCTCAAAAAAATCCTGATCACCCACGGCCATATCGACCATTGCGGCGAAGCGGGGACGCTGGCCAAGGAACTGGACGTGCCGATCGAGGGACCGCAGCAAGAAGATCGCTTTTGGATTGCACGACTGGATGAGGATGGCCGCGCCTACGGTGTCAACGGACGGATGTTCGAACCCGACCGCTGGCTGGACCATGGCGACACGGTTCAGGTGGGCGACTTGACGCTCGATGTCATCCACTGCCCCGGCCACACACCAGGCCATGTCGTTTTTTACCACGCGCCATCACGGCTGGCGATTGTCGGTGACGTGTTGTTCCAGGGGTCGATTGGCCGCACCGATTTTCCGCGCGGTAACCACGCCGATCTGATCGACGCGATTACGACGCGGTTATGGCCGCTCGGCAACGACACGCTGTTTATCCCCGGCCATGGGGCGACCAGCACCTTTGGCCAGGAACGCAAGACCAATGCTTTTGTCAGCGACGCGGTGCTGGCAGGTTAGACGGGGATCACGGTTCCGTTTTGCATAGCCGGAGCGCTCAAATGGCCGTAGCCTGCGAGCAGTGCCAATCCGACAAGGAGCAACGTCACCAGCATGCTGGCCGAGATGCCCGCGCCGCGCATCCAGTTCTGCTCTTCGGGGTCCATCCCCAGCGCATGGACGATCCGCCCCAAAATATAGGCGACCGCCAATATCCACAGCCATAGCGCGGGTGTGCCGCTGAGTTCGAGCGCCGCGACGAGGATGAGCACGACGGGTGTGTTTTCGGCAAAATTGAGCTGCGCACGCATCCGCCGCCCCAACAATCCATGTCCACCATCGCCATGGCTGATTTTTTCGGTTGTGCGCAGTTTGCTGATACGAATGGCCAGCCACAAATTGACCAATGCGGCGCAGGCGGCAAAAATCAGGGTGATTGTCAGTGTCATAAATGCGTCCCTCCGAAATGCTTTCATCTCCATA
Source organism: Sphingopyxis sp. (assembly GCA_040080745.1). GTDB lineage: Bacteria > Pseudomonadota > Alphaproteobacteria > Sphingomonadales > Sphingomonadaceae > Sphingopyxis. The sequence goes on along the minus strand of JBEBHS010000007.1, from coordinate 46,350 downwards.
GTGAAGCAAAGCGTGATGTTCGGCAATGGCTTTGAATGGCCTTGCATGATGAGCATAATAGGCTAAAGGAGCGTCCGATTGGCTCTTTGGCTTGAGTCCCTCCATCATGCGCCTGCTGTTTCCACCCTTGATCGGGCTGGGGACGTGATTGCCATGCTGGGCTGGGCGCGCTATGGGCCGCTAATAGTTTGATAGCGTCCAAAAGCAGGGTTAGTCATGGCAGTTCCAAAGCGAAAAACTTCTCCATCCAAGCGCGGCATGCGCCGCAGCCACGATTCGCTCGCCGTCGAAGCCTATCAGGAATGTTCGAATTGCGGCGAACTGAAGCGTCCGCACCATATGTGCGCTGCCTGCGGCCACTATAATGGCCGCGAAGTCGTGGCGGTTGGCGCCTAACACACCGCACCAGAAGGGGTCGCGCACGTGACAACCGAACCGCGGATCGCGATTGATTCGATGGGCGGCGATGTTGGCGTGCGCGTGATGGTGGCCGGCGCGGCGCTGGCCGCTGCGCGTCACCCTCATTTGCGCTATCTGTTCGTTGGCGATCAGGCACGCATCGAACGCGGGCTTGGCGAACATCCCGAACTACTTAGTGTCAGCGAGATACTCCACACCGAGCTGGTGATTTCGGGCGATGACAAACCATCGCGTGAAGCATTGCGCAGCGCGCGCGACACATCGATGGGCCGCGCGATCGACGCGGTGAAACAGGGCGAGGCCGGGGCGGCGCTGTCGTCTGGCAATACCGGCATGCTGATGGCGATGGCGAAAATGGCGCTGCGCACGATGCCGGGCATCAACCGCCCGGCGCTCGCCGCGATGCTGCCCACGCTCGGGCAAAACGATGTGGTGATGCTCGACCTTGGTGCCAACACCGAATGCGACGCCAATAATCTGGTCGAGTTCGCGCTGATGGGCGCGGCTTATGCCCGCACCGGCATGGGCGTCGCGCGCCCGCGCGTCGCGCTGCTCAACATCGGCACCGAAGCGCAAAAGGGCATTGAAACGGTGCGCGATGCTGCCGCTATCTTGCGCGCTGCTGCCGAGGATCTGCCGATGGAGTTTTGCGGCTATATCGAGGGCGATAAATTGTCGCGCGGCGAAGTGGACGTCGTTGTCCACGACGGTTTTTCGGGCAATATCGCGCTCAAGACGATCGAGGGGACCGCGCGGTTCGTCACCGATTTGCTGCGCCGCGCCTTTACCAGCTCGATCCGGTCCAAGTTCGGCTTTCTCATATCGCGCCCCGCCACCGAATTGCTGCGCCACCATCTTGACCCCAATAATCACAACGGCGCGGTGTTTCTTGGCCTCAACGGGGTTGTGCTCAAAAGCCACGGCAGCGCAAACGACAAGGGGGTGGCCAACGCCATCCATGTCTGTGCCAAACTGCTTGAAAGGGACATCGTGGGTCAGGTGCAAAATGACTTGGCTGGCCTGCATCGCCGCGAACCGCACCTTCTGGCTGAGGGCAGTTGAGCATGGGTTCGCGCATCGCCGGCACCGGCAGCGCGCTTCCCGTGCGCTGTGTTACCAATGCCGAATTGGCGATGCGCGTGGACACCAGCGACGAATGGATTGTCGAACGCACCGGCATTCGCCAGCGCTATATCGCGGGGCAGGGCGAAACCACGGCCACACTGGCGCACGAGGCAGCGAAGCAGGCGATAGCCGCATCTGGCCTCACGCTGAGCGACATCGGCCTGATTATCGTCGCAACCGCAACGCCCGATAATACTTTCCCCGCCACCGCGACCAAGGTGCAGGCCTTGCTTGGCATCGACGATTGCATTGCGTTCGATGTGGCGGCGGTATGCTCCGGCTTTCTTTATGCGATGACGGTGGCGGACAGCATGCTGCGCAGCGGCATGGCGCGCCACGCGCTGGTGATCGGCGCCGAAACGATGAGCCGCCTGCTCGACTGGGAAGATCGCACCACCTGCGTGCTGTTTGGCGATGGCGCGGGCGCGGTGGTGCTGAGCGCCAATGCCGACGCAGGCCACGGTGTGCTGGCGGCGCGGCTCCACGCCGATGGCCGTCACGGCCCGATGCTCTATGTCGATGGCGGGGTGTCAACCACGCAAACCATCGGCCATTTGCGGATGCAGGGCCGCGAGGTTTTCCGCCACGCCGTCACTAATCTGGCGTCGGTGCTGGCCGAAGTGCTGGCCGATGCGGGCGTCGATGCGGCGGACATAGACTGGGTAGTGCCGCATCAGGCCAACCGCCGAATTATTGACGCGACCGCCAAGAAAATGGGCCTGCCGTCCGAACGGATTGTCCTCACGGTCGATAAACACGCCAACACCTCGGCGGCATCGGTGCCGCTGGCGCTCGATGTGGCGGTGCGCGATGGTCGCATCAAGCGCGGGCAATTGCTGGTGCTAGAGGCGATGGGCGGGGGCTTTACCTGGGGGGCGGTATTGCTGCGTTTCTGATGCCCCTTGCATAGGGGGATTCGCGCCGCTATTTTGCCGCGATACGCATAACAAAAGCGGGGATAGAATATGGGGTTGCCAACACTAACACGGTCCGAACTGGCCGAATCGATCAACCGATCCGTCGGCTTGTCGCGTGCCGACGCGGCGCGGATGGTTGAATCGATTCTGGGCCATATTGCCGGCGCGCTGACCGATGGCGAGCAGGTCAAATTGACGGGATTTGGCACCTTCACGCTGCGCGACAAGAGCAGCCGCATTGGCCGCAACCCTAAAACCGGGGTTGAAGTGCCGATTTCGCCGCGCCGGGTGCTTGGCTTTCGCGCCAGTCAGTCACTGCGCGGACGGATTGTCAGATAACCATGCCCCGCGCCCCCGTCAGCAAAGCACATGATGCATTGCAGACGATTGGCGAGGTCAGCGCACAAACGGGCGTTGCGACCCACATTCTGCGTTATTGGGAATATCATGTGCCCGACCTCCAGCCGCTGCGCCGTGCTGGTGGACGGCGCTATTATCGCGCGGCCGATGTAGCGCTGGTCCAGCGGTTGCAGCGACTGGTCAGCGATGACGGTTATACGCTGGATGGTGCGGCACGGGCTGTGCGGGGTGGAGGCGGAGCGGCACCCAGCCCCGTGCCAACCGCACCCGCGCGCTCGCTTGATCTTGCGCTGCTGCTCGATATCCGCGCGCGGTTGCAATCGGCGCTCGATGCCAGCTAGGGTCAGGACCCATTAATGACACGGCTGAGGCAGCACAATGGCGATTATTGCCATCTCACCAGAAGAAATTGTCGATCACATCGACCACTTCGCCGGTTCGCACATCGACCAGCAAGGCATCGTCATAGTAACGCACCCAGCGATAGGGACCATAAGCATCGGGCAGGCGATATTCCCATGGATCATTGATCCAGTAGCGGTCCGAATAGAAAAGCGGCCACAGCGAAAAGCCGATCGAGATGCGGCGATAATTCCAGTTACGATAGGGCGAATAATAAAGCCCTAGCGAAAAACGGTCGCGATACTGGTTGCGATAGCCATGCCAGTCATAGCGGCGGTCGCTACGCCAATCGCGGTCCCAGCGGCGACCATTGTCGTTGCGGTCATACCGACCATCGCGATCGTGCCGGTCATAGCGCCCGCCTTGGCCTTGATGCGAACGATCCCAATTGCCCTGGTCATGGCGGGGGTCATGGCGGGCCACATCGCCGCCGCCACGCCGGGCATCGCGGATGATGTCGCCGCCCAATCCACCGCCATTGTCGTGACGGCGATAGCGGGCACGGTCGTTGCCGCCGTCATGGCGACGCCCCTGCCAGCGGCCCTGCTCGACCGGGGCTGAGGGGGCGCGTGGCTCATAGCGTTGGCGGTGCGCATTGCTGTCGTCGCCGCGCGGGTTCCAGCGCACGCCGCCATCGCCGCCGCGGTTCGCGCGCGGTTCAAAATCGGGGCGGTTTGGCCGCTCATAGCGCTGCCTTGGCTGCGGCTGAGGGGCATTTTGCGGCTGATAGTGCGGCTGTGGCGCTGGTGCTGGCTGGGCGTCGGCTGCGCGCCGTTCATGTCCGCCGCGCCTTTCGCCGCCCCCTCTATGCTCGCCGTCTCCCCTATGCTCTCCGCGTGCTTCGCGAACGATGCGCTCGCCAAATCCGCCATTTTGCGCGCTCGCGGCTATCGGGGTCAGCGCGGTTGCGGCAACCAGCGCGGCAAACAAAATACGCTTCATCATTGCTCTATCCTCCAGCCAGCTTTGGCCTCGAACCGCACTCTATGACGCGCAACATGAGTGGCGGCTTAACCAAATTGAAAGCTTTGATTAAAGCCGAAGGCCTGCGCTTTCGGATAGTCCGGCCATGATGTTGAGGTTCTGGACGCACGCCCCGCCCGCACCCTTGCCCAGATTATCGAGCGTGGCGACAAGGCGTATCTGCTGGCCATCTTCGGAAGCGAACAGATCGAGCGTCATGCGATCACTAGGGTCGGTGGGGTTCCGCAACAGGATTTCGCCATCCTTTGCCAATTCGCCGACGGAAATGCCGATACTAGCCTCATAATGCGCGCAGAGCGCAGCGCGAAGTTCATCCACAGGGGCAATCCGCGCATTCTGCGCCCGCATCAACGGTACTTCGACCATCATCCCGCGATAGGCCAGAACCACGGCGGGTGAAAAAAGCGGGGTGTGCACCAGCGCGCAATGAGCCTGCATTTCGGGCACATGTTTGTGGTCCTGCCCCAGCGCATAGCCGCGCCATGCGATGTCAGGTTCGGCATTCTCCATCCGCTCGATCAGCGCCTTGCCGCCACCCGAATAGCCCGACACCGCGTTACAGCTATAATGTCCATCGGCAGGGATCAGGCCGCGCGCGACCAGCGGCGCGATGAGCGCGATGAACCCGGTCGCGTAGCAGCCAGGGTTGCTGACCCGCGTGGCGCGCGCAATCGCTTCGCGCTGCCCCACCGCCATTTCGGCAAAGCCATAGGTCCAGCCGCTCGCGGTGCGGTGCGCCGACGAGGCGTCGATAATACGCACGTTTGAACCCGCCGCCAGCGCCACCGCGTCGCGCGCGGCATCATCGGGCAGGCACAATATGGCGAAATCGGCGGCGTGGAGCGCGTCGCGGCGCGCATTCTCATCTTTGCGGTTTTGCTCGTCTAGGACGATCAGGCTGATGCCGGCCCGATTGCCAAGGCGCTGCGCGATGTCGATGCCCGTCGTGCCCGCACCGCCGTCGATGAATATGTTCATCACGCGGCGTCTGCTGGGCTGATGTCCTCACGCGCGACATAGCCGACGATATGGCCGTCCACCACATAGCCCCAGCCCCACGCGCCGGTCAGATCGAGCAGCGCAAAAGCGGACCCCGCCGGCAACAGCATGCACGTTTCCGCATCCTTAGCGTTGCTGGCACGCAGCGCGGTTTCACAGCTGGTCACCCACGCGGCGGGTGCGGCATAATGCGGGGCGAAATGATGTTCGGCCTCGGCGCTGTCGGCCAGATCGGGGCGGATCGCCTGACGCGTCGGGTCATAGGCGCGCGATCGCCCGACAAGCGAAAAGCGCACGCGCGGCGGATTGGACGATGATGCCGTCTCGTTCATATGAAATAGCTAACCCCTTTGTCTTGGCGCGATTAGCGCAGAGTGACGAGGGAACACAAGGGAAAGCGAACGCGCGCCTGGCGCTCTTCGGCGCTCCGCTCTGCACTTTCCTACATGGTGCGTGCTATGGTATAAGGCATATTCCCCCCGCGCAGGCTGGGGGGCCGGGGCCATGTTCGGGCAAAGGGTAACACATTGTGACCTTGTGCCCCCGAACTGAGGGCTTGCGAACGAAGGGCTTAACTTGACACATTGCGTTTTTCATCACTGTCGTAAAATATAGCTAGTGTTTGAATTGAAAGGGTAAAACACCGCTGCTTCACTTGACACACTGTCAAGCAAAGCGCGCTTCGTCTATCGCAAGCGATAGCGCGTCTCGTTGCGCTTCCTCTATCGCAAGCGATAGCGCGTGGTCAGCATCGCCCAGCAGGCGCGCAGGCCAAGCGCCGCCCCGCCCTTGGCCCGGCCCGGTTTGGCCACCGGCCGCCACGCGAACGTATCGATGTGCGCCCAAGGCGTGCCTTCGCTCACAAAGCGCTGCAAAAACAGCGCGGCGGTGATCGCGCCGGCAAACCCACCGCTGGGCGAATTGGTCAAATCGGCGATGTCGGATTTGAGCATCTCATCATACCCGCCCCATAATGGCATTCGCCACAGCGGATCGTCATTGGCAGTGCCGCCCGCCAATATCGCCTCGGCCAGTGCATCGTCATTGGAGAACAGCGGCGGCAGATCGGGGCCAAGCGCCACCCGCGCCGCACCGGTCAGCGTCGCAAAGTCGATGATGAGGTCGGGCGCGCCCTCGCACGCCAGCGTCAAGGCATCGGCCAATATCAATCGCCCTTCGGCGTCGGTATTGTCGATTTCGACCGACAATCCTTTGCGGCTGATAAGGATATCACCGGGGCGCATCGCCTCGCCAGCGATGCTGTTTTCGGCCAAAGGAATAATCAGGTGGAGCCGCACCGGCAATCCCGATTGCAGGATGAGCGACGCCAAGGCCAAGGCGTGCGCCGCGCCGCCCATATCCTTTTTCATCAGCGTCATTCCTGTCGCTGTTTTGATGTCGAGTCCGCCGCTGTCGAAGGTCACGCCCTTGCCGATAATAGCGACCAGCGGCGCACCTTCGCGGCCATGTTTGATCTCGATAAGGCGGGGCGCCCGGTCACGCGCCGCCGCCTTGCCGACGCCATGGACCAGCGGAAACTCGGCGGCTAATGTGTCGCCCTTGGTGACATGAAACTGGGCTTTGTGCGCTCGTGCGATACTATGGGCCGCCTCTTCCAGCTCGGCCGGTCCCATGTCCGACGCGGGGGTGTCAACCAGATCGCGGACCATGCACACCGCCGCGACTTCGGCGATTGTGGCGGCAATCCGAACGGGGTCACTGCTCAGCAAAATGCGCGGCTCCTGGTGTTCGCTGCCCCCCTTGTAACGGGTGAAACGATGCTGCGCCGACGCCCAGCCGAACATCGCAATCCCCGGTTCGCCGCCATTGGCCAGCCGGTAGGTGCCGGGGGGCAGAACGGCGGCGAGCCTGGCGAGGCACCAGCTCGACAGGCTGTGCACATTGGCGACGATGGTGACCACCGACCAGTCATCGGCCGCGTCGCCGGGCAGGATGGCGTGAGCATAGCCATCGGGTTTCAGTGTTTGTGCCGCAACCGCCACCCGCGCACGTTCTGGTTGCGCCTTGATCCAATCGTCAAACCCCGCTTTGTCCGATATGTGGATGGTGCGCGCGGGCTGCCCTTTATCGGGCTGGAGCATCGTCGAAAAATCTGTCATACGGTGATTATAGCGTGGAATCACTCCGCCGCCAGCATCTCGGGCGCGTCGTGCGGCACATTCTGTCGGATAGGCGGCGCTCCTGCCTTGGCAAAGCGCAGCACCCCATCCTCAATCGCGCCCTTCAGCAACAGCCCCTTGTCGTGGAGATAATCCTGGTTGAGCCGCCACGGGTCTGCGCGGCCATTGCGCGGGATGTTGCTGAGCGCGCGCTGGACATAGCCCGATGAAAAATCGAACAATATATCATCGGCCTTGGCATCTTCATCGGACAGATGCGGCACCACGATGTCCGCCCCCGTCGCTTTCATATGGTTCAGCAGGCGGCAGGTATAGGCGCTGACGATATCGGCTTTGAGCGTCCAGCTGGCATTGAGATAGCCGAACACGATCGACAGGTTGGGGATGTTCGAGAACATCAGTCCCTTGTAATAAAAATGATCGTGCCAGTTGATCGGCGCGCCATCGACGCTGAACGCGACCTTGCCAGCCATCGCGATTTTGAGGCCGGTCGCGGTGATGATGATGTCGGCGTCGATATGCCTGCCCGACGCCAGTTGCACCCCGCCTTGGGTAAAGCGTTCGATCGTGTCGGTGACGACGCTGGCGCGGCCTTCGCGGATCGCATCGAACATATCGTTGTCGGGGACCAGGCAAAGCCGTTGTTCCCACGGGTTATAGGGCGGGGTGAAATCCGCCTCGTTCATCGCGCCGCCCAGCCCTTCGCGGACCTTGCCAATCAGCCACTCGGCGACCTTTTGCGGCTTGGCGCGCGCGCGTTTATAGGCGTAATTTTGCAACTGGATATTTTTGAACCGCGTTATCGCATAGGCCCATGTTTCGGGCATGATGCGGCGCAGGAAATTGGCGAGGCCATCCTTGGCCGGGCGGATGAAATAATAGGTAGGCGTGCGCTGGATCATCGTCACATGGCCTGCGCCTTTTCCGTCGCCCTTGTCCGCCAGATTGGGGAGCAGCGTCACCGCCGTCGCGCCCGATCCGATTATCGCCACCCGCTTGCCCGCATAATCAAGATTTTCCGGCCAGAATTGCGGGTGGATGATCTGTCCCTTGAAGTTTTCACGTCCGGCAAAGGCGGGGTCATGGCCGGCGTCATGGTCGTAATATCCCGAACCCATATAGAGGTAACGCGCGGTCAGTGTCGCCGCCGCGCCGTCCGCTCGCTCCATCTCCAACGTCCAGCGCGCATCGGTGGATGACCAGCGCGCCGCGACCAATTTGTGATTGAAACGGATGTTTTCACGAAAGCCACGCTCATCGACGATGCGGTTCAAATATGTCAGGATGCTGGGGCCATCCGCAATCGCCTTTTGCTCGGTCCATGGTTCGAACACGAACCCCAGCGTGTGCATGTCGCTGTCCGACCGGATACCGGGATAGCTGAACAAATCCCATGTGCCGCCCAGATGCGCGCGCCGCTCGACCAGGGTGAAACTGCGGTCGGGGCAATGTTGCTGGAGGTGCACCGCCATGCCTATGCCCGAAATGCCCGCGCCGATAATCGCAACGTCGATGTCTGTTTCGCTCATCCCGCTCTATCCTGCTATGTTCTTTGCTAAAGCGCAGCTTATCAACACCGTTGTTAATTGCAACCAGAGTCGGGCGGACTTGCTTATTATTGCAGCGGCGATAAAGTTATTGCAGCGGCGATAAAGCCCGTCATCAAACTGTCATATCACTGTCATGCCAATGTCATGCATGGGGAAGCCATCATTCGTCAGATTGCCGCCTTGCCGTATCGCACCGAAGGAAATGCTGTCGAGGCGGCGGTGAGCGTGCTGCTGATCACGTCGCGCGGGACCGGGCGCTGGGTGATACCAAAGGGCAATGCCATGCTGGGCACATTGCCCCATGTCGCGGCAGCACAGGAGGCAGAGGAAGAGGCGGGGGTGCGCGGGGCCGCCTGCCCGACGCCGCTCGGCTCCTATCGTTATCGCAAATTGCGCGCCAATGGGGCGTCGTTGATGATCGATGTCGATGTTTTCCCGTTCGCGGTGACCGAAGAATTAGCCGAGTGGAAAGAGTCGGGGCAGCGGACACGCCAATGGTTTTCGCTCGCCGATGCGGCTGCGCTGGTGGACGAAGACGATTTACGCGACCTGATGCGATCATTCGGGCCGGGTGAGTTCAAGGCGGCGGCGGGCCGTTTTGACATGTTCAATGCGGTAGCAAAGACAACAGGGGTAAGTGCAATGTTTGCGTGGTTTCAGCGGTTACTGCCCGAGCAGGGTGACTTTTTCACGATGTTCGAGGCGCATGCCGCGACCTTGGTTGCCGGGTCCGATGCGCTATCGCGGCTGGTGCAGGGCGGCCCCGATATGGCCGACCATATCAAGGAAATTGTCGAGCGCGAGCATGAGGCCGACAATATCATCCGCACCGTGTTGCAAAGTGTGCGCCGCACCTTTTTGACTCCGTTTGACCGCAGCGCAATCATCAGCCTGATTAGCGCGATGGACGATGCTATCGACCAGATGCAACAAACGGCGGGTGCGGTTGACCTCTATGCGGTGAAGGCGTTCGACCAGGAAATGAAGGATATGGCGGCGATCATCCGCGATGGCGCACGTCTGACCGCCGAGGCGATGCCGCTGCTGCGCAACATCGGCAAAAACGGCGGGCGCTTGCACGAACTGACCGAGCGGCTGGTGCGGATGGAGGGGCATGCCGATGAAATCCATGCTGCCGGCCTGAAGCGGCTGTTCACCGAACATGGCAAGAAGAATACGCTGCATTTCATCGTCAGCCGCGAGATTTATCAGCATCTGGAACGTGTGGTCGACAGGCTGGAGGATGTGGCGAACGAGGTTGACGGCCTCGTCATCGATCACGCCTAAGCATAGGGGACGCGATCCATGCACGACCTGGCCTTTCCGTTGCTTATCGCGCTGATCGCTCTGGCGCTGGCGTTTGACTTTCTCAATGGCCTGCACGACGCAGCCAATTCGATTGCGACGGTGGTATCAACCAAGTTGCTGTCGCCGCTGATGGCAGTGCTGTTTGCAGCATTCGGCAATTTTGCCGCTTACTGGCTGGTCGGGCTGCACGTTGCCGAAACTGTGGGCAAGGGCATCATCAACAAGGATGCGGTGACCCCGGCCGTGGTGTTCGGTGCGCTGATCGGCGCGATGTTCTGGAATGTCCTGACGTGGGTGAAGGGGATTCCGTCATCCTCCAGCCACGCGCTGATTGGCGGCTTGCTGGGCGCGGGCATCGCCCATGCGGGTTTCGGCGTGGTTGAATCGGCGGGTACGACCAAAACATTGATCGCGATCTTCCTGTCGCCGACCATCGGATTTTTCATCGCCATGACAATGATGCTGCTGACCAGTTGGACGTTCAAGGGGTTCCAACCGCGCCGCGCCGATGGGGTGTTCAAGGTGATGCACCTGTTTTCATCCGCCGCATATTCGATCAGCCACGGTGCCAATGATGCGCAGAAAACTATGGGGGTTATCACCGTTCTGCTTTACTCGACGGGCTATCTGGGCGGCGAGTTTCATGTGCCGAACTGGGTGGTCATCGCGTGCTATCTCGCCATTTCGCTCGGCACATTGTCAGGCGGGTGGAAAATCATTCAGACGATGGGAACTAAGCTGACCCGGCTCAATCACCATAGCGGATTTTGCGCCTCGACCGCCGGATCGTTTGTGGTGTTCGGCGCATCGGCGATGGGCATTCCGGTCTCAACCACCCATGCGATTACCGGTAGCGTCGTCGGCGTCGGGGCCGCCAAGCGCGCCAGCGCGGTGCGGTGGGGCGTCGCCAGTCGCGTCGTCATCGCCTGGTTCATCACCATTCCCGCAAGCGCGGCAGTTGGCGCGCTTTTTTACTTTCTGACGCGGCTGTTCTAAGCTGCTTCGGCTATGGCCGATCTTACCCTCCCCCCCCCACTCTCCGCTGCCCCCGTCACCATCATGCGCGAGGATTATCGCGCGCCCGATTGGTGGGTCGATACAGTCCGGCTGGAGTTTGACTTGGGGCTGAGCGCAACGCGGGTGAATGCGACCCTCGTCGTACGGCGTAATGGCGAGCACGACCGCCCGCTTGTTCTTGATGAGGACGGCGCTTTGCTGACCGCGCTGAGCGTCGATGGCGAGAGCGCCGAGTGGCGGCACGAGGGGCGGCAAATTACCCTCCCAGTCGCTGGCAGTAATGCGGTCGTTACTTTTTCGACCACCATCGACCCGGCAGCCAACAGCAAGCTGATGGGCCTGTTCGCATCGAACGGCATGCTGTGCACGCAGTGCGAGGCCGAGGGGTTCCGGCGGATCATCCCGTTCGTCGACCGGCCCGATGTCATGGCGGTCTATACCGTGCGACTGGCAGGGGACAAAGCCGCCTTTCCGATCCTGCTCGCCAATGGTGAAAAGACCGGCGAGGGCGAACTGGCGAACGGACGGCATTTCGCCGAGTGGCACGACCCATGGCCCAAACCATCCTATCTGTTCGCGATTGTAGCGGGCGATCTGGTGGCCAGCCGCGACAGTTTCACCACCTCGTCAGGCAAGTCGGTCGAGTGCGCGATCTGGGTGCGCGCGGGTGACGAGGGGCGCACCGGCCATGCGATGCGCGCGCTCAAAAACGCGATGGCGTGGGACGAACGCGTCTATGGCCGCGAATATGACCTGTCTGTGTTCAACATCGTCGCGGTCTCGGATTTCAACATGGGGGCGATGGAGAATAAGGGGCTCAACATCTTCAACACCCGCTATGTGCTGGCGGATGCCGACAGTGCGTCCGACATCGATTTTGACGGGGTCGAAGGCGTGGTCGCGCACGAATATTTCCATAACTGGTCGGGCAACCGCGTGACCTGCCGCGATTGGTTTCAATTGAGCTTGAAAGAAGGCTTCACCGTGTACCGCGACCAATGTTTTTCCGCCGATATGGGGTCTGCTGCGGTCAAGCGGATCGAGGATGTGCGAATGCTGCGCGCCGCGCAATTCCCCGAAGATGCCGGACCGCTGGCGCATCCCATCCGCCCCGACAGCTATCAGGAAATCTCCAACTTCTATACCTCGACCATCTATAACAAGGGGGCCGAAGTTATCCGGATGATGGCGACGATTGTCGACTTTGGGGCGGGGCAGGAGCGGTTCCGCGCTGGCACCGACCGCTATTTCGACCGCCACGATGGCGAGGCGGCGACCTGCGAGGATTTCGTCACCGCGATCGAGGAGGGCGCAGGCGTTGAGCTTGGCCAGTTCCGCCGCTGGTATGAGCAGGCGGGCACCCCGCACGTCGCGGTCGAGGTGGCGCACGATCCCGCCACAGGCGCGGCGCGTTTGACGATGACGCAATCGCTTGCCCCGACACCGGGGCAGAAGGACAAGGCGGTGATGCCGATCCCGCTGTTGGTGGCGGCGCACGACCCGGCAGGCAATACGCTGGGCGTGGAACAGTTGCTGATTCTCGACCAGCAAAGCATGAGCATGCCGCTGGGCACTTTCAAGCAGCGCCCGATGCTGTCGTTCAACCGCAGTTTTTCGGCACCGATCATTGCCGATGTCGCGCGCGTTCCGGGCGAGCTGGCGTGGCTGGCGGCGCATGATGACGATCCGTTCGCGCGCTACGAGGCGCTCCAGGCGCTGATGCTCGAAACGCTGGTCGCGCGGGTTGCAGGACAGCCGCATGAACGCGATGATGTGCTGGCGGCGGTCGGCAATATGATCGACAATTGGCGCGCTGATCCGGCCTTTGTCACCGAGGCGTGCACGCTGCCGGGCGAGAGCTTTATCGGCGACCAGATGCTGGTGGTTGATCCCGACGCGATCCGGCGCGAACGCCGGGGGCTGCAAAGGGTGATTGGCGCGACCTATGCCGACACATGGCGCGAGGTGCATGCGGCGTGCCTGACCGACGCGGCGGATATGTCCCCCACCGCAAAGGGGATGCGCAAATTGCGCGGCCTCGCACTGATGATGCTGTGGGCGGGCGGCACCGCAGATACCCCGGCGTTGGCGCTGGCGCAGTTTCACCGGGCGGACGGGATGACCGACCGTCAGGCCGCGCTGGCGGTGCTGGCGCATAGCGAGACGGTCGAGCGCGAGATTGCGCTCGCGGCCTTTTACGCGCGCTACCGCGATAATCCGCTGGTGCTCGACAAATGGTTCACGACCCAGGCTTTTTCGATGCGCGACGACACGTGCGAGGTGGTGGCGAGGTTGGCCGATCATCCCGATTTCACCCTTGCCAACCCCAATCGGGTGCGTTCGCTCTATGGTGCGTTCGCGGGCAATCAGGGCAGTTTTCACAGGGCCGATGGGCGCGGCTATGATCTGCTGACCGACCTCATCATCGCGCTCGACCCGAAGAACCCGCAAACGGCGGCGCGGATGATCCCCTCGCTCGGCCGCTGGAAACGCTTTGATGGCGCGCGCGCGGTCAAGATGCGCACCTGCCTTGAACGCATCCTCGCCCAAGAGACGCTGTCGCGCGATACCTATGAGCAAGCGAGCAAGAGCTTGGGGAGCTAGGCTTCGCGCACCCGCAGCATCGCCAGCGCAGCGAGCGCCATCGTCGCCGCTGCGAAAGCCATGGTGTAGATCGGCTGCCCAGGGAAAAACGCCTGTGCGATCGATCCCATCACCGTTGCCACCATCAGCTGTGGCAGGACGATGAAGATGTTGAACAGCCCCATGTAAATGCCGAGCTTGGCCTGCGGCAGCGCGCTGGCGAGGATCGAATAAGGCATGGCGAGGATCGACGCCCAGGCGAGGCCGAGCAACAGCTCGCAGCCGATCAGCAGCACCGGATCGCGGATGACGAGGAAACCGAGAAAGCCAAGCGACCCCGCAAACAGGCATAGCATGTGCGCCCGCGCCTTGCCGACACGGCGCGCCAGCCACGGCAGCACTGCGAGCGCGGCAATGGCGGCGACACCATTTTGCACCGAAAACAGCACACCCACCCAGTTGCCCGCGCGATTGAACAGTTCGGATGAGGCGTCAGTCGCGCCAAAGGCATATTGCGCGACCACCGGCGTGGTGTTGAACCACATGATGAACAGCGCCGACCAGGTGAAGAATTGCGCCAGCGCCAGCCGCTTCATCACCGGCGGCATACCGGCAAAATCGCCGACGACATGGCCAAGCAGCGTCGCGCCGTGCCCTGCCTTGGCTAGCCCAATCGCAAGGGCGCTGGCGATGCCATAGGCGCCGAGCAGCGCGCCGAGCAGATAGACTTCGCCCTTGGCACCGAGCGGTTCGACCAGCAGTGCGACGACCACCCCCGCACCAACCCACAGTGCGCATCTGCCATAGCTGCGCGCAGCGAGCGCGCGGATGGCGGTGCCCTCATCCGCCGCATCGTCGCTTATCCCGCTTGCCGCAAAGGTGCGCATTTCATCGGGACTATATTCGCGCGTCGACAACACCGTCGCCAGCACCGCGATCAGCAATGCCGCGCCGCCGAACCAGAAGCTGTAGCGCACGGTATCGGGCACGACATTCACCGCCGCCTGATTGGCGACACCAAGGCTGGTCAACAGCGTCGGGAACAGCGATCCTGCGACCGCGCCCGCGCCGATGAACGCGGTCTGCACCGCATAGCCCGCAGTATGCTGGTCGGTGCGCAACATGTCGCCGACAAAGGCGCGGAACGGTTCCATCGCGACGTTGATGCTGGCGTCCATCACCCATAACGCCACGGCAGCGGACAAGAGGTAGGGCGCGAGCGGCAGATAGACCATCGCCAGCGCCGCGAAGATCGCGCCGGCCAGGAAATAGGGGCGGCGGCGGCCGAATCGACCCCCAAAGCCGACCCAGGTGCGGTCCGAATAATGGCCGATGATCGGCTGGATCAATAGCCCGGTCAGCGGTGCGGCAACCCACAGCGCGGGCAGGTCCTCGACGCTGGCCCCCAGCGTCTGGAAAATCCGGCTCATATTGGCGTTTTGCAGCGCAAAGCCGATCTGAATACCAAAAAAGCCGAGGCTGATCATGGCGAGGCCCGCCCAGCTTTGACGCGGTTTTTCTATGCGAACGCCATCGCTGCGGCCCGTGTCGTCCATAATTCTCTCCCTGACAGGCGCATTTCGCGCTCTATTAATAGGACGCTGGCAGAGATGGGCGCGCGGGGCAACCGCGCTACATACGAATACAGCCGGATGGGGAATGGTGCTGATCTATCCCGACGAGGCGCGGACAACCAGCCGTGCGGGGATGGTTTCGCTGGCCGCGCTGCCGTCGTGGATCAGTTCGTGCAATTTGGTGACGAGCAATTCGCCTGCTGCCTGCACGTCCTGGACCACTGTGGTGAGCGGCGGATTGGCGAGGCTGGCGGCGAGGATGTCGTCAAAGCCGGTCAGTGCAACGTCGCCGGGGACGGTCAGCCCCGCATCGCGCAGCATGCGCAATGCCCCGATGGCGATCATGTCGCTGGCGCAGACGATGGCGTCGAAGCGGACGCCGCGCGCGATCAACGCCGCAACCGCCTCTCCGCCGGCCACTTCGGCATTGGAGGCGTCGATCTGGAGCATGGGGTCTGGCATCAGGCCGCCTTCGGCCATCGCGGCGCTATAGCCTGAGAAACGTTCCAAAAACTCGGGTGCGCCTGTATCTGTGGCACCGATGAAGGCAATGCGTCTGCGTCCCTGCTCGATCAGGTGGCGGGTTACGGCATGGCCGCCCTGGTGATTGTCGCACCCGACGACTACCTCGGGCTGCCCAGCGACTTTTGACCCCCAGCGGACGAAATGCGTGCCCTGTTCGGCCAAGCCCGCCAGCCGTTCCTGATAATCGCGATAGTCGCCATAGCCGAGCAGGATCAGGCCATCGGCTTTGCGGCTATCCTCATAATCGGTGTGCCAATCGCTCGACAATTGCTGGAACGACACCAGCAAATCATAGCCGCGCCGCGCCGATGCCCGCGTAATCGACCCCAACATCGCGAGGAAGAACGGGTTTATCATGCTGTCATCGGGGGTTGGATCCTCGAACAGCAACAATGCCAGCGTGTTGCTATGGCGGCTGCGCAAGTTCGACGCATTCTTGTCGACCTTGTAATTCAATTGCCGTGCGATTTCGTGGATGCGGTTGCGGGTGACCAGATTGACGGTCGGGCTGTTGCGCAGCGCGCGCGATACCGTCGGCTGTGACACCCCCGCCAGTTCGGCAATATCAAAGGACGTTGGCTTGCCCGCCAAAGTGCCGCTCTCCGCCCGCCGTTCCGTCCCCCAATGACTGGAACGGCGGTTTGAATACGTATGTGCCAATCTTCCCTTCCAAGCGCAAGCGCCGCATGGAGGCCTTGATACATGGCCGCCTTGACGGATCCGGTGCCAGATGAGCATTCGGCGGGGGCGGCGGGTCAAGGGAGTAGAGTATGAACCGGTCTCGCACCACAGGATTTGCCCGTTTTTCGCGCAGCGCAAGCGTGCTTTCGCTGGCCGCCGCACTGGCTTTCAGCACAGCCGCTTTCGCACAAACGGCCGAAGCCACGGCTGACGAAGAGAATGAAGACATCGTCGTCACCGGCTATGCCGCCGCGCTCGACAATGCTGTCGAGGTCAAGCGCGACGCCGAGCAAATCGTCGAGTCGGTATCGGCCGAAGACATTGGCCGTTTGCCCGATGCTTCGATCGGTGAAGCCATCGCCCGCCTGCCCGGCGTGACATCGCAGCGCCTGCAGGGCCGCGCCAGCGGCATCGCGGTGCGCGGACTTGGCCCAGATTTCTCGCAGACGTTGCTCAACGGCCGCGAACAGACATCGACCGGCGACAATCGCGCGGTCGAGTTTGACCAATATCCATCCGAAATCGTCAATCAGGTCGTGGTGTATAAATCACCGACCGCTGACCTTATCGGGCAGGGTCTGGTCGGCACCATTGACATCCGTACCATCCGGCCGCTGGCAACGCATCGCCGCATATTGGCGGTGGGCGCGCGCGGCACCTATGCCGACCTTGGCGCGCTGAACGAAGGGTCGAATGATCGCGGTTTCCGCGTCAATGCAACCTATGTCGATCAGTTTGCCAACGACACGCTCGGCATTTCGCTCGCGGCATCCTATGTCGATGAACCCTATCAGAACCAAGAATTTAACGCTTGGGGCTACGCTGGTAACGGTTCGACCGGGTCGCCTTATGTCATCGGCGGCGAGAAATCCTATGTGACCTCGACCCAGCTGCAACGCTTTGGCATCAACGGCACCGTGCAGTGGGAACCAACGCCCGAAGTGATGGTGACGATTGACGGGTTTTATTCGCACTTCAACGACGACCAGTCCAAGCGCGGTATCGAATTGCCATTGGGCTTTGGCGCGTTCGGCACCACATTGTCACCGACTGGCCAGACCATCGCCGCAGGGCAGATCATCAGCGGCACATTTAACAATGTGCGCGGCGTTATCCGCAACGACGTGTTCCAGCGCAAGGCCGACCTTTATTCGTTCGGTTTCAACACTGCCTATCAAGGTGACAGCGGCTGGAACGCGACGTTCGATATTGGCTATTCGCGCACCGACCGCAACGAGCTGTCGATCGAAGGCTATGCGGGCACCGGGTTTAACGGTGACGATACCGGCAATGGTGCGGCCGCGAACATCGGCTTCACATCGACCACCACCGGCACAATTTTTGCCCCGTCGATCGACTATTCCGACCCGGCGCGTATCTTTCTGACCGACCCGCTCGGTTGGGGCGGCGGCACGACACCGCAGGCAGGTTACTATAATAACCGCATCATCGACGATGAATTGATGCAATATCGTGTCGAGGTGGAGCGCGAACTGGAAAACAGCTTTATATCGAGCATCCAGTTCGGCCTGAACTACACCAACCGCGACAAATCGCTGAACCCGGACGAGTTTCTGGTGCGCTTGCCGGGTGGGGCGACATCGGCGGTCCTGCCGGCACAATATCGCTTGAACCCGACAAACCTGTCGTACCTCGGCCTTGGACCGATATTGAGCTATGATCCGCGCGCGCTGATCGCCGATGGCGTCTTGGTGCTGGAACGCAATACATCGCTCGACATTCCCGCCAAAGCCTATTCGGTGTCGGAAGATTTGATGACCGCCTATTTTCAGGTCAACATCGACACCATGTTCGCGGGCGGCGACTTGACCGGAAATATCGGGGTCCAGGCGATCAACACCGATCAAAGCTCCAGCGGTCTGGTGTTCGTCGATCAAGGCGCGGGGCGTGTTGCCACGCCGTTGTCGCTGGGCGACAATTATTGGGATGTTCTGCCCAGCATGAACCTGTCGCTGCGGCTGGAAAGCGACACCGTCATCCGTTTTGCTGCGGCGCGTGAGATTCAAAGGCCCCGGCTCGACGATCTGCGGATCGCCATCGGTTACGGCGTGGACAATAGCGTTCCAGGCGGAATCATTCGCGGCGGTGGCGGCAATCCGTTCCTGCGGCCCTATCGTGCCAACGCGGTTGATTTCAACGTCGAGCAATATTTCGGCAGCGGCGGTTTGGTTTCGATCCAGCTGTTCTACAAGGACATCAAGTCGTTCATCTCTGGTGGCCGTCTGCCGTTCGATTATGCTGGCTTCCCACGCCCGCTTGGCGCAACGGCATCTACCCCGAACCTTGGCACGCTCGACACCAATTTCAACACCGACGGCGGCAGCCTGATGGGTGCGGAATTGGCGGCGACGCTTCCTTTTGCCAACTTCTCCTCGGCGCTTGAAGGATTTGGTATCACCGGCGGCGTCGGTTACACCCGCTCGCGGATTAACGATGCCAATGGCAATCGTCAGACCGCGATCCCGGGCTATTCGAAGTGGGTGGCCAACGGCACGCTCTATTTCGAACGGTCAGGGTTTAACGCGCGCGCAAGCGCCCGCTATCGTTCGACATTCCAGGGCGACTTCACCGGATTTGGCGGATCGCCAACCCGTCGCCGCGCTCTGGACGAGACGATCATTGATGCGCAGATTGGTTACGATTTCCAGCCGGGCAGTTCGCTCGATGGATTGTCGCTCTATCTGCAAGGGCAGAATCTGACCGACGAACGCTTTGCATCGGTTGCGGATACGTCGACGCCGCTGCGGGTCATCGACTATCAAATCTATGGCCGCCGCTTCCTCGCCGGCTTTAGCTTCAAGTTCTGACGACAAGATCGTGTGCCCAGCCATGGGTTACGAATCGCCCCTGCCGGTTATCCACTGGCAGGGGCAGCGTATTCCGGTAAATTGTCGCCATGAGTGAAGCGCCAGCCAGAAGACTCGCGATCGTCGGCGGTGGCACCGCCGGATGGATGACAGCAGCGACGTGTGCACATTTTATGCGGCGCGGCTGGGCCATCACGCTGGTCGAATCGGATGCTATCGGCAGTATCGGGGTTGGTGAAGCGACCATCCCGCAAATTCGCTTGTTCAATGCCGCGCTCGGCATAGACGAGGCGGAGATGCTGCGCGCTTGCCAGGGCAGTTTCAAACTGGGCATCGCGTTCGAGGGGTGGCGCGCCCCCGATCATCGCTACATGCATGGCTTTGGCGGCGTTGGCCGCGACCTTGGCCTGTTGCCCTTTTATCATTATTGGGTGCGAGCCAGCACCGGAGAAGACAGCCGCGCTGGCCTGCCAGTGGGAAAGGCCAGAGAAGACAGCCTTGATGCCTATAGCGTCGCCGCTCAGGCGGCCTATGCGGGGCGCTTTGCACCGCCCGACCCCGCGCGGCCCGCCCCCGCCGGTGGTCATAACTATGCCTATCATTTCGATGCGACGCTTTATGCGGCGTTCCTGAGGGCGCGCGCAGAGGCAGGCGGGGTGACGCGTGTCGAGGGGCGCATCACTCATGTGGAACGCGACGGGGTAAGCGGCGACATATTGGCACTGGTGCTGGAGGATGGAACGCGCGTTGGCGGCGACCTGTTCATCGACTGCTCGGGCATGGCGGGGCTGTTGATCGAGCGCGAATGTAACGCCGGGTTTGAAGACTGGGGCCAGTGGCTGCCATGCGACACCGCGCTGGCGGTGCCAAGCCGCGCTGGCTTGCCAGCGGGAAAGGCGGGAGAAGAAGGCCGCGCTGGCGGACCGATCCTGCCCTATACCCGCTCGATAGCGCGGGCTGCGGGCTGGCAGTGGCAAATCCCGCTGCAACACCGCATTGGCAACGGCCATGTCTATTCGAGCCGCCATATGTCCGATGACGAAGCGGCGGCGATATTGCTGGCCAATCTGCCGGGCGAGGCACTGGCCGAACCGCGCCTCATCCGCTTTGCTGCTGGCCGCAGGCGCAAAATCTGGTCGCACAATGTCATCGCCATCGGCCTGTCGAGCGGTTTCCTTGAGCCGCTCGAATCGACGAGCATCCACCTGATCCAGACGGGGATTGAGCGTCTGTTGCAACGCCTGCCAAACACGCACCCCGGCGAAGCGGAGCGCGCCGCCTATAATGACGATGCGCGGGCCGAGATGGAGCGCATCCGCGATTTCATCATCCTTCATTATTTTGCCAATGGCCGCGATGAGCCGTTCTGGCAGGAACGCCGCGAGACGCCGATACCGGACAGCTTGGCGGAGCGGATCGCGCTGTTCCGCGCGTGCGGGCGGATCGACCGCCACGGCAATGAGCTGTTCACCGGATTGGCTTGGCAGCAGGTGCTGATTGGGCAGGGCGTGGTGCCGCAGGGCGCGCATCCGCTGACCGAGCAAATTAGCGCAGGCGACCTGTCCGGATTCATCGAGACGACCCGCCGCGTGGTCAGCCACAGCGCCGCCGCCATGCCGATCCACGCTGATTATATTGCGCAGCATTGCGCCGCAGGAGTGCCCTCATGATTGCACGTTCGACGTTCGCCTTGTTCGTATGTGCTGCCGCTATGCTCAGCGGATGTGCGACCGCCCGCGCGCAAACCTCTCCCGAAGTAGCGGCATTGGCAGCGGTGCGCGATCGTCTGCCAGAGGATGAAGTCATCTATTTCGTACTGCCCGATCGTTTTGCCAATGGCGATACGACCAATGATGCGGGTGGCATCGCGGGCGGGCCGATGCAGACGGGGTTCGACCCGACGCACAAGGGGTTTTACCACGGCGGCGATTTGCGCGGGCTGATGGGGCAGCTTGATTATATCCAAGGTCTCGGCGCGACCGCACTCTGGCTAGCCCCAGTGTTCGAGAATAAGCCGGTGCAGGGCGGCTCGGGGCAGGAAAGCGCGGGCTATCACGGCTATTGGGTGACGGATTTTACGCGCGTGGACCCGCATTTCGGCAGCGAAGAGGATTTTCGTGCGCTGGTCGATGCGGCGCATGCGCGCGGGATGAAGGTTTATATGGACATCATCACCAACCATACGGCGGATGTCATCCGCATGGCCGAATGTGCGGACAGCACCTGCCCCTATCGTAGCATCGCCGACTATCCGGATGCGGCGTACACCGCCGTCGTTCCGGTGGGCGAGGCGGGGGTGAAAGTGCCGGCGTGGCTCAACGACCCGATATATTATCATAATCGCGGCAACTCGACCTTTCGCGGAGAAAGCTCGACGATGGGAGATTTTGTCGGCCTCGACGATCTGGCGACTGAAAGCCCGCGTGTTGTTAGCGGTATGATCGATATCTATGCGAGCTGGATCGACCGGTTCGGCATTGACGGTTATCGCGTCGATACTGCCAAACATGTCAATCCAGAGTTCTGGCAGGCATTTGTCCCCGCCATCATGGAACGTGCGCGCGAACGCGGCATCCCCAATTTCCACATCTTTGGCGAAGTATCGCTGGATCAGGTCAATCCCGGCTATCTGGCGCGCCACACCATCGTCGATGGATTTCCCGCTGTGCTCGATTTCTCGTTCGCGGCGAGCGTCATTGGCACGGTGGCGAGGAACCAAAACCCCGAAGCGTTCGAACAGCAATTTCGCGGTGATGCGCTGTATCGCGGCGGGGAAATGGCGGCGCTAAGGTTGCCTACCTTTTTGGGAAATCACGACGCGGGGCGTTTTGCTACCTTTGTCGCACGTGGCAACCCCGATGCCAGCGATGCCGAACGGCTGGCGCGGGTGCGGCTGGGTCACGCGATGATGCTGACGATGCGTGGGGTGCCGACCGTCTATTACGGTGACGAACAGGGTTTTGTCGGCGATGGCGGCGATCAGGACGCGCGCGAGGACATGTTCCCCAGCCGCGTCGCCAGCTATAATGACAATGATTTGATCGGGACGGCGGCGACGACCGCGCGCGCCAATTTTGACGCGGCACACCCGCTCTATCGCACCATCGCCGAACTTGCAGGCATCCGGCGCAGCCATCCGGCATTGACGCGCGGCCGTCAGATTTTGCGCACCTTCAGCGAGACGCCGGGCATTGTCGCCATATCGCGGATCGACCCAGTGACGGGGCGCGAGGTGGTGGCAGTGTTCAACACGGCATCGAGTGCGCAATCGGGCAACATCATCGTTGACCGCGCCACCACGCGCTTTACCACGCTGACTGGCGATTGCCCTGCGTCTGTGCGTGTGACTGGAAGCGCTGCCATTACGCTTCCTGCCTTTGGCTATATGATTTGTGCTGCGGAGCCGAACGAGTGAACGAGCTTTCTCCCCAACTTCAGCCGGCAAAATCTGTGGCAGCAGCCTCGCCATGGTGGCGCGGTGCGTCGATCTATCAGATTTATCCGCGCAGCTTTGCCGATTCCAACGGCGACGGCATTGGCGATTTACCCGGAATTACGGCGCGACTTGACCATGTCGCGGACTTGGGCGTCGATGCGGTGTGGATTTCGCCCTTTTACACCAGCCCGATGCGCGATTTCGGCTATGACATAGCGGATTATCGCGGGGTTGACCCGATCTTTGGTTCGATGGCCGATTTTGACGCACTGGTGGCAAAGGCGCATCGCCTTGGTCTCAAGCTGCTGATCGACCAAGTTTATTCGCATACGTCGGACCAGCACGACTGGTTCATGACAAGCCGGTCGAGCCGCGCCAACGCCAAGGCCGATTGGTATGTGTGGGCCGACGCCAAAGTCGATGGTTCGCCGCCGAGCAATTGGCAGTCGGTGTTCGGCGGACCGGCGTGGCGGTGGGACGCGCGGCGCGGGCAATATTATCTGCACAATTTTCTGGCGGAGCAGCCGCAGCTCAATGGCCACAACCCCGATGTGCAGGACGCGCTGCTCGACGTTGCACGGTTCTGGCTTGATCGCGGCGTCGATGGATTTCGCGTCGATGCGATCAATTTTGCGATGCACGATCCGCAATTGCGCGATAATCCGCCCGCACCTGACAATGGTCGCCCACGCACCCGCCCGTTTAATTTCCAGCAACATCTGTATAACCAGAGTCACTCTGACATTCCGCACTTCATCCGACGTCTGCGCGATTTGACCGACGAATATGGCGGCATTTTCACGGTGGCCGAGGTCGGAGGGCCGGACCCACAGGCAGAAATGCATGCGTTCACGCGCGGCGATGCGCATTTCAACAGCGCCTATAGTTTTGACTTTTTATACGCCGAACAATTGACCCCGGCGCTGGTCCGCGATGCATTGGCGCAATGGCAGGGCGGCGGCGATGAGGGCTGGCCAAGCTGGGCCTTTGCCAACCATGATGCGCCGCGCTGGATCAGCCGTTGGGCCCCTGCTGATGCCCGTGCCGCCTATGCGCGGATGGTGATGGCGCTGTTCATCGCGCTGCGCGGGAACATCATATTCTGGCAGGGCGAGGAATTGGGGCTGACGCAGGTGGAGATAGAGTATGAGCGCCTGCAAGATCCCGAAGCCATCGCCAATTGGCCGCTGACGTTGAGCCGCGATGGATCGCGCACGCCGATGGTGTGGTGCGACACTGCGCCGCATGGCGGCTTTTCCGAAGCGGAACCTTGGCTGCCAATAGGCACTGACCATGTGGCTCTCGCGGCGTCGTGTCAGACAGGCGATGACCAATCATTGCTCGAACTGACCAGAACTCTGCTGGCGCTCCGCCGTGCCAGCCCGTCGTTGATGCTGGGCAGTTTGACGGTGGAAACGGCGGATGACAGCCTGTTGATATTCCACCGCATGCATGACGGGCAGCATTTGGTCTGCGCCTATAATATGGGCGCGGTGCCACTGCTTTGGTCCGGTCCAAATGGAACTGTGCTGGCGAGCACCAACGGTGCGACCATCGAACAATTGCCTGCCTATAGTGGGATCATCATCGAAACTACTTAGGGAACATGCAATGATAGTGTCGGCACGCAATCTGTTTCGCTTCATCGCACTGAGCCTCGCCGCGTTGATGTTCACGCCCGCATCGGCGCAGCGAAGCGTCAGTGCAGCATCGCCCGATGGCAGCATCGGTTTGACGGTAGCCGTCAATGGAGAAGGGCGGCCTAGCTATAGCATCAGCCGGAACGGTGTGGTGCTACTTTCGCCGTCGCGGCTGGGTTTCCTGTTCACTGACGCGCTGGCATTTGATCGCGGGCTGGTCATCGAAAGCCACAGCGAGACGAGCACCGATGCGCGCTGGGAACAGCCATGGGGCGAGCGGCGCTTTGTCCGCGATCATCACAACGAGCTGTTGGTGGTTTTGCGCGAAAATAGCGATGCACACCGCCGCATCGCGGTGCGGTTTCGCCTGTTCGATGACGGCGTTGGTTTCCGCTATGAGTTCCTCGATCAATCGGGCTGGGGCACCGTCCATATTCAGGATGAGCTGACCGAGTTCAATATCGCACCGCGCGGGCTGGCGTGGTGGATCACCGGCGGCGATTGGAACCGTTACGAGCAAATCTATCAGCGCACCGAAATTGATGCGGTATCGACCGCGCACACGCCGATTACCATGCGGCTCGACGATGGCACACATCTGGCGTTCCACGAAGCCGCGCTGGTTGATTATGCGGGGATGTGGTTGCGCCGCGTTGATGGACAGCGGTTCAAAGCGACGCTCTCGCCATCATCCACCGCCGCACGGGTGACGCGTCTAGCGCCGTTCACGACACCGTGGCGCAGCATCCGCATAGCGGGCAATGCAGCGGGGCTGGTCGAAAGCGATCTGGAACTCAACCTCAATGAACCCAATCGCTTGGGCGATGTTAGCTGGGTTCGCCCGTATAAATATATCGGCATCTGGTGGGACATGCACCTTGATAACTGGAGCTGGGCGTCGGGTGCGCGGCACGGTGCGACGACCGAAAACACCCGCCGCTACATCGATTTTGCTGCCGCGCACGGCTTTCGCGGGGTGCTGGTCGAAGGGTGGAATGTCGGCTGGGACGGCAATTGGTTTGGCCACGGCGATGAATATAGCTTTACCCGCCCCTATCTCGATTTCGACATAGAAGGGTTGGCTGCTTATGGCCGCGCGCGCGGGGTGCGGTTGATCGGCCACCATGAAACCGGCGGCAATATTGCCAATTACGAGAGCCAGCTCGATGGCGCGATGGCGCTGTATCAGCGGCTGGGGATCGACAGCGTCAAGACCGGCTATGTCGCCGACGCGGGCGGGATCATCAGCCGCAACGCTGCGGGCGCACTGGCGATGGAGTGGCATGACGGGCAGGTGATGAGCCGTCACCATTTGAATGTCGTTGAAACGGCGGCGCGGCATCATGTCATGGTCAACCCGCACGAACCGATCAAGGACACGGGCCTGCGCCGCACTTACCCCAATTGGGTGGCCCGTGAAGGGGCGCGCGGCAT
Source organism: Sphingopyxis sp. (assembly GCA_040080745.1). Taxonomy (GTDB): domain Bacteria; phylum Pseudomonadota; class Alphaproteobacteria; order Sphingomonadales; family Sphingomonadaceae; genus Sphingopyxis. The sequence goes on along the minus strand of JBEBHS010000007.1, from coordinate 20,426 downwards.
GGAATATGATGCGTGGGGCGAACCCGGTAATGATGTCGATCATATCCCGACGCTGGTCTATACACGGATGCTGTCGGGCCCGATGGATTATACGCCGGGCGTGCTGAGTTTGCAGGGGCGCGGCGGCCGTCCGATCAGCTCGACTCTGGCGCGGCAGCTTGCGCTATACCTGACCATCTATAGCCCGATCCAGATGGCGGCGGACCGTATCGAGAATCTGGAGCGGTTCCCCCGCGAACTGGCGTTCATTTCCGCCGTCCCGACCGATTGGGAGGACAGCTGGTTGATCGACGGCGCGGTGGGTGATTATGCGCTGTTCCGGCGCAAGGACCGTAACAGTGCGGACTGGTATGTCGGCGGTGTCACCGACGGCGACGCGCGCGATTTTGATGTTGCGCTCGACTTTCTGCCCGCCGGACATCGCTATCGCATGACGATCTACGCGGATGGCCCCGATGCCGATTATCGCACCGTCAATAGAGGGCAAATCGTCATCGAGGAGCGGATCGTGACGGCAGCGAGCCGCGTGGCGCTACACATGGCACCGGGCGGCGGGGTTGCGGTGCGGCTGACCCCCGCCAGCCAGACGCGCACACGGCGGTGATGGGAAGGTGACGCCTTTTGCCGCCACCGCTGAAAAGCCGCTGCGCATCGTCATCGTTGGTGGCGGCACGGCGGGATGGATGGCGGCATCGCTGATGGCGCACCACTGGGGCGCGCGCGCGCAAGTGACGGTGCTGGAGAGCCCCGACATCGGCATCATCGGGGTCGGTGAGGGGTCAACGCCACAACTCAAGGCGTTTTTTGACACGCTCGGCATTACCGAGGCCGAGTGGATGCCGGGGTGCAATGCGACGTATAAAACGGGGATCCGCTTTGTCGGCTGGTCACAGCGGCCGGGCTATGAAAGTTATTTCCACCCGTTCGCCACCGCGATCGACGGTCACACCGCGCCCGCCTTTTTCTTTAATACCCGCGCACGGCGGACGGGACGCGATGTGTGGGCGCACGGCGACCGCTTCTTTCTGTCACAGCGACTGGCGGCGGAGCGACTATGCCCGATTCCGGACGAGAACTTTCCCTTTGCCATCGGCTACGGCTATCATTTCGACGCGACACTGGTGGGGCGGTTTTTGCGCGATCACGCCACCGCCAACCTTGGCGTAGCCTATCTGGAACGCACCGTTGCATCGGTCGAACTGGCTGAGGACGGCAGCATCGCTGCCTTGCTGTGCGACGATGGTGAGGCGACTGCGGGTGACCTGTTCGTCGATGCCAGCGGCTTTCGTTCACTGCTCACGCAACAGGCGCTCGGCGAACCATTCATGGCCTTTGCCGACAATCTGTTCAACGACCGTGCGGTAGCTATCCCGACCCAGCGCAAGGAGGAGGGCGGCCTGCCGTGCGAAACCCGCGCCACCGCGCTGTCTGCGGGTTGGGCGTGGGCGATCCCGCTCACCAATCGCACCGGCAACGGCTATGTCTATAGTTCACGCTATCTGAGCGCGGAAGCGGCCGAGGCGGAGTTGCGCGACCATCTGGGCATTGGTGATGACGCCCCCGCGCGGCACCTATCGATGAAGGTTGGGCGGGTCGCGCGCAGCTGGGTCAAAAACTGCCTCGCGGCGGGGCTAAGCCAAGGGTTTATCGAGCCGCTGGAGGCGACCGCGCTGCACATCGTCCAGGCGACGATAGAGGGGTTCATCGCCGCTTATGATGAAGATGACGGTGATGGGGGGCGCGACGCCTTCAATAACCGCCTCAACGCGCGCTATGATGGCATCCGCGATTATATCGTCGCGCATTACCGCATGAACAGCCGCACCGACACGCTCTATTGGAGCGACAATGCGGCCAACCAGTCGCTGTCGGACAATTTGAAGGCGATGCTGACCGCGTGGTTCACCGCAGGCGATCTGGAGGCGGAGATTGAGCGGCTCGGCATTGGCGGATATTATGCGGCGCTCAGCTGGCATTGCCTGTTCGCGGGCTATGGCCAGTTTCCCGATGACGCCAAGATGGTGCCGCCTGAAGCAGGGCTGGCAGTGCCCGACATGGCGACGATCGACCGGTTTGTTACCGGATGCGCGCGTAACTTTGGCGATCATGCCAGTAAGGTTGCGGCGCTGGCGCATGGTTAGGGGCCTTTAACTACCCCAGCGCGGCGCTGCGGGCAGCGCGGGTGTCGCCGTCTCCACAGGTGCACCATCTCGCTCGTTGATCTTGTGACCCACCTCGACTGTCAGGGGACGCCAGCGCGCTTCTTCTTCACGGCGTTTGACATAGGTGTGGAGGCCGATTTGCAGCGCGATCAGCATATAGACGAACGGCTGGAACGCGATGCCGACGAACATCGCACCGAGCAGATAGACGAGGTGCCCGGCCTGTAGCGCGGTCGCCAGCGGGCGGATCCATTGGTCCTCATACACGCATTCCCGATAGCGACGGCGCAGCCTTTCCATGCGGATCAGGCACACAGTTTGCAGGTAGAGCCAGATGATGAGGCCGGGAAAACCCTGTTCCCCCAACATTTCGAAATAGCTGTTGTGGAATGCGCGGCCGCGATCGGTGTAGGGGATAATTTCGCGGGTCACCTGTCCGCCGCTGTTGCGGACGATGACCTTGTTCACTTGCAACCGGTTCTGGCGATAGACCTCGAACCCGCCGCCCATCGGATGGTCGAGCGCATAATCCCAGGTCCAGCCCCACACCGCAACCCGGGTCGAGGCTGATTCGTCGGCCTGGTGGTTGGTGATGGTGCTCATCCGCGCCGAAAAAGCCGCGGGCATAAACGGGATTGCGATGATGCCGAGCGCCGCGATGGCGGCGATATAGGTCATCCGCCGCTTGCTGTCGCGCAGACCGAGCATCCCCAAAAAGGCCGCACACACCAGGCCGGTGCGCGCCTGGGTGCCGATGGGGATCAACAGGCAGGCAAAGACCAGCGCGATGGCAAAGGTCCAGACGTAAATGCTGGTGCGATAAATGGTGCCATGCCGCGCCAGCCACAGGATCAGCGGGATGATGGCGATGGCGACGGTCGAGAAAATCGACCCTTCGAACAGCCCGCTGTTATCGTCGATCAGCAATTGCAACGAGCCATAGCCGCTGCCGCCCAGCGCGGTTTTCAGCCCGCCGGCAATCGCCAGCGTGCCCGCGCTCAACACCATCACCAGCGCCAGCGATTCGATGCGCAATCGCGTTCGCAGCGCCAGGGGGAGGAACATCGACCACAGCAGCGCCTTCCACACCCACGACCATTTATCGAGCGCTTCGATCGGGAAGTCGGCATAGACGGTGCTGACCCCGCAATAGGCAAGCAGCGCGAGCAACACCAACTGCAGATGGTCGAAGCGCGTACCCTTTTTGCTGTCGGCGATCAGCCAGCTGACCACCGCGAGGCCGAACACGATCAGCGATAATGGCACTTTGTTGAGCAGGAAAAAGCTTAGGCGCTGCGGCGCGACAATATCGACGTAGCAATAGGTCAGAATCAACAGGAACGGCCGCCTGAGCGACAGAAACAGGATGGCGAGCAAAAACACGAGGAGGAAAATATCGCGCATCGGCGTCGTTCAATCCTCACCGCGCCAGCCGGTGCCGGACGAGCCAAAGCCTGCAGCGCGGTGGCGCTCCTGCGGCGGAGCTTCATCGTCGAGATCGTTGCGCTCGCGCAGCAACCAAAAGGCCACCAGCAACAAGCCGTGCGTCAAAACTATGGCAAATCCGTCAATCATTTCGCGTCCATACGCGATTGTGGTTGACGTCACCTTAAACTTTCTCTCGCTAAAGAGCGAAATATGACCCGTGTTTTGCACATCCTTGACCACAGCCTGCCCGCGCAAAGCGGCTACAGCTTTCGCACGCGCGCGATCATCAAGGCGCAAGAAGCGCTGGGGTGGGAGGTCGCGGGTGTGACCAGCCAACGTCAGCCGCTTGTCGGGGTGACTAAACAAACCCCTCCGCTGCCCAGCGCGCCGGATGTCATTGAGGATGGCATAAGGTTTTTCCGCACGAACGGCGTGAGTAGTGGTCCCAGTCCCTTTCGCGAATGGCGCGAAGTGCGCGCGCTGGCAGCGCGGATAGACGAGGTGGTAGCGGGGTTTCGCCCCGACATCCTCCACGCGCATTCGCCGGTGCTGACTACGCTCGCGGCGCAGCGCGTGGCCAGGCGCCACGGTTTGCCACTGCTATACGAGATTCGCGCTTTTTGGGAGGATGCGGCGGTTGGCAACGGCACGGGGCGCGAGGGCACAGCGAAATATCGGCTGACCAAATGGCTGGAAACGCGCGCGGTGCGCAGCGCCGACGGTGTGGCGGTGATCTGCGAAGGCTTGCGCGCCGACCTGATCGCGCGCGGGATCGACCCGGCCAAGATCATGGTGTCACCCAACGGCGTTGATCTGGATCTGTTTGGTGCACCGGTCCCGCGCGATGCGGCGCTGGCGAAGCGGCTCGGGTTGAGCCAGGGCCCGCTACTCGGCTTTATCGGCAGCTTTTATGATTATGAGGGGCTCGATATTCTGATCGCGGCGATGCCCGCATTGGTCGCGGCGATGCCCGATGTGCGGTTGTTGCTGGTTGGCGGCGGGCCAATGGAGGCGGCGTGGCGCGCGCAGGCATCAGCGTCTGCGGTGGCGGAGCGCATCCATTTTATCGGACGGGTGCCACATGAAACGGTCGAATCCTATTATAGTCTGATCGATGTTCTGGTCTATCCGCGCAAGGCGATGCGGCTGACCGAACTGGTCACCCCGCTCAAACCGCTGGAGGCGATGGCGCAGGGCAAATTGGTCGCGGCGTCGAATATCGGCGGGCATCGCGAGTTGATTGAGGACGGGGTTACCGGCACGCTGTTTGCGCCCGACGATCCGGCAGCGCTTGCCGTCACGGTTGCGAGATTGCTGGCCGCACCCCATTTGTGGGATGAGCGGCGCGCGACTGCCCGTCTATTTGTTGAACGGGATCGTAACTGGTCGTCAAACATTCGGCGTTATGAACCCGTTTACCAACATTTGCTTAGCCAAGCGGCGGCACGGCGCTGATCGTGGTGCGTGCCAGTAGAAAAAACGAGGGCGATATGATTTTTGGACGCGAAAATGGGCCATCGGTGCCGTTTGGTATGGCTGGCGTCGCCGGAGCGATGGCGGCGCTGCTGGGGCTTGTCGGGTTGCTATTACCCACGCATCTGATCGAATCGGTCGCGTTTCAAATGTATCTCGATACGGTTATCGCCTCGGCGGTTCCGCCCTTTGGCTGGCTGGCAAGGGCGGTGACGGCGGTGCTGCTGGCGGCACTCGGCGGAGCGCTCGGCTATGGACTGGCTGGACTGTTCGGCGTGCGCAGCAGTGGTTACAGCTTTGCGAATTTGCTCGATCGCCTGCGCGGCATTGGTGCGCACGATGATGACGATGCCCCCGTTTTGCGCAGCGCCGACCGCCACCCCGACGCTCCCGCACGCCGCCCGTTTTCGGCCGCGAGCGACATTCCGGCGCGCCATGCCCCGGCGGGAGAATGGGATCAATATTGGGCTGACTTGCCGGATGCGGCCGAGGATGACGACTGCGAATTGCTGCTCGACGGGCAATTTGCCGATTCCGAACCGGTTATCGCGGCGGACAGCCACGATACGGCTCCTTATGCGGAACCATCCTATGACGAGGATGATTATGTCGTCGACGTGCCCGCACCGAGCGTGCCTATGAGCGAGGGTGAACTGGTCGCCGAACCTGCACAGCCCATGGCTGCCGAAGCGCCCACGCCCAGCGCGCCGAGCGGTGATCTGACCGATTTGTCGGTGGTTCGGCTCGATGAATTGCTAGCGCGGTTGGAGGCAGGACTGGCGAGCCGCCGCCTGTCCACGGCTATCACACCTGCATCGGTTGCGAGGGACGTGGCGCCACCCATGCCGGATGTCCCCGCACAAGGCGTTGAGCCCAAGCCAGCTTTTCCGCAGGACGCCGCATTGGCGGCCGCGCTGGCGACGCTGCGCCGGATGAACCAGAACGTCGGCTAATCCGCAGCAATCGTTAGCAATTCGACGACACAGCACAGCCCATGGCTGCCATTGCTGCACCGTTCGCGGCGGTGCATAGCGACCGTGCAATCGGCGACAATTTCGCCCGGCAAATCAAACTCATGATCGGGGAGGGTTGCAAGGATCGCGGGTAGCGGTGCATCGGCACTATCCAGCGGAGCGCGCACCGTCACGCTGTGCCGTGCACCCGCAAAGGTCGCGCTGGCCCATGGCCGCTCCTGCGCCTCGATCAATTCGGCGCCCTTGCCAAGCAGGCTCAGCAATTGACGGCACAGGCGATTGGCGTTGCTCATGCGGTTGCTCCTTCGCTGCGCGCACGCTCGTTGTTCATGAAATGTTCCACGCGATATCGCACTTGTGGTCCAGGTTCGCGCCCCATCCGCAGGTCGAGGACAAAGCGCGGGTCGCGCACCGCGAGGCGGCCAAATTTGGTCGCGGGCATCCCCGATTGCCTCAAGAAACGCTCGATGATCATGATGAGTGGTCGTTGTGTGGACATGGGCATCCCTTCGTCTGGTTGTGAGTCGCTGTGCCATTTCCTTCTGATAGGCAATTTCCTACTTGTCTAGGAAAAATCCTAATGCTATTGTCCCAACATGGAATGGCTAATGAACGATGACGACCCACGGATGGTGCTCGACCGCATAGCGCGGGCGCGCGGCGAGGATTATGCGTCGCTCTCAAGGCTGATTGGTCGCAACCCCGCCTATATCCAGCAATATCTCAAGCGCGGAACCCCGCGCATATTGCCCGAACGCGAACGTGCGCTGCTCGCTGACTATCTGATGATCGACGAACGGGTGCTTGGTGCACCACAGCCGCGCGCGTCGCTTCGGCCTTCGAATGATCTGGTGGCGGTGCCGCGGCTCGACATTGGGGCGGCGGCGGGTGCGGGCAGCATGGCGGAGGATGACCATGCGGTGGCCGAGATGGGCTTTGATCCGCGCTGGTTGCGCAAAATGAGCGCAAGCCCAAAACATCTGGCGGTTATCCGGGTCGAGGGTGATTCGATGCTGCCGACGCTCAGCCATGGCGATGACATCATGGTCGACAGCAGTGACGGGGCTGATCGGTTGCGCGATGGCATTTATGTGCTGCGGCGCGATGCTGTGCTGCTGGTCAAGCGTCTGGTGCGCGGCGTGTCGGGCACAGCGGATTGCATTACCATCATCAGCGACAATGCTGCTTATCCGGCGGAGCATGACGTGGCGGTCGATAGTCTGACCATCGTTGGCCGGGTAGTGTGGACCGGTCGTCGGATCCTCTAACCCGCAAGCGTTTTACCGGCAGGTGCAGCGCGCGCGCGGTCTGGCGCGGTGGACTCGACGGCGCGGTGCTACGCGGGCGCGCGGCGCGGCGATTGTCACCGTTTCATAGGTCGTTTCGGTTTCCTCGATAATCACCGGCTGGCCGGGAATGACGATGGTGGTCGCGGGGCCGGGGATATAGTCATAGCCGTAGGAAGCGCGCGAATAGCCGGGCTCGTAATAGCCGTCCTCATAACGGTCGCCGCTGCCATAGGCAGTTTCATATCGCCTGTCGCCACTACCGTAGCCATGCGTTTGGCGGCCATCGGTGCGGCGCCAATAATCGTCGCAGGCGCGGCGGTCCTCTGCGCGGTCGATCGCCATACCGGCAATCGCACCAACCCCGGCGCCGATCAGCGTACCAGCGGTGCGGTTATGCCGACCGGCAATGCGGTTGCCCGCAACCCCGCCGACAACCCCACCGATCAACCCGCCGCCAACGCCATCATCACGGCGGCACATGCGCGACAGATCATCGTCAGACCAGTTACGTTCGGCATAGGGTGGGGGTGCGGCGTGACGCATGCGCCGGTCACCGCTGCCACGTGTGGTGTGGCGCGCGTGGTGTGCATCGGCATCGGCGTTGGCGTCGTAACTGCCGTCATATTGGCCGTGATAGACCTGACCCTCTGGGGTTTCCCAGGTGCCGTTCCATTGCCCGTTCCAACGGCCGCGATAATCGCCCTCGGTCGGCGCGCGGTCATCGGCGCTTTGGTAAACCTCGGCGTCTTCGGCACCGTTACCATCGACGACGATCACGCGGCGTTCGACCCGCGTCGACGAGCGTCCATCGTGAGTCGCATAAGCGACATCGGCAGAAAGTGCAGCAAAAGCAGCGATTCCAACGAGCAAGAAGGTGCGCATCATCATTCCTCCGGTCGGCACAGCGCCGATCACCAACATGGTTGATAAAGCGTTAGCATTATTTCGCGCGCGAGGCGATGCTAGCGCGCAGGCGTGTCCTGTCCTATTTTGGGGCGGCCATTAACTGTGCGGGGCAAGGCGTGAAGCGATGCGTGCGATCAGCGCTTCGGCTCCCGCTGCATCGACGGCAGCGAAACGTCCGGGGGTTGGGCTGTCGAGGTCTAGCACGCCGATGAGCCCTTTCCCCGTCACGATCGGCACCACCAGTTCGGCTCGGCTGGCCGCATCACAGGCGATGTGTCCGGCAAAGGCATGGACATCCGCCACCACTTGCGTCACCCGCGTGCGCGCGGCGGCTCCGCATACCCCGCGATCGAGGCCGATGCGGATGCACGCTGATTTACCCTGAAACGGCCCCAGCACCAGCTCAACCCCGTCAAAACGGTAAAATCCGGCCCAGTTGAGGTCGGGCAAAGCCTGCCAGATCAACGCCGCGACATTGGCCATATTGGCAATCGCGTCACCCTCCCCTGCCGTTACCGCGTCGGCGGCGTCGGCCAGATCGGCCCATGGTGTTGCGGGGTCGGTCGCAGCGAAGTCAAAGCTGTTCATGCGGCGCAAGATAGCAGCATTTCATTCCTCCGTCACCCGCCCGCGTGCTGCCTTGATGCTGCTGCGCGCTTTCTTGGTGTCGATCCGCCGCGCCTTGGCGGCTTTGCCTGGCTTGGTGGCGATGCGCCGCTCGGGGCGGATCAGCGCGCGGGCGATAAGTGCTTCGGCACGCGCCCTTGCATCGGCGCGGTTGCCCTCCTGCGTTCGGAAACGCTGCGCGGTGATGACCAGTTCGCTTCCTGAAGTCATCCGGCTGCCCGCAAGCGCCTTCAACCGCTGATAGGCATCGGGGTGCAGCCCAAGCGCGGCCACATCGACGCGCAGCTGGCACGCGCTCGCCACCTTGTTGACATTCTGCCCGCCCGGGCCGGACGCCGTTATGAACTTTTCGGACAGCGCATGGTCGGGGATCAGGAAGGGGGTTTCACGCGGCATCGGGATCGGCAAAGCCAAGCGCGGTAAAACGCTGCGGAAAAGGCGCGTGCGCGGCGATAGGCGGCTTGGCCCTGCGTGCAATCGACAGGTCAGACGCGTGGAGCATCATCCCGCCAGCATGCGCGCTGCCATAATAGGGATCGCCGGTGATTGCGTGGCCGATGCTGCTGGCCGCATGGGCGCGCAGTTGGTGGGTGCGGCCGGTTTCGGGGAGCAACTCGATCAACGCGCGACCATCGGCAACGCTGAGCACCGCCCAAGTCGTCCGTGCGGGTTTGCCTGCGGGGTCTGGGACCATCCGCCAGCCGTCCTCTATGGTCGAACGTTTCCCCAGCGGCATGTCGATGGTGCCGCTGGTTGTGGTTGGCACGCCGTCGATGATTGCCAGATAGCGCTTGGTGACTTGCCCCTCCTCGAAGCTGCGCGACAGGCGTTTATGCGCCTTGTCGCTGCGGCCGAGCAGCAGGCACCCCGACGTATCGCGGTCGAGCCGGTGCACAGGCTTGGGCCACGCCTTGTAGCCGAGCATCAGCGCCTGACAGTGGTTTTCAACGCTCAAGGCCCCATTGCGCGGCGGGTCAACCGGCAGGCCTGCGGGCTTGTCGACGATCAGCGCCTCATTGTCGATGAACAGGACATGGTCAGCTAACATAGCACGCCAAACAGGTCATGCTCGTCGGCATCTTCCACGGTGACGCGGACGATGTCCCCCGCCGCCAATGTGCCCGGCACGTCGCGCAGAAAGACATTGCCGTCGATTTCGGGGGCGTCGGCCTCGCTGCGCCCCGTCGCGCCGATGCTCCCCTCATCGTCGTCCGCCTCGCCGACCTCGTCGATGATAACGCTGAGCGTGCGCCCGACCTTGGCGCTGAGCTTGGCGGCGCTGATGTTCGCGCATTTTTCCATGATCCGCTGGTAACGTTCTTCTTTGACGCTCTCTGGCACTTGGTCGGGCAGCGCATTGGCCTGCGCCCCCGCGACGGGTTCGAAGCGGAACGCGCCAACGCGGTCGAGTTGCGCCTCGTCGAGCCAGTCGAGCAGATATTGAAAATCCGCCTCACTCTCGCCTGGAAAGCCGACAACGAAGCTGGATCGCACCGCGATATCGGGGCAGATGGTGCGCCACGCGCGCAGCCGTTCGAGCACGCGTGCCTCGTTGGCGGGGCGCTTCATCGCTTTGAGCACAGACGGCGCGGCGTGCTGGAACGGAATGTCGAGATAGGGGGTCAGCAACCCCTCGGCCATCAGCGGGATCACCGCATCGACATGCGGATAGGGATAGACATAGTGCAGCCGCGTCCACACCGGATTGGCGGGTGTGCCCAGCCGCCCCAGCTCGCGCGCCAGATCGGTCATGTGGGCGCGCACGCTCGCGCCCTTCCAGTTGCGCTCCTCGTGGCGCGTGTCGACGCCGTAGGCCGATGTGTCCTGGCTGATGACCAGCAGTTCGCGCGTCCCCGCCGCGACCAGTTTTTCGGCCTCGCGCAGCACCGCATCGATGCGGCGACTGACGAGCTTGCCGCGAAGGCTGGGGATGATGCAGAAGGAACAGGCGTGGCTGCAGCCTTCGCTGATTTTCAGATAGCTATAGTGGCGCGGGGTCAATTTGACATCAAGCTGCGGCACAAGATCGATGAATGGCCCCTGGGTCGGCGGCGCGGCCTCGTGCACCGCGTGCACCACATCCTCATATTGATGCGCACCGGTGATGGCGAGCACGGCGGGAAAGCGCGCGCGGATGGCCTCGGCCTCATTGCCCATGCACCCTGTCACAATGACGCGGCCATTTTCGGCGATCGCCTCGCCAATCGCCTCCAAACTTTCTTCCTTGGCGCTGTCGAGAAAGCCGCAGGTGTTGACCAGCACCACGTCGGCCCCGGCATAATCGGCGCTCATCGCATAGCCATCGGCGCGCAATTTGGTGAGGATGCGCTCGCTATCGACCAGCGCCTTGGGACAGCCGAGGCTGACCATGCCAACTTTGCGTTGTTCGGGGAGGGTGGTGATATTTGCCATGATTGGCCGCGCCGATAGCCGATTGCGTGCGCTCTGTCACCATGCGCGGCTTTCCTACAGCCTTCATCCTATGGTATGATGCGCGCGCAGACACGGAGATTTATGAAATTTGTTCGTCATGCTGATCCTGAAACAAGTTCGCAGGTGACGGGTGAAGGAGCGAGAAGGTGACGAGAAAATGGGGTAGGTGTAAACTTAATACAGTTTGCCCATAACTGTCATTGCGAGCCGCGCGGATGCGCGGGCAGCCAATCGAGTACCGCGCATGCCAGCACTGGATTGGTTGACCTGCGCTGTCGCTTCGCTCCTCGTAATGACGAAAAGAGCCACTCTTTCTCTCCGCGCCTTTGGCCTTTGCGTGAACACCTCTTTCCGCACATCATGACATGGCGGGCAGGCTGTAGGCAAGCCGCCGGGGCACAATGGTATCGACATTGCCGATTTGATATGGTATCACATACCTATCGTTGAAGGGGATGGCTATCACGCACCATCAAGGCAAGGAGACATATCATGGCGGTGAGCATGACTTTTCGGGGGGGCGGAACAGCGCGACGCACCGCGGATCCCACGCCGATGCGCGATCTCAACACCACGCCGCTGATCGACGTCATGCTATGCCTGCTGGTGATGATGATATTGTCGATCCCGCTGCAAAGCCATGCGGTCAAGGTGGAGTTGCCATTCGACGGCGCGCAAGCCCCCATTCTCGCGATCAACACCATCGCCGTGTCCCGCGACGGGGTGGTGCTGTGGAATGCCGCGCCCGTGACCTATGCCCAGTTGCAAAGCAACCTCCGCACAAGTGCGGCGATGTCCCCCGCGCCCGAATTGCGTTTCGAACCAGACCCGATGGCGCGTTATGTCATCGTCGATACGGTGCTGGCGATGATCCGCCGCAGCGAGGCGGGAAATATGGGGTTTGTTGGCAATGAACGTTATGTGGGCGAGTTTTGAAAGCGGCGGCTTGCGTGCGTCAGTGTGTTCGTGATACGTTCCATCGCGAATCGCTTGAGTCTGCCCGATTGAGATCGCATCAGAACAGACTCAATTTTTGCTTTGTCATGATTTCCGAGCCGTTCGGTGTTACCACCCACTCGAAATCACTCTATCGAGGAACAACGCCATGACCGCCGCCATCCAGTTTTACACCAACCCGATGTCGCGCGGGCAGATTGCGCGCTGGATGTTAGAGGAGGTCGGCGCGCCCTATGACCAGCACCTGCTCGATTATGGCACGACGATGAAGGCACCCGATTATCTCAGCATCAACCCGATGGGCAAGGTGCCCGCGATCACCCACAACGGCCATGTCGTGACCGAATGCGCCGCGATCTGCGCCTATCTCGCCGATGCCTTCCCCGATGCCGGACTGGCCCCCGCGCCCGCGCACCGCGCCGATTATTATCGCTGGCTGTTCTTTGCCGCCGGGCCGCTCGAACAGGCGGTCACCAACCGCGCGCTGGGGTTCGAGGTGCCGGGCGAAAAGGCGATGATGGCCGGCTATGGCAGTTTCGACGCGGCAATGGATGGGTTGGAAGCGGCGGTGGCGGGCAAGCGCTACATCGCGGGCGACGCATTCAGCGCGGCGGATGTCTATGTCGGATCGCAAATCGGCTGGGGCCTGCAATTTGGCAGCATCGACAAACGGCCCGCGTTTGAGGCCTATTGGGCCGGGATTAACGAACGCCCCGCTTATGTGCGCGGCAAGGCGATCGACGGCGCGTTGATCGCCGAGGCACAGGCAAAGGCGTAAAACAACACCCCGGCGGATATACTCCACCGGGGTTCTGGTTTAACTGTAATGCGAACGGTTATTCGCGGCTGCCGAACAGGTTGAGCAGCATCATGAACATATTCACAAAATCAAGATAGAGGTTGAGCGCGCCCATAATCACCGCTTTGCCGGCAAAATCGGTGCCCATCACCTCATAATATTGGTTCTTGATCATCTGGGTGTCATAAGCGGTGAGGCCCGCAAAAATCAGCACCCCGATCGCGCTGATCGCCAGGCCCATCGCCCCCGATTGAAAGATGAAGGCGTTGAGCAGCATCGCCACGATCAGCCCGACCAGCCCCATCAACAGAAATGTGCCAAAGCCCGACAGGTTACGCTTAGTCGTGTAGCCGAACAGGCTCAAGCCCACGAACGCCGCCGAAGTCGAGAAAAACGCGGTCGCCACCGATTCGGACGAATAGACGAGTAGCCACGCCGAGAGCGACATCCCCATCACCGCCGCAAACGCCCAGAACAGCGCCTGCGCCGCGACGGTCGAGAGGCGGTGGATGCCGAAGCTGAGCACCAGAATGAACGCCAGCGGTGCGAGGCGGATGATCCACGACGTTGCCCCGCCCGCAAGCACATATTGCGCGCCGAGCGACGTCGCCCCGCCCTGGGCAAATAGCATCGCGACGATGCCGCTCAAGAGCACACCCGACGCCATATAATTGTAAACTTTGAGCATGTGCGCGCGCAGCCCGGCGTCAACCGCCGCTGGTGTGGCGACGCCGCCCATCGGATTGGCGGTGGCGGGACCACGCGGGTCGGACCAGTTTGCCATGTCATTCACTCCATCCACGTGCACAGCCACAATGGCCGCACGGTTAGGCACAATATCGGTCACAACCGCGCGGCTTTCAAGTGGCAATTTTTATGGCTAAGCGCCAAGAGTCTGGAGATGCCCATGTTGCGTCTGTTCGTTGCCCTGTTCCCGCCACCAGCCATAGCCGATGCGCTGGCCGCAGCGATGGGCGGTGTTGCGGGCGCCCGCTGGCAAAGCGCAGAGCAGATCCACCTCACTTTGTCGTTCCTCGGCAATGCGGGCGAGGAAAGGCTGGCCGACCTCGACGCAGCGCTCGCCGCCATTCGCCACGCCCCCATCCCCCTGTCGTGCACCGGCATTGGTCATTTTGCGACAAAGGGCCGCGCGACGACGCTGTGGGCAGCGGCACAGCCAGCAGACACGCTCATCGCGCTCGCCGCCAAGGTCGACCATGCGGTCCGCGCCGTCGGCATCACCCCGCAAGGCATGCACTTCGTTCCGCACATCACGCTGGCGCGGCTGGGGCGCTCCGCCGGGCCGACCGATGGCTTTCTTAGCGGCCAGGCGGATCTGGCAACGCCAAGCGTAACCATCGCGGCCTTTGGCCTGTATCAGAGCCATTTGAGCGCCGATGGCGCGCAATACGAGCAATTGCGCGACTATCCGCTTGGCGGATGATATGTGTTCGTTTCAAAACTGAATCAACTTTCAACTTGGCAAGCGCGCCGCCGCTCTGCTAGCCCTTTGCCAAAGAGACTAAGGCGCAGGAGGAGAGCAGCATGCCAACAGGCGATGGCCCAATAGCTGGCAGCGCGGACACGCCGCCGGACCGCGCATCACCCTATGCCTGGTATGTTCTTGCCGTGCTGGTCGTCGTCTATATCCTCAACTTCATCGACCGCCAGGTGATGAGCATCCTTGCCGTCGACATCAAAGCCGACCTTGGTCTTAATGACAGCGAGATGGGGTTTCTGGGCGGGGCCGCTTTTGCGGTATTTTATGCGCTGTTTGGCATTCCGCTGGGGCGGCTCGCGGATAATTGGGGTCGGGTGAAATTGCTCTCGATCGGGCTGACCTTATGGTCGACGATGACCGCACTGTCGGGCTTTTCGCGCAATTTTGCGACTCTGGGCTTTGCGCGGATGGGGGTCGGCATCGGCGAAGCAACCGCCAGCCCATCGGCCTATTCGATGATTTCAGACTATTTCCCAAAACGCCAGCGCGCCACCGCGCTCGCCATATATTCCTCCGGCTTGTACCTCGGCGGCGGACTCAGCTTGCTGATCGGTGCGTATATCAAGGAAGCATGGGACAAGGCCTATCCCGGCGGCGGACCGATGGATCTGGTCGGGTGGCAGGCGGCGTTCCTAGCGGTCGGCATCCCCGGCGTCCTCGTCGCGCTGTGGGTGGCGAGCCTGCGCGAGCCGGTGCGCGGGCGCATGGACGGTGTAGCGCAGTCAAGCTCGCCAACACCGTTTCGCACCTTCTTCGACGACCTTTCGACGATCATCCCGCCCTTCACTCTGATAGGCGCGTGGCAACGCGGACCGCGCTCACTCGTGATCAACACCCTTACTGCGGTGCTGTTTGCGCTCTGTGCTTATGGCATGATCCGGGTAACGGACAATATCCCGCAATGGTCAGCGATTGCGCTTGGCTATTACGCCGTGTTCTCGTGGGCCTGCACGTTGCGCGCGCGCGACCCGGCAACCTTCGCCCTGATCTGGGGGACGCCTGCCTTCCTGTGCACCGCGCTCGGCTATGGTCTGGTGTCGATGACCGCATGGGGGCTCAGCTATTGGACCGCACCCTATGCCGAAACATTGCTCCATCTGCCCAAGCTCGATCTCGCGTTCAACATCGGCAGCATTGGCGCACTGGCCGGGTTCATCGGCGTTATTGCGGGCGGGCGGATTGCCGATGCCTTGCGCGCGCGCAACCCCGCCGGGCGGTTGCTGGTCATCATGGGCGGCGCACTGTTGCCGATAGCGCCGCTGTGGTTTGGCTTTACCACCGATGATTCCACGCTATTCTATGCGCTCTATTTCCTCAGCGTCGCCTTTGGCAGCGCGGCATTGGGCGCAGCGGCGGCAACCACGCAGGATTTGGTCCTTCCTCGCATGCGCGGCACGGCGGCGGCCGCATTTTTCTTGGCTACGACGCTAGTGGGTCTGGCGTTCGGCCCCTATCTGGTCGGCCAGATTTCGGACTGGAGCGGCACGACGGTGAACGGCCATCTGGTCGGCAATTTGCGCATCGGTATCTTGTCGATGCTGGGCGTCGCGCCGATTGCACTAGCCCTGCTGATTGCCGCCTATCGCATGCTACCCGCAGCCGAAGCGAGCGTGCGGACGCGCGCCGCAGCGGCGGGCGAGCCAGGGTTGGACTGATAGCAGCTTATGCGCGGTCGGAAATCCCGATGGCGTGATGGACGAAGCCTGCGCGCTCTACCTCGTCGCGGCGATAGACGTTGCGCAAATCGACCAGCACGCGCCCGCGAACCAGACTGGCCAGCCGACCAAGGTCGAGCGCGCGGTAAGCATCCCATTCGGTGACGATGACCACCGCGTCGGCCCCGGCCGCGGCGCTATAGGCGTCGGCCACCATCTCTGTGCCCGGCAGCATATCCGCCGCTGCTTCCATCCCTTCGGGGTCGGTGGCAACGACCTGCGCGCCCGCATCGACCAGGCATTGGACAATGACAAGCGATGGCGCATCGCGCATATCATCGGTGTTGGGTTTGAAGGTCAGCCCGAGGATAGCGACGCGCTTGCCCGCCGCGTCCCCGCCCAGCGCGGCAATAACCTTGGCACCCATCGCCGCCTTGCGCATCTCATTGACCTTGACCACCGCCGACACAATTTGTTGTGGGACACCATGGTCCTGCGCGGTCTTGAGCAGCGCCAGCGTATCCTTGGGAAAGCATGACCCGCCATAGCCCGGGCCAGCGTGGAGAAACTTGGCCCCGATCCGGTTATCAAGGCCGATGCCGCGCGCGACGTCTTGCACATCCGCGCCCGCCGCTTCGCACAGATTGGCGATCTCGTTGATGAAGGTAATCTTGGTCGCCAAAAAGGCATTGGCGGCATATTTCGTCAGCTCAGCGGTGCGGCGTCCGGTGAACAATATCGGCGCTTCGTTGAGAAACAGCGGGCGGTAGATTTCTTTCATCACCGCGCTCGCGCGATCATCATCGGTGCCGATGACGATGCGGTCGGGGCGTTTGAAATCGCTGATCGCCGCGCCTTCGCGCAAAAACTCTGGGTTCGACACAACAGGGACGTGCTTGCCGCCCGAAACACTGGCGATGATCGCCTCAACCTCGTCGCCGGTGCCGACTGGAACGGTCGATTTGGTGACGACCACACAGTCTCGAAGAAGATTCTCGCCGATTTCCTTTGCCGCCGCATGAACGTAGCTGAGGTCGGCATGACCATCGCCGCGCCGCGACGGCGTGCCTACCGCGATGAACACCGCATCTGCGTCCGCTATGCCAGTCGCAATGTCGGTGGTGAAGCTCAATCGTCCGGCCGCGACATTGGCGGCGACAAGCCCCTCCAACCCCGGTTCGAAAATCGGCATTTTCCCGGCGAGCAGCGCGTCGATTTTGCCCTGATCCTTGTCCACGCACACAACGGTGTGGCCGAAATCGGCGAAGCAGGTCCCGGAGACAAGGCCAACATAGCCGGTGCCAATCATCGTAATTTTCATCGAAACACTTCCTGCCAGTCTATGGTTGAGGGGTGGCGGGATTCGCCAATATTACGCCGCGCGGGCCTTACCACAAAGCAATGGGGCCGCAACCCAAGTTGCAACCCCATAGCGTCTTACTTCAGGCTAAACGTCAGAATTCGCGTGCGTATTGCTCATTCCCGACAAAGCCAAGTCCGCCGACCTCGGACCGCTTGATCAGCGCCAAAACCGAATCGACGATGGCATAGCGTGCATAGGGATCGGGCTGCAACTGTAGCTCCGGAGTCGGCGTTACCGTCTTGGTTTGCTCAAGATAATCTGCAAGCTGCGAAAAATTAACAGCAGCACCGTTCCACAGCACAAGGCCCTCTCTCGATATGTATATATTGTTCTTTAATGGTTCAATTGGTGGCGGCGGCGCATCAGTAGCCACCGGCAAATCAATTTTAACCGCGTGTGTTTGAATGGGTAGTGACAGGATCATCATGATCAACAGGCACAGCATAACGTCGATCAATGGCGTCGTGTTCATTTCCCCCAACGGGGCGTCTTCGTCACGTCCACCGGCACTCATAGCCATGAGGCAATTCCTTTCTAGGTCAGCGGCCGATTACAGACGGCCAAGCGTTGCGGAGCCAGGTGCCGGCTCAGAGATGAAGCCGATTTTCTGGAATCCCGCATATTGCATAGTGTAAATGACGCCGCCGATGCATTTATACGGCGTATTGATGTCACCGCGAATATGCACTTCGGGCAGATTCTCCTCGGTGACATTCTGCATCCCACCAAGATCGCGGATTAGCTTTTCAAGCTTCTCTCGACCTTGTTCTAGTAAAACGGACGAATTGATCGGCGTCTGCCCCCAAAAGACCTGGCAAGTATTGTTGTCACCGGGAGTCCCGCGAACGGTCAGCAACACATTTTCAGGCTTGGTCACCGTTGGTTCAAACGCCAGATCGGGCATCTGAACCTCAATCGATTCCAACACCGCCGGAATGGTGATGAGGAAGATGATCAGCATCACCAACATCACGTCCACTAGCGGCGTGGTGTTGATTTCCGACATGACGCTGTCGTCGCCTCCGCCCATGCTAATCGCCATTGTTCAGCATCCTGTTTAATTTTCTGGGAGCGGGCGGGCCATACGGCCCACCGCCCCAATTGTTAAGTAACCACCGGATGGGGTCGGGTTGTCCCGCCCCATCCGATTTTCGCATCAGGCCTTTTTCGGCGCAGCTGCGGCGGCAGGAGCGGTAACAGCGGGGCGCACGGTACCGTTCGACATCATGCTGCCCAGCACGTCGGTGGCAAAAGTCGACAGACTGCGCGAGATATCCTTGTTGCGCGATTGCAGCCAGTTATAGGCGAGCACCGCAGGAACCGCGACGACCAAACCGATGGCGGTCATGATCAACGCTTCACCGACCGGGCCGGCAACGGTGTCGATCGACGCCTGACCCGACGAACCAATTTTCACGAGCGCGGTCAAAATACCGATAACCGTCCCGAACAGCCCGACGAATGGTGCGGTTGCACCCACCGTCGCCAGAAACGACAGTCCGCCCGAAAGCTTGGAGTTGATGTGGCTTTGTGAACGCTCCATCGTGCCATGCATCCAGTCATGCGCCTCGACAGGGTCGGACAGCTTAGCATGGTCGGCCTGTGCACGAAGGGCATCGTCAACCACCTGACGATAGGCGCTGTTCTTTTCCAACTTGCCCGCGCCCTCGCCCAGCGTCGGCGCACGCCAGAACGATGCCTGCATGTCGCGGCCTTGCTTCATCACCTTATTCTGTTCGAACAATTTGGTGAACAGGATGTAGAGTGAACCCACAAACATGATCATCAGCACGATGAAGGTGGACCAGGTAACGGCATTGCCCTCCTGAAGCATCGGAATCAGGCCGTACTTAGGCCCTTCAGATGATGCTGCGGCGGCGGTGTTGATCAGGTTGATCATCATAGTCTTATTCCCTCTCAAAGTCTTGTCTGGTCGGGCAGCCATTGGGCAACCCAATTAGGTTGAAAAATGAAACTTATTCGTCCGGCAACTGCCAACGCACGCGCTTCACAGCGGTGTAAGTCGTCGGATTCCCGTCCCGATCCAGTGCTGGTTCATAACGCGCCCGCCGGATCAGATTGCGGCACGCAGCCTGATCGAGCGCACTATTTCCGCTCGAACTGGTGACATCACAATTTGTGACTCTTCCATCTGCGCTGACGCTCAACCGCGTTCCGGTGACACCTTCCGCACCCTCACGCTGCGCCGACGATGGATAATCATCGGTGGTCACCCACGACGATTCGTTACCACGTGGACGCGCCGGACGCGCCCTACTTGGCGGCGGGGGTGGTGGCGGTCCCGTATCTGGCGGCGGTGGCGGCGGCGGCGGCGGCGGCGGCGGCCTGTCGTCACGGATCACCTGATTTTGAGGCTGGATGTCCAACTGAACGATCGCCTTAGGCACGAACGCCGGTGGCGGCGGCAACGGATTTTCCGGCGGCGGTGGCGGCGGTTCTTCAGGGGGCGGCGGTTCCTCAATATCAATGACATCAAGTTTCTTGATAACCTGCTTGGCGGCTTCAACCGCCAGACCGCTTACCAATAACCAACCGAGTAGAAACGTAACAAGTCCGACAAGAACGACGGATACTACGCGACTCTTCGGGTCAACTGTATCACCATAAGCCATCTACGCGACATGCTCCCTCAAAACCAATTCACGTGGCAAGGTCGCTCTGGCGGCTATCCCACGACCGCACAGCGTCGCTGCGGCGGTCGGGAATCACCCCAGTATTTTCCCCTTACCTCGACTCGGTTGTTATCGCGCTCGTCGCGCTCGCGCAAACCATTTATCAATGGTAAATGAAAGCCACGCTATTTTGCGAAACTTCACAACCAAATACGGCTAGGATATT
>JBEBHS010000060.1:0-5091 GCA_040080745.1 Sphingopyxis sp. | reverse complement strand
GATCATTCGCTGGGCATCCGCTGCCAATGCGTCCGCCAACCCTTCGATGGCGGTGTGGAGGTAGCCGGCAATGCGACCGGGGTCAATCCCTTGGACACATTGCGCAGTAATGCTGAAGCCTTGACCCAGATCATCTATTGAAAGGATAATAGGATAATTGGTGCGTTCTTCTGTTCGGAGCACCTGTATTCCCTCCCAAGCCGACTGAATGTTATTGCTATCGTCATTTAATTGCCCAGCAATTGAACCAATATCAGGTGTATCAATTGGGCTATGCCGATAGTTTAACAAAGTAGTAAACAGGGGCAACGAAGCAGACACGCCACTACAACGTTGAGCCAGTATCAAGGAAGCTTGCTCATGATCCAGTAACTCACTTAAGCGCCTGTAGGTATCACTAACCACTTCACCTACACTTAACCCATCTAAGGTAATCCGAACCGGCAGGGTATTCATAAACATACCCAATACCCGGTCAGCACCGGACGAGCCCTGTAACCGACCTAACAGGACGGTGCCAAAGACTACGTCGTCACGACCTGTGCATTTACTCAATACATGCGCCCAGGCGACATGGAACAATACTGCTGGGCTGACACCCTGCTCGCGAGAAGAAATACGGATTCGTTGTGCCAAATCGTGGCTTAATGCTAAGTTGACATCAGTTATGCCTTCGCCTTCTCCATAGACGTTGAGCACTCCAAATGGCGCAGTAGGCTCTGTAATATCTCCCAGTTGCATTCGAAAGTAAGCTTCATGTACAGCCGGAGAGACCATATGTGCTTGAGCGATAAAATTACGGTATGACAGGGAGATATGCAGCTTATCAGCATGACCATTTAATATTTGTTGGATCTCCTCAAAAATAAACGATCCCGTTAAATGATCTCTAACCAAGTGATGGTTCAACAGTGATACAAACCATTTATCTGACTGAGAATCAGCAGCGATAAACACTTTAAATAGGGGGGCTCTATCTATATCTAATCGTGTAACGCGAGTATCTGTATGGAATTTTAGTTCTGCTAGCACGTCGCTATCGTGTTCAAACTTGAGTTCTTCGATAGGAAGTGAGACTTGACGATGTACTACCTGTACAGGCTGTGAAAGTCCTTTCCAGAATATGGCACTACGCAAAATATCGTGCCTATTGATAACAAATTGCAAAGCAGTAAGGAAACTATCCAAGCGACTGCGACTATCAAAACTAATAACTGATCTTGAAAGATAGGTATCTCCTTGTAATTCAAGCAGGTAATGGAATAACATTCCTTCTTGTAATGGTGCTAACGGGTAAATATCCTGAATGTTCGCAACACCTTGTGGAACGCTCGCAACTATAGTATCAATTTCGTCTTGAGTAAGACTAACTAACGGCAATAAGTCTGAAGTAATTGCAGTACAGTCTACGGATATTAAGTTTGGAGGTACTGCCGCAGATGAGGGCTGCTTTTCATTATCGCCAATAGTAGCCGCCATTTCCGAAAGGATTGGCGCGGCAAATACAGTCATAACGTCCAGTGATAAACCTTGTTGCTGTAGCCGTTCTATCAAAGTAATTACAAGTAACGAATGCCCACCTAGTTCAAAGAAATGGTCATTGCGGCTGACATGTTGAACCGTCAAAAGTTCTTGCCATATTTGTGCCAAGGCAATCTCTATTGTGCCTTGCGGTGCCTCATCCGAATCCAGGATAACAGATACAACTTCTGATGCTGGAAGTGCTCGGAGATCAAGCTTACCATTAGGCGTAAGTGGGTATGCTTCTAAGACAATAAAAGCAGATGGCACCATGTATTCAGGCAAAACCTGAATCAGTCTGCTGCGTAGGCCAGCAGTGTCCAGATTTAAATTATTCGGCGTAAGAAGGTACGCCACCAATCGCTGGTCACCTGGACTATCTTCCCGAACTATGACTATGGCTTTTTGAATTCCAGGACACTTTATTAGCTCGGCTTCTATTTCGCCCAATTCAATTCTGTAGCCTCGAATTTTAACCTGATTATCAATACGGCCTAAAAATTCAATGTTTCCATCTGGACGGTAACGAGCCAAATCTCCAGTTTTATATAATCGATTACCACTTCCACCGAACGGATCAGGAATGAATTTTTCTGCTGTTAAATCTGGTTGATTTAAATAACCACGAACAATTCCACTACCACCTAAATACATTTCGCCTTGTACCCCAATAGGCACAGGAGCAAAGTATTTATTGAGCAAGTAAATCTTTGTATTTTCTATTGGTTTACCTATTGATACAGTTTGGTTAATATCTTCGTTGTTAGTTAGGTAGACACTGCTCCATACTGTGCCTTCTGTAGGCCCATACTCATTATATAAATCAACTCCAGGCAGCTTTGATTGGTGTTTTTCGATAATATCAACTGGACATGATTCACCAGCCACTATAACTGTGTTAAGAGATTTCAATTGTGGAGTAATCTGCCTTAACAACACAGCGTAAAACGAAGGTAAAGTGAGCAAATGCGTAATTCGATTTTGATAAATTAATTCTCCTAACGCAAGAGGATCTTTAATAAGATTATCAGTAGGTAGGTATAGGCAACCACCTTGACCCAAAGTCCAGAAAATCCCCGCAACGGAACTGTCGAAAGCAAATGATGACAACAGCAAATATGATTTAACTGGCTCTGGATATGCAGAAAACCTAGCTAAGGTAGAACAAACTACATTTCTGTGGGAAACCAAAGTACCTTTGGGCTTACCTGTAGAACCAGATGTATATATGATATAAGCCAAATTAGAAGGTTGATTAATTATTTTAAGGTTATTAGAATCATATCGTTCAATCTTTGGCCAATCTTTATCAAAGCAAATAACGTTTGTAGTAATTTTTGGTAATTTCTTAAATAATTGTTCCTGAGTCAACAAAATTGGAGTACGTGTATCTTCCAAAATAAATGAAATCCTTTCTTGAGGATAATCAGGATCTATAGGGACATAAGTGCCGCCTGCTTTAAGAATGCCTAATAGTCCAATTATCATTTCTACAGACCGTTCTACACAAAGAGCTACCAATACTTCTGGGCCAACCCCTTCGCTTCGTAAATAAACAGCTAACCTATTAGACATTGAATTGACTTCTTGATAGCTCAAAATTTTCCCTTCAAAAACTAAGGCAGTAGCATCAGGATAATTTTCAACTTGCCTTTCGAATAGCTGATGAATCAATTGCTCACTTGCATAATCTACAGCGGTATCGTTAAAATCTATAAGTAGCTGATGAAGTTCATTAGTAGGTAAGATATTGAGTGTGCTGATTAGTCGTTTAGGGTTCTCTACTAGCGCATCCACAATCTCTTCAACTGCAGTGAGCGAGTAGAGAGCAATGTGGTCAGGATTAACCCCTTGGACACTTTGTACAGTTATACTAAAGTCATGTTCAAAATCGTCTACTTCAATAGTTATTGGGTAATTGGTAAACTCATCATGACTAATTTGACGTATTCCTTTTAATGAAGGATTTATTGCTTCGCCATTGCCTTCTGGTTTGTAAAGATTACTTATAGTTCTTCGTTTGTTCGTAGTATCGCTATGGCGATAGTTAAGAAGGGTAGTAAACAAAGGTTGTGAACCTGTGACACCACTGCATCGTTGAGCTAGAGATAATGAAGCTTGTTCGTGTTCGAGCAAATCACTCAAATTTTGGTAGGTAGCCCTAACCACATCGCCCACAGTGAGTTGTACCATTGACACACGAATCGGTAGTGTGTTCATGAACATCCCCAAAATCCTTTCCGCACCTGTCGAACCATGTAGTCGGCCTAATAAGACTGTGCCAAAAACAACGTCGTCGCTCCCTGTGCAATGACTAAGGACTAGCGCCCATGCAACATGGAACAAAACAGCAGTACTGACACCATGCTGACGAGCAATACTTCGCAATTGTTCTGCTAATTCAGTAGCAAGATGTAATGTCTTTTCACTAATTTTTGCTCCATCACCTTTAACATTGAGTAGTCCATATGGGGCTGTGGATTCGACAATATCGCCTAATTTTGTTCGGAAATAAGCTTCGTGTTCAGATGGAGAAACGGACAGTATTTTAGCAATAAAATTACGGTAAGGTAGTGGAATTGGCAGTTGTTTTATTTGACCCTGCATTATCATTTGGATCTCAGCAATAATCATCTCCAGCGTCACATGATCAATTATCAGGTGATGATTAAGTATTGCTAGTAAGCATTCAGAAGAATGAGGTATTGAGGCAATAGTAGTTTTAATTAAGGGTGCTTCTTGTAGATTTAGGCGTATATAATGAGGATTGGTGCGTTCTAATAATTCTTGAAGCACATAATCATAATCATTGAAATCAGCTTCATTTATAGTATTCGTTGAAAGAAGTAGTTCCTCGATTTGCAACTGTGCCTTACGATAAACGACTTGCACAGGCTGCGGAAGACCTTTCCAAAACATGGCACTACGTAAAATGTCGTGTCTATTTATGACGTGTTGAAATGCATTTAAAAATGATTCTAGGTGATTGCGGCTTTCAAAGGATAGAACTGAACGAGCGAGGTAAGCATCACCCTGTGTTTCCAACTGATGATGAAACAAAATACCTTCTTGCAAAGGTGCTAACGGGTAAATATCCTGAATATTAGTTGTCCCCAATGGTACATCAGCAACAATCTTATCAATTTGGTCTTGAGTGAGATTAACTAAAGTTAAAAGGCCAGGAGTGATTATTTGCCCACTCCCAAATGCAGTTATTAAGTCATTTTTATAGATTTTTAAATGTTTCTTTACTTCTAGATTTAATAAACCCTGTGGGGCTCGAATAACTAGCTCATCATTATTAACTGTGATAGAAATATTTTTATCTTGAATGTAAGAAAATAATTCTTCTAACTTCATATCCGAAACTCCTCGATATCATTGTTGCTTAATGACTGATTATTATTGTTAGGTATTAAATTTGGAGGTACTATGAAATCCAGGCTTAAATCATAGTTTTCATCCAACTCCGCAGCCAGCTCGGCCAGTACGGGGGCGGTGAATATGTTACGGACGTTGGCTGACAGACCCTGTTGTCGCAGGCGCTCAATCAGGGTGACAACCATTAAC
>JBEBHS010000036.1:0-22492 GCA_040080745.1 Sphingopyxis sp. | reverse complement strand
CCTGTCCGGTTGGCGCGGCGCTGGGGGCGAAACCCCACCCCGCTGCGACTAGGTGGCACGCCACCAAGTCTCGCTACCCCTCCCCTGAAGGGTAGGGGTGTAGTGGTATGAAACTGGGTCGTCTCAACCATATTGGCGTCGCGACGCCGTCCATCGAGGCCAGCATTGCCCATTGGCGCGATGTGATGGGCGCGACGACCATCCACACCCCATTCGACATGCCCGACCAAGGCGTGCGGGTGTGTTTTGTTGATGCGCCGAATACGCAGATCGAGTTGATCGAGCCGCTGGGGCCGGACTCGCCTCTCATAAGCTTTCTAACCAAAAACCCGGCTGGCGGACAACATCATGTCTGTTATGAAGTGCCCGACATCCACGCCGCCAAATCGTGGTTCGAAGCGCTGGGCAAGCGCGTGTTGGGTGAACCACGCATCGGCGCGCATGGCACGCTGATTTTCTTCCTGCACCCCAAGGATATGGGCGGGGTGCTGACCGAAATTATGGAGGTGCCGGAGAGGAACGGGCACTAGCTTATCCGTTCGTGCTGAGCTTGTCGAAGCACGATTAGCGCTGCCCTTCCATCCTTCGACAGGCTCAGGATGAACGGAGTATTTGCATGACCTATGAAACCATCACCTTTGACTGCGCGGATACTATCGCGACGATAACCCTCAATCGTCCAGAGCGGCTGAACGCGATGGGGCCGCATATGGCCGACGAGATCAGCGGTGCGCTCGACAATCTGGGCGATGCGCGCGCGGTGCTCATTACCGGTGCGGGCAGGGCCTTTTGCTCTGGCGCCGACCTGACGATGCGCGGTGGCCCGGCGGCGGCTGGCCCCTACGGCGCGCTGACCCAGCATTATAACCCGTTGATGCTCAAGCTGTCGCGGCTCGCCATTCCGGTGGTGTGCGCGGTCAACGGCCCGGCGGCGGGCATCGGGTGCAGCCTCGCGCTCGCCGCAGATTTCGTGATCGCTGGCCAATCCGCCTATTTTCTCCAGGCATTCGTCAATATCGGGCTGGTCCCCGATGGCGGGGCGAGCTGGATGTTGCCGCGCCTGATTGGCAAGGCGCGCGCGGCGCAGATGATGTTGCTCGGCGAGAAAATTGGCGCTGAACAGGCGGCGGGATGGGGGTTGATCTACAAATGCACCGAGGACGC
This sequence comes from Sphingopyxis sp., assembly GCA_040080745.1. Classification (GTDB taxonomy): domain Bacteria; phylum Pseudomonadota; class Alphaproteobacteria; order Sphingomonadales; family Sphingomonadaceae; genus Sphingopyxis. Next base: position 21,328 of record JBEBHS010000036.1, on the reverse strand, counting down.
GGCGTTGATGAGTGAGACGCGCGCGCTGGCTACGCGACTGGCCAATGGCCCGACACTAGCGCTGGGGATCATGCGACAGAATATTGCCGCTGCGCTCGACAGCGATTATGCCAGTGCACTGCTGCGCGAGGCCGAGGGGCAACGCGCGGTCAGCCAAAGCGCCGACGCGATCGAGGGCGGCATGTCGTTCTTGCAAAAGCGCGTGCCCATGTTCACAGGGAAATAATGGCAAAGATTGAGGACTGGGAGGCGCTCGCCGCCAAGGAGGTCAAGGGCCCAGATGCGTTTAGGGACCTGACTTGGCACACGCCCGAGGGGATCGACGTAAAACCACTTTACACGGCGGAGGGCGCCACAAATCCCAGCCTGCCCGGTTTCGCACCGTTCACGCGCGGGGTGCGCGCCACCATGTATGCGGGCCGCCCATGGACGATCCGCCAATATGCGGGCTTTTCCACCGCTGAGGAATCGAACGCATTCTATCGCCGCAACCTCGCCGCCGGGCAAAAGGGACTCTCGGTCGCCTTCGACCTCGCAACCCATCGCGGCTATGACAGCGACCATCCGCGCGTGGTCGGCGATGTCGGCAAAGCGGGCGTTGCCATCGACAGCGTCGAGGATATGAAAATCCTGTTCGATGGCATCCCGCTCGACCAGATGAGCGTGTCGATGACGATGAACGGCGCGGTGATCCCGATCCTCGCCTTCTTCATTGTCGCGGGCGAGGAACAGGGCGTGCCGCTGGTCCAGCTCGACGGCACGATCCAGAACGACATCCTCAAGGAGTTTGCGGTCCGCAACACCTATATCTATCCGCCCGAACCGAGCATGCGGATTGTCTCGGACATCATCGCCTATACCTCGGCGCATATGCCCAAGTTCAATAGCATTTCAATCTCTGGCTATCATATGCATGAGGCCGGGGCGACGGCGGTGCAGGAACTGGCCTTCACCATCGCCGACGGCAAGGAATATGTGAAGCGGGCGTGCTCCACCGGGTTAGATATTGATGCTTTTTCAGGGCGTTTGAGCTTTTTCTTCGGAATAGGTATGAACTTGTTCATGGAGGTGGCCAAGCTGCGCGCGGCGCGCACCTTGTGGTGGCGGGTGATGGACGGCCTGGGCGCGAAAGAGGAGCGGAGCAAGATGCTGCGCACGCATTGCCAGACGTCTGGCGTCAGCTTGCAGGAGCAAGACCCCTATACCAACGTCATCCGCACCACGATCGAGGCGATGGCGGCGGTGCTGGGCGGGACGCAGAGCCTGCACACCAACGCATTGGATGAGGCGATTGCGCTGCCGACCGATTTTAGCGCGCGCATCGCGCGTAACACCCAAATTGTGCTGGCCGAGGAGAGCGGGATTACCCGCGTGGTCGATCCGCTGGGCGGCAGCTATTATGTCGAGGCATTGACTGCGGAGCTGGCCGATGCGGCGTGGGCGATCGTCGAGGAAATCGACGCTGCGGGCGGGATGACCGCCTATGTTGCCAGCGGCAAACCCAAAGCGGCGATCGAGACCGCCGCCGCCGCACGGCAGGCGCGTGTCGACAAGGGTGAGGATGTGATCGTCGGGGTGAACAAATATCGACTGGCTGAGGAGGCGCATCTCGATACGCTGGAAATCGACAATCACGCGGTGCGCGATGCCCAGATCGCGCGGCTGAACACGATGAAGGCTTCGCGCGATGAGGCGAAGTGCCAGACGGCGCTGGCGGCGCTGACCGACGGTGCGAACGGCGGAGCCAACCTCCTCGCCCTCGCCGTCGACGCCGCCCGCGCGCGCGCCTCGCTTGGCGAAATCTCGGACGCGATGGAGGCCGTATTTGGCCGTTATGGCACCCAGCCGGCCCCGGTCACGGGCATTTACGGCACGGCCTATGCGGGTGATGCGCGCTATGGCCAGGTGGTGCAGGGCGTCGCGGCGGTCACCCGCCGCTTGGGCCGCGCTCCCAGGCTGCTGGTCGCCAAAATGGGGCAGGATGGGCATGATCGCGGGGCGAATGTGATCGCGTCTGCCTTTGGCGACATGGGCTTTGCCGTCACCAGCGGGCCGCTGTTCCAGACACCTGAGGAAACCGTGGTGCTGGCGCTGGATGCAGGCGTTGATGTCATCGGCGCATCCTCGCTCGCGGCGGGGCACAAGACACTTATCCCCGAACTTATCCACAGGCTGCAAGAGGCAGGGCGAAGCGACATCAAGGTGATCGCCGGCGGCGTGATCCCGCCGCAGGACTACGACTTTCTGCGCGACGTGGGGGTGCAGGGGATCTATGGCCCCGGTTCCAACGTGGTCGAATGCGCTGCGGATGTGCTGCGCTTGCTCGGCCACAATATGCCGCCGATAGGAGAGAGTGATTGACCACGCGCACTAACTGGACCCGCGAGGAGATCGCGGCGCTGTTTGACCTGCCGTTCGACGAGCTGGTCTATCAAGCCGCAACCGTCCACCGCGCACATCATGCGGCGGGGCAGATCCAGCTGTGCACCTTGCTCAGCATCAAAACTGGCGGTTGCCCCGAAGATTGCGGCTATTGCTCGCAAAGCGTGAAGGCGGACAGCGGGGTCGAAGCGACCAAGCTGATGGACGTGCGCGCCGTGCTGCAAAAGGCCGCAGAGGCCGCCGACGCGGGATCGCAGCGTTTCTGCATGGGCGCGGCGTGGCGCAACCCCAAGGACCGCGACATGCCAGCATTGGTCGAAATTGTGCAGGGCGTGGCCGCGATGGGGCTGGAGACGTGCATGACGCTGGGCATGCTGACGCCCGCACAGGCCGATATGCTCAGCCAAGCGGGCCTCGATTATTACAACCACAATATCGACACCAGCCCCGAGCGTTACAGTGAGATCATCACCACGCGAACGATGGCGGATCGGCTCGACACACTGGCCGAAGTGCGGCGGGCGGGCATTAATGTGTGTAGCGGCGGGATTGTCGGCATGGGCGAAACCCGCGATGATCGAGTGGGCTTCATCCACACGCTCGCCACATTGCCGCAGCATCCCGAAAGCGTACCGGTCAACGCGCTGGTTCCCGTGAAAGGCACCGTGTTGGGCGACATGCTGGCGGGCACACCGCTGGCGAAGATTCATGACATCGAGTTCGCCCGCGTGGTTGCGGTCGCGCGCATCACCATGCCGATGAGCATGGTGCGGTTGAGCGCGGGGCGCGAGAGCATGAGTGAGGCGACACAGGCGTTATGCTTCATGGCTGGCGCGAACAGCATCTTCACCGGTGACAAGCTCTTGACCGCAGCCAATGCAGGCGACGACAAGGATGCGGCACTGATGGCCAAGCTGGGACTGGTGCCAATGGAGGCGGAGGAACCGCTCAGGGCGTGTAAGGCGTTGGAGGCGGCGGAGTGATATTTAGCTATTTCAAACGACGGCGGGAAAAAGCTGAAGCATTTGCAATGGGACGCCAAGCGGGCAATCAGATTGCTTCGGAGGTCGAAGAACTAGTTCAAAACTTTTGCGTACCTCGGCGCGAAAAGTTTTTGATGGTCCTGGACCAAAGACTTACGGGTATCCAACATATTGAAGGTGCAACTTTCGAGCAGCAAGCCAGGATAGAGTGGCAGGTGATGGTCGATAATTGGAAAGATTACATACCTGATCAGCAACGGGAAATTTGGCAGTTACTAGAAGCAAAAGGGTATGGGGCCGCGCTGCATTCACTTGAAGACCCAACCAAACAACTAATTGGCCAGCTATTAGACGCTCAGTTCACCCAGCTTTTTACAGATGGTTTGAATAACGTCATCGAAGCCGTGGAACGGCAAAAAATAAACCCTATTGGGGACAGCTAATGTTCAAAAAAATCCTGATCGCCAACCGTGGCGAGATCGCTTGCCGGATCATCAAGACTGCCCGGCGGATGGGTATCCAGACCGTTGCGGTTTATTCCGATGCCGATGCGCGCGCGCCGTTTGTGGAGATGGCGGACGAGGCGGTGCATATCGGGCCTTCGCCTGCCGCGCAAAGCTACCTCGACGCCGACAAGATCATTGCCGCGTGCAAGGCGACGGGTGCGGAGGCGGTGCATCCGGGCTATGGGTTCCTGTCCGAACGCACCAGCTTTGCCGAGGCGTTGGCCAAGGAGGGCATCGCCTTTATCGGCCCGCCGGTGAATGCCATCGCCGCGATGGGGGACAAGATCGAGTCCAAGAAACTGGCGATGGCGGCGGGGGTCAATGTCGTCCCCGGGTTCGTCGGCGAGATCGACGATACCGAGCACGCGGTGCGGATTTCCGCTGAGATCGGCTATCCGGTGATGATGAAGGCCAGCGCAGGTGGCGGCGGCAAGGGGATGCGACTGGCCTATAGCGAAGCAGACGTGCGCGAAGGGTTCGAGGCGGTCAAGCGCGAGGGGCTGGCGAGCTTTGGCGATGACCGGGTATTCATTGAAAAGTTCATATTGAATCCGCGCCATATCGAAATCCAGATATTGGGCGACCAACACGGCAATATCCTCTATCTGAACGAACGCGAATGCAGCATCCAGCGGCGGCACCAGAAGGTCGTTGAGGAAGCGCCCTCGCCGTTCGTTACGCCCGCGATACGCAAGGCGATGGGCGAGCAATGCGTCGCGCTGGCCCGGGCGGTGGGTTATTATTCGGCGGGGACGGTCGAGCTAATCGTCTCGGGCGCGGACCCTTCTGGGGAAAGCTTTTACTTCCTCGAAATGAACACACGGCTTCAGGTCGAACATCCTGTCACCGAATGCATCACCGGCGTCGATCTGGTCGAACAGATGATCCGCGTCGCGGCGGGTGAGGCATTATCGTTCGGCCAAGATGATGTGAAACTCGATGGCTGGGCGGTCGAAACCCGCGTCTATGCCGAAGACCCTTACCGTGGTTTTTTGCCGAGCACGGGTAGGCTGGTGCGGTATCGTCCGCCTTTGGCTGACAAAAACCAAGCCCCCTTCGTGGACAATGTCTCGACTTCGCTCGACACGAACGGGAAAGGTTTGCTGGTTTCTCCCCAACCGTTCGCCTCGAGCGAAGTCGAGAGGCCGCAAGGCCACACCCGCATCGATGACGGCGTGGCGGAGGGCGGCGAGGTCAGCATCTTCTATGACCCGATGATCGCCAAGCTCATCACCCACGGTGCCATGCGCGAAGACGCGATTGATCTTCAAATCGCTGGGCTCGATCAGTTTAAAATCGAGGGTGTTGGCCACAATATCGACTTCCTCTCTGCCATCATGCAGCATCCGCGCTTTCGCAGCGGCGACATCACGACGGGCTTCATCGCCGAAGAATATCCCGATGGGTTCAAGGGGGCACCCGCTTCGCCCGCGTTGCTGCGTAGCCTCGCGGCGATTGCGGCGTTCGCGGCAACGGCAGAGGCAGACCGCGCGCGGCGGGTGGATGGCCAGTTGGGTGATCACCTGCCGCCGCCTTCGGCTTGGCAGGTGACAATCGGCGATGCGGCGCATGGCGTGCACCTGTCCGGCGATGATATATCGGTGGACGGGCAGCCGCTGCACCTTGCGACGGAATATACGCCCGGCGATCGCATGGTCGAGGCGGAGATTTCCTCACTAACCGCTCACCCTGAGCCTGTCGAAGGGTTGTCCTTTTCTTTGGGCACAGACACAGAAGGGAAAAACAGCCCTTCGACAGGCTCAGGACAAACGGATTTTTTGGCCGTCAAAATCGCAAGGACGCGCACGGGCTTTACCCTCACAACGCGCGGCGCGGCGCACCGTGCAACCTGCCTGCCTGCGCATGTCGCACCGCTTGGCCGCCATATGATCGCAAAGGTTCCGCCCGATCTGTCGCGTTACCTGCTCGCGCCGATGCCGGGCTTGCTGGTCGCGCTGCATGTAAAGGCAGGGGACAAAGTTGAGGCGGGGCAACCGCTCGCGGTGGTCGAGGCGATGAAGATGGAGAATATCCTGCGCGCCGCAAAATCGGGCGTGGTGAAGAGCATCAACGCGGCGCAAGGCGACAGCCTCGCCGTCGATGCGGTGATATTGGAGATGGAGTAAGCCCGCGCGCTGTTGTAGCTGTTGGATGTAATCGGGAGGAGAACGATCATGCCACTACCCATCACCGCCTTTGTCACCGCAATCTGCGCGATCATGCTGCTGGTCACTGCCATCGACACTGTCCGGCAGCGATTAAGACTGAAAGCAGCCTTTGGCGACGCAGGTGACGCGAAGCTGATCAGCGCAAGCCGTAGCCACGCCAACCTCGCCGAACATGCGCCGATTGTGATCTTGCTGCTGGCCATGCTGGAAATGAGCCGCGCGCATCATATGGCGTTGATGGTCATCGGCGCGCTGTTCCTTGTAGGTCGCGCGGCGCATATCGTGGGCCTTTATACACCGTCAGAACCGGGCAAGGCACCTATCCCTCGACAGATAGGGGTAATTGCAACCTGGCTGACGCTGGTTGCGCTCAGCGGTTGGACTTTGTGGATGCTGGCGACGCTGAATTAATCGGCGTCCACCAACGCCACAGCGCGGATCCACCCAGCGCTGGCGCGGGTGATTTTGACCGGAAAGCAGGCGAGGGTAAAGCCGTGTGCGGGCAGGGCCGCGAGGTTGGTCAGCTTCTCGATCTGATAATAGGGCAATATCCGCCCCGCTTTATGCCCCTCCCAGATAATGCTCGGGTCGCGACTTTCGGCCCAGCGCTGCGCGGTGTAGCTGAACGGCGCGTCCCAGCTCCATGCGTCGGTGCCGACTACCTGCACCCCGCGCGTTGTCAGCCACAGCGTCGCCTCCGCCCCCATCCCGCAGCCCTGATCGGTGAAATTGTCGGTGCCATACACCGCGCCCGATTGCACCAGCACGATGTCGAGCGGTTGCAGCGCATGGCCGATCCGCGCCAGTTCCGCCTCCACCTCGGCCGCGCTCACCACATGGCCAGTGGGCATCGCGGAAAAATCGAGTTTGACCCCGGGCCGGAAAAACAAATCGAGCGGCGCTTCGTCGATCGATGGCGCGGGCGTTGCGCCGCTATCCGTCGTTGAGTGAAAATGCCACGGCGCGTCCATATGCGTGCCGTTGTGCGTGCTCAGCGTCAGGCTCTCCACCGCCCAGCCTTCGCCATCGGGCAGGTCATCACAGGTAAGGCCGGGAAAGAACATCGCGATCTGTTCCCACGTGTTTTCGTGCGTCATATAGGTGATCTGCGGGCGCATCACGGGCGGGTCGGAAACCACATCATTGGTGATCGGGATCGACAGGTCGATAAAGCGGGTCATTGGGCAATGCTGCCGCGAAACCGCCCCTTGTGCAAGGGGTGAAGGGCGTTAAGGATGCGGTAACACCCATAGAGGCGGGGGAGAGACTATGACCGAAGCAACCATCAACGACCATGCTGTAGATTATCAGCCGTCGGCAAAGGACATCCGCCTGGTCATCGCCGCGTCCTCTGCCGGGACCATTTTCGAATGGTATGATTTCTTCATCTACGGCACTTTGGCGGCGATCATCGGCACCGCTTTCGTGCCGTCGGACAATGATTTGGTAAAGCAGATCGTGGTGTGGGCGGGCTTTGCCGTCGGGTTCGGCTTTCGCCCGCTGGGCGCTGTCCTGTTCGGTTTTCTGGGTGATCGGCTGGGGCGCAAATATACGTTCCTTGTTACGGTTACGCTGATGGGGATTGCGACCGCCGGAGTGGGGTTTGTGCCATCGGTGGCGACAATCGGGATCGCCGCACCGGTCATCATCATCCTGCTGCGGATCATGCAGGGGCTGGCGCTGGGCGGTGAATATGGCGGGGCGGCCATATATGTTGCCGAACATTCGCCGCCCGACCGACGCGGTTATTATACCAGCTTTATCCAAGCGAGCGTGGTCGGCGGCTTTGTCCTCAGCCTGTGCGTGGTTCTGGGGTGCAAGGCGGCGTTCAGCGAAGTCGCATGGACGGCATGGGGGTGGCGCGTGCCATTCATATTGTCGGTGGTGTTGCTCGGCATTTCGCTGTGGATGCGGCTCAAACTGTCCGAAAGTCCGGTGTTTCAGGCGTTGAAGGCCGAGGGCGAGTTGGCGAAGAACCCGCTCAAGGAGAGTTTTACCTATCCCGGCAACAAAAAACGCATCTTTGTCGCGCTGTTTGGTATCGCGGCGGGGTTGACCGTCATCTGGTACACCGCGATGTTCTCCGGCCTGCAATTTTTGACCGGGCCAATGCATGTGGAGGAGACGCATGCGCAACTGATCGTCGGTGCGTCGGCGCTGGTGGGGATGAGCTTTTTCATCTATTTCGGGCACTTGTCCGACCGCGTTGGGCGCAAGAAGCCGATTGTCTGGGGCTATGCGCTGACATTGCTGCTGCTGTTCCCCTGTTTCTGGGTGATCGGTGCCACGTTGCAAGGTAGCGCCGCCAGCACCGCGCCTGCGGCCACTATTATCCCGACGGCACAGCAGACCATCACCATCGCCGCGATACTGTTGCTGTTGTCGGCGTTGTCGGGTGCGACCTATGGTCCGGTCGCGGCGCTGCTCAGTGAAATGTTCCCGCCGCACGTCCGCTATTCGTCGATGTCGATTCCCTATCATATCGGCACCGGCTATTTTGGGGGCTTCCTGCCGTTGATTGCGACGCTGATTATTGCGCGGACCGGCGACCCCTACAGCGGCCTATGGTACACATGGGGGGTGGTGGCGATGGCGTTGATCGTGACCTGGCTGTGGCTGCCCGATGATCCTGCGTATGTCTGAGCGAGATGCGCCAACCGCTCCGCTGCGGTTGCGATTGTCGCGCGCGGCGTTGACTGACAACTGGCACTGGCTAAAGGCGCAGAGCTATGGCGCAGCGTGCGGTGCGGCCATCAAGGCCGATGGCTATGGCTTGGGCGCAGTTGCTGTGGCTGAGGCATTGGCGGGCGCGGGGTGCCGCGATTTCTTCGTCGCCACCTGGGCGGAGGCTGCGAAAATCGCGCCGATCCTTGGCGGATGTTCGCTGTCGGTGCTGCACGGCGTGCGCGCTTCGGAATTGTGTCTGGCACGCAATATCGGCGCGCGGCCAGTGCTGAACAGCGTTGAGCAGGTGGCGCTTTGGCGAGGATCGGGCGGCGGGGCGTGCGACGTGATGATCGACACCGGAATGAACCGCCTTGGCCTGTCGATCGACGATGTGGCGGCGGGCGCGCTCGATGGCCTCACCATTGTTACAGCGATGAGCCACCTGGCCAGCGCGGATGAGGATTGCGCGCAAAACGACGCGCAATTGCAGCAGTTTTTAACCGTCAAGGCGCGTGTCACGGCGCAGCGGTATAGCCTTACCAACAGTGCGGGGATATGCCTTGGGCGCGACTATTGTTTTGACCTGACGCGCCCGGGACTTGCGCTTTATGGCGGGGTGCCGCGCGCCGAGGCGGCGGGCCACATTGCCCAAGTTGTATTTCCTGAGGCCGAGGTGTTGCAGTTACGCGACGTGGGGGCAGGCGCGCATGTGGGTTACAATGCGACATGGACGGCCGAGCAGCCCTGCCGCATCGCCACCATCAATCTTGGCTATGCCGATGGTTATTTACGCGGGTTTTCGGGGCGCGGCGGGGCACGGTTTGGCGAGCACCGCTTGCCCGTCATTGGCCGCGTATCGATGGACCTCGTGACGCTGTTGGTGCTCGATGGGTGCAATGTGGCGGCGGGCGATTGGGTGAGCATCGACTATGATCTGCCAACCGCATCCGCGCAATCGGGCCTGTCGCAATATGAACTGCTGACCGGATTGGGGCAGCGATACGAGCGGGTGTGGGGATAGGTTTTAATTCTCCGTTCGTACTGGCTCCCGACGGGTCGCTGTCGAAGCACTGACCTTCACTTCGGAAGTAGAAAGGACGGCCCTTCGACACGCTCAGGGCGAACGGTTAATAGAGTACGGCCGCCCGTCATCTCAACCACAACAAAAAGGCCGCCCGGTTTCCCGAGCGGCCCTTTTGTGTTCATGATCGAGCTTCTTACAAATCGGCGCTGATGCCGAAGAAGAAGTTGCGGCCAAAGCTGTCGAACGGATCGCCGCCAGCGGTGCCGAGCAAGCCCAGCGGTGGTTGGCGATCGAACAGATTGTTGACACCAGCATAGAAGCGGAACTTGTCGTTGATATCCCAACCGATGCGGACGTGGTGATAGAATACGTCCGGATACCAGATGCGTGGGAACGCATCGGCATTGTTCGGAGCAACGGTAATCAATTGTCCCGCTGTGCAGGGTACTGCCGCACCGTTAATCCCACCCGTGTTTTGTGTGATGCCGCTAGCGGGGCACGTTGCGTAATAACTGTTCTGAGTCTCATATGTCCCGATCGTCTGGCGCCCTATATACTGGGTGGTCCAGCGCAAATCCCAGTTCCCGAAATCATAATCGAGGTTGAACGATGCCGAATAGCTTGGGTCGCCCAATTCTGAACGCTGGCGATTAGGATCATTTGGCAGGGTCGGGTCGGTGAAATTATCGCGGTTCAGCACGCGGGTACCGATGAAGCGAGCGGCCAATTTGTGCCCGTTCTCAAACGTATGTCGATAGGACATATCGATGTCGATACCCTCGGACGTGAATTTGGCGAAGTTCACACCGCCCGAAATGACTGCATCAGTGCCAAATAGACCAGTCGCTGGGTCGCGATTGACCGTCGCGCAGAACGGATTGCTGATGCCGTTCGGGCTGTCGTAGCACAGGTTAATCAGCAGCTGAGCGCCGAGAACCGCAATCGCGTCGCGGACTTCGATGTCGTAATAGTCGACGGTGAAGTTGAAGCCCGGAAGGAAGGACGGCTCAAACACCGCACCTATGGTCAGACTGCGACCACGCTCTTCTTGAAGAGTGGGGTTACCGCCCTGAGCGAATCTGATTCCGCTGGTCCGCGCCGCACAGTTTAGCCATGGCGCCCCAACAACCGTTGGGAAAGAGGTGGTAGCGCAAGCTGCAACCACCGCTGCATTCGCTGTAGTCGGAATACCGCCAGCAGCGCAGTTTGCCACGCGGTTTGGGGCTGCATTGATGTTGCCCTGATCGCATGGATCAGCAAGTCCGTTGGCAAAATTGGTCGATTGCGGTGAGAAAAGGTCGCCCTGCTGCGGCGCGCGCACCGATGTTGCATAGGCAACGCGGAAGCGAACATCCTCAATCGGGGCATAGACACCCTGAATGTTATAGGCATAAACCGTGCCGGTGCTGTTGTTATAATCAGACACACGGCCAGCCAGTGTCACCACCAGTTCGCGTGCAAACGGCATATTTTCCAGCAGCGGGAATTGGAGTTCGCCATAGGCTTCTTTGACTTCCAGTTGCGGGAAGGTGACATCTTGAAGCGCATTGAGGAAGGTCACATCGGCCGATGTTAATTCATCGTAATCGATGCTGCCGCGTTCACGGCGATATTCGGCACCGAGAGCGAAGGAGATCGGCCCGCCGGGCAGTTCAAACAGTTGCGAGAAGTCACCGCTGACGTTCGCCGATGCGACCAACTGGCTGGCGAATTCATCGGTGGTTCCATCAGAATGGACATAGTCGAACGCGCGTGCGTCATAATTGCCACGACCGAACAGGTTGAGCGGAACGCAGGCGGGATCGACATTGGTTGTCGCATTGACGCGGCAGATAACTCTCTGCCCGGTCGCGTTGGTTGCAAAATTGGTTCCGGTGAAGCCCACTGGCGCGACAACCGCATCTATAGCACGGTTGAATCCGTCAAAATCAGATCCATCGATCTTGAACAGCAGCAAATTGTTGGTGTTGCGACCGAACGCTTCGAACCGGCCATAGTTCAACGCGACTTCATATTTCCAGTCGTCGTTGAAATCGCCATTGATACCGACAACGGCACGATAGGTTTCGCGCGTGCCATCAAATCCGCGACCGCCCAAATCGGTGTTGAAACGTGCCATCGGGAAGGTGCCCGCCGCCACGTTGGTGCAGATGCCGAAGCCTTGCAATGTCGTCAGAGCCTGCGCACTGAGGAAGCCATTGTTGCAGCGCATCGCTGGACCACCCAACGTGCCTGGAACGCTTGAGAAGAAGCTTGCCTGTCCTTCGCCAGTCACGTCAGTGCGGACGTATTTTGCTTCAAGGAAGGGGCGGAACGCATCGGAGAAGTCATAGTGAAACAGCAAATTGGCGGCATAACGATCAACGCCTGCCAGCAAGCTACCGATTTCCGAAAGGGTTGTTCCACGTCCGCCCTGCACGTTGCCCGAGCCAAATGGCAGGAACGAAGCGGTTGGCGTGTCAACGAACAAGCTACCATCATCGGCAAAACGAAGGGCTGCGCCGGTCGCATTGCTGAGAACGCCGATAGTGCCGCCGTCCGAAATCGCCGCGTTACGAACGCCGCAGATGAATGTGGTGTCGGAGATGCCATCACCTGCTGCAGGCTCGCCGCCAACATTTTCGGTCCGCTGGAACTGGCAGCGGCCAGAGAATGCGCCAGTCAGCGCATCGCGGTCGCGCAGCAGCATTGGTTGTTGACGCGTATATTCGAATGAGAGCGCGACATTACCGCGACCGTCAGCGAAATTGCGTCCGCCGGTGATGCTGGCAAAATATGCACCGCGATCGCCACGCGATGATATGCCGCCCTGTGCGCGGGCTGTCAGGCCGTCAAAGTCGCGCTTGAGGATGAAGTTGACCACGCCGGCCACCGCATCCGACCCGTAAACCGCCGAATTACCGCCGGTGATGATATCGATGCGCGTCACTAGGTCGGTCGGAACAGTGTTGACGTCAAACCCTTCGAACCCAGGGGTCGAGGTGATGTGGCGGCGACCATTGACCAGCACCAGCGTGCGTGCGGTGCCAAGTCCGCGAAGATCGAGCAGGCTAAGCCCCGCCGTGCCGATAAAGCGCGAAGAATTGCCTTGGCTGAAGGTCGAGCGCAGCGAAGGCAGATCGTTGAGCGCATCGCCCAGCGAAACCTCACCCGTGCCCTGAATATCGTCGGTGGTCACCGAGGTCAGCGGGATCGCCGATTCGAGCGTCGGGCGCGCAATACGCGTTCCGGTGACGACGATGGTGCCGCCCTCGTCCGAATCGCAAACGCCATTATTATTGGCGTCAACGCAATCTTCGGCGGGTGCCGCATCTTGTGCAAATGCAGGCTGGGCGGTGGCAATAGCGACAGCAAACAAGGTGCTGCCAACCATCAAGGTGGATTTACGCATTGGGGTCTCCGCTGTTGGCCCGTCGAAACGCGGGCATGTTCATCTGCTGTTCAACCGCAAATCGGCGTGCGGGGCAAGCGGAGAGGCGCATCTATTCGGTGTCCGCGCAATTTTGCGTCGTTGCTGTTGCAACTATGCCACAAATTATTCAGTTGGCGCGCAGCCAATCGGCCAATGGGTTCCACAATCCGGATCTTGCGCCCTTGCCCACCACCATACCCACATGCCCCGACGGACAGGGGTGGCATGGAATGCCATCGGGCGCGGTTTCCGCCGGGGCGATACGATCATTCTGTGCGGTGAAGTGGATGCTTGGCGCGGTGATGTGCGATGGCGTCACGGAAGAACCGCCAATCCGCCATGTGCCCGCTCCGCTAACATCTGCACCAATCAGACCCTCGAACAATTCTGTGGCGGCAGCGGCGGTGATAGGCGATCCGCTATTCGCCCAGTCTTCGAGCGCCGCAAAGGTCGCCACCCGCGCATCATCGGACGGCAGGTCAGCCAGAGCCGCATATTTGGCGACGGTGCGCGCTGTGTCCAGGTTCCAAAACAGACTTTGCAGCAACTCAACCGGCATCAAACCCATCGCGTCGATGACGTCTCGGTTTGCCGCCCAATGGCTTTGCATTGCCCCGCGCGCGTCATCACTATAGCGCGTGAAATGCCACGGTGTCGCCAACAGCGTCAGCGAGCGCACGGGCAATAGCGCCGCCGCACCGATGGCCATGGTCCCACCGAGGCAATAGCCGATCAGATGCACGGGTTCGCTTATGGTTCGGAGCAGGGGCAACAGAGTGTCGGTGATATGCTCGGCCAACCCTTGCCCCCGGTCGATCGGCCCCGGCGTGCCCCAGTCGAGCAAATAGGGCCGAAACCCGCTGTGCGCGAGATGGTCGAGCAGCGAATTGCCCGGCCCAAGGTCGAGCACATGCGCGGGGTTGATAAGCGATGGCACCAATAGCACGGGCGGACCAGATGTGCCGCCACCACCCTGCAACGACGCTCGCCCAACGCTTGCCATGACAGGGCGCGGGGTTCGCGCGGCCCTCGGCGCGTCGCCATAGACGCGCACCCCCGCCAACGCACGCCGCGCCATTTCAGGGTCGCTTTCTGCTGTGCGGCGCACCATCTCAAGGAACAGCGGCAATGGGCGGGGCGCAGGCTTGCTCATGCGCGCAGTTCATGTTGCAGTGCGGGATGTATTGCTGCTACATTACACAAGCAACCAATCCCCAAACGCAGGCGAACAGGCACGGTCATGGCAAATAGCAAACCCAGCAAAGGTGGCGACGCGGTCATCACGATCAAGAAATATGCTAATCGTCGCCTCTATGACACAAGAAAATCGACCTATATCACTTTGGATGATCTGGCCGCGATGGTGCGCGATGGCCGCGAGTTTCGCGTGGTTGATGCCAAAAGCGGCGAGGATATCACCCACAATGTCCTCACCCAGATTATCATGGACGCCGAGCAGAGCGAGCAAACGATGCTTCCTGTCGGCTTTCTTCGGCAATTGATTACGCTTTACGGCGATTCGATGCAGGCGCTTGTGCCGGATTATCTAACCGCGTCGATGGACAGTTTCCGCCGTAACCAGCAACAATTTCGCGCTGCAGTCGAAGGCGCGCTAGCAGGCAATCCATTGGCGGAGTTGGCCAAACGGAACTTGGCTGTGCTCGACGCCGCGACCAGTGCCTTTCGCCCGAAGGTGGGTAATGGCGAAAGCGGTAAGGATGCCGAGATTGCCGCACTGAAAGCAGAAATAGAGGCACTTAAGGCGGGCAAGACCCAAAAATAATGAAACATGCGCTCAGCATCACCCGCGCCAGCGATTTCGCCGCCTGGTATCAGGAAGTCATCTCCGCCGCCGATCTGGCCGAAGAATCGGGGGTGCGTGGCTGCATGGTCATCCGCCCGTGGGGCTATGGCATTTGGGAGCGTATCCAGGCGCTGATGGATGCGCACATCAAATTGGCTGGCGTCGAAAATTGCTATTTTCCGCTGTTCATTCCTCTCTCATATTTTGAGAAGGAAGCAGCGCATGTTGATGGTTTTGCAAAAGAAATGGCGGTCGTTACGCACCACCGCCTGATCGCGGATGGCAAGGGAAAGCTCATCCCCGATCCCGCTGCCAGGCTCGAAGAACCGCTGGTCGTCCGCCCGACATCCGAAACCGTGATTGGCGCGGCGATGGCGCGCTGGGTCCAATCGTGGCGAGACTTGCCGCTGATGGTCAACCAATGGGCCAATGTCGTGCGCTGGGAAATGCGCACCCGGATGTTCCTGCGCACGTCCGAGTTTTTGTGGCAGGAGGGGCATACCGCGCACGCGACCCGCGACGACGCGATGAGCGAAACGATGCGCGCGCTCGAAATGTATCGTGCTTTTGCCGAAGGGCCGCTGGCGATGCCCGTCGTCGCTGGTGAAAAGCCAGAAAATGAGCGCTTCCCCGGCGCGGTCGCGACCTACAGCATCGAAGCGATGATGCAGGACGGCAAGGCGCTACAGGCCGGAACCTCGCATTATCTCGGCACCGGCTTTGCCGAGGCGTCGGGCATTAAATATCAGGACAAGGATGGCGGACAGCAGTTCGCACATACCACCAGCTGGGGCGTGTCCACGCGGCTGATTGGCGGGGTCATCATGACCCATGGCGACGATGACGGCCTGCGCTGCCCGCCACAAATTGCGCCGCACCAGATCATCATCGTGCCGATGCTGCGCGACAATGATGAGGACGCAGCGCTACTCGATTATTGCCGCGCGCTAGCCGCCGACTTGCGTGCGCAAAGTGCGTTTGGCGAACCGCTGCGCGTGCTGGTCGATACCAAAGCGCTAAAGCCCGCGACCAAGCGCTGGAACTGGGTCAAAAAGGGCGCGCCGCTGATCCTCGAAATAGGCGGACGCGACGTTGCGGGCGGCAATGTGTCGATGATCCGCCGCGACAGGCTTTATACGGCGGAAGGCAAGCTAGGCAGCACCATACAGACCCGCGATGCGTTTGCGGCCAGTGCGGGCGCGGTGCTTGAGTCGATTCAGGTTAATCTGTTCGCCGAAGCGCGCCACCGGATGGACAGCAATATCCGCCGCGACATCAGCGATTTTGCGGCGCTCGAGGCGTATTTTACCACCACCGCCATTCCCGGCTGGGCCGAGGTCGAGTGGTCGCGGCCGAGCGGCGCGGCGCTCGACGCTGTGGTCGAGAGGATCAAGGCGCTTAAACTGACGATGCGTAATGTGCCGAATGATGCCGCGCCCGCAACTGGCATATGCATCTTCACCGGCGAGCCAGCGGTTGAGCGCATATTGGTGGGCAGGGCTTATTGATCGCTTGCCCTTCGCGGCTTGGCGCGTAACTATGTGCACATGAGAAAAACCCTCCTGCTCGTCGCGCTCGCTGGTGCCGCCATGGCGATGCCTGCGCATGCACAAACCACATCGCCTGCCGATGACGTATCCGAAGCGCGATTACGTGAAACCGTTGAAACGCTGGTCGGATTTGGCACGCGGCATACGTTGTCGGATCAGGTGAGCGAGACGCGCGGGATTGGCGCGGCGCGGCGCTGGGCGGAGGCCGAGTTCAGGCGTATTTCGGCGGCGTGCGGCGGCTGTATCGAACTGCAACTGCCCGAGGAGATGATAGTGGGTGCGCGCGTTCCCACGCCAACCCGCCTCGTCAATGTCCTCGCCATCCAGCGCGGAACCGAACGCCCGAATGAGGTCGTCATCATATCGGGCCATATCGACAGCCGCGTGACCGACCCGATGGATGCGACCAGCGATGCGCCGGGTGCCAATGATGACGGATCGGGCACCGCTGCGGTAATAGAGGCGGCGCGTGTCCTGTCGCGTCGCCGCTTCCCCACCACCATCGTTTATGCGGTCCTGTCGGGGGAGGAGCAGGGGCTCTATGGCGGGCGTTTGCTGGCGCGGCACGCGGCGGCACAGGGCTGGACGGTCAAGGCCGTGCTCAACAACGACATCATCGGCGGGTCGCGCGGCTCCGATGGGCTGGTCGACGACGCGCATGTCCGCGTCTTTTCCGAAGGGGCGCGGGCCGACAGCAGCGATGCCTTGCGTGCGTCTGCACGGCGCGAGGGCGGAGAGAATGACAGCCCGTCGCGCAACCTGTCGCGCTGGATCGCGGCGCTATCGCAACCTTCATTAGAGGTGCGCCAAATCTTTCGCTCCGACCGCTTCGGGCGCGGTGGCGACCAAATGCCGATGCTCGAAGCGGGTTACCCCGCCGTCCGCTTTTCAGTGGCGATCGAGGATTATGATCATCAGCATCAGGACATTCGCATCGAAAACGGGGTGACCTATGGTGACACCATGGCCTTTGTCGATTTTGCCTATCTCGCGAATGTTACCCGCCTCAACGTGGCGGCGCTCAGCGGTCTTGCCGCCGCACCGTTGCCGCCTGCTCCCAGCGTACAGGGTGCGGTGTCTACCGATACGACGCTCCACTGGTCTGCTGAATCTGGAGCAGATTCTTATCGAATTTACCGGCGGAGGACGGACGAGCGTGACTGGCACCTGCTGGACTCGACAAGCTACGCGCAAACAGCGATGCGCCTTCTGCGCCCGGACGATCCTCGGTTGTCGATTACAATGCCTGACATGGTGATATTCAGCGCGATTTTGCAAGGCGTTCGGGTAGACGACTGGATTTTCGGCGTGTCATCCGTCTCCGCCGATGGCAGCGAAAGCCCGATAGCCTCAGCCGTACCTGGCGGTGCCTTCGTTCCGATTGCTCGCTAGATGCCGCGCAAGGACCGTCCATCTACGGATCTGCCGACCCGCGAAGCCATCCTCGACTTCATCCAAAAATCGCGTGAACCGGCGGGCAAGCGCGAGATTGCCAAGGCGTTTGGCCTGAAATCGGGCGAGAAAATCGCGCTCAAGGCGCTGCTCAAGGATATGGCCGACGAAGGATTGATCGACGGAAGCAAGAGCGCGTTCCACAAAATGGGCGGGCTGCCCAAGGTGACGGTGCTGCGCATCCAGGATGCCGACGGGTCAAGCGTTTACGCCGTTCCGGAGCGTTGGGAGAGCGACGGCCCGCCGCCGCGCGTGCGCGTGGTTGAGCGCGGGAAACGTAGTGCGCTGGGGATTGGCGAGCGCATATTGGCGCGGATTGAAAGCGCAGGAAATGGCCATGTCGCGCACCCGATCCGCACGCTGGAAGCAGGCGCAGAAACGGTGGTCGGCGTGCTGTCCGCCGATGTTACACCCTCGGGAAAACCGCAGTTCTGGCTGCGTTCGGTCGACAAGCGCAACCGCAAGGATTGGCCGGTTAGCGATGCGGGCGACGCGGAGGTGGGAGAGCTAGTCCTGGCCGAGTTTTGCGGGCGGCCGCCGCGACAAATGGTGCGGGTCAAGGAGCGGTTTGGTGACGTTTTTGCGCCGCGAAGCTTCAGCAAAATAGCCATCCACAAATATGGTTTGCCGCACATGTTTTCGGCGGAAACGCTTGCAGAAGCTTCGCTAGTAGCGGCGCTGCCGATCACCCCGATCACCCCGATTTCGGCAATCACTGACACCCAATGTCAGGGATTTTCACACATCCCGATTTTCGCCATCGACCCCGCCGACGCGCGCGATCATGACGATGCCATCGGCGCGGCCCCCGATGATGACCCGGCCAACAAAGGCGGGTATAAGGCGATCGTCGCCATCGCCGATGTCAGTTATTATGTGCGGCCCGCAAGCAGCCTCGACCGCGAGGCGCGGCGGCGCGGCAACAGCGTCTATTTCCCCGACAGCGTCGTGCCGATGCTGCCGCATATCCTGTCTTCGGGGGTTTGCTCGCTGATCGCGTGCGAAGAGCGCGCGGCGATTGTGTGCCTGATGACCATCGACCGCCAAGGCAAGGTCACATCGGCGCGGTTTGCGCGCGTGCGGGTGCGGCTTGCCGCCAATCTGGCCTATGAGCAGGCGCAGGCACAAATCGATGCGGGCGAGGGCGCGCAGTTCGCGGCGCTCGCTCCGCTGTGGGATTGCTGGCGGCTGCTCGCCAAAGCACGCGATGCCCGCAGTCCGCTCGACCTCGATTTGCCCGAACGGCAGGTGATGCTTGATGAGAAAGGCCGCATCAGCGAAATCCGCATCCGCGAACGGTATGACGCCCACCGCGTCGTCGAAGATTATATGATCGCCGCCAATGTCGCGGCGGCACGCGCGCTCGAAGCCAAAAAATCGCCGGTGATGTACCGCGTCCACGATGTTCCGCCACGCGAAAAATTGGTCGCGCTCAAAGAGTTTCTGGCGACCTACGGCGTCAGCTTCGCGCTGGGGCAGGTGATTACCCCCGCGACATTCAACCGGATTCTCGAACGCTTTGAGGAACCCGAGGCGCGCCAGCGGGTGATGGAACAGGTGCTGCGCACGCAAACTCAGGCCTATTATTCACCCGCCAACGCCGGGCATTTCGGGCTGGCGCTCGGCAGCTACGGCCATTTCACCAGCCCGATCCGCCGCTATGCCGACCTGCTGGTCCACCGCGCGCTGGTGGCCGTCTATGATCTGGAGGTCAAGCGCCCCAACGACAAGGCGGTCATAGCGACCACCGCGCTGCCGCGCGAAGATGGCGCGGCCTTTGCGCGCATCGGCGAGATCATCTCCGACGCCGAGCGCCGCGCGATGGAGGCCGAGCGCGAGACGATCGACCGCTATGTTGCGGCCTATCTGTCGGAAAAAGTCGGCGAGGTGATGATGACGCGGATTACCGGCGTACAATCGTTCGGCTTTTTCGCACAAATAGAGGGGCTTGGCGGCGATGGTTTAGTCCAAGCATCAACATTGGGCGACGAATATTTTCGCTGGGACGAGGCCAATCAGGCGTTGATCGGCGAACATAGCGGCACGCGTTTTACCTCGGGTCAGAAAATCGAACTGAGGCTGGTCGATGCCAATCCGCTGACCGGCGGCCTGGCCTTTACGCTGCCCGATGCCGATCCGGATACGGCGCGCAGAGTGGTGGGGCGCGGTGCCCCGCGCGGCAAGGGGAGACATACGGCGGGAAGGCGCGGGCGGCCTGGCAATATCCGGCCTCGCTGAGGAGAGGGGCAGAGAAAAGCGTTCGCGCAGAGGCGCAGAGGCGCAGAGAAATATCGTCACCCGCGAGGAACTTGCGCCACCCACGACCCCGGGCTTGATCCGGGGAAAGCAATCCACTGCCGGATGCGCTTACTCTGGATTGCCACGCGACCTCTGGCCGCTCGCAATGACGGGAAAGAGCGGATCTATAATAGGGATCTGACCCTAACTCAGCCGATCGACTTCCTCATCGCTCAAGCCCCCCGGCACGACCATCACCGGCACGCTCAGGGATCCGGCGTCATGCCCGGTAAAGTGCGCGACCAGCGGACCGGGCGCGCCGGACGCGGCAGCACCCAATACCAGCACCGCTATATCGCTGTCCTCGCGGATGGTTTCGCGCACGACATCGGCAGCATCGCCCTGGCGGATGGAGATGCGCGGTGAAATGCCGAAATCATAGTGCAGCGCCTCGGCCGCAGCGCGCGCGGTCGCTTCGGCCTGTTCCTTCGCCTCGGCCTCGATTGTCGCCTGCACCCCGCCCCACGCGACGAATTGCGGCGGCTGGGTTACGCTCAGCAGATGGACATTGCCGCTGGCGCGCGATGCGCGGCGCCCGGCATAGCGCTGTGCCAAACGCGATTCTTCGCTGTCATCGATAATGACCAAGTAGGTTCGCATCGTCCCCATTCCCGCTTGCCTTTCATTGAGGACTAGTTGCGCGTGCATTCGTATAAAGGCAAGCGTGCGATGACAGGCGCTTGGAAAAGCGCTTGACGGCGCGCTGGGGGGTGGCAGGAACACCCGAGAAGCCCTATGGACATGGGCGTGCTAGCTTGCGGAGGATGAAGCATAGTCATGGCAATCGAACTCAAAATGCCCGCCCTGTCGCCAACGATGGAGGAAGGGACGCTCGCCAAATGGCTGGTCAAGGTCGGCGATGCTGTGTCGTCGGGCGATTTGCTCGCCGAGATCGAGACCGACAAGGCGACAATGGAGTTTGAGTCGATCGACGAAGGGGTTGTTTCGCAGATATTGGTCGAAGCGGGCACCGAGAACGTCAAGGTCGGCACGGTGATTGCGGTGATCGGGGGGGATGAGGATCAAAAGCCCTCTCCCCTGAAGGGGAGAGGGTTGGGAGAGGGGACCTGTCTCTTATACAC
>JBEBHS010000059.1:0-5474 GCA_040080745.1 Sphingopyxis sp. | reverse complement strand
TTCCCGATATTCGCCATAGCGCAGCGCAATAACCGTTCCACCGGCAAACAAACATCGGTTCTCTATCAGTAGCGAGCCATTCAGCGCGCTCAGCGCGCGCGCAATCCGCTGATGGTGTGGCCGCTCAAATATTTCCATTGCGCTCCCCCAGCCCTAAACGAAGCGCATCGACCAACTGCTGCTCACCCGGTTCCATCGCCTGCAAATCCACATGACGCCAATTGCGCTCATAGATGCCCAACGCTTCCAGCGGCGTTAATTCATCCGTGCCATGAATTTGCCAAGCCAGCTTCTTGAGTTGCGGATAATCCGCCAAGCGGATACGTGCGGGGATCAATCCCTCGCGGTTGGCAGCGGGTTTATCGGCAGCCAAATCAGCAGGTTTGATGATGTCGAAATTCACACCCAATGCGGCCATCGCATTCAGATACGCCCCCATCGTGACCGAGGGCTCACCGCTCTCGATTCGATGCAACGTCACCCGCGACATACCCGCCGCTTCAGCCGCCGTAGTAGCACTGATGCGGAGTGCCTTGCGGTGTGCGCAAATCTGCTTGCCCATGGCGATGAGCTTATCGGCGACAGTGCTTGCAATGATAGGCGATTGTGATGGCATAGTGACTCTCATTCTATGCAAGTTTCAATTTTTGTCAATAATGAGAAATGTTTATATTGAGTTCAAATGTAAATCAGACTGAATGGGAATGTCTAGCCAATAAGAGGCTGAAATTTATTTCGAACCCGACCCTATATTGCTTCTCGACACCAATGTCATTTCGGAATTGGTGCGCCCCAAGCCCGCCAAAGCAGTTTTGGCGTGGTTCGACAACATCCCTTCCGAAGCCCTGCACATCAGCGTATTGACCTTGGGAGAAATCCGCAAAGGTGTTGAGCAAATGCCGGACAGCGCGCGGCGCGAAAAGCTACGGCTATGGCTCGAACACGACTTGGCTGACTGGTTTGAAGCCAGAGTACTACCCGTAGATACTCCGGTCGCAGACCGCTGGGGTAGGCTGATTGCACAGATGGCGCGGCCTGTGCCCAGCATAGACAGCCTGCTGGCCGCGACCGCCCTGCATCACGAACTACGCTTTGTCACTCGCAACCAAAAAGATTTTGATTACCCCGGATTGGAAGTCATTAACCCGTGGGGCTAGGGGTTGCTAGAAACTTTCCACGAATTTAATCCGAACACGACCTCTTCAATTTAACACCGAACCTGACCCGTTTGCGTTTGAGTGAATTGGAAAGTATTCCGAACCCGACCCCTTATCGCTCTTATCGCTAATCTTGTTCAAAGTACCATTGCCACACGTGAGGTATAGCCTCCAAATCTTCAATCACCTCACCAGCTGTTACGACAACTAATTTGTTTCCATACACATCAATAAAATCAAACACGCAAAATGCCAGCCCCGTACCAGAGGCGGAACGAATTTCCCAATATCCCTTTTCCCAAAAATAAAGACCATTCCCATATTGAATATCGAAATTATTTGCATGAGTCCAGTGATTCATGCAGGGCTGCCAACCTGCGTCCATAAGTTGTGATCGGGCAGTGTCGTAATCAAGCCCACCTATTCTCGGAAGAGGTGCATGCACCGCCGAAGCAGGCTGCGGAAAGTAACTTGATTGCTGCCTTCCTTCGACATCTTGTTGAGCCACCTCTTCTGCCTGATTTTTCCATTTGTTGATCATATCCACTGTGTAGCGAGAAGCATCGCTATCAATCAACTTGGCGCAGGTCTGACAAAGCCAAATAGCATTACCAATCGCCGAACGCTGTTCGGGTGCTAGTGCCGGATCGTACCTTGGCCCACCAGCAGCGGCACTCGTGATATGCGCCGCCACACCAACATTCACGGACATGCCTGGATTACCGTGTGGGCCAACCGTAATATGCCGACAACCCGGATTGGAGCAACGCTGCCCAACCCTCTTTGCAAGCGTCTCTTTGACCTTCTGTGAAAAATTATCGCGCACTTTAATCAGACTCCACCTTGGGAGCTATCCGCTCCCACTCAAAACCAACTTCTTCCAAACGTTTGATATGATCTGCCGAAAGCGTGCTTTTCCGGTAAGAGCGTCTCAAGACATAACACCACTGTCCAAGCTTTAGATTTGGATCCCACTCGGTTGGCACATTGCAATTCCCGTGTGCCTGCTTGTAGGCGACCAAAGCCGCAAACATTTTTTCCCAACCCGCTTCAAGCGGATTCCACTCAAAGCCGATGTCATCGAATCGCCTGATGCGTTCAGGCGAAAGTTTGTTGCTCTTGTATGCACTTCGTTGTAGCTGACACCAAACCCCCAGTGTTGGGCTCTCATCGTACTTTTTGGGAACTTTGAAATCGCCATGAGTTTGTTTGTAATTTACAAGAGCTGAAAACATCTCCTCCCAATTTTCAACCAGCGGGTCCCATACAAAGTCGATGCCTTCCAATCGACTGTAGCGATCAGGGGAAAGCTTGTTTTTCTTGTAAACATTCCGCTGCCTTTGACACCATTCACCAAGCTCTGGGTTGTCCTTCCATTTTTTGGTCACATAACAGTCACCATAAGTTTGTTTGTAGGCTTTAAGTGCCAAGAACATCTCATCCCATGTGGCATCAAGAGGATTCCATGCAAATCCCAGTTCTTCTAGCCTCGTTATTCGGTTCTCAGGAAGTATGTCCTTCTTGTAAGCCTGCCGCTGATGGGAACACCATTTTCCTAGTTTCGGATTATCTGCCCATCCGTGTGGCACATTGCAATCACCGTGCTTCTGCTTGTAGGTGCTGAGTGCAACAAATAATTCATCCCAATTTGAGGTATTGGGTTCCCATTCAAATCCAAGGTCATGAAGACGTTTACTGCGTTCAAGGGCAATCTCCCCTTTGCGATAATCCATCCTGTTTTTGTTAACCCATGTGGCTAGGGCTGGATTTTGACTCCATTGTTTGGAAACCATGCAATTGCCATAGCTCCGTTTGTACGTAACAAGTGCAGCAAACATCTCCTCCCACGCAGCATCGATCAGGTCCCAGACAAAGCCGATTTCTTCAAGACGCTCAATTCTTTTCTTTGAAAGAAGATTCTTCGCGTAAGTATATCGTTGCGTCGAGCACCAAGTGCCCAGTTCGGGCATATTTATCCACTGTGCTGGCACATTGCAATCGCCGTAGGTTTGCTTATAAGCGGACAGCGCAGCAAACATCTCATCCCATTTTGAGGCAAATGGCTCCAAGTTAAACCCAAGTACTTCAAGGCACTTAGTACGATCGGGAGAGAGCCGGCCTTCGCCATAGTGCTTTCTTTGTGTAGCCACCCATGCTGCCAAATACCGATTCTGATTCCATTTCGCGGGCACGCTGCAATTGCCATATGTCTGCTTGTAGATGATTAACTGCCCATACCTTTCATCCCAAGATTCTGTGACTTGCTCAACCAGATAAGTGCGCAATGCGCTACTAAAATTTGCATCTATTGTGGCTGGCAAATCAATGGCAATTTTGTTCAGGTCGCTTGGTTTGAAAGCCGAACCTGATTTTCTACCCATCTCAGTTCTAATCTGATCCAGCTCACAAGCCAACACATCGTCGTGCGCCTTCAACGCATTCAGCACATCCCAGATGGGTTTGAAGTTGCTCGCCTCTATCGTGCTTGCGGCATCTTCGCCAGCCTTGATGAACACGGGCAAAACTATCGTACCCATCTTTTTGTCCGCGCTTAAACGAATGGCACGACCCACAGCTTGAATGATGTCCACTTGGCTGCTGCGCGGGTCGATGAATGCCACGCCATCAAGGGAAGGCACGTCCACGCCTTCGGACAGGCAGCGCGCATTGCTCAACACACCGCGTTCATTGGCATTGAGGGCTTTGAGTTGGTCGAGTTTGATCTTGCGTTTGTTGGCAGGCATGTTGCCGCTTACAAAATCGGTGCGCAGCGTTCCGCTGGGGCGGTGTTCGTCGCTGATCCACTGCATGGTGTTTTGCATGTCAGTGGTAAATTCTTCCGCACGTTTGACGCGGCTGTGAAAGCTGATGATGCGCTTGAGGTCATAGTCTTTGATGGCCTTGAGCAGGCCGATCTGGGCGGCGAGGGATTCGCTGTCGGTTTCGCGGGTGGGGGCTAGTTGACCTTTCTTATTATGAAAAGCTCCCTCACCCTCCTTCGACAAGCTCAGGACAGGCCAAGCCTCCCCCTGAGGGCGAGGGGGCGAAAGGCTGACCAGTTCGCGGTTGGCGATCCACTGCGCGATGGTGGGATCATCCACACCGATGATGACGACGCGGTAATCGGTGAGCAGCTTCCTTTCGATGGCTTTGCCAAACGGCAAGGCATACAGCACCTCGCCAAACAGCTCGGCGTTGTCCATGCCGACCACTTCGACACCGCGATCTTCTGCGGCTTTATGCACGGTGCTGGAATAGGTGCGCGGCGTGGCGGTAGCGAAGAGGCGCTTGACGCTGCGTATCTTATCTTTTCCTTGGGTGTTGTCGAGGATGGTGGTGAAGTCGCTGCCGACCTTGCCCGCACAACGGTGTGCTTCGTCCGCCACGGCCAGATCG
This sequence comes from Sphingopyxis sp., assembly GCA_040080745.1. Taxonomy (GTDB): domain Bacteria; phylum Pseudomonadota; class Alphaproteobacteria; order Sphingomonadales; family Sphingomonadaceae; genus Sphingopyxis. The sequence goes on along the minus strand of JBEBHS010000059.1, from coordinate 921 downwards.
AACGCGGGAATGGTTGGATCGGACTGGGCGGCGGCGATGACAGAGGAAGATTGATAGGTGGAGAACACCACGCGGTTGCCTGCGCCGCTGAGAAAGCGTTTTACTTCTTCCGCATCCGAGGTGACGGGAAAAGCCAGATCGGCCACGCTGTGAATGGCTTCGTCGCTGCCCTTGCTGCCGACGGTTTGATCCGAGCAGACGCACAGCACTTCAAACGGGGTGGCGGCGGCAAATGTCCATTCGCGCAACAGTTGCGAGAGCAAACCTAATGACGGAATCAGTACCAAGGTGCGTTGCGCCTTCAACGCCTCTTTGATCCACAGGGTGATGTATGTCTTGCCAGTGCCGCAGGCCATGATGAGCTGACCACGGTCGGCGGTTTGCAAGCCTTGCGAAACGGCAGCAATCGCTTCGAGTTGGTGGTCGTGATTTCCATCGTTCGGCGTAGGGCGGGGTTTGCGTTTGGCTTGCGGCAGTGATGCGAAATCAGCGGGATACTCCAGCGCAGATTTATCGAAATCGGAGAGCAGGAAACGGATGACGGGTTTGTCTTGTGCGTCGCAGACTTGTTTGGCATTCGCGCCGATACCGTCGGTGGTGGCGATCAGTAGGCGGTGCTGGATGAGGGGGCGGTTCGATTCGCTGAGGAATTTATCGACATCGTGTTTGCTGATGTCGTAGTCGGGCGAATAGCACTTGGCTTGCACCGCCCAGTGCTCGCCGTTCTTGTGGCGAAACACCAAGTCGATACCGCAGTCCGCGCCCCAGCGTTGCGGCCATTCATCCCACAGCCACACTTGATCGACCTGCGTCACCCATTCTGGATCGTTCTGCAAGAACCACTTAACAAAGTGCTCGAACTGTTTGCCGCGCGTGGCGGGGTCAGGGGCGAGGCTGGTGTAGAAGTCGGAGAATTGGGAA
>JBEBHS010000006.1:0-104251 GCA_040080745.1 Sphingopyxis sp. | reverse complement strand
CTGTGGTGGTGGAGGCGGGGGAGCCACGTAACGCGGTGGCGGGGCGTCGTAGCGCGGAGCCGCGACCTGCGGGGGTTCGCGGTCGCGCTGTCCGGCCTGTTCGAGCGCCTGCGTCCGGCTGCGCGCGATCTCGGCCTGCACGCGAGCCTCCTCGGCGCGCAATTGCTGGTCCTCGATCGCCTGACGCCGACGAGCCACCTCTTGCGCCTGCTCCACATCAGCCTGCGGAGCCGCAACCTGCCCAATCTCAGCCTGCGGGGCCGCGCTCACCCGATCGTCTCGCACCTGTGCGCGCTCGGCCCCGCCGCCGCCGGGGGTTGGGCGCTGGCGCTCGAGAACCTCTCCGCCGGGCAGTATCCGGGGGCGCGGACGCGGACGCTCCATATCGCCGCTGACACGCGGATCTTCGATCATGGGGCGCTCGCTCGGTGGTGCAGCGATGATCGGTGGCGGGTCGCCCCCGCCCTGCCCCAGTGAGGGCGGCACGATCGCGGGTGGCATGGCGATTGCGGGGTTGCCACCGCCCCAATTGCCGCCCCGGCCCTCATGCCCTTCGCGCGGGCCATCACGTCCACCCATATCCATGATCGGCCCGGCGCGGTCGCCAAGCACGGGTCGGGTATGCGGCGCTTCGGTCACCACCGGCGGCACATAAGCGGGCGGCGCATTGCGCCCTCCGCGTCTGCGCCAATCGTTGAAACGGTCGGCATGGTCGTGACGACGGCGCCACTCCTCCTGCCGCCAGTAATAATAATCATCGCCAAAGCGGTGGCGCGGATCCCACCCATATTGGTTGCGCCACCCGCCGCTCCAGCCGCTGTTGAGGATGAAATCTATCGCAAAACTGTTGGTCCAGCTGCGCGCCGAGCGGTTATCCCAGCCATGCCGCGATGATGCGGACAGCAGTTCGCGCGCGCGCGCCAATAAATCATCGGCATAGTCGCGGTCCGCCGCCTTGCCGCCATCACCGACAATCGTCCCGTCGGGGCCGAATACCGCGATCAGCGCACCGCGATCAAAGCCGTAGCTGACATCGTCCTCGTCGCGGATCAGATAAGGGAGCGAGGCGTTCGGGCGGAAATAATATTGGATCTCGCCTTCGCTCGCGCTTTCCATCAGCAAGGTTTCCCCCGACGCGCCAGCCCATGCCCACGCATCAAGCCGGCCATAGCGAAAGCTGTAATCGGGCGGCGACGAGCCAATCGCCGACGCAAAGCCATCGGCCTGATCGATGGTGTAATAGGCGTCGTTGAAGGCGGGGGCGCGGCGCGGCTCATAGCTACTGCTGGGGCGCGGTGACGCATAGCCCGGGCCAGTGCCATAATCGGCATAGGCGCAGGCGCTGAGCGCCAAAGCCAGCGCTGTTCCCCCCGCCAATTTGCCGAATGTCCTATATGTGCCACGCATCACCATGCCCCAGTTCACTATGCCTCAATGATGGGACTATTCCATAGCGCTCCTGAGCGCCGAATGAACAGGCCTGTCAGGGAACAGTCATGCGTGAACGCATTCCACCCCCATCATTCGTCAACAGTAGCCGCAAATCGACCCCTCCGCCATGCGATCCACAGGAAGATCATACTAGCCAATAACGACACCATCAATGCAACCAAAGTCGATTCAGGCCCGAACCCGCCGCCGCTTAGAATCACCGCAACACCATCGGCGGGGATGGTGTGCAACGGCCCTCCAGCGAAGTCATCGACTCCCGACACCGCGCTGCCGAACACCCATCCTTGCATGAAATTCCAGCCGGCGTGCATGCCAATCGCCATCCACACCCGACCAGTCAGCAAATATAGACCAGCGCCAATCCCCTCTCCCGCCACCAGGCACAGCCCCGAAAAGATACTCGCGTCAGGATTGGACAAATGGAGGGCGCCAAACATTACCGCAGTCAAGATCAACGCGGGAATCACACCCGCTGCACGCCACAACAACCTGAAAACGATGATCCTTACCAACACCTCTTCGATGACCGCAGACTGCACCGTTTGTTTGAGCGATTCAGTGATATGCGTTACTGGCCGAGGCGCTATCACCACCCAATCTGCGTTCCAAAGCAGGCCGATGATCATCACCATCAGCGCGCCGCCCAGAGCGATGCCGCTGGCCATATCTGGCACCATAGATCGGAGCCCGATTTCAGGCGTGCTGCGCCGCTCCACAATACGGACGGCGAGCGCATAAATGCCAAGCATCGCTATCGACCCGATACATACCGCAATCAGTCGTGCCATTGGCGGCGCAGCCGCACGTGTCGTAAACTCTTCACCAACGGCCATGGCCAAAACATGCAAGCTGGCGTCCGCCGCGACATTGAAAGCGATAATACACACGGCAGCAAGTAGGCAAAGCCAGAGCAGCGCCCGCCCCCACCGCCATCGACCTGGCGATAATAATCCTGTATCGCCCAATATGATTTTAGCTGCCATTAGAGATACCTATCTAACTGGTGTGCATATTGTGTATTGTTATGATAATACACTAAACACCTAGTGATGCAAGCGATGCGAAATTATGTGGCTGCTCCATTCCGATTGCGGCCTCTTGCGCTTTGCGAACAGATGTGGAACAGGAAAGTCGATGAGCTTGACCCATATTTCGGTTCGCGGCGCGCGCGAACATAACCTCAAGGGGTTTGACGTCGATCTGCCGCGCGACAAGTTGATCGTCATCACCGGCTTGTCCGGATCGGGCAAATCGTCGCTCGCGTTCGACACCATCTATGCCGAGGGGCAGCGGCGCTATGTCGAGAGCTTGTCGGCCTATGCCCGCCAATTCCTTGAAATGATGCAGAAACCCGATGTCGAGCATATCGACGGGCTGTCGCCCGCGATCAGCATCGAGCAGAAAACCACGTCGCGTAACCCGCGTTCGACCGTCGCCACCGTCACCGAAATATATGATTATATGCGGTTGTTGTGGGCGCGGGTCGGCATACCCTATTCACCCGCAACCGGCTTGCCGATCAGCGCGCAGACGGTCAGCCAGATGGTCGATCGGGTGATGGCATTGGATGAGGGGGCGCGCGCATACCTGCTCGCCCCCGTGGTACGGGCACGCAAGGGCGAATATCGCAAGGAATTGGCGCTGTGGCAAAAGGACGGCTTTGCCCGGGTGCGCATCGACGGCGCATTTTACGACATCGAGGACGCGCCTGCGCTCGACAAGAAGTATAAGCATGACATCGAGGTGGTGGTTGACCGCGTCGCGGTGCGCCCTGGGATAGAGGCGCGGCTGGCCGACAGTTTCGAAACCGCGCTGAAACTCGCCGACGGAACGGTCTATCTCGATCTGGCTGATGGCGTGGTGGCGGGCCGCGAGGATGATAGCGCGGTGGCAGGGGCCGGGGGTGGCTCTGGCTCGGCACCGCCTGTTGAGGACGCGCCCACCCCCAACCCCTCCCGCAAGCGGGAGGGGGGCATGTCCGGCACCGGTCTGCCCGCGAACCGCATCGTGTTTAGCGAGAAATTCGCCTGTCCGGTATCGGGCTTTACCATCCCCGAAATCGCGCCGCGATTGTTCAGCTTCAACGCACCGCAAGGCGCGTGCCCGGCGTGCGACGGCCTGGGCGAGCGGTTGGAGTTTGACGAGGATCTGGTGGTCCCCAACCACGCGCTGTCGCTTAAGAAAGGGGCGATTGTGCCGTGGGCAAAATCGAACCCGCCCAGCCCTTATTATATGCAGGTGCTCGCCAGCCTCGCGCACGAATATGGCTTTGACCTCGACACCCCGTGGCAGGATCTGCGGCAAGAGGTGCGGCTCATCATCCTGCATGGCAGCGGCGGCAAGCCGGTGACGCTGACCTTCATGGACGGGCGCAAACGCTATAGCGTTTCCAAGCCGTTCGAGGGGGTGATCGGCAATCTGAAGCGCCGGATGCTCGCGACCGAGAGCGCGTGGATGCGCGAGGAATTGAGCAAATATCAGCGGCCGCATGCGTGCGAGACGTGCCACGGTGCGCGGCTCAAGCCCGAAGCCCTCAGCGTCAAGATTGCGGGTGAGGACATCAGCCAGTCGGCTAGGGCCAGCGTCGCCGATGCGCTTGACTGGTTCAGCGCGCTCGGCCCGCATCTCAATGCGCAACAGACGCAAATCGCGACCCCGATCCTCAAGGAAATCGTCGAACGGCTTGGCTTTCTCAACAATGTCGGGCTCGATTACCTCAACCTCGACCGCACCAGCGGCACATTGTCGGGCGGCGAGTCACAACGCATCCGCTTGGCGAGCCAAATAGGTTCAGGATTATCCGGCGTTTTATACGTTTTGGATGAACCGTCGATCGGCCTGCACCAGCGCGACAACGACCGCCTGCTGGTGACGCTGCGGCGGCTGCGCGACCTTGGCAACACCGTCATCGTCGTCGAGCATGACGAGGATTCGATCCGCGCCGCCGACTGGATCGTCGACATGGGGCCGGGCGCGGGGGTGCACGGCGGGCACATCGTCGCCGAGGGTGAGCTGGACGCCATTTTGAGCGCCAAGGACAGCCTGACCGCCGATTACCTCACCGGACGGCGCGCCATCGCGGTGCCAGCCGAGCGCCGCATCGCCGCCAAAGGCGACGGCACGCAGATCCGCACCCGCGCGCCAAAACCCGCAAAGCTCAGCAAGAAACAATTGTCGCTGCTCAGCCGCGAGGGCAAGTTCCTCACGCTTTCCGGCGCGCGCGCCAACAATCTGCAAAATGTCAGCGCACGCATCCCGATCGGCACATTCTGCTGCGTCACCGGGGTATCAGGGTCGGGCAAATCGAGCCTGATCATCGATACGTTACAGGCCGCCGCCAGCCGCACGCTCAATGGCGCACGCGTGATTGCGGGTCCGCACGACGCGCTCACCGGCCTCGAACATTTCGACAAGGTGATCGACATCGACCAGTCGCCGATCGGCCGCACCCCGCGCTCGAACCCCGCGACCTACACCGGCGCCTTCACCACCATCCGCGACTGGTTTGCCGGCCTGCCCGAAAGCGCGGCGCGCGGGTATAAGCCCGGCCGGTTCAGTTTCAACGTCAAGGGCGGGCGGTGCGAAGCGTGCCAGGGCGACGGCCTGATCAAGATCGAGATGCATTTCCTGCCCGATGTCTATGTCACATGCGAAGAATGCCATGGCCAGCGGTATAACCGCGAAACGCTTGAGGTGAAGTTCAAGGGGCGCAGCATCGCCGACATCCTTGATATGACGGTCGAAGACGCGACCGCCTTTTTCAAGGCGGTGCCCGCGATCCGCGACAGAATGGCGATGCTCGAGGAGGTCGGGCTTGGCTATCTCAAGGTCGGGCAACAGGCGACCACGCTGTCGGGCGGCGAGGCACAGCGGGTCAAGCTCAGCAAGGAACTCAGCCGCCGCGCCACGGGCAACACGCTCTATATCCTCGACGAACCGACGACGGGGCTGCATTTCGACGATGTCCGCAAGCTGCTCGAAGTGCTCCACGCGCTGGTCGAACAGGGCAATAGCGTGATCGTCATCGAGCATAATCTCGACGTCATCAAGACCGCCGACTGGATCATCGACCTTGGCCCCGATGGCGGGGTGGGCGGCGGCGAGATTGTGGCGGAGGGCACGCCAGAGGATGTCGCGGCCAACCCACGCAGCTATACCGGTCAGTATCTGAAGCCGCTGCTGGGCATGCGCACATGATTTAGGGATGGTTGGACATTCCCCGCTCACCTGCTAGCCTGTTGTCAGCTGAGCATGATGATGTGCAAGCTAGGGGGATAATATAGGGAAGCGCCCGCCATCACCGATTCGCCGCGAACGGCGCATCCATATCAGGGAGAATGACATGACAAGCACCACCAGCCTTTCCGCCCGTATCGCGGCGATCAGCATAGTCGCATTGAGCATCGCGGCGTGCGGGGCCACCACCATCGGCGAGGGACAGCGCGAGCAGATCGTTTCGAGTTGCGTCAGCGCCGCTTCGCAGAGCGGCATGCCCGCCGCGCAGGTTCAGACCTATTGCAACTGTTCGGCCGACAAGGTGATCGAAGCCAAGATGAGCGTTGCCGACGCCGCAGACCAGAGCAAGCTGGCCCCGATTGCACAGGCCTGTGTTGCCGAACTGATCGCTGCCACGCCGGGCGCGACTGCAGTTCCTGCCGCTCCCGCTGCGCAATAATCGCTGCACGCATCAAGGGCTGGCGCGGGGGCATTCGCGACCCTTCCTCTGGCGCATGCGCTAGACCCTTTCCCGATCAGGTCTGCACAGACTGATCGGATAAGAAAGGGTCTCAACTATCACGACGACCATATTTATCCCGACCAGCTTGCATCACCAGGTGATTCAAACTGGTCGGGGAATGGTCTAGGGTCAGAACCCATTAATCGCACGGCTGAGGGGTGACGAGCAAGCCATGCCGGGGGCATGGCGGCACAGGAGCCAATATGGCAAACATATCGGGCCGAAAGGGCCGCAGGGGATAGTATATCTATCTGCAAGGGCATTTGGGTTCGAGATGGAAGCCATTTTGCTGTCCTATTGGATTTGACCGATTGTCTCCATTTCATCGTCGAAAAACCTTGAAATAGCACCCTATTCCTGCGCTTTTCCTCCTTGAACTGAACACAATCACTTCAAACCTCAGTCCGCGTGATTAATGGGTCCTGACCCTAGTGACCCAGCCCTTGATTTGGCACCCCAAAAGGTCACACGGCGCTTGATTTGAACAATGCTGTCATCATTCGACGATGCGCCACTGCGATTCGGTGCAGACGTTGAACGCGCGGCGCACGGTTTCGGTGCCGTCCGAAAAAACGGCTTTGAAATCGAACATACATTCGCAGCTGCCATCGTCCCAATTGACGTTGATGCTCTGCCCCGCGTTCAGCACAGCGCTGCCCAGCACATCTTCTTCCCAATCGGTGCGGTTGACGTTGGAACCATAGAGGCGGAACAATGTCGTCTGGGTGTCATTGGCCACAACGACATGACGATCGCGGCCATCGGTGCACTGGCTGCCGGCCGTCGGTGCAGGAGCAGAGGGGGCGGGAGCGGAGGCTTGGGGCTGCACCGGGGTGGCGGGCACAGTTGCACCGGCAACGGGTGCGCTGCTCTCTTCCGCCGCAATAGGCTGTGTGTTGGCATTGTTGAGCAACACGGCCAGAAATAATAGGACCACAAATGCTCCTGCGACCAGCGAGAGGATCAGCGGCAATTGGTTCTTTTTCGGCGCGGTCTGCGGTATAGGCGCGCTTGGTTTTACGGGGCTTGCAGCAGGTGGCGCAACGCGCTGTGCTGCGCCCACAAGCTCTACAAGGCTGACCAACACGCGGCTCCACGCCGGATGGTCGCGCTCGCCCCCCCAGTCCGACAAGGACGCAAATTGTATCTGGTTGAAAGGCAGCGGCGGCATCCCGTCATCAATCGATGTCTGGACAAGTTTTTGCTGGTTCCGCGCCATATCAGCCTCGGCCCGCACCCATTCCGATTTGGTGGAGTTTTCCGACCAAACCACGATCACGGCCTTCGCGCCGCCAATTTTCTCTTGTATCACATCGCCATAGGACCGGTGGGGCGGCAAGTCTTTATCCCACCACAGGTCATAGCCTTCGCCCTGGACAGCCGCCGCGATCTGCTTGACCTTTTCAATATCCTCGCGCGAATATGAGATGAAGACGTCGCTCACAATATACCCCCAAAAAGCAGAACCATGTGTGTGCGCCCATATGGTATTGAGACAGACCCTAGCACAGGCGGCCAAACACAACTAGGCAATGATAATGGAACAGGCCATAAAACAGACCAAGGCGGCAATCGACAACGGCAATCTGTTGCTCGCTTATGACATTGCGCAATCGGCGATTGAAGCGGGCGAGGGTTCCGAAGAACTCCGCCATTTGCTCGTCCTGGCGCTCGCTCGCATGGGCAATGCCGAACGGGCGATGGAGCTCTATCATCGCTATGCGCTCGACCGATCACCCGATGCCCACCACCGGGCGATTGCCGCACGGATCCTCAAAGATACGGCGCTTGCGACCGCCGGAGCGGACAATCGTGATCAAGCCCTTGCCTCAGCGTTCGAAGCGTATGAACGCTTGTTCCGCGAAAACGGCGATGCCTATCCGGGAATTAACGCCGCCACCCTAGCCTATCTGGGTGGGCAAGAGCAGGAAGCGAGAGAATTGGCGGCAACCATATTCAATCTGCCTGAAATTGCCGACCCAGCCGATTTTTACGCGGCAGCCACAAAGGCCGAAGCCTTGCTCCTTTTGGGTCGCTTTGATGAGGCGGGAAAAACACTGCAAAGCGCGCGCGACTTGCCGGGCGCGAATAGCGGCGCAAAATCGAGCAGTTGCCGACAGCTTTCCCTGATCGCGGCGGCGGCGGGACTTGGCATCGGGGACAGCGCCGCCTTGCTGGCACCAATCCTGCCGCCATCCGTCATCCATTTTTGCGGACATATGTTCCGCGAAGACGCTGCGCTCGAAGCCCAGTTACGCCTATCCATCAGCCAGTTTCTCGATGCGCATGACGTCGGATTCGCCTATGGCGCGATTGCAGCGGGTTCCGACATATTGATTGCAGAGGCAATATTGGCTCGGGGAAGCGAACTTCATCTCACCCTCCCTTTTGCGCGCGAAGATTTCATTGTTCAATCAATTACACCCGCAGGGTCCGGGTGGCTGGAACGATTTGAGCGATGCATGGTATTGGCAACCAGCGTCAATTTCGCCACCGAGATGCACTATGTCGCCGACCCTTCACAATTTGGATATGCCAGCAAAGTGGCGATGGGCATGGCCAAATTGCGGGCGCAATATCTTGGTGGAGCGGTGCAACAGCTTGCCATCTGGGACGGCAAGCCGGCCAACGGTCCCGCCGGCACCGGTGCAGACGTCAAAAACTGGCAAGGCTATGGCGGGTCTGTCACCATCATTGGGGCACACGAGCTGAACCGGCAATTATCGCTGCCCCAAAAACCAAAGCACGACCCCTATAAACGCACCACCGCTGCGATATTATTCACCGATTTTCAGGGGTTTTCCAAATTATCCGAAGCCGCCATTCCTATCTTCTGGAACGGAGTCATGGGCCGGATGGGCACTGTGCTTCGCGACCATCAAAAAAGCATTCTTGCTCAAAACAGCTGGGGCGACGCGCTGCTTGCGGTAACGTCCGACGCTGCGGTGGCCGCCGAAATCGCCCTGGCACTACAATGTGCGCTGCGGGGCTTTGACACGGCCACGCTGGGGCTGGAGGAAACGGGCGGAATGCGGATCGGCGTCCATTATGGCCCAGCGTACGAGATGGATGATCCGATTACCGGCAAGGTCAATTATTACGGCACCGAAGTGTCAAAAGCGGCGCGCATAGAGCCGGTCACGCCCCCCGGCGCGGTATTTGTGACCGAACCATTTGCCGCGATACTGGCGCTCGAAGCAGCCGATCATTTTGTATGCCAATTTGTCGGAAATGTTAAATTTGCCAAAGATTATGGCACCTATCCGATGTATCGGCTGACCGCGGCCTAGGGTCTGTGGACCAAGGATCAGTGCCTATATGTCACCTAAAAAGCAGCGCCCGGCGCAAAGCCCAGCTTCTTGAGTATCATCGCCGCCGGGCAAAATCCGGTGAAGGCGGCCTGCAACAGGTTAGCCCCGACAAACACGGTCAGCCACATCCAGCGCGGATCAACGTAATGCGACAGTGCAACACTCAGCAACACCACGCAGCCGGCAAAGGCCATTACGGCACGGTCCAGGGTCATAATTTACTCTCCTTTTCATCTTGCCGTGATTTCCGAGTCATTCGGTGATCCCACCTCACTCGAAATCACTCCTTTTCATCTTGCCGTGATTTCCGAGTCATTCGATGATCCCACCTCACTCGAAATCACTCCTTTTCATCTTACCGTGATTTCCGAGTCATTCGGTGATCCCACCTCACTCGAAATCACTCCTTTTCAAAACGCAGTTTGCGGATGCCCAGCGCGTGCATCACCAGTCTCTCGTAAAATGGTTCGGCGGTGCCTTTGCGGACCTTGCGCAGGAAATATTTTTCGAACCCGACCTTGGCGAAATGGACCCATTTGCCCGACGATGACCAGTTGACGTTGCGCGGCGGGATTTGCGGCTCTGCGACAAAGGCAACCCCGCCATCGCCAAAATCGGCAAGGCATACCGCGTTCCATGTCGCTTCCTGCCACGGCTGTTTGCCATCCAGTTCGGCTTTCAAATTGGCGGCAATCGCGGTGACCATCGATTCGATCATGAACCCGGTTTTGGGCACGCCAACCGGAACCGGCGTCGGCCCGACCGGCGGGATGGCGACACAGACGCCGAGCGAATAAACGTTGGTAAAGGTCGGGTTGCGCTGATGCTTGTCGGCGATGATGAACCCGCGCGGATTGGTCAGCCCGTCGATGGCGCGCACCGCCGCGACCCCGCGAAACGCGGGCAGCATCATCGCATAGCCGAACGGGACATCGTGCGTCGCCTTGACGCTGCCATCGTCGGCCACTTCCTCGACATGCGCCATGCCAGGCTCAAAGCTGGTGACACGGGCATTGGTAATCCATTTGATGTGGCGCCCGCGCAGCTCGCTCTCGAGCAGGCCCTTGGTATCGCCAACTCCGTCGAGGCCGAGGTGGCCGATATAGGGTTCAGCGGTAACGAAGGTCATCGGCACGCGGTCGCGGATTTTGCGGCGACGCAGCTCGGTATCGAGGATTAGCGCAAACTCATAGGCCGGGCCATAGCAGGACGCGCCCTGCGCCGCGCCGATGACTATCGGGCCAGGGCTTTCGCAAAAGGCGTCGAACGCATCCGCCGCCGCCGCCGCATGGTCGGTGCGACAGATTGACACGGTGTTGTTGCCGGGGCCAAACCCTTCAATCTCGTCGAACGCCAGATCGGGGCCAGTGGCGATGACCAGATAATCGTAGCTGAGCGTGCTGCCATCGCCCAAGGTCATGCTGTTGCTGGCCGGGTCGACGCGCACCGCGCCACTGGCGTTAAAGCCAATGCCGCGCTTCGCCATCACGGGGGGCAGGTGCACGCGGATTGCGTCCGCCTCACGCCACCGCACTGCAACCCACGGGTTCGACGGCACGAACCAGTAATCCTCCTGATCGCAGACGACCATCACTTCGGCCTTGCCCAGGCACGCAGCACGGATTTCATAGGCGGCGATGGTACCGCCCAATCCCGCGCCCAGAACGACGATCCGTGGCAGTGTCATAGTCAAAGGCTCCCATCCTCGCGTTCTGGTGCGGCGCAGCCTGAGGGAGGAGGCCCGGCTGCACCGCAACCAACGCTCGTTAACTTTTCGCGACCCGAAGAGCCCGAGCGTGTTTAGACTGTGAATCGGTAGGCAGCGCGTTTGAGGTTTGCGGCAATTTGTTTCAGGGCGAGTAGGGCAATCACAGGAATAGTGGTGCTATTTCCAGATTGGCCGACGCTGCCATGGAGCAAATTGCCCAAATCCTGAGGACGACGAAATGGCTGCACCGGTGCGCAAAAATGGCCTTGCCGAGGCAATGAGCCTCGTCTGTGTCCATTTTCACCCTCCGCCATTGCCATTTCATCGCCTCGCACGCGTTGCCTACCGATTCACAGTCTTAGTATTGACCTTTTTATTAGTGTATGCGCATATTAGCAACAATTAATTTTCATACTGCCGCAAGGGTTAGAAAATGAACCGAACGATCCGCTTGGCGATCCTGTCTGCCGCGCTCACCCTGTCAGCTTTGACAGCGTGCAGCAGCGGCGGCGGGGAGAGCGCCCCGGCCGAACAGGCCGCCCCCGCTGGCGATCGGTTGCGCCTTTCGCCCGCGACCATCACCGATTGGAAAGACGTCAGCGCGACCATCACCAGCACCGATATGGCCGAGGCGCGCGCGCGCATCGCGGGCATATTGCAAAGCCTGTTGGTGCGCGAAGGCGACGCCGTGACGCGCGGGCAAGTCATCGGGCGGATTGTCGACACAAGGCTGGGCTATGAAAGCGCGGCCTTTGGCGCACAGGTCGCCGCCGCGCAGGCGCAGGCCGCACAGGCCGATGCCGAACTGGGGCGGATCCGCTATCTCTATGATCGCGGCATCTATGCCCGTGCCCGGCTCGATCAGGCACAAGCCGCAGCAGGCTCTGCGCGCGCAATCGTCGCGGCGGCGCGGGCACAGCAATCCGCTGTCGGTGCGTTGGCAGGTCAGGGCGCGGTGCTGGCCCCGTCATCGGGCCGGGTGCTGATTTCGGCCATCCCCGCCGGTTCAGCGGTGGCACCGGGCATGTCGATCGCCACCATCACGTCGGGGCCGATGGTGCTGCGGCTGGACCTGCCGGAGCAGTTGGCTGGGCAGGTGCGTGTGGGCAGCGCGGTGATCGCGACCGGCCTGTATCCCGCCGATGTCGCCAACGCCCCGCGCAGCGACGCCCCCTCTGGCCTTTCCCATGCGCAGGCGCGCGCGGCTCATCCCTCTGGCCTTTCCCACGCGCAGGCGCGCGCGGCGGTTTCCCGCGTCTATCCTTCGGTCACAGCGGGGCAGATGACCGCCGATGTCGCGATGCCCGGTATCGCGGGCGATCTGGTGGGGCGGCGCATCACCGCGCGCGTCGCCATCGGCACGCGCAGCGCCATCATCGTTCCGCGCCGCGCCATCATCACCCGCTACGGCATCGACTATGTCACGCTGGCGGGTCGCGGCAACACCGTGTCGCTGGCGCCGGTGCAGATCGCCCCCGCCGGCGATGCGGGCAGCGTCGAGATCCTCTCCGGCGTCGTTGCGGGCGACATCATCATTGCCCCGCACACGGCCACGCCGCGATGAGCCTTGGTATCTCGGGGCGGCTGACCCGCGCGACCATCGCCTCGCCGCTAACCCCGCTGATGCTGCTCGCGGCGATCCTCGTCGGCCTGCTCGCGGTGATGACGATCCCGCGCGAGGAAGAACCGCAGATCAGCGTGCCGATGGTCGACCTGATGGTCGCCGCGCCCGGCCTGTCCGCCAGCGATGCGGTGGAACTGATCGCCAAGCCGCTCGAGACCATCGTCAAGAGCGTCGACGGCGTCGAGCATGTCTATACGCAGGCCGAGGATGACGCCGTGATGGTCACCGCGCGCTTCCTCGTCGGCTCGGACCCCGAAGACGCGGCAACGCGCATCAACGAACGGCTATCGGCCAATATGGCGCGGCTCCCCGTAGGCATCGCGCCGCCGCAAGTGACGGTGCGCGGGATCAGCGATGTACCCATCGTCGTCCTCACATTGTCGCCGCGCGCCGGCGCCCCGGGCCATTATGACGAACAGACGCTGTTCGCGCTGGCCAGCCGCCTGCGCACCGAGGTCGCCAAGGTCGACGATGTCGGCTTGACCTTCCTTGTCGGTGGACAGGCCGAGGAAATCCGCATCGCGCCCGATCCCGCCCGGCTTTCCGCGCTTGGCGTGCCGCTCAGCAGCCTCGTCGAGGCCGCGTCACAGGCAAACCGCGCCTTCCCCGCTGGCACGGTGCGCGATGGCGGGCGCGCGACCAGCGTTGTCGCCGGACAGACGCTGCACAGCGCCTCGGATGTCGGCACGCTGACGGTGCGGAGCGCGCGCGGCAACGCCCTCTACCTGCGCGATGTCGCCACCGTTACCCAAGGGCCATCGGACAATCAGGCCCGCGCCTGGCGCTGGTCACGGAGTGAAGGCGAACAGGGCGCATGGGCGATGGCCCCGGCGGTCAGCCTCGCGATCGCCAAGCGGAACGGTGCCAATGCGGTCAATGTCTCCGAGGCGGTGGTCGAACGGGTCGAGGCGCTGCGCGGCACCCTGATCCCCGCCGGGGTCGATGTCGCGATCACCCGCAATTACGGGGAAAGCGCCAATGAAAAGGCCAGCGAGCTGATCTTTCACCTTGGGCTGGCAACGGTCTCGATCGTCATCCTGATCGGCTTTGCTATCGGCTGGCGCGAGGCGGGTGTCACCGCCATCGTCATCCCGACCACCATATTGCTCACCATGTTTGCCTCGAACCTGATGGGCTTTACCATCAACCGCGTCAGCCTGTTCGCACTGATCTTCTCGATCGGCATATTGGTCGATGACGCCATCGTCATGATCGAAAATATCGCGCGACACTGGGCGATGGATGATTGCCAAAGCGGTGGCCGCAGCCGGATCGACGCGGCGGTCGATGCGGTCAGCGAAGTCGGCAATCCGACGATCATCGCCACGCTCACCGTGATTGCCGCGCTGCTGCCGATGCTGTTCGTTTCGGGCCTGATGGGTCCCTATATGGCGCCGATCCCGATCAACGCATCAGCGGCGATGCTGTTTTCCTTCTTTGTCGCGGTCATCATCGCGCCGTGGCTGATGATCCGCTTTGCGCGCAGCGCTATGCCGCCGCATGGCGCGCATGGAGACAGGCTCGGCGCGCTCTATGCCCGCGTTGCCCGCCGCATCATCGCCACCCGCACCAGCGCGCACAACTTCCTCATCGCGGTTGGGCTGGCCACGCTGCTCGCCTGCTCGATGTTCTATTGGGGGGCGGTGAGCGTCAAGCTGCTCCCCTTCGACAATAAATCCGAAGTGCAACTGGTGGTCGATATGCCCGAAGGAACGTCGCTTGAGGCGACCGCACGCACGCTCGAACAGGCGGCCGCCATCGCCCGCCAGCTCCCCGAAACCCACGCGATGGAGGCCTATGCCGGGACGTCGGCACCGTATAATTTCAACGGGCTGGTCCGCCATTATTTCCTGCGCGCTCGCCCCGAAATGGGCGATGTGATGATAACGCTCGCGCCCAAGGACGACCGCGACCGCTCGAGCCACGCGGTGGCGCTCAATCTGCGGAACCGTCTGCGCGCCCTCCCCCTGCCCGCTGGTGCATCGATCAAGGTGGTCGAAACCCCGCCCGGACCGCCGGTGCTCGCCACGCTGCTCGCCGAAATATATGGGCCGGACGAGGCCAGCCGCCGCGCCACCGCCGCGCAGGTTGAACGGCTTTTTCGCACCATCCCCACTATCGTCGATGTCGATAACAGCTATGGCCAGCCACGCCCGCGCCTGCGGCTGGTGCCCGACCGCGCCCGGCTCGATGCCTATGGCATTTCCGAACGCGCGATGTTCGACAGTATCGGCCTGTTGTTTGGCGGGCAGACGGTCGGCTATGCCCCGCGCGGGGATGGACGCGACCCGTTGCCGATCCGCATCGCGCTCGCGCAGTCACAGCGCAGCTGGAGCCAGTCGCTCGCCGCCACCCCGCTTGCCCCCATGGCCGCTGGTGGTCGCCTGGTCGAACTGGGCGAGATTGTCGAGGCGCGCGAAGAAGCCGGCTCGCCCGCGCTGTTCCGCCGCGATGGCCGCAGCGCCGATATGGTCACCGCCGAACTGGCTGGCGATTATGAAGCGCCGATCTATGGCATCTTTGCGGTGGGTGACGCGATCGACAATTTTGACTGGGCCGCTGCCGGTCTGACCAAACCCGTCATCCATTTTAGCGGCCAGCCAGCCGACGAGCAAATGCCATCCTTGCTGTGGGATGGCGAGTGGGAAATTACCTGGGTCACGTTCCGCGACATGGGCGCGGCGTTCATGGTCGCGCTGCTCGGCATCTATGTGCTGGTCGTCGGGCAGTTTCGCAATTTCAAAATCCCGCTGGTCATCCTGACCCCGATCCCGCTGACCATGGTCGGCATCGTCATCGGTCATATGCTGTTCAGCGCCCCCTTCACCGCGACGTCGATGATCGGGTTCATCGCGCTCGCGGGTATTATCGTCCGCAATTCGATCCTGCTGGTCGATTTCATCAACCACGCCAAGGCCGATGACAAAGCGCTGCGCGATACGTTGATCGAGGCGGGCACCATCCGTTTCAAACCCATCGTCCTGACCGCTGCTGCCGCCATGATCGGCGCGGCGACCATCCTTTCCGACCCGATATTCCAGGGGCTGGCGATCTCGCTATTGTTCGGGCTTGCGTCCTCCACATTGCTGACGGTATTGGTCATCCCCGCCATTTACATCGTCCTGCGCGATGATGGCCGGACAGGAACGATGCCATCATGAGCCGCAATGTCGAACTTTCCGTGCTGAAACGCGATGCCAAGATGATGGCGACCTATCTCAAGCTGATCGCGCACCCCGAACGATTGTTGATGCTGTGCCAGATGGACGAGGATGAAACGTCGGTGAGCGAGCTGATTACCTTAAGCGGCCTGTCGCAATCGGCGGTGTCACAGCATCTTGCCAAGCTGCGCGATGCCGGCGTGGTGTCGTCGCGCGGCGATGCACAGACCCGCTATTACCGCCTGTCCGATCTGCGGATGCGGCAAATCATTGGCGCGCTGTGCATGGTGTGCGAACGGATGGACGGCTAGGGTCATGGCCATGCTCCATTACCCTCGCCCGCTGACCGCCTTTACCATCGCCTGCTTTGGCCTTGGTGCATGTACCACGGCGCAGGTTGGGCGTCTCTCCGCTCAGCATTATGGCCCATCCACCCTGCCCTTTTCCGAAAGCGTGCAGGCGGGCGACATGCTCTATCTGTCGGGGCAGATCGGCGTGGTGCCCGGCACCACCACGCTTGCGCCGGGCGGGATAGAGGGCGAAACCCGCCAAACGATGGAGAATATTCGCGGCGTGCTGTCGCGGCGCAGGCTGGGTTTTGACGATGTCGTCAAATGCACCGTCATGCTCGCCGATATGCGCGACTGGGCGGCGTTCAACACCGTTTACGTCAGCTATTTCACCGCCGGACGGTTGCCCGCACGCAGCGCCTTTGGCTCGAACGGGCTGGCCTATGGCGGGCGGATAGAGCTCGAATGCTGGGCGTATAACCCACAGCGATAGGGGTCAGCCTGTGGCGGATTGCAGACCGAAGCGTGGAATCTGATACTCAGGACGCAGCCAGCGGATTTGGCCTGTCGCTTCTTCGGCGGCGCGCGTCGCGTTGAGCGCGACCAGCCGCGTGACGATGTCGGACGGGGTCAAATCAGCGGCCCAGCCATAGGCATCGGCGACGGCGGCGTCGATCTGTTCGTGGAGGCGGTGGACGATGCCAGCGCGCGCGGCGCTCATCCGATCAAGGGTGGCGCGGTCTTCGTCGGCGGGCGAGCGTTTATCGCCCGATTGGAGTTTGGCGCGCCAATTATAGATTTCGGTCATGGTCAGGCCTGGCACCTCGGCGAGCGCGGCCTTGCGCGCGGCGTCGAGTTCCTCGGCGAGTTCGGCGATGGTCGCGCGCTGTCTCGGGGTGGCGTCGGGGAATGGGAATGGGTCGAAGATTTGGGATTTATTGTAACGTGGCCGGTCTTCCAACGTCCCGCCAATTTCCAATGCCCAAGCCGCATGAGCAGTCGAAGACAAAACCCCATGGTGGAACGCGTCATCGCTGCCTATCGCGATCAGCATATTGTCGGGCAAAATCCCGGCATCAAGAAATTGGAAGATACGATGTTTCGCCGTTTCGACGGTGGCGATGTAGCGAGGCAGCCCCGCCAGCGCGGGCCGCAAATCCTTGCGCGGTTCGCCATGAATCCACCAGTTTTTCCGGTATGTGTCGCGGCGGTTGGCATCGCGCTCGGGCTTCACGGTTTGCAGGATGTGCTGATACACTTCGGGGAAACGGGTGCGCACGTCCTTTTCATCCAGCCCGAGAGGTCGATCACCATCACGCCGCGAGAGTTCTGCAAGATGTCCCGCCCATTGCGATACGGCCGGATATGGGCTTCCAATCCTTCGCGTTTGCCTAGCCCAAGATGTTCGGCTTCGGCGGGAGAAACAATAAAGCCAGCACCGTGCAGCTTTACGCCAGGCGACGATATGCCTTCATTCGCCTTTAGCGGCTGAACGCTGACCACATCCGCCCCGACCGTCAGATCAGCATTGATCGCGCCATCCACCGCGCGGGTCACCAAATTGGGATTATCGCTCGCCAGCGCTTCCTCGCGGACAATTTCCAACAGCCTGCCATCATGCGCGCCCGCCGCCGCCACGGTCATGGCGATGCGGACGGCGGCGGGCGGCGCTTCATCTTTGCCGCGCTTCTCAACAGTCTTTGGTGGCACTTTCACCCAGGGATGGTCGGCTATGGCGAAGATGAGGGATAGGGTGCGCGCATCCTCCCCATCGACTTGCGATGGGGAGGTGGCAGCCGAAGCGGCAGCTTTGGATGACGGAGGGGCCTTCGACGTTGCAGTCCCCTCCACCACGCCTTCGGCGCGGTCCCCCTCCCCATCGCTAGTCGATGGGGAGGATACCGATTTACGCAGATAGCCCTCTATCACCCGCCTGCTGAATGTCTGGGTGATGCTGTTCGTCGTCACAAAGCCAAAACGCTGGAGGCGGGCCTTGGGCCGGGTCAACAGCCATGCCGCATGATCCCACCAGTGCATGACGAAATCCGCCGATTTGGGAACACGCGGGTTCGCGCGCCACAGGCTTTCGGCATAATCGCCGCCCAATTTGGCGCGAATGTCCTTGCCGCCAATGAACGGTGGGTTGCCGACGATGAAATCGGCCACCGGCCAATCGGGCACCATCGGGGTTGCGGTATCGGGTTCGCCGGTTGCGGTGCGGCGCAGCACCGCGTCAAATCCACCATGGGTTCCGCCGTTGATGTTGGTCAGCGTCGGCAACACCGGATCACCAATCGCGGTCGGATGGTTCGCCAATCGATGCCGCAGCCAGCCGATCCACAGCACCAGTTCGGCAATCACGGCGGCGCGCGGGTTCAGCTCCAGCCCCAGAAACTGGTTGGGGTGGATGGCAGGCGCGATGGTTTCACCCAGGCTTGCGGCGAGGCCAATCGCCTTGTCCTCCAGCCGGAGCAGTTCCTCCATCGCCACATAGAGAAAATTGCCGGTGCCGCACGCGGGATCGAGGATACGCAAGTCGCACAGGCTGGTGTGGGACTGACGGAGGGGTTCTAGCCCGGATTGCTTGCGCACCGCCTCCTCAACCGTCGCCCATTGTTCGTTGAGCAGATCGCCAAAGGTCGCGCTCACCAGCCGCTGGACATAAGGACGCGGGGTGTAATGCGCGCCAAGCTGGGCGCGCCGCGCCGTGGTCAGCACCTGTTCGAGCAGGGTGCCGAAAATTGCGGGTTCGACGGCGCGCCAGTCGCGTTGCGCCGCCTCATACAGCTCGCCCTTGAACTCCTGCGGCAAATCATAGACTTTTGCCGAGCTGAACAGATTGCCGTTGAAATGGCGGACAAGCGCATCGCCATGCGCCCAGAAACGGTTATGGTCTTCGGCATTGTTCATCGCCTGCCACAAATCGCGCAGCCCCGATTGCCACCATTGATGGGATTTGGAGCGTGATTCCTTGAGAAACAGCGTGAAGCTGCCCTTGGGCAGTAATTCCACATCCTCGGCAAACATGCAGAACAGCACGCGCATCAGGAACAGCGAACTTTCCTCGATCCCCAAAGCGAGCTGGGAATCATATGCGTCGGGTCTGGCCTGCCGCTGCGTCCTCTCCAGCTCTTCGGCGACGCGGCTCAGCCGGACGGCGATGTCGCGGGTGACTTCGGCCGCCTTTAATCGGGGATCGACGCTGGCGGGGTCGAGCCAGATGCCGCGCAGCAATTCCCGGACTTTTTCATCCTCAAGCTGATCGAGCGTGATCCGGTAATGCTGCTGATCGGGGAAGAAACTGTAGCCGCGACCATTGCCTGCCCAATCGAAATATAGTTCAAAGCTGCGGCCGATATCGGCGACGATCAGGAAAGGCGGGGTCTTGTGATCATTGGGCAGTGCCAGCGCATAGCGCTCCGCCTGCACCCGCGCATCGGCCATCAGCCGGTCATATTTGGGCGGGCGCTTGCCCTTGGCCGTCTGATGCCCGATGACGGTGCCGAACAGGTCGGTGATCGGCTCGAGCGGCTCCACCGCTGGTTCGGGTGGCAGGGTTTCGCCCTCTTTCAGCTGGCTCTGCTTGGCCTCCAGGATGAAGCAGCCGCGTTTGTACAAATCGATGCGCTTATTGTGTTTTGACAGGAACACCGCTTCGGATTTGACAGGGCCTTCGAACTGGTAATCGCTCAAGCTGCCGCCAGCGCCGGGATCGGGCGTCGGTGCACCGAGCAATTGCGCAAGCTCGGTCAGGAACATCTGATAGGTGGCGCGCTCCGCCCCACCGGGCTTGCCCCAGTATTTTTCGATGAATGCGCCCGCTTCCATCAAGCGTCACTGACAGGTTTTTTGGTTCATTCAAGAAAAATGGTGCCCTCCGGCGGAGGGACATCGAACCAAAACAGGGACTCGAACCCAGTCCCTAACAAGGACTCGAATAGCCTTTTTGAAACTCTCGACAAATGGAATGTCATTCTCAAAGGACTGGAATGTCCGTCCGCGAGAAAGTCTGCGCGACCGTCACCGGTAGTGCGTCGTCGCCGGAAAGTGGCGGGTGCCAAATGACAAAGCCCCCGCTCCATCCCGTTTCGCTCCGCATGACCTTCGAGGAAAAGGCCAATCTCGAAAAGGCAGCGGCGGGAATGTCGCTGGCCGCATATATAAGGTGGCGATTGTTCGCGCCGGATATGCCGCCGCCGCGCACACGCGGCAATTTCCCCGTCAAAGATCACAAAGCGCTTGCGCAATTGCTCGCACTGCTCGGTCAATCGCGACTGGCGAACAATGTGAACCAGCTCGCGCGCGCTGCGAACACGGGAAGTCTTCCCGTCACCCCCGACACCGAAGAGGCATTACTCACGGCGGTGCGCGAAGTCGCAAATATGCGCGCGCTTCTGATCCAGGCGCTCGGCGTGGACGTGTCGCCATGATCCTCAAGGCATCGCAACGCAGTGGTGCCAAACAGCTCGGGCTTCACCTGCTCAAGACAGAAGAGAATGAGCATGTCGAGATTCACGAAGTCTCGGGCTTTGTGTCGGAGTCCGTTATGGGCGCGATGAATGAGGCCTATGCGGCGGCGCGCGGCACGAAGTGCCAGCAATATCTGTTTTCGATGTCACTCAGTCCGCCCGCGCATGAATCTGTGCGCATCGAAACATTCGAGAAAGCGCTCACCGATATCGAAGAGCGGCTGGGCCTCACCGGCCAGCCGCGCATCGTCGTATTCCATGAGAAAGAAGGCCGTCGTCATTGTCATGCGGTGTGGTCACGCATCGATGCCGAAACCATGACCGCGAAGGAACTGCCGTTCTTCAAAAACCGTCTGAACGAAATCGCAAAGCAGCTCTATCTTGAAAACGGATGGTCGATGCCGAAGGGCTTCGCCAATCCCAAGCTGCGCGATGCGCGCAATTTCACATTGGATGAATGGCAGCAAGCCAAGCGCGCGGGTCTCGATCCGCGCGAACTCAAATCCGCCGTGCAAGAATGCTGGAAGCAATCGGACGGCGCGGCTGCATTTGCATCTGCGCTCGAAGAGCGCGGGTTATTCCTCGCGCGCGGTGATCGCCGTGGCTTCGTCGCCGTCACCATCGACGGCGATGTGTTCGCGCTTGCGCGCATGATCGATGCGAAATCGAAAGACGTTGCATCGCGCCTCGGTGATCCAGCCAAGCTGCGCAGTGTCGATGGAACGAGACAATTCATCGGAGAGCAAATCGCCCCGCGCCTCACCCGCTACATTGGGGAAGCCAAACGCATTGCTCACCACAATATGCAACCATTGGTAGCGAAGCGCGAAGCGCTCAAGGTTCAGCATCAAGCTGAACGCCAAGCCTTCGATAAATCCATCACAGCACGTTGGAACGAAGAGCAACGCATTCGCTCATCACGTCTGCGCAAGGGCATTGCCGGTGCATGGGATTTTCTGACGGGGAAATATTTCAAAACGCGCAAGCAGAATGAGATGGAATCCAAATTTGCGCGTGAGCGCGATAGCCATGAGCGGCACTCTCTGATCCATGCGCAGCACAAGGATCGCCAAGCCCTTCAAGAATTGATCAAAGAGAACCGCCGCAAGGAAGCTGATCGCATCCTCGGTCTGTATCGCGACGCCGCCAAGTTCCGCCGGATGCGCGAAGGCGAAGCCGAGCGCGACAAGGATCGCGGACGGAACACCGCATCTGTGCGTCCGAAACGAGATCGGGGATTAGATCTTGGATGATTGTGATTTTGCAGCAGCCTTTGCGCTTGCTTCAATTTCCCTGAGATAGGAATCTCGATTGTGCTTCATTTTTTTCAATTCTTCAGGCGGCGCAGCTGTTTTTTCGTATTCTGCGGTCCAAACAATGAGTTCATATAAAAGTGGAGCTAGAGCGATGCCTCGCTCCGTCAAGGTGTATACCTTACGCCTCAAGTCATTCTGATCCTCATGGCGAACGATGATTCCGAATTCTTCGAACTTCGCCAGTCGGTCAGACAGCATGTTCGATGCGATGTGCTCTCCGCCATCGAGCAATGCTCTGAAGTTGTCGCGCCCTTTCATCATCAAGTCACGTACTATCAGGAGTGACCAACGGTCGCCCAGAATCTCTAAGCCAATATTGATTGGGCAATGCGAGCGCCATTGGGTTTTTGTCATGGATTCAGCCTAATCTTTTCACTTGCAATTTGCAAGCGAATCATAATACGATTGCAAAATGCAAGTGAATGACAATCCACAAGATCGAAAACTGACCTTAGAGAGCAATGTCCGTCGTGTGCTCGAAAACCACGATTATGACGTCCGCAACATGTTCGGCGGAAAGACATTCATGCTCTCAGGCAACATGCTGTGCTGCGTTTCAAGCAAAGGCTTGATGGTTCGGATCGATCCAAAAACAGAGCAAGCCGCGCTGGCGCGCGATCATGCTGAGCCTTGCCTCGGCGCTGGCCGACGAATGGCTGGATTTATCATGGTTGATCATAGTGGTCTGACCAAACTTTCTGCTGTGAAATCCTGGGTGGAACTGGCTCTGCGCTACGTTGAACCGATGCCTCCCAAGGAGAAAAAGTCAAAACTCAAGCTCGGGGGGAAAAACAATGCTCGAATCTTTAGCCCAAATTGATCCACTGGCGATTTTTGCCGTAACTTTAACAGTCCTCGCCTTAAAGGCGCATTTTCTTGGAATGGCCACAGCCGCGCAGCGTGGGCGCCTGAAGACATTTATCAATGCTGAAGATGCTGCTTGGCTGAATGGCGTGCACGCCGCCGATCCAGAATCGGTTTCGCGCATTGGCCGTTGCCATCGTAATGACCTCGAAAACCTAACGCTTTTTGCCATTGCTGGCGGACTATTTCTTGCGCTCGGCGGCGGAGCAATCGCTGCATTGGTATACTGCTCTAGCTTTGCGATTGCGCGTGTACTGCACACCGTTGCCTATCTCTCGGCCCGCCCCCTTCTTCGCCGCAACACATATACCTTGGGATTCCTAGCGATTTTCGCGCTGTCTGTTCACTGCATCCTGCTGGTGTTCGTTGCGTAGAGTTCTATTTTCCTCCCCTGTCGTTCGCTATCAACACATAATCCGCTGATTGATCGAACCTAACCGCGCACGAATCCGTGTTGGCGCAAGGCGTTGTCAGCCTTCTTCACGTTGTTGCGATCACAAGTGATGCACCTTCATTCGATGCGAGGTTTTGCGTCCTCCATCGCGGCCCATGGTGGGCGGCGCAAGACAATGGAGGAAACCATGAACTTCAATCTCACCCGCAACGATCTTGCGACCAAATCAGCATCGCAGCTTGCTGCCCTGTTCCAACAGGCAAGCTACGCCATCGCGGCAAACCAAGATGCAATCGCATCGGCGAACACGCTTCTCGCAATGATCGCTCAAGAGCTTGGCCGCCGTAGTCCAGCGCCATAGCGACTCTGGCTCACGAAGCACCGAAAGGGAGCGTTAGCTCCCCTTCCTTTTGGCGTCCTATTCGTCAACGATCCGGTAAACGATCGATCACTGGATTGACCCTGGCGTCAATCGTTCACGAGGGGTATTCGCGACTTTTCAGCTAATCGCCTAGGCAATAGCAACAGGAGCAGCGTGGCCGCAGCCAGCAGGGCGATGGTTAGGACACTGCTTTCGGGTCCAGCATGGCCGCCGGTCAGTAAGTCCGGACCAGACGGCGTCAGTTGCACAAGCAATGCCGGGAGCTTCAAATCGAACCCAGTGATTGGCACAGCAAAGCCGACGCCCGCGAACCAGTTCCAGCCGGCATGCCAGCCCATTACACCCCAGATGCTACCCGCACGCCAAGCCCAGGCGCATGCGAATAGTCCAAACAAAAGCGCCATGACGATTTCGCGAACTGGCTGGTGTGGCGAGAAGTGCAGGAATGTGAAAGCGAGCGAACTGGCGATGAAACCAGCGGTCAGGTTCCAGCGGCGCGTTACGGTTGAGAGCAACCAACCGCGAAAAATGAACTCCTCCACGCCCGATTGCACAACAAAGCAGGCGAGCAGAATCGCGATCCAGATTAACGATGCAGGAGCCGCAAAAGCAGGAAAGATTTCCTGACTGGCATAACCCCCGGCAAGCCAGATCGAGATGATCGCCAAAGCTATCATTCCAACCCCTACTGCCAGTCCTGCCACGTGCTTGCCGAGCCGTTGAGAGCCTGTCAGACCCAAGGTTGCTAAACTGCGGCGCTCGACGAATCGAACCCAGGCCCAGACTGCGGCTCCCATCGCGCTGAATGGCAGTAACAGGAACAGGCAAAACGCGAATGCGGACAGTGGCTCACCCTTGGCATTAGCTAAGCCGATCCATTCAAGGCCAAAATCGAACGGGAGGCTAGCGAATGCAACCAGCATGATGCAGACGATTGGCGCAAGCCAGGTCCATGGCAGCCAGCCGCGATGCGGTTCATCGGAAAAAATCGTTTGTGTCATTCTTCCCGTTAACCCTGAGTCGATCCGCGCTATAGAATGATTGTGCGCAGTTGATCAGCCCGGTGCCAAGTCGATGGCGTGGTTCCAAAAGTCTGCCTGAAAATTCGGCCAAAGTGGCTTTGATCCGCAAATCCGGCCTCATAAGCAGCAGCGGCCATGCCAAGCCCGTTGCGCAGCAGATGTCTAGCGAGCTCAAGTCTGCGGCATTGCAGGTAGCGATACGGACTGGTTCCTAACAGCGACCGAAAGTCGCGCGAAAGCTGCCAGCGGTCATAACCTGCGATTCCTTCCAACTGTTCAAGACTCGTGCCGGGTTCTGGAACGCTATCGAGGAATTCACGGACCCGCATGACTGCTTCGCGATTAATAGTCCGCTTGGTTGTTTGACTGCCTTCGCAGCGTTGCATGGCAGTCACGAACTGCTGGAGCGCGTTCTGATAACCGAACGGATCAATATCGGCAGAGCACATTGCAATCAGGTGATGCGCGGAACTGACCAGATAGGCGTCGCTTGAAACTCCTGCGGCCAGAAAAGGCAGCGCTGCTCCGCCAATCACGGTTTGGATATGGGCAGGCGGCAAATAGGCTGCCCGATAGGAAAAGCCGGTTTGGTCGCAACAGTATCCATCATGCACTTCGTCCGGATGCAGGATCATCACTTGCCCGGGCAGCGACCGCCACCGATTGCCACGATAGTTGAACGACTGCACCCCGGCAGTGGTCACCGCGATAGTATAGGTGTCATGACGATGCGGTGAAAAAGCGCCGACACGAAGATGGGCTTCGATCAGCTCAACGTTAGAACTCAACGGACCTCTATCTCGATTTTCCGCATTGGACTGCATCCATTCTATATTGGGTTGGAAACGATCATTCGCAAGAACCCATAGAAGCCGCCAGCATTTGATTGCAATGTGCTCTGCCGTATGTTGGCGAACTGCCAAGGAAAACCAAGCAAGGCCGGTGCGGCAACACAAGCTGTAACCGTAGGCTGAGGACTTCGGGGGCCTTCAATACAGCAGACTTCCCCGCCCTTGACCTAGCGGCGCAATTCATATAACCATTATGTTATGGAACAAATTGGTTATTCGGCAAACCCAGCGGCCCTCGATGCGGTGTTTGCCGCTTTCTCACATCCGACTAGGAGGGCACTCCTTTCCAGGCTGGCCGCAGGAGAAGCTTCGGTTCTCGAACTTGCTGAACCCTTTTCCATGAGTCAGCCCGCGATCTCTAAGCATCTGAAGGTGCTGGAACGTGCAGGACTCATTGAGCGCAATATAGACAAGCAGCGCCGACCAGCACGCCTTAAGGCTGAGCCGATGGCGGCGGCAGTGCATTGGCTCGAAGAATTCAAAATATTCTGGTCGTCCAGCTTCGATCAACTCGATGACCTTCTTGAAGAACTAAAAAATGTTGAATTGAAAGGGGCCATCAATGAGTGATTTACCAACATATGTATTGGAGAAGACTTTTAATGCACCGCGCCATCTTGTGTGGCGCACTTGGACTGAGCCAGAACTTCTTGCACGCTGGTATGGACCAAATGTGGAGACGATTGTCCACAAACTCGATGTGCGCCCTGGTGGATTATGGCTCAACGAGATGAAGATGGGACGCGGCTCGTTCTATCAGCGGACTGAGTTTACCGAAGTCATTGAGCCTGAGCGCATTGTCTGTCTAATGTCGGACGCTGACGCCGAATGGAAACATTCTCCTAATCCCATGATGCCTGATTGGCCGCGCGAATTGCTGACAGTCGTGACCTTCCAGGAAGAGGGTGAGAAGACCCTAATGCGCCTGACTTGGGCGCCGCACAATGCGAGCGAGACAGAAATTGCCTGCTTTGCTGCTTCTATTTCAAATATGGGCAATGGTTGGACCTCGGGTATGGATATACTCGCCGACATCCTTGATGAATTACAGGCTTTGCATTGACCGTGCGATTTTGTTGATCGCCATGTTCACCAAATGCGCACGGGCGCCTGACATAACCTCCTTCTCGCGAAAGAAGTTGTGTCAGGCAGGGTGCGTTAGCTCCCCTTCGTTTTGGCTGGCTTTTCCTCGTTGATCCGCATGACGATCCGGCCATTCACTGGGATCGCATTGAGCGCGAGCGTAAAACCTTTGCCGTCCTTGGTTGCCCATGCGACGCCGATGTCAGTCCATCGGGCGTTGTCGCCGTCACCCATGACGTTGAACAAGCGATGGCTCGGGCGGTTTGAGTTTGTGTCAGACATTTCAGTTCTCCTTGGTTTTCACCGAAGGACAATTCCCTCGGCTTCATGGGGAGACTCGTGACCTGACGATGGAGGTGAGGATCAAAGGCTGAGCGCAGCGAACCTCTGCGCGGAGCTGCACAAACGAAGTGCGGAAGCGAGCGGTCTTGATCCGAGGCGCGGCTGGTCAAAAACCCATGAATGAATGCCGGTGGGAATGTACGCTGCTAGGTGGCAACTTTAGGAGTATATGATCTGACGCATCAAACTGCGCGCGCCATCATCGAACGTATCAATCCGGTGACGCGCGCTCACGCATCTGCATTATGATCGTGCAAAGGCAATCAAGGCGTCGAAGTCATGCGTATCAGCTGCGCGCAATGCCATGACATATGCTTGGCGGGTTTCGTTTGGATCAACGAGATTGGCACTGCCCCACGAAAAGCGGGGCTGACCTAATTGCTGGGCGAGCAAGTCGCCGACCATGCGCGAGAAACGGCCATTGCCATTTGGGAATGGATGAATAGCGACCAAGCGATGTGAGTAGCGAACGGCGATTTCATCGGGAGAATATGTTTCGTTCGCGACCCAAAATTTTGCATCGTCGATGGCCTGCGCAACATCCATCGGAATGCGCCATGCTTCGACTCCGATATTGCGCGGCGTTTTGCGATAGTCTCCCGCCCATTTCCACACTTGACCGAACATGCGCGTGTGCAGATTGCGCAAAAACTTTTCATCCAGCACGTCGCGCTTGCGCGATGCGAGCCATTTGGCTGCATCGGCAATGTTGATCTGCTCGGCTTCGTTCAACTCGCGGCGAAGTGTGATGTAGGATGGAATGAGCTGCTCACGCTCCTCGGCTTCGAGAGGCGTGTTCGCTTCATCATCTTCGTCGAAAAGAGGATCGCTCATTCTTCATCCCACACGCGGCGAAGTGAACCTGCTAGCATGTCGGCGACAAGTCGCTCACGCTCGGCGGCAAGATCGCGCTTGTCCATCGCCTGATTTTCAAGGCGCATCGTGTGATGATGGCGCGCGAGTTCAACGTCAGCCTTCTTCGCCGCCTGATCGCGCAAAATGTCGTCGAGTGTGCTGGTAGGCACGATGGCGTACAAGAGTGTGCAGTTCATCGCTTCCGCAGCCTCGCGAAGCGTTTTGATTGACGGAGTTCCGGTGCGCTCGGCCTTTTCGAGCGTGCTGACGCGCGATTGGACAACGCCCATGCGGCGCGCCAATTGCTCGGCGGTCATACCAAGGGCTTCGCGAATGGCCTTGATCCAGCCGCTTGGCGGCGCGATCAAAGGCTCGGCGCGCAGCGGAGCGAGCCGCCGGTCAAGGTTTTTTCGGGCTAAATGGGCTTGGTCTGGACTCATGGTTTTTCCACCTTCGAGTCCTTTATATCACATATGAGTGATATTATTCAAGATATTTAATCACTCATGAGTGATGAAAAAATGCGCTATACATCACATATAGGTGATACTCACGCTCAAAAGAGCGCGAGTTGGCGTGATGCGATGGCGGTTTCGCGCCATGCGTGCGTATGTGACATCTCATCGATCCACGCTTCGACATAGGCCTCAGGGCCGCCCATGTGATCAACATTGCTGCGATTGATGAAGTGCGAGCGATATCCGGTTTCGGTGATCGGGAGCGGAGCGCGTGCTGGCTTCACGCTTTCGACCTCAAGATGTGCCATTGATTGCCCATCATCGAATGAGACGTAATCGGCGATCCAGCGAATTTCGATTTCGATGCCGTTCCAGTTTTTGTGAATGATTGCGTAGTCGGTTTTCATGTCTGCCTCCTTTGGCGTTTGGGTTCGTCCGGTGGACGGGGAGGCAAACGGCAGGGTTCGAAGGGGCAGCGTCACCGAAGGGAAACGGCCAACACGGGAGCCTGAATGAAATGAGGGCGAATGGATCGGGCAAGCCGTTGACGATGCTCCGGCCCTGCCAACATTCCCGTCATCATCACCGGACGATCACAGACGCGAGGCAGACAATGAAGAGGGCCGACAAGCGGCCCCCCGTTAGAACGGTATTGAATTTGAAAGGCGGCTTACGCCGCCTCTCGATGTTCGATTTGAGCAATGCTCTTGAGGTATTCGGCAGCTTTGTTCGCAGCACTCGCCGCAGTGAAGATAGCCTTGCGGTCGCCTTTCAGAATGCGCAGCCAATGGCCGATATAATCGGCATGATCGGCGCGTGGTTCTGCCGTGATGCCAAGATCACCGCAAAGGAACGCAGCGCCAAGTTCGGCAACCATTTCTTCCATGGCGTATGCATCATCGCCAAAGCGTTCACCGAAAGTGCGCGCGCAACGTGTGTCTGCACCTGACCAGTGCGTCAGCTCGTGCAGCAACGTCGAATACCAACCTTCGGTCGCGGTGCTGGTCTTCGTGCCAACGAAGCGATGACGATCCGGCATCGTGATACTGTCGGTTGTGCGATTGTAGAATGCACGTTCACCGACAACGGTGATGTTCGCACCTGTGGATGCAATGAATGCTTCGGCGGCAACGCATGGATCAATGCGATCAATGGCAGGTTCGATTGCGGGAAGTTCGAAGCCATCAACCTGTGCGACGTTGAACACGCGCGATGCACGGGCAACGAAGAACCGATTGCCGCGATCATCATCATCACCGGATGATTGAGTGTCACGCTCATGCGGTTGAAGATCACGATAGAAAATGATGATTGACGATTTCTCGCCTTTGCGGACTTGGGCGCCCTTCTCTTGCCACTGGCGATATGTGCCCCAGAGGCCATGATCGAACTGCTGGCAATATGCCGATGCCCAGAGGGCGACGGTGTTGACGCCGCGATAGGCGTTCTTGCTTTCGACATTGGTGGGACGTTCGATTGATCCGCCTGCACGATGCC
Source organism: Sphingopyxis sp. (assembly GCA_040080745.1). Taxonomy (GTDB): domain Bacteria; phylum Pseudomonadota; class Alphaproteobacteria; order Sphingomonadales; family Sphingomonadaceae; genus Sphingopyxis. The sequence continues at coordinate 74,434 of JBEBHS010000006.1, read as the reverse complement.
AAGGCATTTGCGGATGCTCGGCTCCCGCTTCGATTGAGGCAATGATTTGATCGGTGATAGCTCCGTAAACGTCGAAGCGTTCTTTTGATGAAGTGGTCATGTCCTGATCTCCTTTCGCTGTATCCTGAGGACGCGAAGGGAACAGGCTGGGGGAAAGTCGGACTGTCAGCCTTAAGGCGAAACGGGCAACACGGGAGCCTGAATGAAATGAGGGCGAATGGATCGGGCCGCCCGTTGATAGGACGACGACCACAGACACATTCGCGGATGAAACTCAGGGTGCTGTGGAAGGAAGGGTATTAGGACAGCAACGTTGCAAAAAGGCAATCAAACGCCCACCTATCGCAAAGCTCCTCGGATACGCAAGCTGGCCTCAGGCAAGTGGCGACGTGCCACCAAATCGTCCGCGCATAATAATTTGGCCATACCTTCCGGACTTAATGCCCACAGTTGGGAATCAATAGGTTTTCCGGGAGCCAGCGGGGAACTCAGCGCAATCCATGTCTCTGCTCCCGTCGCGTTTCGCCGCGCCACAATTGGAATCACGATCTTGCCCGCCTTAGAATCTGAGCGGGCCTCGTCTTGCGCAAAAGAGAATTCTCTACCAAACTGACGCTCAAGGTCGCTCGCAAGCAAAGCAAGTGTTCGCTCCGCGCGCTCCGCAGGATAGGCCGGATACCCGCCGTGCAGCGTGTGCTCAATGAACTGGATACCAAGCTTCCGGTCCAATAGAGAATGCTCCATCCGATTGCGGAAACTCTGGAGGCAACGATAGCATGATGCATCGCATTGCTCAGGACATTTAGCTAGAAGGGAGCGAGCACGCTCAAATAATTCGGATGCTCGCGCAACCAATTGTGTCGAAAAGCCCGCGCCCCCCGCGAGCGTGTCATAGAGAAATATTTCGACCTCTTCTCCCGCCGCACCTTCCTCGGTCAATGCGGGTCGGAATTCAGCTAGCACCTCACCCGGTTCAATTTCGAGAGTCTGGCAGGCGGCTTTGGCCAATGCCTCGCAAACAGTTCGTAATGCGGATTCAGCTTCAATACTTCCGGGCAACAGGCAAAACGGACTGGTCAGCGGAAGCGAAAACAGAGCAATATCTGTCTTGAAATCCGTTCCCAACACGACGTGTCGCTTTGCGAAGGCCCCGCCCGGACAAGGGCCAACTTCGTCGCTGCGGAATGGGCGGGCATGAGGTAGCCAAAGCGGTTCCTCGGGAGAAGTCGTGGACTCGATGCGCCCGCACGCCGTGCAATAATCGTATCCGTCACTGTCGATGCCGGTATTCGAGACAAGAAGGAATTCTCTTGCAGGAAACGCGCGCACACGTTCAGATACCTGCACCCAGCCCTTATCCGGCTTTGGCGTCTGCATAACAAGCTTTGCTCGCGTCGCTCGGGCCGTCTCGTTCGGCGCATCCGGCTCTGTTTCCGGCGGTGTGTCAATCGGGTGAGCAAATCCGACAGGTCGGAACCATACACGCGCGGGTCCAAACGAATTGGTCGCCTTGCACGCGGGACAGTCTTCGGTCGCGTTCTCCCGCTCCTTCACATAGTCATCGGTCCTTGCGTGCTCGCAAATGCTGCATTCAAAATAGAGCTTGCGCTTGCCCCACGCTCTGCGCCGATCTCCCGGATATGGGGAATAGATTGCTTTGGAAGTATATTGCTTGCCGTTGATCCAGAGTTGTTTGTTCGGTGCATATTGCGACAACGCCATCGCTAGCCCCTGCGACGGTGCATAGTCGATAACGGCCCTAAATGGCGTGGACCGATCACGGTTAAAGGCGTGAAAGGCGACGACATCTGTAGGAAACGCATAGCGCGGGACAACACCGCGATAGAGCAAGCGATCAAGAAGCTTATCGGTGGCCGGATCGACAACGCGCGCGGTATCATCCGTATCAGTGTCTAACTCAACACCATTACCATCGGTCGTCTCCGTCTCGACCTCCACGTCGAGTTCCATCTCACCCTCGGTTTTGTCTTCCGGTTCCTCCTCAACTTGCACAAAGTCGATAGCTTCGTCGATGGTGGATTTGGCATCGGCGGCCATCTGTTCAATTAGCGACTTCCGGTCTTCGGCGGACAACTCAGAGGGAAGCCAGCGATCCACTGCTGTGGAAAGCTCCTCCTCGTTTTCGGCAAGCCAATTTGAAAAATCTACGCGATTGAGGATCGATCCCTCGGTTTTGAAGTCTCCAACTTTGCCAAGGACAGAAAAGAGATTTGGATCAGCGCCCGGCGATGGTCCGGGAATGCGATCTTCATGATAGCGTTGTAGGAGATATGCGCGCAAATGGCGTCGTGCGATTTCGGGATTTTCGAGTGTGAGACGCGGATCAATCACAGAGCCACGGATCATTTCTTCTGGCTCGGTGAAATAGTGGTCATCGTGGCTATCTGCGCTGCCAAAGGCCACGACAGTTGCCACCGCATTCGCACGGCGACCCGCTCGACCTGCACGCTGTTGATAATTCGCCCGTCCGGGTGGCATGTTGCGCAAAGCTACGCCGGACAATTCCCCGATATCAATACCAACTTCCATGGTGGTCGTGCTCGAAAGAACGTCAATGGCGGGCTCCCCCGGTCGATCAATGTCACGCCACGCAACGTCGATGTCTTGAAAGCGGATTTCGTGCCGCTCCGCGTGGGAAAATGCTTCATCGGGCTGCGCAGCGCCTAGTTGGGCGGTATGCTCCGCTGCGATGACCGTGATGAGCTGTGGATCACTGGATTGCAGAGCGGCCGCAATGGGATCACGGTAAAATCCGCGCCGTGCACGATAAACTTCATCGTTATCGGGATCGAAATCCTTAACGTCGGCGCTCTCGCAGTCAATGCAGGTCGCCAATTCTCCGACAGGGCGGTGCACCGATTTGCAACTGGCGCAGCGCCGCCAAGGCCCACCAAGCTGAAGTGTAAGCTTCGCAGCAACAAGGCGATACACACTACCAGGCATTTGTTCGGTGAACGCTGCCATGAGCGTTGGTAGCCACTGCTTCTTAAATACTGATCGCGCCTGCGTGTTCGTGAGGACGCGGTCCATAGCAGCGAACCCACCACTTTTATGCGATGTCACTTTTGTCTGCCACCATGAATCTTTCATATTTGAAAACCAGATGCCCGGATCAAGCGTCCAGCAACGAAGCCATGCACGGCAAACGGCTAACTTTGCCTCATCGGTTTCGGCAGTACCCGGAAGGCTCGGCAGTTTGATAATTTTCGCGGATTGTATCGACGGCTCCGCAATCGTAGCGATGGCGAGTGCTTCAAGATCAAGCCCCATGTTGGTGTGTTTGAGCGCATCGAAGATTGCCTGCATCAAACGCTCGGGACAGTTCGAAAGTGAGTTCTGAAGTTGTAAAAGTTCTATACCAGAGGGAACGGGACCGGGGCTGTTCCCTTCGACTTCTCCTAACACCTCGGAGTTTCCGAGTTGAGGCCGTAGTCGAACACCCAGTTTGTGTGCTGCGACCAGCACAGCGAGATAGGCGTGATTGAGACCTAGCGTCTTTGAGAAATCAGGATCTTGCAGAAGGATTTCGTATCCGAGAGGCAATAGCGCGCGCACAGCATCGCGTAACGAATAATTCTGTAATGTGCCTGCAAGACGAGCCGCAACCTGTCGCGAATCTGAAAAAATTAGCACCTTGCGACCGCGCAGCGGTGCGAACGCACTCTGTGCCTGTGGTCCGGGCGGCTGAATCCGCAATTGCGATCCTAGCAATGCCTGAAAAGGCTGATCTCCTTTGGTCTGGTGGTCTTGAACGCTTGACTGACCGTAGCCAGCCATCTTGCCACAGCATGCGCATGGCGCAAATTGTCCGGGCCTCGCAGCGCGCAAGGAGCTTTGGCCGTCCGCAGGCGGAGCGCGTGGCGGCGCAAGAAATACCGTGCGATATTTCTCTCCAAGCTCATCCGGATTGAGTTGTCCTGAGACGAGATCATAGTGCGCCGCACGCGCACGATCTTCCGTAGGCGGCTCCTCAAGCAAGAGGTCCAGAGGATGCAAAGCTTCAAGCATGCCCGAAGCAGTGTCTATCCTTTCGCCTTCCTTTGCCCAGAGATAGCGAGGCTGCGTCACGTCGTTCGTATAAGCACGCGCATAAGACGTTCCGCAATGCCGGCAGGTGAAATATTCCAGCACCGGAGCGTCGCAGCATGTGCATCGCTCATGTGGCTGGGAAAATAATCGCCCTGCGGGGCTTGAACCATCTGCCTGCTCGTCAGAGCATTCGGCATTCATACATATCCACAAGCCCGGTAGACCGCGAAAGAATGAGTGAATACGACAGGGTAGGAGACTCGCTTCTCCCGGCTTCTCACGCGCACGACTGCCAAGTGCGAGTAGGACGCTGACAGCCTTGTCAGCTATGTCCTTCGCAACAGCACTCTCGAACACCACGCCCGGCAACTCGGACAACGAGACCGCTGCTAACATGGTTTTGTTCACCAGCCAATTGAACGGCGCGTATCCACGCAATGCTTGATGAAGTGTGGCGTCAAGATCATGAACCAACGGTGTGTTACGAAACTCAAGAAAGGTCGCGACCGCTTCCATCTGGATTTTCGTGTCAGCCGAATAAAATTTATCGAGATCGACCGCCGCAAGGGCCGCTGCATCGGCAGAGGTTCCTATTGCTTCGGGTTCACGGAACAGATGTTCGCCTTTGATCGGCTTAAAGGTATCTGCGGGAACGCCGGAAAGCTGCGCACCGAATGCGCCCGCGTTCTTCTTCCCTTCTTCGCTGAAGCTCGCCGTTGCGCATATGACCTGAAATCGCTCGGCCGGTATACCAAGGCGCTCGCGCAATCGTCGGAGCAATAGTCCGACTTCTGCGCCCTGCGCTCCCCTGTAGAGATGCGCTTCATCCAGAACCACAAGAAATTTCTCGTCGGGACAAGCCTGCAACCAATTCCGAGTTGCATCAAAAATGGGCCTCTCGATAGGGCGCATCATCATATATTCGAGCATCGAATAGTTTGTAATAAGTAGGTCAGGCGGCGATGTATGGACCTCATGGCGGGTGAGAAGTTCCGCATCATGTGGTTGCCGATTAGCACGTTTCGTCCAAGGTGTTGGCGGCTTGCCGAGCCAGTCCGATACGCTTTCTTTCGCAGGCCATTTGCCGCGCTTTTGCAGCGTCGCAAAAAGCTGCGCGGCGCGCGCATCCTCGTCACCGATATGATCTTGCTCAAATCGTCTCTTGGCGTCTTCGATCTCACCGAAAAAATCACCAATAGATGCGAGGCGGTTTCCATCCCGCCGCGCAGACCGCAATCCCGCATACGGGGTGCGGCTGGTATAGCGAGCGAAAAGCGCAGGCCGCTCAGCCCACTTTTCAAAGAGCGCGATAGTGCGTGAGTCGCCAAACAGCGTCCGTAAACGACCGAGTTGGTCGTTGACCAGTGCGTTCATTGGGTAAAGCACCATGGCTCGCACAGCGTGGTGCTCTTTGAAAGATTTGGGGCGCTCGCGAGCCTCAATTGCAAGTTTTCCAAGGATCGGCAGTAAGAACGACTCAGTCTTACCCGAGCCGGTGCCTGTCATAATCATAAGATTGCGACCGTTACCGAGCGTCTCGTGCAGCGCCTCCAACTGATGTAGATATGGACTTCCGTAGATTACCGGCTTGCCGGTGCTTTCATCCGAAAGCGTTCGGAGTGCCTCCAGCACCGCTTGGGGTAGGTCTTGGATTTCCGTGTAAGGCTTGGCGCTTTTATAGCGTGGTGTCGATTCCAGAAACGGTGCCTGAAATATTCCGCCGATTTGACCGAGCAGCTGTCGCCGTTGCTGAACAATCGCAGGATGGCTGATGTGATATGTCGCTTCAATATATTGCGTGAGTGTTTGACGAAGTTCGTCAATCGTCTGTTGAATGGTAGCTGTTGTCATTTGACTTCCCTCCCATCGGCGCGTGCAAGCCAGAGGTTGTCACCCAGCCATCGCAATTCATCATCGACGTTATCAGTTGATATTTTAAAAGCGAGTAAGGCACGGGGCATAATCACCTGCTCGCCGATAAAGCTCAAGCGTCTCGCGGCCCAAGTAGGGAGCGGACCTTGAAAAGCGAGAATGGAGGTCAAACCATTTTCGGCAACCAAAACCTTTTGTGGAGCACCTGCCGCCGCGTCCATCGCGGCCTGCAAACGCCAAGCTTCATCGCAGTCCCGCGCTCGTGAGTCATTAGTTCGAATGTCCGTTAATCGCTGCACTATTCCGTCTTTTACATCCACCAAGGACCAAAGTCGTGATCCAAATCTCTGACGCCTGCGCGCAATGAATAGGCCGGTATGATTTGCTCTAATGATTACCCACCGCCCTTTATAAAACGATGTCGGCAATGCCGTGTCCAGTATTTCAAGGTCTTCGATTTTCTCGGAATTGAATTCCGTTGGAAGTCGAGCCTTCCAGAGCGCAACGAAATCGGCGGCGTCAAGCACGGCAGGCGCGTGCAACCAAAGACGCTCAGGAATTTCTATCAACCCGAGATTCAGAAGTTCGGCGCGGCACGTTTGCGCATGGGCAGGCCGTGCGCTGCGCAACCCACTTGCGTGATGGATGATAGGGGTCTCAAGGTTAGGTGTAATTTCATCGCCAGAGATACCGATAATAACGAATGTCCCATCACGGCGTTCGATAAATGCCGGTGGCGCAGGTCGCAAAACGATGTCACTGCGCCCGCTGAAATCTGTTCGCATCTCCAGAATATCGCCCATGGCGATTACGTCACGGAGAGTCTCCTCAATCTCCATTTTTAGCGTTTCTGTGTTGTCAGCTAGCGCCTTTAAGGCTGCAACGACAAGCTCGCGTAGCGCATAGGCCGCAATGGGTGCCGCATTGAACACTGCTCGGCGAAGTGATTGTGCGAGCATCGATCGGGTAATCGTTGCATGACCTCGTGATTCCAAGCCAAGCGACTTTGCCGTCTGCTGTAGCGCTTCTGATCTATCAATTATAGCGACTGTACTCATGCGGCCTCCGATTTGGCGCTTTGCATTCGCACTTCGGTCGCGAGTCTCGCAAAGTATGCACCGCGTATCAGCGCGGGATTGGTTTTTAGCGTTTCGAACACAGTCTTTGATGGCAAATCTGAGCGGGAAACGCCTGATGGACGAAAAGCCAATTTGAGCGCGAGGCGACTAAGTGGCACGTCATCACAGACCTTATAAAGGGCATTGAGGCGCAGAAACTCTCCAATGGAAGCAGCCTCTTCGGTTTCATAGAGCCATTGGTAGGCTCGTAGTCCTGACGCGTAACCGCGTGAATAGAAAACGCGGCCATAAAGTTCGCCTATGGCAACATTCCCAGTCCTTACCGCATCAACAGCGTCAACCCAATCTTTGCCGCATAACAAGTATTCCAAACGCTGTGCCAACTCGCGAATTGCATTACGCCTCGCCATAAAAGCCATTGGCCCTATTAAACGCCGGGTAGAGCGCCAGCGTTTAAGCGCGTTAATGAGTTTGTCAGGCCGGACATCTGGCGTTGCAATGTGAGCGGGAATTCCGAGATCGCTGAAACTTCCCAACTGCGACTGCATCGCAGTGACGACGGCTGCATAGCGCCGCCCGTTGTGGGTCGCCACAAGCAACCCTCCCTTTCCAACAAGCTTTATTTCTTCAAGTGCCTCGTGATACTCGACCGTGCGCGCTTGTTCCGCTGCATTAAGATCATAGCATTCAACGGTGGGATGAGCCTCTTCACCGCTATCGTCCGATAGTCTCACCGATGTTTCATCTAACCGAAGCCAACGCAGTGGCTCGGCATCTTTTTCGAACCTGATGGCATCTGATCCGAACTCATCGAGTGAAGCGACTAGTTCTATTCGAACAGCACGCTCTATGAATTCAATTTGCCGATCTGATGTCAATTTTTGAATGACGAGATCGCTTAGTTTTTGGTCCAAAATGGGCGTGCCAAACTGACAGAGCATTTCCTCATGAAAGAGCGAACCGTCGGCACTATAAAAACAGGCTTCCAACTTCACATATCGGTTGGGCGGTGCAACGATCCGGATTAAAGCATCGCCATCAATGAACTGCTCTAACGGTGCCTCGCGCGGCTCTAGATTGACCGAGATACCCGCCTTCCCAGATATTGCATTCTGCCACGGGTTCGCTGGTCGCACTTCAATTGCTATCTCTTCAGTTTCAATTTTCGATCCTGTTGCAACACCAATCGCAGAAACTGCGATGCGGTGTGAACCAACTGCCATTGAACCTAGGGAAAAGATGGTGTCGTTTGCCGTCGTAGGTTTGAAGCGAACCGTCGAACCTTCATCAACGGCGATAGAATATTCTCCGACGGCAACGTCTGACGATAGGCGAAAAAGGACCGTCTCGGTATCTAAAAATTCCAATGACCCGTTTGCGAGGTTCCAACGAGGAGTAAGGCCAAGTGGGTCTAAACGCACACTAAGAACATAGCCAAGACCCAGCGATTTTAAGGCTTCAATTTGCTCACTCGTGACAGATTTGTGCAAATCCAATCGCCAAAGAGATGAATCCGCCAAGCCTGCTTGTAGGGGGACGAGTCGAAGAGTCTCCACTACGGTTTTCGCGATGTCATATGATGCAACTAAGAGATACGACTCGTTGCCCCGCACATGCTGCCCGATAACTTCGAATGCTGATCCGTCACCTCGAACCTTTAGCAATCGCAATCTTTTCGCAGGCAACGTCAGGCGCTCACGCAGGACAGTTTCAGCTTTCGTTAGAGTCCGATCAAACTCAAAAGCATGGTGCTCGGTGATTGGGTAAACCAAAAGCGGCTCTGACGATTTACCGGTATATGAAAATAATGCTCTCCCGGGAATCCAAGCGCTTCTACCATCGTGAGGACGAAAACGCACGCGAGCTCGTTCGAAGTCTTGCGGCGAAAGGCCTGCCCTTCGCAGTGGTGTAGCAAGGTCGGGGATTGTTAAAAGAATGCTCCACGTTTGCGCATCTATTGGGCGCGCGATAAGCCTTGGTTGTTCGGTCCGATTTGCAGGCGATTCTTCCACACGATCTTGCGTGCGAGCAGAATGAATATAGCCCGGTTTTGAAGAATTGATAAAGCGGGCGTTACGAAGCACGCGGCGCGCTTCACGCAAACGCAAGCCTGATGACCCCAGCTTATCAAAGTCTCGCACGATCCTGTCGAGCGTCACATTTTCAATTGGGGATACAACCTCCGCTACGTCCTCAAGGCCAAGCGCCATGACGATCCGGGCCGTTAACGCCTTTTGCTGGAGAAAACCCACAAAACGAGAAGAGTGACCAATATATCGCTCGCTGAGCACGTCTCCAATATCATCTAGTGTAAGTTCGGTGCTGCGACCGAGAGCATGGCGAAGCTGATAAAGATGATCGGCGAAGTGACGTTGCAGATATCGCGGCAAAATTGCCTGTGTGATCGGCCACGCAATTATAGGGAATTGGCGCGCCCATGGTCCGGAGGGCAACAGGCCATTGAAATCAGTAGCAAAGCGCTTGAACCAATTGCGAATTTGATTCCGGTCGCCAACTTGCCGCCATTTCGGGAACGCCCGTTCAAAGGAATCCCAATACTCCAATCCATCATATCGATATCCTACTTCAGTTGCCGCAGCGACCCATACCAGCCAGTGCGCACGGTCGGCACGCATTGACGAAGCAAGTTGATTGTTCAGAAGTTCCTGCACATGAGACGCTTCATCCACCGTCAACCCATGTTCAATGGCGTAAACCGAATAGTTTTCACTTACTCGACAATCTCTTAGTCGAGCATACTGTTGTATAAGCCGCTCCTGTAAATCCGATAATTCCAAACAAGCCCCCATCCGTCGGATTATCCCGTTTTGCGTTTTGCTTGCTTCGGCTGATCCCCGTAAATCAATCGCGGTATAGCGTCCCGGCTCCAAAGCCTATACTCATCACGTCGTGACGCACGCGGCTCAATCCAACGAGCGAGTGCCAAGTCAGAAATCTCATCTACAGTCCTCAAGGTTGTCAGGTCTGGACGGCCCTTGCCGGTCGCCAAAATATGCTGAGCATTTTTTGCCAATGGGCAAAAGAAGACCTCGCGTTGAATTCCGTGTCGAAGGACGGATTGATTGATACCTATGTCGGCAAGCGCAGCTCGTATTGTTCGCAGGCGCCAGTTTGGACCTTGCCCAAATCGGTGCTGATCCGCGTAAGGATGCTCTGCCAGCCGGAGATATTCACGCATCTGGAAAAATAGATCGTCTGTGATGTGGAAATGACCCCACCCCACGGTGTATCCGAGCGAATCGAAATAGCTCGTACCGTCGAGTTTCAGGCGGTTATAGATCGATGATCGACCCATTGATGAACTGGTAGTGACTGCCAGCAATCTTGCCTTCTTCTCTTCCCCGGAAATTATCCCAGTAGTCGATCCGTATGCTTTGGCAAAATCATCATACACGTCGCGTGAACGAATTAGACACGCAATCGCCTTTCCAACTAGAAGCATGTTGTATGGCGGCACTGCGCCGAGGACATATGCATCTAGGATATTTACGAGCCGACTTGATCGATCACTCGCGTTCCAGCCGATGAGGTTGTCCCGAACTGACAAATTGAATACAGGATCACCAAGTGCGAATATCCCCGCCAAGCGATCATGGCCATGATCCCAAACTAGGTAACGCAATCGTCGTCCATATCCGTTCGAAACAGGAACTGACCATGTAAGGGATGCTACCCTGAAAAGGTCGGCTTCAAACGTGCTCGCCTCAACGCGAATGAGGGATAGTCGGATATTCGATGGTTCTATCTCACTGCCATTCGCGAAGTATGAAAGTGCTTCAGGCAAAAACTCGGACAGCAACCTTTCAGAAGAACGAATTCTGTCCTCGCGCTGGACGCGATGCAATTGACGAACAGAGTCTTTGCCTACGTCTGGTCGAATTAGTGTACCGTCCGAAGCCTTCGAAAACCCCAAACGCGTAAAATGCGCACGAATCTTTTTCTTTAATTTCGCTTCCGGTGTAAATATTCTTGCTACACCCGCACGCGGAACCTTCTTTTTAATTGCCACTTTAGTCAATCATCCCCGCTTGTCTGGCGTTTTGCCAGAAATGCTAACATGATAGTGGGGTGAAATCTAGTCCGCCAGAAGCGTTGATTTTGCTGTGGGTGGCGGCGGGTTCAGCCCGTAATGCCGGTCCCTTCTCGTGATCCATCGGACGAATGCGATGGTGCTCATCCAATCCGCAAAGGGTTGGTCGATGGATTCCAAGGGAGAGCGAAGTCTCCCATTGGTCATGGGGTGTTGGGGAGCAGGAACGCTCCCTGACTGGTAATGCAACGGCCACACGTTGCGCTGACCCATTCCACCCCCGCTGCAATCTGCAACGCAGATCTCGCGTGGCTAGGGGTGATGGATGTGTCAGCCGCTTGAGGGATGCAACGGGAGAGCGCAGCGTCTCCCTTGCCAAGATGTGTGAAACGCAAACGCAGTTTGTAGTTACGCACACATCTTGCAGTCGGCGTTAGCACGCCTGTATTCGTAATGCGGAGTCGTATCGAACCGAGTGGCTATCATCTATCGGCGTGAAAATCATTATCGTCGTTCATGCTTGCGCCTTTGCAGTCGGCGTTAGCACGCCTGTATTCGTAATGCGGAGTCGTATCGAACCGAGTGGCTATCATCTATCGGCGTGAAAATCATTATCGTCGTTCATGCTTGCGCCTTTGATGAAGATCGCGATGCACAAGCCTGCGAGAATGACGCAGGCAACGATAAGAGACCAGTGTAGCCAGTCCAGCGAGAGAAGTGAAAATTCTTTGTGCATGATAAAATCCTAAGCGGGAATTGTATCATCGAAACCCGTGCGGCATCGCTCGCTTTTCACGCGAGCATCGAAAATATCCCCTGCAATCTTTATGATGCGGCTGCTCGATCCGCGTTGCGCAGATGCCGAAACAAAGTCGCGCGGCTGATTGAAAATCGGTGCGCGACCGCCTCGGCCTTTAGGCCGGTGCGCATCAATGATGCAGCCTCGGCAATCTCGCACGGTTTCATTTTCGGTTTCGCGCCAAGACGGACGCCGCGCATTCGCGCGGCTTGCAATCCAGCCTTGGTGCGCGCGACGATCATGCGCCGTTCGACGTGCGCAATCATCGCAAGAATGGTAGAGTAAAGTTCTCCGGCCTCGTTGCCGGTGTCGAATCCCTCGCCGATGCTTTGCAGACTCGCGCCCTTATCGGCGAGTTCGGCAACGATGGTCATGACGTGTGGGATGGAACGCCCGAGGCGATCCAATCGCCACACGACCAATTTGTCGCCCTTGCCAATGCTGGCCAAGGCCGCGTCCAGCCCGTCGCGTATCAACGAGACGCCCGTGATCCGATCCTCATAGATCGGGTCGCATCCGGCTTTGGTCAGGGCATCATATTGAAGGTCGGTATTCTGTTCGCAGGTGCTCACGCGGACATAACCAACCATTTTCGTCCCTTCGCCACCCGCCTTTGGGCGCGCGGTGGGCATGGGCGGAACGCCCCTCTTCACAGCCTTCTTGGCCCGCAAAGGCAGGCGCTTCATTGGTTTTTTGGGTGTCATCGAGGCCTCTCCGGCGGAGTCTCACAATCTGTCCTTTGTGAGACTCTTGTATTCGACCCCGAAGGGGAACCTCACCAAGACGGAAATCCGCCAAATTCAACGCCCAAAAGATACCATACGTAGCGAATAGAGCCAAGTAAAAAGAGTCTCACAAAGGACGGAATACGAGACGTCATGAAGTGAAAGACAGACGGTAACAAGAGAGCTTGCGATGGCTACTTTATCAAATGCGATGAAATCATTCGGGACAGCAGCGGTAATGGGTGCGGCGCTGGCTTGTGCTACGCCCGCGATGGCGTTGGAAACCGGCTGCCAAGATGCAACCGCTGTGCGCACGGCTCTCCGCGATGAAGGTCAATTCGTTCTCGTGAACGGCGTTCGTCCAACTCCTGAACATCCACGCAATATCTTCACGTCGAACGCAGAAGGTTCACTCGGTTACAACATCGAGGAAGGCACGAACAATGTGCTTTGCGTCGCCGTGCGATATACCGATATTCGCGTCAATCAGAACGTCGATCTTGCTATACCAACTTGGGCATTTCGCGGACAAGGCACGGCGCATAACCGTTGGCTTGCCGACACATCGGCGCGCACTGGCGAAACTGTGCTCCTCGGAGCAACAGTATTGCGTCGTGATGAAGGCGGCCAAGAGGTTCGCGGTGCATTTATGATGGTAACACGCGGACGCGGACGTGGCGGTGACTCCACATTCACGAGTGCGGGAGCCGTTACGGTTACGCTCAATGATGGAGAAATTCGTCCGACTCTCGTGCTCGGAAACGTCGAAAAGGTTCAACCGAACTATGATCGATTTGCGCAGCGCCCAACGGTCGTTGCCGCTTTATCTCGCTAAAACTTATATCATTCCCGCTGATTGATCAAAGCTGGCTGCTGCTACGCGTGCTGGCGCTGGCACGGTAGGTACGACTGCTGCTGGAGGCTGTGGTGCTGCTGCGCCACTCGCCGATGAATTGAATGTCGATGCAAGTGATGTTCGATCCGCTGTTGCACCATCCGCTCGATCCAAATTTGCCGCAACAGAAACTGGCACGTGCGGCGCAGACGGCGGTGCGCCCGATTCAACCGTGAAGGCATCGGTTCTTGTATCAAGCGCCGCTGATCCAACAGCATTTCCACTCGCTCCGGCCACTACTGGCGTTGGGGCATCTGCCCCTCGCTCGTTTGCAAGCACGACGATATCCGTTGTTGCCGTTCGCAGGTTCTGTGGTGCCGTTTCCCAAGAGCGGCGGTCAACTTGGTATTCGGAAGTGTTAGTATTTCCATTGCGCTCAGCCACTAGCATGCGCTCTCGCACTTGCATCAAGCGTTCAAACTCTGGACGCTCGTCCTCTCGGATCAATCCACGCTGCACGGCAAGCTGAGAGTAGAATGGCAAATTGCCATTGATGCGACGAATTGCGCTCAACGCCTCGGCGTTGGTCATTCCCGGATATTCTCGTGATGGGGCGTGATCCCATTGCTCCGGCGTCATGCGCTGTGCTGCGTTTTGCGCATCATCGGCAAAGTCAGCGGCGCGAGCTTGCGCTTCTCGCTCTTTCTTGGCGTCCTCTTTACGTTCTTCCCACACGCGTTCACTGCCACGTGCGCCGCCCGAAAATTCATTGCGCGATTCCTGAATTGTTATCCCCGCCTGCAAACCCGAGACATTCAATTTCGCAGCGCCTGTGCGTTGCATGAAGGCCTGCGCTTCATCGACACGGTTTGAACTGGGGTTTTGTAAATCGGCTTCGAGTTCCGCCGCTTCGGCTTCAAGCTCTGCCAATTCACGATCAACGAATGGCTGCTCGATCAATGCAGGCACAATTGCATCGGCATTCACCAAGCGTGTGATCGCATCAATGTCGAAATTGCCGTTACCTGCTGCTCGTCCTTGAACCATGTAAATGATTTTAAAGGACAAATATTAACAGGAATTATGGAATATACAGCATTTTAGTCAAATGCCTTTCAATTTTAACCCATTGTTAACTATGATTTAACTCCCGTGTTGTTCAATGATTTGAACATGGGGAATTGATTGGATTCAGACGAATTTGCGCCGATTACGAAGGAGATGCGCAAGCAATTGCGCCATCATTGGAAACGCTCGGGCGTATCGACCCGCCGCGTGCTGGAGGCGCACCCGCCTATTCCCGATGGTTTGACCGTCGCCATGGTGAATGACTGGATCGCAAACCGCCTCCATGTCGCGCGGCCATTGCACTGGAATCATGTGATCAAGTTGTGGTCGGTTTTGCCGGATTGCGATGCGCATTCGAAGCGCATTGCATCGCGCCAAAAAGGCGCGGGTCGCCCGCGCGATCCTGACACTGCAACGCGAATTCCATTCACCCGCGAAATGTCAGTGGAATTCAAAGCGGAATTGGCGCGCACGAATTCCGATATGCAACGCGACATTTTGAATGCGCCAAATGTACCAGATGGTGTGACGCAGAGATTGCTCTACATTTGGAAATATCGTCACGCGAAATCGACGCGCGAAGATCACTGGAATTTCGTGATGGGCATTTTGCGCGAGATGCCGGATTTCGAGAGCAAATTCTCAGACAGATAATGCTCTTCGTGCGACTTTCCCCCACACCGCATCTTGGTTGGTAGCAAATCGGCGGCGGAAAGGAGTCCGCCACCATGGACAACACAAAATCTCCGCCTGGACTGTTCGGGATCAACTTCGCCCTTCATGGGATTTCCGCCTCACTCGGGGGCGTATGGATTGCAGACCTTGTTTCATCATCAGGAGGGATGACGCCGCTCGCTTGGTTTGAAACTGGCGCATCTGGGCTCGCCATTGCACTCGGCCTTAGCGGTTGCAGCTATATCGCGATGACGCATATTCCGGCGTTGCCGCAGCCGCAGCGAGGAAAGGTCAAGGCAGCATTCATAGCTGCCTATGGAGCACTGGCACTTGTGTTGGGCACTGCCGCCGCGTCTGTGCTGGCCGCGCCTGCCGGCGAGCACGCGCATCAAGAACACTCACTTCAAGAAATGAAAACGGAAACTGAATCGCACCGGCGTGCAGCTGCGCAAATTCAGAATCGCGGGCCATTGCTCAACGACTGCATTGCTAACGGACATTCGATGGGCGGTCAGGAAGGCGCAACCGGCGCATTCAGCCGCGAGGGCGGCGATGTTGGCCGCGTTGCGATCACGCTCCAGAACATTGCAAGTGGATGTGAAATTGCGCGCGATTCCGTTTACGCAAATCGCGCATTTCTGACACGCCAATTTGCGCGTGCAGATCGCATCCTGATCGATATGCGCCGCGTCATCGATTCCGAGAATGATCGGCGTAAGAAAATGGTCGATGTCCGCAAACTCGCGGACGAATGGCAGCGGATCATGCGGGGCATCAAAGATGCCCTCGCCATTGAGACGATGCTCGCTGCCTCAGACGCGCTTAGCAAAGACTGGCACGCGGCTGGCCTGCCTGCGCCAGCCGCGAATGCGATTGCGCAGAACTTCGATGGCATCGCTGATGCTCTCATCGAAGGACTCGACGACATTGCAGCGTTGAAAGTGCAACCGCTGCCTGGTGTGCCGGTCGTCTCCAACATCGCCTACCTCGGGATGTATCCCGATGCGACGATGGGCGCGGTTGCGATTGGCGCAATCATAGAGTTGATCCCACTCGGCGGGATCTTGCTCGGGTTCGCCATCATGGAGCGCGGCAATGCGCCGCGTGTTCCATCGCAGCCGTCGCCAGTCGTGCCATCGGCAATCGCAGTGCGGCCCAAGCGGCAATACAAGCGGCGCACGCCGAAGAACGACGCGTAACGGCCCTACTCGGTCATTGAAAATCATTGGTGCGGGCTGGGGCTTGCGCGCCCGAGCAAAGCGGACGGGTGCAAGGGTCGGAAACATTCAACTCGCGATGGTTGGTTAGGCGACGAAGAGTTGCAGGGGCTTAGGGTGAATGCTAGGCGGCAGTAAGATTTCTTTATGATAGCAAATCGATGCACGCACAGAATGGAAGTGAAATGAGCGGTCGACTCCTAGGCAGCGACACAGACGATCAGCCGGTGGATGACATTCAGGCTTCTGAGTCGATCCCTGCCGAGGTGGAAGGCGACTTATCGCCGGAATATCCTGACATACAGCCAACTGCCTCACCGATTCTTCAAATCCACGACGATGTCGACCCAGACATACGTTCGGTTTTCGCCTTTGGCTTTTCCCAAACGACGGCTGAAAGCCGGTTCAAGTATCGGTGGGCTTTGCTGCCTAACCCACAGACTTTAGACAATTTTATTGACAAGTGCGATGGCTTTGAGGTTAATTTGCCTCTATCATCTGACCAACGCGCGCAGGTTGAAGCGAACCTTGGGTGGATGGTTTCAACAGAAATAGGTGGAGATAAAATTATCGGCGCATTTGAGCGCGGTGACTTTTATTTGGTTGCAGTGGAATCAGGCTTACTGAGTGCATTTGAGTTAATTCATAACGACTATGGGATTGAATATCCTTTGGCACGAAAACTTGCGCTGGAATTTCATCAACGCGCGACGGCTGTCGCGGCGAGCAATGCCATGCTGTTTCGCGACCGCCCTGACCGTTCGCAATCGGCAAGCCAGTTCCTTCTAGCAAACTATGGCGAACGATTGCTCAATGGTGACCTCTATCAAAACGAACTCCGTCGGCTCGATCCCACACTCATGAAGGGACTGGATAACGAGTTTGGCGGTCGGCGTGATGAACTCGCCGATCTGATTCCAACACGACGGGTCGAGGTGAATATGCGTCTTGGCCCCAACGCCGAACAAATGTCCGTGGACGAACGGCGCAAAGCGTTGAACCGCATATTGCACCTTGGAAAAAAGTAAGCCGTCTTACTTGACGTATCCGATCAACCTGAGCATATACCGAATCGAGGATGCGCATCCCTCATCTCTGACTGGCCGATAGGCGGCTGGTCGGGACTGCCTTCGGCAGCCCCGGACACAAGGAATGAGCGATGGCACTGCGTAATGGACGCGCCCAACGGCGCGGAATGTTGACCGCCCAAGAGCGGGTTTGTTTCAAAGTTGCCCCTTCATGCACGGCTGAATGTCGGAATGCCCCTGCCTGCGCGCATTGGGCATGGCGCTGGTGGTCGCGGTGCGCGGCTTGCCCGTGGGAAAGGAGAACGCTGCGATGACGTTCCTTCCCACAGACTTCTATGCGGATGGTTGCCCGCCAAGCCTTCCGCCGCTCATCATGTATGTGCCGCGCGAAGATTATCTCCGCGAAGCCATGACACGGTTCAACCTCTCGCTGGCGTATGCGGCGATCACTCCAAAAATCTCACGGCGTCGGCTCGTGGAATTTGTGTCGGATCGCTTCATCGGATTCTGCGGAATCGTCATCGACAATGACGGGTATGAACTCGATCTGCTTCGCATTGATGCCGATGCGATCTTCGGCGGAGATGATGATCCATCGTGGTCGTGGTGCGGCGATTTTCTGACGGCGCGGATGCGCCCGTCACGCCTTGCTGCTGCCCCGAAAATTGCAGTGCGATATAAACTCCTGTGGATCGCGCTTGCGATCCACAACCCAGCCGCCGCGCGCGACGTGCTGCGCTGATCGGGAGAGTCTTCCCCACGTTCGGCGCGGAAGAGTGATGTGAGGCCTTCATCGCAATCCAGCGATGGAGGTCTTATCATGTCAGCCCAATACAAACTTGAATATGACGATGATGGAGCGCGGCAAGTCGGAAGAGAAGTTGTCGTTGCCGCCGCGCCGCGCGCCGAAGTCAAAATCCGCAAACGCAAGCGCCGCATTCCTGCTGCCGTCAACACGGCGATTACCGTCATCATTTGCGGCGGCGTATTCTTTGCCGCGGTTCGCTTCGCTCCCGATGGCTTCCGCCCTCAGGATCTTGCTGCGGAATATGCCAGCGAAATCGCCGGACAGGTAAAGCAAGACGAGGGCGCGGTTGATGCCGAAGTGCAGGCCTATGTAAATGGCGTGCGTGCATCTTACGAACAACGCATCGCGCAATATGGGCGTATAGCTGAGGGATTTCTCGAAGCGTATAAAGCCTCGGCCATGCTCAACCAGCAGCAGATGGAAGCGGCCAACCGCCTTCGCGGTTCCTTCGTGGACCGGCAGATGGGTCAGACCGTTCAGGCAAACGGCACCAATCTGTCCATTGCCAATCTCGGTGAGATGCTGGGAACGGTTCAAAACTTCGTTGAGCCGGGTTCTGGCGATGGCGCGCTCGCAGAAGCGGAGCGTCAGCGCGAGATTGCCGCTAACCGTTTGCGGGATACAGCAGCCGCAAGCGCGCAGGTCGATCTTTCGGGATACGTGAATCAGCTTCCGAGTCCCGAGATATTGCGCCGCCAGCTCGATAGCATCCCGCCACTTGATCTGCCGCCGCCGCCGCGTTTTGAACGAGGCGGCAACTGATGCGCGGGGTAAATTTTTTGAACTGGATGGAGCGCGGGTTCGCGCTCCATCGCCAGATGGCCGAAGCCGATTACGCGTATGAAGCGCGAATACGCGCGCTTGAACTCGAAGAGGAAATGCGGAACGCAAAGCCGTCTGGCGCACTTGGCGACGGGCGGCTTGGCAATTTGGATGATTGCAGGCGTGCCGGTATGCTGAACAGCAATGGTCTGTTTATCGGTGCGTATGGCGAGTCCGGTCATTTCCTTTTCCACAACAGCGAAGAGAGTCTGCTCACATACAACCGTGCGGGTGGTGGCAAGGGCACGACACTCATTCAAAACAACCTCGCGCATTGCCGTGACCGAACGCTAATAGTTGTTGATATCAAAGATGGCGAACTCGCTTTCTCATCAGCGGCGCATCGTCGCGACACGATCGGCACGACAACAATATTCCTCAATCCCTACAAGCTGCACGGATTCCCGAACACGAATATCAATCCGCTCTATCGTTCCGTCGAGGTGCTTGAAAATGGCGGCACGCCGGACGGTGAAGCGGAAGCGATCTGTGAAATTGCGATGCCTGCGCCGTCTCGCCCAGCCGAAGATTGGCCGCGCAAGGGCGCAATTCAGCTCTGCACAATGCGCATAGAATATCTGTCGCGTTTCAAACCCGAGTGCTGCACGCTGCCAGAACTCTGGCGCTTCCTTCATGGCGATGAGCAACACTTCATGATGGAGTTTTCACTGATGGCGACGTGCGGCATCGAGTCCATCGAACGCCGCGCGATGTCGTTTGCATCAATGCGCATCGAAGCTCCCAAACAATGGGAAGCGATCCGCAGCGAAGCCGCAACCGCTTTCAATTCATTCGAGCCGGGAAAATCATTGGGCGATGCCTGCGCATCGCACGATCTCGATCTGACGCGCGCCAAGCGCGAGAAGCTCACCATCTATATCATCCTGCCTGCCAATCGCATCGATGTCGCGAAGGCATGGGTCGCCATGCTGATCGCGATGATGACCGAAACCATTGCGGCCGCGCGGGGACCGGTGCGCACGACATTCATCGTCGATGAATTCGCCAACCTTCCGCGCGTGCCAAGCATCCTACGTTCGCTGCGGCTCTATCGTGGGCTAGGCGTGAGCTACTGGTTTTTCAGCCAAGGCCGTCATGCTCTGACAAGCCAATGGTCGCGTGAGCAAGTGAAGGATATTGAAGATCAGGTCGGTATCATCACCATGAAATCCGTGTGGGAGCCTGACCTCCTTAAAGACATCGAACTCTGGTCGGGGACAAAGACAATCCTGCAAGGCGGTGTCAGTCATTCCGGCGGCGTTGTGCAAACCGCCAATGCCAATCAATCCGAAAACAAGCGCCCCGTCCTGCAAGCGGGGGATGTGATCGCACTTGGCCCCACACGGCAAGTGATTCGCGTGGCATCAATGCCGCATCTGCTGATCGCTGATGCGGTTCCCTACTTCACCGTCGATCCGTGGCGAGGCCAGGTGCGTGATGTGCGCGATTTGCACAAAGGGAATTTGGAATGAGCGATACCTCTATCATCGCGCCGCGCTTCAATCGCGCCTCCGCAGAATCAGTGCGGTCCTCAGATGTTCAATCGCGTCTCGATGAAGCGATGCGCAGGATGGACAAGCGATTTCGCGAATGCGAACCGAACCTCACCCAAAGCAAATATGGCGAGCTGCTTACCAAGCAGGGCAATGCGATGGATTTGAAACCGCGCTTTGGGCAGGACAATCCGACCGACCGTCTTTGGAAGGCGGCAAAGTATCAGGTGCGGCAGGAGCATCTTTTGCGATGCTCCAAAATCATGAAAGTCGCTCAACGAATGCGCGACAAAGACCGCGGGTTGGAGAGATAAACGCAGCGCACAACACAATGTTGTGGAAAACTATTGAATCTGAATAATATTTTGTATTAAAATTATAAGATGAGTGGTGGCGTGATGATCGTGGGGAGATCATCAGATAGGAAAGTAACCGACAAGGGGTTGTCGGCAGTTTCCCCCACCAGCAACTAACTTCAAACATATTGACTCGGATAGGTAGTGGGGTCGGATCGATCCCGCCGTTTGTTTCGAGGATGGTGGAATCGTGCTGGAAATCAGGCCCGATAGATTGGATCGCTATCGCGAGATAATCGTCGATATTGATGCTTCGGTAGAGCGGAAGGATGAAATGATCCGCACGCTAGCCGGTATTATGCAGAACTTCATTGATGCCGCGTTCGGCGTCGATCCTGTTCAACTGGCAGTGCAATCGAAGCTATCTCAAACCTTTCAAAATGCCAGCTCTCATGGTAGTATTTCGGACGGCCACGATGCCGCACGCATTGACCTCCAAGCTGACCAAAAGCGGGAGGGCGCAAACACCTACAACGATGAAACCAAAGGATGTGCGCCATGGAGTCCACACATATAACGAAGGCCGTGGCTTACTGCCGCGTTTCTAGCCAGAAACAGGTCACGGAGGGCAACGGTCTCGAAAGCCAGCGCGCGCGTATCGAAGAATACGCCAAAATTCGCGGCTATGATCTGGTGGAAATTTTCAAGGACGACATCACGGGTGCAACCGCCGGTCGTCCCGCCATGAAGGCGATGCTCGCCTTCCTCAAATCCAAACGCGAACCTCATATCGTCATCGTCGATGATGTGACGCGCCTTGCGCGAAGCATGGCGACGCACATTGCCCTTCGCGAAAAGATCAAAGCGGCTGGCGGAATTCTCAAAAGCCCGTCTCTTGAATTTGGCGACGATTCAGACTCTCAGCTAATAGAGCATCTTTTAGCCAGTGTATCGCAGCACCAAAGGCAGAAGATCTCCGAGACTACAAAAAATCGGATGCGTGGGCGAATGCTCAATGGTTACTACACCTATCGCTCACCCATTGGTTACAAGTATCAAAGTGTGAGCGGCGAAGGCAAAGTGCTCAAGCGCGATGAACCTGTCGCATCGCTTATTGCCGAAGTGTTTGAAGGTTATGCCTCTGGTCGATTCCAAGGCCCAGCCGAGATTATGCGCTATCTCGAAGTGCATCCGGCATGGCCGGACACGCGCCGCAATCACATGACGATTGAGCGTGTTATCGAACTACTCAACCGCCCGCTCTATGCGGGCATGATCGATGCGCCTGACCATGGCATACATATGCGTGAGGGTAAGCACGAAGCGCTGATTTCGTTCGGCACTTACACCCGCGTTCAGGAGCGATTGAACGGGAAGCCAAAACTACTGACGCGCATAGATACCAGCATGGATTTTCCGCTGCGCGGTTTCGTCGAATGCGCCGATTGCGGCAATTCCATCACGTCCTGCTGGTCGCAGGGGCGTAACGAGAAATTCCCTTACTACATCTGCCAGACGCGCGGATGCCCATCGAAGGGCAAATCGATCCGCCGCGATACGATGGAAGGTGAATTTGCTGACCTCCTCAAACAGCTTCGTCCGACGCCAGAGTTGTATCAGCTCGCGTCCGAACTGTTCCGCGATCTCTGGGATGCCCGTTTGAAATCGTCTGAAAGCAGCCGCGCTCACCTCATTGCGGAGGCTGCGCGCGTCGATAGCCAAGTGACAACACTGGTAGATCGCATCGTGAATGCAGATTCGCCAACTCTGATCGCTGCATATGAAGAGCGGTTGCGCGCGCTTGAAATTCAGAAAGCTGAAATGCGCGCAAAGGTGGCCGATTGCGGTCGTCCATTGCGCGATTTTGACAGTGCGTATCGAACCACAATGGAGTTTCTCGAAAACCCGCAAAAGCTGTGGTTTTCCAATAGATTAGAGGACAAGAGGGCTGTGCTGAAACTCGCATTTGAGTCACGTATCGTCTATCATCGTGACACGGGGTATCGAACCGCAGTGGCCTCGATACCCTTTAGGATTTTCAATGACTTAGAAGAAAATTCAGGCTTTGAGTCAGATGACTCCGAAATGGTGCCCGGAAGAGGACTCGAACCTCCACGCCCTTGCGAGCGCCAGCACCTGAAGCTGGTGCGTCTACCAATTCCGCCATCCGGGCACGTTGAATTAGTCAGGTAGGGGGCGGCGCTTAGCGGTGGGGCGGGCGGCTTGTCAATCATCATCGCGCGAAATCATGGCGTGGCTTGCGTAATGCCGTGGTTGACGGCAAGGCTTCCCCATCGAACGGGGGCAACCCACGGTTCATCACAAATGCCCAAAGGAATATCGCCACTATGAGCGCGACGCTGACCGCAATCCTCCTCGGTATAGTTGAGGGGCTGACCGAATATCTCCCCGTTTCCTCAACTGGGCACCTCATCCTCGCCACCGAACTGCTCGGCTATGACGCGCAAAAATGGGCGTTGTTCAACATCGCGATCCAGCCCGGCGCAATCCTCGCGATTGTCGTGCTCTATTGGCGGACATTCTGGCAGGTCGCGATCGGATTATTGCGGGTTGAGGCCAGCGCACTCGCCTTTACCCGTAACCTGTTGCTCGCCTTTTTCCCTGCGGTTGCGCTGGGGCTGGCATTTGGCGATACGATCGAGCTGCTGCTCGGAAATGCCCACATTGTCGCCTGGTCACTGATTATCGGCGGGGCGGCGATATTGGTGATCGAACGGCTCGCCAAACCGATCGAAGTTGGCGGCGTCGCAGCGATGAGCACGCGCCAGTCGGTGCTGGTCGGCCTTGCGCAATGTATCGCGATGATCCCCGGGGTCAGCCGGTCGGGCGCGACGATATTGGGCGCAATGGCGTGCGGTGTGGACCGCAAAACCGCCGCCGAGTTCAGTTTTTTCCTCGCGGTGCCGACCTTGTCGGGGGCAACCGCGTTGCAGCTATACAAGCATGGCGGCGCGCTCACCCATGATGACATGGGGTTGATCGCCATCGGTTTCGCCGTGTCGTTCATCGTCGCGCTGATCGTGGTCAAGGCGTTCGTCGCGGTCATCACGCGGATCGGCTTTGCCCCGTTCGCCTGGTATCGCATTGCCGCCGGGGCGGCGGCGCTGGTGTGGTTGGCACAATAGTCCCCATTATTGACTTAATTTCCCGAAATATCACCACATCGCGGCAGTGGGTCGAAGATTTCGAGCTGATATAGTCAATATAGTTGATATAATTGGCGGATGTCGCGCGACAAACATCGCGTCATATGTTAGGAAGCGCGCTTCAACTCGAATAGGGCCTGCCATGCTGAGCTTTGTGACGCGCGAACAACAGTATCCGGCAAAACGCGATGCGCGCGCGCGCGCGCATGATTTCGCCGAGATCGCAGCGCGTTATGCGCCTGGTGCCGCCGCCGATCAGGCTTCGCGTTGCTCGCAATGCGGCGTGCCATATTGCTCGGTCCACTGCCCGCTGCACAACCACATCCCCGACTGGTTGAAACTGGCGGCCGAGGGACGGCTCGAGGAAGCGTATCAATTGTCGGCGATGACATCGACGATGCCCGAGATTTGCGGGCGTATTTGCCCGCAGGACCGGCTGTGCGAGGGCAATTGCGTGATCGAGTTTTCGGGCCACGGCGCGGTCACCATCGGTGCGGTCGAAAAATATATCACAGAAAATGCGTGGGACAATGGCTGGGTCGCACCGCTGGTCGCAGGCAAATCCACCGGCCAGTCGGTCGGGGTGATCGGTGCGGGGCCGGCCGGTTTGGCGGCGGCGGAGCATCTGCGCATCATCGGCCATGATGTCACCGTCTATGACCGGCACGACCGCGCGGGCGGGCTGCTGACCTATGGCATCCCGGGGTTCAAGCTCGAAAAACAAGTGGTGATGCGACGGTTAAAGCGGCTGGAGGCGGGCGGCATCGTCTTTCGCCTTGGCTTTGCGGTGGGGCGCGACGCGGCGTTAAGCGATTTGCGCGCCGCGCACGATGCGCTGGTCATCGCCACCGGTGTCTATGCCCCGCGTGCGCTTGCCACACCTGGCGACGATCTGCCCGGCGTGGTCGAGGCGCTCGATTACCTCACCGCGTCGAACCGTGTCGGCTTTGGCGATAGCGTCGCCGCCTATGACGATGGCACACTCAACGCATTGAACAAGAACGTCATTGTGGTCGGCGGCGGCGACACCGCGATGGATTGCGTGCGCACAGCGGTGCGCCAGGGCGCGGCCACGGTCCGCTGCCTCTATCGCCGCGACCGCGCCAATATGCCTGGCTCGCAGCGCGAAGTCATCAACGCCGAGGAGGAAGGCGTGGTGTTCGACTGGCTCTCAGCACCCGAAGCGTTCGAGGGCGATGCGCGGGTAGAAGGTGTCGCTGTGCGCGGCATGCGGCTGGGTGCGCGCGACGTGGGGGGCAGGCGCGCGCCAGAGCCTGACCCGGACAGCTTGCGCACCCTGCCCGCCGACATGGTGATCAAGGCGCTGGGGTTCGACCCCGAAGATGTGCCGACGCTGTTCGGCGCGCCGGATCTGAGCGTCACGCGATGGGGCACGCTCAGGGTCGATGCGGCGATGATGACCAGCCTTGACGGGGTGTTTGCGGGCGGCGACATTGTGCGCGGTGCCAGTCTGGTCGTCTGGGGTATCCGCGACGGTATCGATGTCGCGGGGCACGCGGGCGCATGGCTGGCGGAACAAGCGGCAACGACGAGGAGGGCTGCATGACGCACCCCCACCCCTCTCCCGAATATGCGTGGGCCGCCGAACATGGCATGGTGCGTCCCGAGTATGAGGGCGATGCGTGCGGCGTTGGCCTGATCGCTGCGATCAACGGCGCACCACAGCGCCGCGTGGTCGAAGCCGCCATCAGCGCGCTCAAAGCCGTGTGGCACAGGGGCGCGGTTGATGCCGACGGCAAGACGGGCGACGGCGCGGGTGTGCACACCGACCTGCCCGTGCGATTTTTTGATGATGCCATCGCCAATTCAGGGCATAAAACCCGCCCTAATAGGTTGGCGGTTGGGATGATCTTCCTGCCACGCACCGATTTGGGGGCACAGGAGACGTGCCGCACCATCGTCGAAAGCGCGATCATCGACGCGGGTTACACCATCTATGGCTGGCGGCAGGTTCCGGTCGATGTGTCGTGCATTGGCGAAAAGGCACAGCGCACGCGGCCTGAGATTGAGCAAATCATGATCGCCGGACCGCTCCCCGAGGTTGAAAGCGCGGCAGAGTTTGAAAAGAAGCTCTACCTCGTGCGGCGCCGGATCGAACGCGCGGTGATCGCGGCGCAAATTGCCGATTTTTATGTGTGCAGCCTGTCTACCCGCTCGATCGTGTATAAGGGGCTGTTCCTGGCCGAAAGCCTGTCGATATTTTATCCCGACCTCGCCGATGAGCGGTTCGAGAGCCGCGTCGCAATTTTTCATCAGCGCTATTCGACCAACACCTTCCCGCAATGGTGGTTGGCGCAGCCGTTCCGCTGCCTTGCGCATAATGGCGAAATCAACACCATCCGCGGCAATCGCAACTGGATGAAAAGCCACGAAATCAAAATGGCCAGTCTGGCTTTCGGCGAGCAGAGCGAAGAGATAAAGCCTGTCATTCCGGCGGGGGCATCGGACACGGCAGCACTGGATGCGGTGTTTGAAACCATCTGTCGATCGGGCCGCGAAGCGCCGACCGCCAAGGCGATGCTGGTGCCCGAAGCGTGGGGCGGCGACGGCGAAATCCCACCCGAACACCACGCCATGTATCAATATTTCGCCAGCGTGATGGAGCCGTGGGATGGCCCGGCCGCGCTTGCCATGACCGACGGCCGATGGGCGGTAGCGGGGATGGACCGGAGCGCACTGCGCCCGCTGCGCTATACCATCACCGACGATGAATTGCTGATCGTCGGATCAGAAAGCGGGATGGTCAGCATCCCCGAACAGCATATCATCAAAAAAGGTCGGCTGGGACCGGGGCAGATGATCGCCGTCGACCTTGATGAGGGGCGTTTCTATAGCGACCGCGAGGTCAAGGACCGCATCGCTGCCGAACAGCCCTATGCCGCACTGGTCAGCGGCTTTCGCACCATGGCCGACCTGCCTGCGGTAGCGGAGCACGATGCGCCACCGCCCTCGGGCGAGCGGCTCGCGCGGCTTCAGATCGCGGCCGGACAGACGATGGAGGATATGGAGCTGATCCTCACCCCCATGATCCTCGATGCCAAGGAAGCCATCGGCTCGATGGGCGACGACACCCCGCTCGCGGTGATTTCGGACAAGCCGCGCCTCGTCCACCAGTTTTTCCGGCAAAACTTCAGCCAGGTCACCAACCCGCCGATCGACAGTTTGCGCGAACGCCATGTGATGAGCCTCAAGACGCGCTTTTCCAATCTCGCCAACATTCTCGATACAAGCGGGCAAAATGCGCATGTGCTGGTGATCGACAGCCCGGTGCTGTCGAACGGCGACTGGCGGCGGATGAGGGCAGCGTTCGGCGATGCGGCGGCGGGCATCGACTGCACATTCGAGCGCGGGTGCGGGGCGGCTGGCTTGCGCGAGGCGCTGAACCGCATCCGCCGCGAGGCCGAGGCCGCAGTGCGCGCGGGCCATAGCGATTTGTTCCTGAGCGACGAAGCGATTGACGAGGGCCGCGTCGGCATGGCGATGGTGCTCGCCACGGCGGCCGTCCACACCCACCTGGTGCGCAAAGGGCTGCGCTCCTATGCCTCGATCAACGTGCGGTCATCCGAATGCCTCGACACCCACAGTTTTGCGGTGTTGGTCGGTGTTGGCGCAACCACGGTCAATGCCTGGCTGGCCGAAGCCGCGATTGCCGACCGCCAGGCGCGCGGGCTGTGCGGTGCGCGACCGCTCGATCAATGTATCGCCCATTACCGCACCGCGATCGACGACGGGCTGCTCAAAATCATGGCCAAGATGGGGATCGCGGTCATCTCCAGCTATCGCGGCGGCTATAATTTCGAGGCGGTCGGCCTGTCGCGCGCACTGGTGAACGAAATGTTCCCCGGCATGCCCGCCAAAATATCGGGCGAAGGCTATACCTCGCTCTATGTCAACGCATCCGAACGCCACGAAGCCGCGTTCGACATGGCGGCGGCTCACCTGCCGATCGGCGGCTTTTATCGTCAGCGCGCTGGCGGCGAAACCCATGCGTGGAGCGCCGGGTTGATGCACATGCTGCAATCTGCGGTGGGCAGCGACAGCTATTCGACCTACCTCAATTTTTCGCGCGCCGTGCACGATTTGCCGCCCGTTTACCTGCGCGACCTGCTGGAGTTTAACGAGATCAACCCGCCCGTCCCGGTTGAGGAAGTCGAGGCGATTACCGAGATTCGCAAACGCTTCATCACCCCGGGGATGAGCCTGGGCGCGCTTTCGCCAGAGGCGCACGAAACGCTGGCGATTGCGATGAACCGCATCGGTGCCAAGGCGGTGTCGGGCGAAGGCGGTGAGGATGTCGCGCGTTTCAAACCCTATGCCAATGGCGATAATGCCAACAGCGTCATCAAACAGATTGCGTCTGGCCGGTTCGGCGTGACCGCCGAATATCTGGGCGCGTGCGACGAGATTGAGATCAAAGTCGCGCAAGGGGCCAAGCCGGGCGAAGGCGGGCAATTGCCCGGATTCAAAGTGACCGACATGATCGCTAAGCTGCGCCATTCGACGCCGGGCGTCACGCTCATATCGCCGCCGCCGCACCACGATATTTATTCGATCGAGGATCTGGCACAGCTTATCTACGATTTGAAACAGATCAACCGCCAAGCGCGGGTGTGCGTCAAGCTGGTGAGTTCGGCAGGCATCGGCACCGTCGCGGCGGGCGTTGCCAAGGCCCACGCCGACGCCATCCTCATCGCCGGCCATGTCGGGGGCACCGGCGCATCGCCGCTAACCAGTATCAAATATGCTGGCACGCCATGGGAGATGGGGCTGAGCGAGGTCAATCAGGTGCTCACCCTCAACGGCCTCAGGCACCGCGTCAAGCTGCGCACCGATGGCGGATTGAAAACTGGGCGCGACATCGTCATCGCCGCGATATTGGGGGCCGAAGAGTTCGGTATCGGGACGCTCTCGCTCGTTGCCATGGGGTGTATCATGGTGCGGCAATGCCATAGCAACACCTGCCCGGTCGGCGTGTGCACGCAAGACGAGGCTTTGCGTAAAAAGTTCGGTGGCAGCCCCGAAAAAGTCATCAACCTGATGACTTTCATCGCCGAAGAAGTCCGCGAAATCCTGGCGCGGCTGGGTTTTCGCAGCCTCGATGAAATTATCGGCCGCACCGAATTATTGCGCCAGGTCAGCCGCGGGGCCGAGCATCTCGATGACCTCGATCTCAACCCTATTTTGGCCAAGGTCGATGCGCCCGACACCGCACGGCGCTTTGCCATAGCGGGGCACCGCAACGAGGTGCCCGACAGCCTCGATGCCCAGATATTGCGCGACGCAGCGCCAGTGTTTGATCGGCGCGAGAAGATGCAGCTGACCTATACCGTCAGCAACACCCACCGCGCGGTGGGGACGCGGCTCTCGGCTGAAATCACCGCTAAATACGGGATGGCGACGCTCGCCCACGATCATGTCCAGATCCGCCTGCGCGGCAGCGCCGGGCAATCGCTCGGGGCGTTTTTGTGCCAGGGCGTGACGCTGGAGGTATTCGGCGATGCCAATGACTATGTCGGCAAGGGCCTGTGTGGCGGGCGAATCGTCGTCCGCCCAATGGTCAAATCGCCGCTGGTCAGCCGCGATAACAGCATCATCGGTAACACCGTGCTTTATGGTGCAACGTCGGGGATGCTGTTTGCGGCGGGGCAAGCGGGCGAGCGCTTTGCCGTGCGTAATTCTGGCGCTAACGTGGTGGTCGAAGGCTGCGGAGCGAACGGGTGCGAATATATGACCGGCGGGATTGCCGCCATTCTGGGCAGCGTCGGGCTCAATTTCGGCGCGGGGATGACCGGCGGCATGGCGTTCGTGCTCGATAGCGACGAACGGTTCGAGCGGCGTGCCAACGGCGACAGCATCGTCTGGCAGCGGCTGGCGAGCGACCATTGGGAAGGCGTGTTGCAGGCCCTCATCGCCGATCATGCAGCTGCAACCGACAGCGCCTGGGCCAAAGAAATTCTGGCGGACTGGGACCGCCACCGCGGCCGATTCTGGCAGATATGCCCTAAGGAGATGCTCTCACGCCTTGTCCATCCGCTCTGCGATGAGTCGGAAGTAGCGCTGGACGCCGCGCAATAGCCACGGTTTGGCATGCTTTCGCAAAGGCGACATTTTCGTTCAGCATGGCGAAAGTTAACCACGCCTAGTGGCCACATCGTTGGCGGCATGGACCGCTGAACACCGTGGGATTTAAGGCCATGTATCGCTTTGTTCCGTTTGCAGCGCTCGCCGCTGCGCTGTTCACCGTTCCCGCCGCCGCACAGCAGCACCCTGGCGATGATGCGCCACGCGTGCTGCGCCAGTTGCAAAACCCGCGCAATGCCGAGGCGCTTGGCACGCTCGCCGAAGCGCTGGCACGCACGCTGATGAACATCAAGGTCGGCCCGCTGGCCGATGCGATGCGCAGCGTCGATCCCGACAGCGAACTCGCCAATGTGCCGGAAGACGCAACGCTCGGCGATCTGGCGCATGTCGACGCGCGCGACGCCGCCAGGCTGGGCGATGACGCGCATGCCGTCGGCAATATGGTGGCGGGGGTGTCGCGTCAGCTAGAGGTGATGCTGCCCACGCTCACCGCCATGGCCCGCGATATGAGCGCGCAATGGGAACGCGACTGGGATCAGGCTCGCCGCCAGAGCCGTAACCGCCGATAAGCGCAAAACTCGGTTTCATTGAACTTTCCGGCATTGGTCGGGGATGGCCGCTGTTCGTTTGAACAGTGCCGCCGCCCCTGACCGACGACGCCCTTCGGGTCGCATCGAAGGGGGCTGCCCGGTGGCGTCAAAACCACCGGGCAGTTTTGCGTATCGCCGTCACCCCCGCTTTCGACCGCCGCGCGCGATAGTTGGCGACCTTATCACGATTGCCGCAAATCGAGGTCGAGCACCACCGCCGCCTGCTGTTTTTGCCACGGTCAGTGGCCGCCGCGTCTTTTACCGCGAGGCGGGTGAATGCCGCTCGGCTATTCATGCTTGAGCGATTTAATGGGAAGTGTTTTCAGAAAGGCGATGATGCGGTCCAGATTGCCCTGATTGGCCGGGGATGAACCGGCCCAACGGCGATACACGTCTTCATTGGCGAGGATGTTACGCGCCAAATGGTAAGCGATGGCAGTGGTACTGACCACACTCCCTGTAATGATGCCAGTCGCGGCGAGCCCAACCGTCGCCGCACCGGCCAAAGCGCCGAGGCCTATGACAACCGCGCTTTCCAGCGGATAGGTAACCAGAAATTCGATTGCGTAGCGGGCAAAATTGGCAGTTAGCCCAGTCAGGAAACGCGAATTGCGGTTGGCGGCGTCGGGAACATCGGGGGCAAGGTCGACCGCCTCAATCATCACCGCCTGTGTTGCATCAGCCAGCACACCATCGTCATGAAGCGCGGCGGCAACGGCGCGAACATCTGCGGGCACCGCCATCGGTTCGGCAACATCGGGGCCAAGCGTCGCCCTGTCCATCGTATCGAGGAACGGGTCCAGCCCGACCATCATATTATGCGCGGCGACAAAGCTGTCTGCAGCGCGCGCACCATCGGTCGGCAGCGGTACCAGATCGTCAGCGGGGCCAGCCGCCGCATGGGCCGCTATCGCACGGCGCAACCGTTCGCCATGGAGCACGGCCAGCGATGGATTGGTATCGCCAACCTCGGCCCCCAGAGCCGCGATATAATCATCGGCGAGCGCGGTGATATAGCCCGCCGCATTATTCCCCTGTAACGCGGCACCGAGCGATAATGCCATGGCGCGCGCGGCGGTGTGGCGGACCTGGGCCTGGTCATCGCGGCGCAGCTGTTCGACCCCGGCATGGCCGATGATGACGACTTTGCCGTCCTCACTGCTGCCGAAAACAGGCGAGCGCGGGTTTTGCGGTTCGGGGGATAGGTCGCCGAGGGTTGCGGACGGTGGCGGCGTCAGTTCATCAATCCACGCCTGGATGTCGGCGTTGACCAGCGCAGGCTCGCGTTGCCACCATTCGTCATCGGCGGCGACGAGGCGGCGGCTGATTTCGGCGTCCTGCTCGGGCGGCAGGGCAAAGCCGGTTGCACCGCCGCGCACGCGCCGATCATACCAGTCGAGCCACAGGTCAAACCCCTGCTCTGCTTTAGTAAATCCTGCCCGCATCGCCGCATATTCTTCAGTGAACCAAGTGGGTTGCGCATTGGTCCACAGCGGCAGCGCGTGCAGACGCTGTGCCGAAGCGCGTGCAGCATCTTCGCTAAAGTCCAGCCGCCCGATAAATTGACAATCGCCGTCGATGTTATCCCACAAGGCGGCATCGGCGGCAAAGGCGGTGAGCCAGGCGGCACGGGCGGCATAGTCAGCGGCATCAGTGGCAAAGTTGCCGGCAGTACGGGGGGGATAAGCGCCGGGGGCATTGGCGGCATCGGCGGTAAGAGAAGCACGAGCAACGGCACTGGCGGCGGCATCAAGGACACGGGAGGCACCAACGGCTCGGGCGGCATGGTCGACGGCACCAGAGGCACGGCCAGCGGCGGCACCATACGGGGTTGGAGAATTGCCAGCAACCCATGATAGTGCGCCACAGCGAAAAACCGCCGTAGTCAATCTGCCATGCGCTGTGCCGTTCTTGAAATAGGCGGGGTTGCAGGCCAAAGGTATGATCCGCAGCGCGACCCGCAGTGCAATCGCCGCGGACCATGTAGCGGGCTTACCCTCCAGCCATGCACGCAATTCATCGGGATTAGTGATCGCCGCCATGGCACAGTCATTGCGGACTTGACACTGTTTGGCAATATCGGCCTCACCCCCATTGACACATACCGACCAATTGGTATGTTTCGCTATGCCCGCGAATCCTGTGCCCCTGCCCTCCCCCCGAAAGCTGCGCTCGCGGGCAGTCTCGGCGCGTGTGCCCAACGCGCGAACCAAGCTGCTCGATGCGGCGATGCGGATCATCCGCGAACAAGGCTATGCCGCCACATCGGTTGATGAACTGTGCGCCGCAGCGGGTGTGACCAAGGGCGCGTTTTTCCATCACTTTGCTTCAAAAGAGGCGCTGGGCGTCGCGGCGGTGGACCATTGGTCGGCCACCACCGCGCGGATTTTTGAGGGCGCGCCCTATCACGACCATAGCGACCCGCTGAGCCGCGTGCTCGGCTATCTCGATTTTCGCGCCTGGCTGATCGGCGGAACAACCGCGCAATTCACCTGTCTGGCGGGAACGATGGCGCAGGAGGTGTTCGCCTCGCACCCCGCGATCCGCACCGCCTGCTATACCAGCATCGCGGGTAATGCCGCGACGCTGGAGGCTGACTTGGCGGCAGCGATTGCGCGCGATGGCGCGCCAGAGGGCGTCACCGAGCACGGCCTGGCGATGCACATCCAGTGCGTGCTGCAAGGCGCGTTCGTCATCGCCAAGGCCAAGGATGATCCGGGCTTCGCGGTCGAGAGCCTGTTGCACCTCAGGCGCTATTTCACGCTGTTGTTCGGCCGCGAGACAAGCGAGCCAGACCTCGCAGAAATCGCCGCACAAAACGCCGCGATGCGCAGCCACCTCGAAAATCTGTTCTGGACCGACCAATCCCAAGGAGAAAAGCAATGACCGCTACGATTGCCATTGCCCTGCCAGTCACCAACCTCAAAAAATCAATGGCCTTTTACGAGGCTCTGGGTTTCACCAGCAATGCGGCGTTCAGCAGCGAGACAATGGCCTTCATGGTATGGAGCGAGGCGATTAATCTCATCCTGCTCACCCATGACATGTGGAAAACCCGCACCAGCCGCCCGATCTGCCCGCCCGGCCACAGCGAGGTGGGGATGATGCTGTCGCTGGACAGCAGGGGCGCGGTCGATGCGGCCAATGCGGCGGCGGCGGCGCATGGCGGCACGCCGGACATCAATCCGATAGAAGATGAGGGCACAATGTACGGCCGCGATTTTACCGACCCCGACGGCCATGTCTGGGGTGCGACATGGATGAACGCAGACGTGATGGCGGCAGCAGAATGAAAGCGGCTGACCAGATCGATGAGTATCATCGGCAGCAGTCGGTTGCGGATCAGGCGATCTGCGCTCGGCTCCGTAACGAAATCGACACCGCATTGCCCGATGCGACAAGCAAGATCTGGCATGCCCATCCGGTCTGGTTCCTCGATGGTAACCCGATTGTCGGTTACCATCGGTTGAAAGCTGGAATGCGCCTGATGTTCTGGAGCGGCCAGGGTTTCGATGAAGAAGGTTTGAAGGGAAAAGGCAAGTTTAAGGACGCCGCTGTGCATTTTTCCGATGTAGCGGAGATCAACATCAAAAACTTGCGCCGATGGCTGGGGAAAGCGCGCGAAATCCAGTGGGATTATCAGAATATCGTCAAACACAAGGGCCTGCTTGAACGGCTGAAATAAAAGGAGAAAGACCATGACCTATATCGACGGATATATAATTCCGGTGCGCACAGACAAGCGCGAAGAATATAAGGCGATGGAGGCGTTTTCATCACCGATCTTTATCGAGCATGGTGCGCTTCGGGTGGTGGAATATTGGGGCGACGATGTGCCGCATGGCAAGCAGACCGATTTTTACCGCGCGGTTGATGCTACGGGCGACGAGTCGATTATATTCGGCTGGATGGAGTGGCCATCGAAGGAAGTACGCGACACTGGCAATGCCGCCGCGATGGCCGACCCACGGTTCGCGGATTTCGACTTTGGCGATATTTTGGACGGCAAACGGATGATTTTCGGCGGCTTCACCCCCATTCTCGACATAAAAGGATAAGGCAATGGCAAACAAACATGGCGATTTCATCTGGTATGAACTGCTGACGACCGACGCCGACGCGGCGGGCGATTTTTATGGCAAAGTCATCGGCTGGACCAGCAAGAGCGCGGGCCAGCCGGGCGTCGATTACCGCTTTTTCTT
This sequence comes from Sphingopyxis sp., assembly GCA_040080745.1. Lineage (GTDB taxonomy): Bacteria > Pseudomonadota > Alphaproteobacteria > Sphingomonadales > Sphingomonadaceae > Sphingopyxis. Next base: position 39,555 of record JBEBHS010000006.1, on the reverse strand, counting down.
CGCGGGCGACGGCAGCGACACCAAGGACGGGGTTGGCGGTTACATGACGATCACCCCCGAGATGGCGGCGGGCGGGGCGCGGCCGACATGGCTTGGCTATATCGCGGTCGATGATGTTGATGCCAGCGTGGCGAGTATCGTGGCGGCGGGCGGCGCGGTGATGATGCCCGCGATGGACCTGCCCAATGTCGGGCGGATGGCGATGGTCGCCGATGGCCAGGGTGTGCCATTCTATGTGATGCGCGGCGCGTCCGATGAAACCAGCCACGCCTTTGCCGCCGATGCGCCCAAGGTCGGCCACTGCGCGTGGAACGAGCTGTCGACCACCGATCCCACGGCGGCGGTCGATTTTTACACGAAGCAGTTCGGCTGGCGGCAGGACGGCGAGATGGACATGGGAGCGATGGGCAAATATCAGTTCCTTTACCACAGCGACCCAATGATCGGCGCGATCATGCCCAAAATGCCGTCGATGCCGATGCCCGCCTGGACCTATTATTTCCGCGTCGCCGACATCGATGGCGCGGTCGCGGCGATCAAGGCCAATGGCGGCAGCCTGCTGATGGAGCCGATGGAAATCCCCGGCGGCGAGTTTGCGCTGAGTGCGATGGATCCGCAAGGCGCGGCGTTCGCTATCATGGGGCCGCGGAAATGAGCGGCGTGACCCTGTGCCTCTGGTATGACGGCGATGCTGAGGAGGCGGCTAACTTCTATGCCGCCACCTTTCCCGACAGCCGCGTTGGCACGGTGCACCGCGCGCCATCCGATTTCCCATCGGGAAAGGCCGGCGATGCGCTGACGGTGGACTTTACCGTGTTGGGCATCGGCTGCATCGGCCTGAATGGCGGGCCGATGTTCAAGCATAGCGAGGCGTTCAGCTTTCAGGTCGCGACCAACAGCCAGGAGGAAACCGACCGGTATTGGGACGCGATTGTCGGCCACGGCGGAGCGGAGAGCATGTGCGGATGGTGCAAGGATAAATGGGGCATCAGTTGGCAGATCACTCCGCGCGTGCTGACCGACGCGATGGCGCAGGGCGGCGATACTGCCAAACGCGCATTCGAGGCGATGATGACGATGAAGAAAATCGATGTCGCCATGATTGAAGCGGCGGTGAAGGGCTGAACATGGGGCTAAAACTCTACGGCCACCCATTCTCCTCCTACACATGGAAAGCGCTGATTGCGCTTTATGCCAATGATACCCCGTTCGAGTTTTGCGGCGTTGGTGGCGAAAATCCGGCGCATGACGCGTTCGTCAAAAATGCAAGCCCGCTCGGCAAATTCCCTGTGCTTGTCGATGGCGGAGCGATCATTTTCGAAGCGACGTCGGTCATCGAATATCTGCACCTCCATCATCCCGGCCCCACCCCCCTGCTGCCTGCCAATGCCGACGCGGCCATCACCACGCGGATGATCGACCGGGTGTTCGACAATTATATCATGAATATCATGCAGGAATGCGTGGCCGAGGCGATCCGTGACGGCGCGCTCAGCGATGAAACGCGCGCGCGGGTAAGCGAGCAACTCGACCGATCGTACGGTTGGCTCGACAATTGGCTTGACAGCTACCCGCAAAGCGATGCCATATCGCTCATCGAATGTGCCGCTGCGCCCAGCCTGTTCTACGCCGACTGGGTTTATGAGATTCCGAAAAAATATGTGCGGCTAAAGGCGTGGCGTGCACATCTGCTTGCGTTGCCGTCTGTCAAACGCTGCGTCGATGATGCGCGGCCTTTCCGCCATTATTTCCCGCTGGGTGCGCCAGACAGGGATTGATAAGGAAACAGGCATATGACCACCACGTCAGGCAATGGCTGGGAACTTTCCGTCACCCGCTTCATCGCCGCACCGCCCGCAGTGGTGTGGGATGTGATGGCGAACCACATCGACGAATGGTGGTGCCCCAAGCCATGGCGCGCCGAGTTCGAGACGCTCGAACGCTATGCTGGCGGCGCATCAAGCTGCACCATGTATGGGCCAGACGGCGAAGTGCACCCGCACCCCGGCATGGTGCTGGCGTGGGACGAGGGCCAGCGCTTTGCCTTTACCGACGCGATCGTCGGTGACCTTAAACCCTCCGGTCCGTTCATGATCGGCATATGGTCGATAGCCGCCGAAGGGGAAGGAACGCGCTACACCGCTGTTTCCCGCCACTGGAGCGAAGACGATTGCCAACGCCACGCAGACATGGGCTTTGCCGACGGCTGGGCCGCGTGCGCCGACCAGCTCAAAGCGCTATGTGAAGCAGGAGCGAAGCCATGAGCCATGAGGGCGGGTGCGATTGCGGCGCAGTGCGCTATCGGTTGAATGCCGATCCAATTGTCGTCCACTGCTGTCATTGCCGCTGGTGCCAGCGTGAAACGGGCACCGCCTTTGCGCTCAATGCGGTTATCGAGTCGGAACAGGTAGAGTTGCTCGGCGAGCCGCCCGAGCGGATCGACACGCCATCGGCGAGCGGTAAGGGTCAGCCGATATTTCGCTGCCGCGTCTGCAAGGTGGCGCTGTGGAGCCATTATGGCGGCGCGGGCGAGAAAGCGAAGTTCGTGCGCGTTGGCACGCTCGACAAACCCGATGCCTGTCCGCCAGACGTCCACATTTTCACCGACAGCAAACAGCCGTGGGTGGTCTTGCCGGACGGTGCGAAGGCGTTTGCACAATTCTATGCAGTCGGCGATATGCCAAAAATCTATGGCAAAGGCGGCATGGCGCGGTGGGCTGCGCTACGTGGATGAGGCCATACAAAACTGGAGGAGGACAATATGTTTGGCGCTTCATTATGGCTCAGGGCAACTTTGCTGTGCGGGTCGCTCGACATCCTATACGCCATCGCCAACACGGTGCGAAAGGGCGGCAGCGCGATCGGCGTGCTCCACAGCGTCGCATCGGGGCCGTTCGGCAATGGCGTCAAGGATATGGGCTGGGCGGGCGGCGCGATCGGCCTCGCCGTCCATTTCGCCATCATGGCGGTGATGGTCGGGGTGTTCCTGTTCGCGTATCGCCGCATGAGCGCGCTGCGCACCACCAGCCCGTGGATTATCGGCACGCTTTATGGCGCAATCCTCTATGGCGTAATGTATTGCGTGGTGATGGCGTGGCGCTGGCCCGCGCTGTTCCCGCAGACCGACTCGGTGCAAATCGCCATCGCGCTGTTCCCGCACATCGTGCTGGTCGGCATCCCGCTGGCGCTGATGGCGCGCAAATCAGCAACATGACGAGCTATGTTGCCCTGCTCCGCGCGGTCAATGTCGGCGGCACCGGTAAATTGCCAATGAGCGAGCTGAAGGCGATGGGCGAGGCGTGCGGTTTTGCCAATGTCCGCACCTATATCGCCAGCGGCAATGTCGTGTTCGACAGCATATTCGATGAGGCTGACGTGAAGGCCGCTCTCGAAGCGCGGCTCGCCGCTTTTGCGGGCAAACCTGTCGCCGTGCTGGCGCGGACGAGCGAGCAAATGGCCGCCGTCCTTGCCGCCAACCCTTTCCCCGACGCCGCACCGAATCGCACCGTAGCAATCTTTCTGGACGATGCGCCGCCACCTAACGCACTCGATATTGTCTCGGGGCACAATGGCGAAGACATGCGCCTCGGCACGCGCGAAATCTATGTTCATTACGGTGACGGAATGGCGGACAGCAAACTCAAAATCTTGGCAGCCAAGGCCGGCACCGCGCGCAATATCAACACGATTGCCAAGCTTGCGGCGATGGCAGCGGCCTAAACCAGACCTAGCGCGACAAGCACCGCCGACTGGTCATAAAAGGGGCGTTCACAGATGATCTTGTCGCTGCCCGGCGCGAACTCGAACGTGCCCGCCATGCGGATGCGGAAACTGCGCCCCGTTGCCTCGACCACGCGGTCGGGTAATTTCAGCGGCCCGAGGTGCGTTCCGGTCAGCCAGAACTCGACCAGCACGATGTCGCCATCGGCGGCGATGGCGATAATCTCGTTCGCTTGATCGGGGAACGGCGTGCGCGACGCCGCAAAATAACCGCGCACCGCCTCCTCGCCATCGAACACCGTGCCAGGGCCGAGCAATTCGTAACGCGGGTGGGCAAAGGTCGCGATCACCCCATCCCAGTCGTGCGCGATCTCCATCGCCATATGGTCGCGGGCGGTCTGGATACGGCGGGCGTTGAGGTCAGTCATGATTTTCCTTTGCCAAAGACGCGCGATATGGGATGACAGTGCACATGACCAGCCACCCGATTGCAAGTGAAATCTCCGTCCTGCTCAGCGCAGCCTTCGCCCCAACCCGCCTTGTTGTGCGCAACGACAGCGCAGCGCATCACGGCCATGCTGGCGATGATGGCAGCGGGGAAAGCCATTTCAGCGTCGAGCTGGAGAGCGCCGCCTTTGCCGGAGTTGGCCGCGTGAACCGCCAACGGATGGTCAACGCCGCGCTCGGTGATATAGTCGGCGGGCGCGTGCATGCGATGGCGATCCGTGCCAGCGCCCCAGGGGAATGAGTATGACACAGATACAGCAGCGCCTGGCGCTTTCGACTGGCATCGAGCTGGACGTGTGGACCGCGGGTGATCCGGCCAACCCGCCGATCATTTTCCTCCACGGCTTTCCCGAATCACACCGCACCTGGCGGCACCAGATGGCGGCGCTGGCGGACGATTATTACTGCATCGCCCCCGATCAGCGCGGCTATCGCGGCTCATCGAAACCCCAAGAGGTCGAGGCCTATACCGCCGACAAATTGACCGCCGACATATTCGCGCTGGCCGATGCGCTGGGGATCGGTGCCTTCACCATCGCTGGGCACGATTGGGGCGGCGCGATTGCGTGGAGCATCGCGCTCAATGGACAGGCAGGTGCGCCCAACCCCGCATGGGCGGGCCGCGTGACCCGCGTGGTCATTGCCAATGCGCCGCACCCGTTGCTGTTCCAGCGGTTGCTGATCACCGATATGCACCAGCGCGCATCGAGCCAATATATGCGCGCGTTCCGCGATCACGCCAACGATGCGCTGGTGCGCGAATATGGCTTGGTCGGCTTGCTGGCCAAGGTGGTGAAATGGGACAGGCCAAGCGCGATGGAGCCGGAGGAGCGCGACGCGTTGCTCGCCGACTGGCAGGACCGCGACGCCGCCTTTGGCATGCTCAACTGGTACCGCGCCGCCGCGATCACCGTGCCCGCGATGGACGAAGAGGTCGCACCTCCTGCGATGAGCGCCGCCGATTTCCCCAAGCTGATGTCGCCGACGCTGGTGATCTGGGCGATGGACGATCTGGCGCTGCCGCCGTGCAACCTCGATGGGCTGGAGGAGCTGGTGCCGAACGCCACTATCGTTCCGGTGCATGAGTGCGGGCATTTTGTGCCGTGGGAAGCACCCGATGCGGTCAACGCCGCAATGCGCGCGTTCCTGAGTGCCGACAACGCGTGAAAGCGCGCCACCACCTGTTCCGCAGCCGCGAGGCGCACGACCATTCGCCGGTCACCTATATCGAGCTGTTTTTCGACCTGGTGTTCGTGTTTGCGATCACCCAATTGTCGCGCCATTTGCTCGATCATCTGACTTGGCGCGGCGCGGCCGAGACGTTGATCCTGTTTCTGGGCGTGTGGTGGGTGTGGATTTATACGAGCTGGACGACCAACTGGCTCGACCCAGAGCGCGCGCATGTGCGGCTGATGCTGATCGCGATGATGATCGGCGGGCTGCTCTTGGCGAGCGGCATCCCGGGTGCGTTCGGTGATGCTGGACTGCTGTTCGCGCTCGCCTATATCGCCATGCAGATCGGGCGTTCGTCATATATGGTGTGGGCGTCACGCGGGGTGAACGATGCGCGCGCGCGCAATTTCCTGCGCATCGCCTGGTGGTTTGCCATGCCCGCGCCGTTGTGGATAGCCGGAGCATTGGCCGGACCGGACGCGCGGCTGACGCTTTGGGCGTGCGCGCTCGTCATCGAATATGCCGGACCGTTCGCCTTTTTCCGCACGCCCTTCATCGGCGTATCGACCGGCGCGGACTGGGACATTTCGGGCGCGCATATGGCCGAACGCTGCGCGCTGTTCATCATCATCGCGCTGGGCGAAGCGGTGCTGGTGACGGGCGCGACCTTTGCCGACCTTGGGCACAACACGGCCACATGGGCGGCGTTTCTGACCAGTTTCATCGGCAGCGCGGCGATGTGGTGGATATATTTCGACGTCGGGGCCAAACGCGGATCGAGCATGATTGCGGGCGCGGACAATGCCGGGCTGATCGCGCGCAACGCCTATACCTATTGGCACATGCCGATTGTCGCGGGGGTTGTCGTCACGTCGGTCGGCGATGCGATGATGCTCGCCGACCCGATGGCCACGACCGGCGCTGCGTTCATCATGACCGCGTGCGGCGGGCCTGCGCTGTTCCTGATCGGCAATCTCTTGTTCAAATGGATTACGTCGGGGGTCAAATATCCGCCGCTCTCGCACCTGATCGGGCTGGCTGTGATGGCGGGCATAGCAGTGCGCGCGGCATTGGCGGGCGATAGCACGATCACCATAGGCGTGGCGGCGGCGGGGGCACTGATCGTCACCGCGCTATGGGAATGGTCGTCGCTCCACGGCGGCTGGCAACGCTGGCTACCGTGGCTCGACCGCTATTTCACGCGGTTACCGCACGGGCCGGATTAAAGTAGCCACTCAACCCACGCGCCGTGGGCATGCGCGTGCGCAAGTGTGTGCGGTGTGCCATCGCCCTGCCCGCCGTCCCAATAACGCACCACCAGTTCGTGATGATGAAGCGTGCGGTTGGCCTCCAGCGCCACCCACGCCAATGGCCGGTCCACCGTCGCGCGCGCACCCGCAGCCGCCATCGCCGCGCTCACCCGCGCGCGCTGATCGGCGGGGACATATTGCCAGACGATCGAATGCATCAGCGCGCGCGTGGTGCCCGCCGCCTGTGGCCGCGCCAGCTTACCCTCGACAAAATCGGCGGCGTTCATTGCTACGATGTCTGGTTTTTGCGCATGGGCACAGGCAATAGCCGCGTCCATCCGCGCAAACCGCACATGATGTTCGGGCCAGATATAGGCGCGTAAGCGTAGCGCCTGGCTTGCGTCGGTCAGGTCAACCGGCGCAATATCCGAGCCGCGCAAGGATGCAAAATCGAACGCTAGGTCGGGTGGCGGGGCCCCGCGCCATTCGGGGGCAAAGCGCATCAACGCATCCTCAGACCCGACGCTCACCCCGCCCAGATCATAATGATAGCGATCGATCATCAGGTTGATCCCCGCGCTCGACCCGATCTCGATACACTCGAAACGCGGTGCCACCCCCCGCCCCGTCAGCCACAGCAGCGCCGCGATATAGTTTGACGACCGCCCGGCCTCGTTGGTTTGCGGGGGGCCATCGAGCCATGGCAGCATCGCCGCCTCGTGCGCGGATATGACGGCGGCGATGATCGCAGCGTCGTCCACGCCATCGGCATCGGCATAGATGGCCGCGAGTGCTGGCACAGCGCCCGACAGGTGCAGCGCGTGCAGCCCGCCCGCAACGCGCAGCGCCAACGCATCGGCAATCGGTGCGCCCTGCCAGCCGCGAACACGGTTCAGGAAATCGCTTGTCGCCCCGCTTTCCAGCACCGCCGCGACCGCCGCGACCGCACGCGCGGTAATCGGCGCGCCATTATTGAGGCAATAAGCGACCTGATTGGCAAAGGCGGCAGCGACCATAGCAGGGCCGCTAGCGTGAATGTCGATCTGTTCGGTCATAGGAGAGTTCCTTTGCTTGCTTGCCCTTGCGGCGGGCAGTCTTTATGTGCACCGCACCATGGCAGCACCGCTCACCTTTGCAATCCCCAAAGGGCGTATCCTCGATGAGGCTCTGCCGTTGATGCGGGCCGCCGGAATCATCCCCGAAACGGGATTCTTCGACCATGACAACCGCGCGCTTCGCTTTGCCACCAACGATCCGGCGATCGACCTGATCCGCGTGCGTGCGTTCGATGTGGCGACTTTTGTGGCGCACGGCGCGGCGCAAATCGGCATTGTCGGGTCGGACGTGATCGACGAGTTCGGCTATAGCGAGCTTTACGCACCGGTTGACCTTGGCATCGGCCGCTGCCGCATTTCCGTCGCCGAACCCGCCGAACTTGCTGTAAATGATGACCCGCGCGCGTGGAGCCATGTCCGCGTCGCCACCAAATATCCCAATTTGACGCAGACCTATTTTGCAAGGCGCGGTGTCCAAGCCGAATGCGTCAAGCTGAACGGTGCGATGGAGATTGCGCCGGGGCTGGGGTTGGCCAGCCGCATTGTAGATCTGGTGTCATCGGGAAAAACGCTCGCCGACAATGGCTTGGTCGAGGTTGAGGTGCTGGCGCAGGTTTCCGCGCGGCTGATCGCCAATCGTGCCGCATTCAAAACCGATGCGCGGGTGCGCGCGCTGGTCGATGCGTTTAGGGATGCGGTCGGTGGATAGGCTCGATGCCCGCGCCGCCGATTTTGCCGAACGGTTCGATGCGCTGGTGAATGCGCGGCGCGAAGCCGACAGCGATGTGGCAAGCGATGTCGCGGCGATCATTGCGCGTGTGCGCGCCGAGGGCGATGCCGCCGTCGCCGAGTTGACACAAGCGTTCGACGGCCATGCGCTGCCGTGGCGGATCCGTTTGGACGAAGCTAAAGACGCCTATGTTGCGCTCGACTCTGCGCTGCGCGATGCGCTCGAACTGGCGGCAAAGCGCATTCGCACCTATCATATAGCGCAATTGCCGCAGGGCCGCGACACGCGCGATGCTGCGGGGGTGCGGCTGGGTGCGCGGTGGAATGCGGTCGATGCGGCTGGGGTTTATGTTCCGGGCGGACGCGCGGCCTACCCCTCATCGGTGCTGATGAATGTCATCCCCGCCAAAGTCGCGGGCGTCGGGCGGATCGTCATGGTAACGCCAACGCCAGACGGCGTGGTCAATCCGGCGGTGCTGGCCGCAGCGTTTATCGCGGGGGTTGACGAGATATGGCGGATTGGTGGGGCACAGGCGATCGCCGCGCTCGCCTATGGCACGCAAACTATCCACTCAGTCGATAGCATTACCGGCCCGGGCAATGCATGGGTGGCGGAGGCAAAACGTCAGATTTTCGGGCGTGTCGGCATCGATATGGTGGCAGGCCCATCGGAAATCGTCGTGGTCGCGGACGGGGCGAACAACCCCGAGTGGATCGCCGCCGATCTCCTCTCACAGGCCGAACATGACCCGACCAGCCAGTCGATCCTGATCACCGAGGATGCCGCGTTCGCCGATAGGGTAGCAGCGGCGGTGGAGAGCTTGCTCGCCACCCTGCCCACGGCCGAAGTGGCGCGGGCGAGCTGGGACAGCTACGGCGCGATCATCACCGTCGCATCATTTGATGAAATAGCACTACTTATTAATCGTTTAGCTCCAGAGCATCTGCAGATTGCGCTCGATGAGCGCGAAGCCGAAGCGTTGTTCGCAGCTGTGCGGCATGCCGGATCGGTGTTCCTGGGCCGCATGACCCCCGAAGCGATCGGCGATTATGTCGCGGGGCCGAACCATGTGCTGCCGACGGGTCGGCGCGCGCGCTTTGCCTCGGGCCTGTCGGTGCTCGATTATATGAAGCGCACCAGCTTTATCGCAGCTGATGCCGCCGCGCTCAGCGCGATTGGCCCGGCGGCGGTGACATTGGCCGAGGCCGAAGGATTGCCCGCGCACGCACAGAGTGTAAGGCTAAGATTATGACCAATCCCCCTGCCCGCGCGTCGCGTTCGCAATCGCGCTCCGTCGCGCGGCTCGCCGCAGTGCAGGCGCTGTTCCAGCATGATATGGAAGCGACCCCGACGGCGCAATTGCTGCACGAATTTCATCACCACCGGCTTGGCACCACCATCGACGACGAGGCGTTCACCGACGCCGCCTATGCGCAGGCCGAGGTTGATTTTTTCGACGATCTGGTACGCGGTTGCCTGGCCCGCACCGCCGATGTTGATGCCGCGATAGCAGGTAAGCTGAGCAAAGGCTGGACGATGGCGCGGCTGGAAAGGACGATCAAGGCGATATTGCGCGTTGGCACCTATGAGCTGATCGCGCACACCGACGTGCCAACGGCGGCGGTCATTAGCGAATATGTCGATGTCGCCAAGGCGTTTGACGCTGGGCGCGAGGCGGGTTTCGTCAACGGTGTGCTCGATGCGATTGCCAGCGATGTGCGGGGCTGAAACTGACGATTAAAAAGGCTTAGAGCAGGATGGGATATAGCGGAATCGTCATTGCGAGGAACCGCAGGTTCCGTGGCAATCCAATGCTACGCACGGGCTGGATTGCTTCGCTACGCTCGCAATGACGATGGTGAAGCCCGAACGGGATATATGATAAATAATGCAAGAATCCGAGTTCATAGCATATTTGCGGGGGCGCATTAGCCACCCCGCCGCGCGCGGCCTCAACGATGATTGCGCTGTTCTGAGCGATTTTGGGATGGACCACTTGGTGCTGACCCATGACATGCTGGTCATCGGCACGCATGTTCTGAGCGATTGCGCGCCCGAAGACGTGGCGTGGAAGCTGGTCGGGGTTAACCTGTCGGATCTGGCAGCCAAGGGCGCAGAGCCGATCGGCGTGCTGCTCGGCTATATGCTGGGCTCCACCGATTGGGACGCGCGCTTTGCCACTGGATTGGGCGAAGCCCTGTCCCATTATGAGACAGCGCTGCTCGGCGGGGATACGGTGAGCGGCCCATCGGACAGCCAGGCACCGCGCGCATTTGGCCTGACCGCGATTGGCCGCGCCACGCCTGTGCCGGTGCCATCAAGGTCGGGGGCACGGCCCGGCGATACGCTGTGGGTGACGGGCAGCATCGGGCTGGCGATGCTCGGCTATCTGGGTGAAACGGGCGCAGCGCCAAGCGATGAAGCGGCCAGAGCGCGTTACCTGCGCCCAAGCCCTCGGCTGACCGAAGGCCGCGCGCTCGCGCCGTTCGTCACCGCGATGATGGACATTTCCGACGGTTTGCTGCTCGATACACAGCGGATCGCGCAGGCGAGCGGGGTGACCATCGCGCTTGATAGTGCGGCGATCCCGCTGTCCGATACGATCCGCAATGACCCAGATTTGCGCGGTCAAGCGCTCGCCTGGGGCGATGATTACGAACTGTTGTTCACATTGCCAAGCGAAGTCGAACCGCCCATTGCCGCTACTCGTATCGGCACTGTTCGTGCGGCAGGGCCACACGCATTGCTCATCGACGGGGATGCGCCCGACCCCGCCCAAAGCCTCGGCTGGGAACATGGGCAAATATAAATCTTGGTTGTCATTGCGAGCGAAGCGAAGCAAGCCAGAGTTGCGCACAATCGCTCTGGATTGCCGCGTCGGCCCGAAACAAGTTCGGCCCTCCTCGCAGTGACAGTGTTCTGAAGAGATATTGAAGCCATCAAATCGCGAATCACGCCCTCCTCTCCCCTTGAGGGAGAGGATAGGGATAGCTTGCCAGCACCGCTGGCTAGCGACCCTTGGAGAGGGGTGTTGCGGCAGTGAGGTGAGGCCAGACCCCTCTCCCAGCTGCGACTAGGCGATGACATCGCCAAGTCTGCGCATCCCTCTCCCTCAAGGGGAGAGGGTTATAGGTCGCGCAATTTTCAAACTGACCCACTATCGCGCGCTCTTTTGCTTGCCCTTTGTCGCATCTGCCCTTAGGCGTCGCCGCCAAAGCATTTGGGGAAGAAAGGGGTCTCATGTCCAATACTGTTATCGCCATCCTGTGCGGCTTGATCGCCGTGCTCTATGGCATCGTCACCAGCCAGTGGGTTCTTCGCTCGTCCGCCGGCAATGAAAAGATGCAGGAAATCGCAGGCGCGATCCAGGAGGGAGCACAGGCCTATCTGGGCCGCCAATACCGCACCATCGCCATTGTCGGCGTTGTCGTTGCGGTGCTGGTCGGCTGGTTCCTCGGGCTAACCTCGGCCGTTGGTTTTATCTTGGGCGCGGTGCTTTCGGGCGCGGCGGGTTATATCGGGATGAACATCTCGGTCCGATCGAACGTGCGCACCGCTGCAGCGGCACAACGCGGGCTTCAGGACGGGCTGACGATGGCGTTCCGCGCTGGCGCGATAACGGGTATGCTGGTCGCAGGGCTTGCGCTGCTGGCGATTGCCGGCTTTTTCTATTATCTGACGCAGGTGGCGGGTCATGCCGCAAACAGCCGCGATGTGATTGACGCGCTGGTCGCGCTGGCATTTGGCGCGTCGCTGATCTCGATCTTCGCACGTCTGGGCGGCGGTATTTTCACCAAAGCCGCCGATGTCGGTGCCGATCTGGTCGGCAAGGTCGAGGCAGGCATCCCCGAGGATGACCCGCGCAACCCCGCCGTGATCGCCGATAATGTCGGTGATAATGTTGGCGACTGCGCCGGCATGGCCGCCGACCTGTTCGAAACCTATGTCGTAACGGTTGGCGCGACGATGGTGCTGATCGCGCTGCTCGTCACCGGTGTGACCGACGCCGCGCTGTTCACCAATTTGATGACGTTGCCGTTGTTGGTTGGCGGGCTGTGTATCATCACCAGCATCATCGGCACCTATGCCGTCCGGCTGGGTGGTGGCACCAACATCATGGGCGCGATGTACAAGGGTTTCCTCGTCACCGCCGTCCTTTCCATCCCCGCGATCTGGTGGGCGACCGGCCATGCGCTGGGCGATATGAACGCATCGATCGGCGGCGGTTTGACCGGCGAAGGCGCGTTCACCGGCATGGATTTATTCTGGTGCATGATGCTGGGTCTGGTCATCACCGGGCTGATCATCTGGATCACCGAATATTATACTGGGACCAATTATCGCCCAGTGCAATCGATCGCCAAGGCGTCTGAAACCGGCCACGGCACCAACGTCATCCAGGGGCTGGCGATCAGCCTTGAGGCGACCGCGCTGCCGACGCTGGTGATCGTTGCGGGGATCATCATCGCCTATCAGCTTGCGGGGCTGATCGGTATTGCCTTTGCCGCAACCTCGATGCTGGCGCTCGCCGGTATGGTCGTGGCGCTCGACGCTTATGGTCCGGTGACCGATAACGCGGGCGGCATCGCCGAAATGGCGCATCTCGACGACGAAGTGCGCGGACGCACCGACGCGCTCGACGCGGTCGGCAACACCACCAAGGCGGTGACCAAAGGCTATGCCATCGGTTCGGCGGGTTTGGCGGCGCTGGTGCTGTTCGCGGCTTACACCACCGATTTGCGGCAGTATTTCCCGCACTATTTCGACGGTGGTTCGGGTCCGCAAATCAGCTTTAGCCTAGAGAATCCCTATGTCATTGTCGGGCTGCTCTTGGGCGCGCTGCTGCCCTATCTGTTCGGGGCGATGGGGATGACCGCGGTGGGCCGCGCGGCGGGTGATGTCGTCAAGGACGTGCGCGACCAGTTCGCCAGTGATCCTGGCATCATGGCGGGGACATCGCGCCCCGACTATGCCCGCACCGTTGATCTGGTCACCAAAGCGGCGATCAAGGAGATGGTGCTGCCGTCGCTGCTGCCCGTGCTGACCCCGATTGCGGTCTATTACATCATCACCGGCGTTGCGGGTCAGGCGAACGGCTTTGCCGCACTCGGCGCGCTCCTGCTGGGCGTGATCGTCTCGGGCATCTTCGTTGCTTTGTCGATGACATCGGGCGGCGGCGCATGGGACAATGCCAAGAAATATATCGAGGACGGCCACCACGGCGGCAAGGGGTCCGAAGCCCACAAGGCCGCGGTGACCGGCGACACCGTTGGCGATCCGTATAAGGATACGGCGGGCCCGGCGGTTAACCCGATGATCAAGATCACCAATATCGTGGCGATTCTGCTGCTTGCGGCACTGGCGCACGGCGCGATGTGATCCGCTGCGCGGCGCGATGTGATCCGCTGACATAGTGAAGCACGCATAACCCCCGTCGGAGCGATCCGGCGGGGGGGTTTGTTTGGCGCACGCGCCGCTTGATTGGTGCAATTGTAACCACTAGACAGTGACCCAAGGCAGTATTTGGCGAGGGTTCTATGATGAAAAAAATGTGGATGGCGGCGGGTGCCGCGTCATTAGCGGTTGCGGCGGGCATGGCGTCGATGAGCGGATCGGCCACCGCACAGGAAAATCGCGATATGGTGGTGACTGCGCACTCGATAGCCGCAGGCTTTGGTCGCGCACCAACCAGCTGGTTCCGCCGCGTGCCGTCGATCATCAACCCGCGCCTGTCGCCCAATGGCGCCAAGATGGCGGTGCAGATGCAAAACCAGGGGCAGGCGGCGATTGGCTGGATCGACCTGACCACCCCCAATGCGCGCCCGACCTTTTTCGCCGCAATGGGCGAATATCGCGATGCTGGCGACCGCACCGTTCAGGGTTTTCGCTGGGTCGGCAACGATACTATTGTGTTGACATATATATCGCGCGAAATTCTCTTTGGTCGGCGTTCGGACGTAGGGCGTTTAGTCGCTTATAACATCAATACACGCCAAATGACTCAATTGGCGTGGGAAGGGGCTGGCGGAAACGGCTCCAACATCCTGCACATCGACCATGCCAGTGGGCACCTTTTGGTCGAGCGCGATGGCTTTCGTGATGGCTCACAAAGCAACGCCGAGGTCATAGATGTTGATGTCGCCACTGGCCGCTATACAATGGTGCAACGGTCAAACCCCGAGGTTGACGAGTGGATTGTTGACGCGAACGGCATAGTGCGAATGGGCAAAGGTGAGAACCGCGACAATGGCCGCACGCGCCTCATGTATCGGTCGAATGCCTCGGAAAACTTCCGCACCATATCCAATGCCAACGACCCCAGCTTCACCGGAACCGGGCTGGATGTGCAGTGGATCAGCCCGACCAGCGACAATGCGCTGGTTAGCGATAATAAAGATGGCTTTGCCAAAATCTATCGCGTCAACCTCAGCACGCTGGCCTATAGCGCCCCCATATTTCAGGTGGCAGGCTATGATGTGGGCAACATAGCAACCAATTTCGGCGGGCGTTTGCCGATAGGCTTTACCGTAATCGAACAGCGTGCGCGCACCGAATGGACCAACCCCGCGCGGCGCGAAATGCAGACGGCGCTCGACGAAACATTTGGCGTCGGCAACTCAACCATCGGGTCGAGCAACGAAGCCGAAACACTATTCGTCATCCACGTCGCGTCCACCAACACGCCGGGCACCTTTTATCTCTATAATACCGAAACAGGCCGCACCAGCCTGATCGGGCAGCAATGGGCGCATATCGGTGAGACCGAAATGAATCCGGTCAGCGCCTTTCGCTATACCGCGAGCGACGGGGTCAGCATCGAAGCGATTTTGACCATGCCGCGCCACCGCCAGCAGACTCGCGGCCTGCCGATGGTTATCCTGACCCACGGCGGCCCGTTCGGGCCACGCGACGAAGTTGGCTATGATGGATGGTCACAAGCACTGGCGGAAATGGGCTATGTCGTGGTCCAGCCCAATTACCGCGGATCGGGCGGCTATGGCCGCGAATTCATTACCATGGGCCGCAACAACGGCTTTGGCCTGCGGATGCAGGACGACCTCGACGATGTCATCACCCACATGGCGGCGCAGGGGACTGTCGACCCCAACCGCGTGTGCATGATGGGCTGGTCCTATGGCGGTTATGCCTCGGCGCGCGCGGCACAGCGCGACCCCGATAAATATCGCTGCGCGATTGCCGGAGCCGGGGTGTACGACCTCGCCATGATGCGCGAATATGACGCCGGATATCTGGGCAGCTTTGGTGCCAACTACTTGGCCAAGGGGGCAGCCGAGCTTTCCACCGTCTCTCCCGCCCGCAACACCAATGGCCGCTGGGCGCCGATATTGATCGTGCACGGTGTGCGCGATGCACGCGTTCCGGTGGCCCAGGCACGGACGCTGGTGTCGCGCCTGCGCGGATCGGGCAAGGTGCAGGGCACCGATTTCGACTATATCGAACAGCCACAAAACACCCACAATCTCAACTATGATGATGTGTGGGTCGAATGGCTGGAAGGGGCGGAGCGCTGGCTGACCCGCTGGAACCCCGCCTTCATCGCCACCGACAGCGACCATCAGGTACCAACGGTGCCCGAAGGGCCACGGCCGGTCACGCGGCAGTAATTGGCAACCTGTTTTCAAACAATCCTGTTCCCCCGCGAAGGCGGGGGTCCAGCTGATGGTGTTGGAGATGGACCCCCGCCTTCGCGGGGGAACAGGAAATTATGATAGGGGCTGTTTCGAGGCTATGCACGATGGTGAGGGAGTGATAAATTATTCACTCCCCGCCGCTATAGTCGCGGAGCGATGGTTGATGCGACCTTCATCAGGCCCGATGAGGCCAGCGCGCCGCTGCGCGAGGCGTGGGCGGCGCTGGCCGTAGCGGGGGCCGAGGCGTGCGCCGAGGTCAATGTCTTTGCGCACCCCGACATGCTGCTGCCCGCGATGGCCGCGCTCGATGGCGATGGCAGTGCGCGGCTGGCGATAGTCAACGATGACGGCGGATCACTGATTGGCGTGATGCCTGTGACGGTGGCGGCAAAACTGGGCCGATTTCCGCTCCGAACCATCGCCAACTGGACCCACG
Organism: Sphingopyxis sp.; assembly: GCA_040080745.1. Classification (GTDB taxonomy): domain Bacteria; phylum Pseudomonadota; class Alphaproteobacteria; order Sphingomonadales; family Sphingomonadaceae; genus Sphingopyxis. Next base: position 23,032 of record JBEBHS010000006.1, on the reverse strand, counting down.
CCAACAGCTTCCTCTCGCCGATATGCGTGGCGGCGGGGCAGGAAGCCGCTTTCTGGAGCGCACTCATCCCAGCGCTGGCCAATTTTGCGCCTAACGCCCGCACGCTGATGATCGACGCGCTGCCCGAAGGCGGCCCGATTCATGCAGGCTTGCTGGCGGCGGCGCGCGCGCTTGGCCTGCCGGGCGCGGTGGAGCAACAGGTGGTGCGGGCGATGCTCGCGCCCGACACTGCGCGGGAACGTGGGTGGGCCGAGGCTTATTGGGACGCGGGCGTCCGGCCAAAGAAGCGCAAGGAATTGCGCCGCCAGTGGAACCGTTTGAACGACGAAGGCGTGGTAGCAATGGGTGAGCTGGGCGCGGATGAGGATGTCGCGCCGTGGATCAACGAATTCCTTAGCCTAGAAGCATCGGGGTGGAAGGGCGCGAACGGCTCTGCCATCGCCAGCCAGGCGGGCACCGAAGCGTTTTTCCGCGCCGCCATTTTGGCCGCGCACGCACGCGGCGGCCTGTGCTTCACCGCGCTCAGGCTCGATGGGCGGGCGATTGCGATGCTTTTGACCCTGATCAATGGCAGCGCCGGATTTTCGTTCAAAACCGCGTTCGATGAAGTCTATGCCCGATACTCACCCGGTGTGCTGTTGCAGCGCGAAAGCCTCAACATCCTTGGCGCACGCCGCCTTGAGTGGATCGATAGTTGCGCCGCACAGGATCATCCGATGATCGACAGCCTGTGGCACGAACGGCGCAGCATCGTCGGCGTGTCGTGCGCGCTGCCGGGCACCGCCAATCGCATCGCTTATGGCACCGCACAGGCTGCAATGCGTATCTGGCACGCCATCAAGCCAAGGAAACCAAGCGTATGACCCAGCAAACCCGCCGCTGTTTCGACACCGATGCTTTGGCCGCAATCGCCGCAGCATATCCCAATGGCAATGCGACGATTGACCATCATCTCGTCAATCATCCGTTGCTCGCGCTTGATGCACTGGCGGTGCTGGGCGAGGCGCTCGACCCCGCCAGCGTCGAATATAACCGTTCGGACATTCCGGTCGATGCGGGGCCGGACGATGTTACCGCCAACGGCCTTGGCATTGGCGATACGATCCGCACCATCGCCGAGAATGGAAGCTGGGCGGTGCTCAAAAATATCGAGGCGGTGCCCGCTTACCGCGATCTGCTGCATGACTTGCTGGAGGAATTGAAGAGCGTCGTTGAACCAAAGACCGGGCCGATGCTCACGCTGCAAGGCTATATCTTTGTCTCCAGCCCCTGCTCGATGACCCCTTATCATTTCGACCCTGAGCATAACATCCTGCTCAACCTCGTCGGGCAGAAAGCGATGCACGCCTTTCCCGCCGGCGATCCCGCTTTCGCGGCGCAAGAGGAGCATGAGGCCTATCACAGCGGCGGGCACCGCAGCCTGCCGTGGGACGATAGTTATCGGGCAGATGAATATCTCGCCGAACTGCCCCCCGGCCGCGCGGTGCTGATGCCCGTCATGGCCCCGCATTTCGTCACCGTCGGCGATGAGCCAGCGATTTCGCTGTCGATCACATGGCGATCGGAATGGAGCTACCGCGAGAGCGAGGCGCATGTCGCCAACCGCTGGCTGCGTGCGCGCGGATTTTCGCCAAGCATGCCGCCGCGCTGGCCACGCCATGCGGCGGTGCGGACATTGGCGTGGCGTGCCGCCCGAAAACTAGGGCTGGTCGGCTAAGCGATTTACCGCTATGCGCCGCTGCAACAATGTTTCGCGGGTGCAGTTTGCTCGCCAAAATGGATGTAGAGGCTGAATGGCGAAAGAAGAATTACTGGAAATGCGCGGGCAAGTGGTCGAACTGCTGCCCAACGCCATGTTCCGCGTCAAGTTGGAAAACGGCCACGAAGTATTGGGCCACACCGCCGGAAAGATGCGCAAAAACCGTATCCGCGTGCTGGTTGGTGACGAGGTGCAGGTTGAAATGACGCCTTATGATCTGACCAAGGGCCGCATCAACTATCGTTTCAAGTGAGACTCTGACCCTGGTCCTCGCCTCTACGTCGCCACGGCGGCTGGAGTTGCTGGCGCAGATCGGCGTGACCCCCGCGCGCATCGCCGCCCCCGATATTGACGAAACCCCGCATCGCGGCGAACTCGCGCCCGCCTATGCGCTGCGCATGGCCGAGGAAAAAGCACGAGCCGTGACGTTGACCCCCGGCGAAGTGGCGCTGGCGGGCGACACGGTGGTCACCTGTGGCCGCCGCATATTACCGCGTGCCGGTGGCGATGATGAAGTCGTCGCCTGCCTGCGCCTGCTGTCGGGTCGCCGTCACAAAGTGTATAGTGCGCTCGCCACCATTGATGCAGCGGGCCACATGCGCACGCGCCTCTCGACCAGCATCGTCGCCTTTGCCCCGCTCGATGCTGCAACCATCGCCGCCTATGCTGCAAGCGGCGAAGGCGCGGGCAAGGCGGGCGGCTATGCGATACAGGGCCACGCCGGATCCTTTGTCCGCTGGATGAGCGGCAGCTATTCGGGCATCGTCGGCCTGCCGCTGTTCGAAGCGCGCGCCTTGCTGAGCGCGGCGGGCATTCCCCTTGGCTGAGTGGGTATTTGAAGACGGTATAGGCGAACGCCGTGCCGCGCTGGTCGATGGCGGCCAGATTATCGAATGTGTGATCGAGCGCGATGGCGACGGGGTTGGCGCGGGCGCGATAGCATCGGCGCGCATCCTCTCGCGCGAAGAAGGCGGGATGCACATGGCGCGATTGCCTAGCGGTGAGGAGGCGCTGCTATCGACAGTGCCGCCCGGCATCAGCATCGGCGCGGATGTGCTGGTCGAGGTGACGCGCAGCGCTGTTCCCGAGCGGGATATGGTCAAGCGCACCAAATGCCGCCCGGCTCCAGAAGGTGCGGTCGCACGCCCTGCCCCCACACTGTTCGAGCGGATATGCGCCACCGGCACCCCTGTTCGCACGCTGCACCCGCATGAAGACGATGCGCTCGAGGATGCGGGATGGAGCGCGTGGATGGACGTTGCATTGAGCGGAAACATGGCCTTTGCGGGCGGAATGTTGCGAGCGGCCTTGACCCCCGCAATGGCGGTGATCGACGTCGATGGCACGGTTGCCGCCGCTGAACTGGCGCGGGCGGGCGCAGCGGCGGCCGCGCGGATGATCCGTGCACTAGGCATAAGCGGCAACATCGTCATCGACCTGCCAACGCAGGGCAACAAGGAGCAGCGCATCGCCGCCGCCGAAGCGTTCGATGCTGAGATGCCCCAGCCGTTCGAGCGCACTGCGGTCAACGGTTATGGCCTGTTACAAATCATCCGGCCGAGGCGCGGCCCCAGCATCGCCGAACGCTGGCAGTTTGCGCCCGCCGCATCGGCTGCGCTAGCGCTGCTCCGCCGCGCCGAAAGGCACGCTGTGCACAGCCAGAAAGCGGGCATGGCCCTGGCCGCTTGCGCGACTGAAATAGCGTGGGTTGAGGCAAGGCCCGCCTTGGTCGATATGCTAGGCACGCGTACCGGCAAATGTGTTAGCTTGCGCAGCGACGCAGCGCTTGGCATGGGGCACGGCTATGCCGATTGAACCCCGCAAATCGCCGCGACCCTGTCCGCTGTGTGGCAAAGCAGCTGCGAGCGAATACCGCCCCTTTTGCTCGCGCGGATGCCGCGACCGCGACCTCAATGCCTGGTTCGGCGAGGATTATCGGATAGCGGTGCCCCCAGCGGCTGATGAGGGCGATGCGCCGCCCCTGCCCGACGCGCCTGAGCAATGACCCCGCCCATCGTCATCGCGGCGGGGGGCAATGGATCGCGCATCGGCGGGGGCAAGGCGGGCCGCGTGCTCGGCGGCATCCCCCTGTTGCAACGCGCCGTCACCTTCGCGCTCACGCAATCAGGCACGGTGGCGATTGCCGCGCGCGCCGACACCGCCATCACCGTGGAGCCGCGCGTGCCGATGCTGATCGACCGCGCGGACGATGGTGGGCCGTTGGCCGCGCTGATGAGCGCGCTCGATTTCGCGGTGGCGTGCGGTGCACAAAGCGTGCTGATGATGCCGTGCGACATGCCGTTTCTGCCCGCCGACCTGTTAGCGCGATTGATGGTGGAGGGCGATGCTGAGCGCGTCGCAATGGCGATGAGCGGAGCGCGATTTCACCCGATCTGCGCGCTGTGGCCCGTTGCCGCGTGCCAAGCGGCTCTGCCCGCCTATGCAGCGATCAGCAACGGTTCGCTGATCGGGCTTGCCAAGCAGATAGGCTTTGACGAAATTGCGTGGCCAGACGCGCCTTATGACCCGTTTTTCAACATCAACGATGGTGATGATTTAGCGCACGCAGAGGCGATGCTCGCTCAGAACGCGAGCGCCTGAACGCCGGCTCCCATCGGCAAGGCCGCCTGCCGCGCGGGGCAACGGATGAGCCAGTCCGCTGCGACCAGCGCGGCCTGCGACCCCGAATCCTGATTGGTGAGCGGGACCAGCCCGGCGTCAGCCCATGTTGCACGAACAAAGCTCTCGCGCTCCCCCACCGCGGGCAGAGCGCCGGCGAGCGGCAGGCTGCGCCACGTCAGCGTGTCCGCCATGGCGCGCCCCTGCATCGTGGCGATGAGTGGAGCGAGGAACAGCCGCGCCGTTACCATCGCCGATGTCGGATTGCCGGGCAGGCCGAGCACCAACGCACCGCAAGCGCGGCCCAGCCACACCGGCTTGCCAGGTTTCATCGCTACCTTAGAGAAGATGAGTTCGAGGCCATGCGGTTCGAACATCGCCTTGGCATAGTCGCGATCCCCCACCGATGCGCCGCCGGTGCAGATGACCAGATCGGCGGCGGCAAGCGCTTCGCTAGCGATGCGCACCAGCGCGCCAAAATCATCGCCCGCCATCGTCCGGCGAACCACATCACCGCCCCAACCTTGTGTGGCTGCGGCAACGCCGATGCTGACGCTTTCGGGGATGGCGAAGCGCTGGCTCCGCGCGGTGCCGGGCACGGCCAGTTCATCGCCCGTCGCAATGATCGCCACGCGCGGACGGCGCGCGACAGCGAGCGCGGCAACATCCGCCGCCGCCGCCGCGACCAGCGCACGCGGGTTAAGCAGCGTGCCGCGCTCCAGCAACACCGTTCCCGCCGCAAAATCGCTTGCCGCCGCGCGCACATGCCAGCCGGGGCCATAATCGCGCGCAACGATGGCGACGTCGCCGTCGCGCTCGATATTCTCCTGCATGATGACACAGGTAGCGCCATCGGGCAGCGGCGCGCCGGTGAAAATCCGCACCACCTGCCCCGCGCCGACATGCCCGTCATACCCCGCACCGGCAAAGCTCTCACCGACCACCGCAAGCCGCGCACCCACGCCCGCCACATCGGCATCGCGCAGCGCATAGCCATCCATCGCCGACACCGCCTGGCGCGGGCTATCGAGCGCAGCTACGACGTTCTGGCTCAGCACCCGCCCCAGCGCATCGCCGAGCGCGACCGTCTCGCTCGCCATAATCGGTGCATTGGCGGCAATCAGCGCATGCGCTTCATCAACAGTTATCACGCGCAAATCTCGCGCAGCCGCGGCACCTGCCCCGCCAGCGAGCACGGGCGGTAGCGGCTGTCGAGCTCAAGCCCCAGCACCAGATCCCACGCATCGCGGCACGCGCCGGTCGATCCCGGCACGCAGAATATGAACGTGTCGCCCGCCTGTCCGGCAAAGGCGCGCGATTGCATGGTCGAAACGCCAACGGTGCCATAGCTTGCCTGATGAAACAGCACCGAAAAACCATCCATTTCGCGCCTGAACAGCGGGCGGATCGCCTCTGGTGTCACATCGCGCGGCGTAAAGCCGGTGCCCCCCGTGGTCAGGATGACATCGACGGCTGGATCATCGACCCAGACCTGCGCCTGTGCGCGGATGCGATCCACATCGTCGGTGACAATCGCGCGCGCTGCCAGATGGTGTCCCGCGCCCGTCAGCCGCTCGGCGAGCAGGCCGCCCGACGTGTCGCTGTCTAGGTTGCGGGTGTCCGAAATTGTCATCACCGCAATGTGCAGCGGATGAAAGGCCAGACTATCATCTATGCCAGCCACGCGCTCACCCCCCGATCGAGGCAAGGTGCGGGGTCGCGCCGCTGTTGCCGTTGGCGAGGTCGTGCGACGCCGCCTTGGTGCCGACCAGCGCAGTAATCCGGTCGATCAGTTCGGCTTGCTGGTCATCGCGCTGCAAAAGGTCGCGCAAGTCGATGCCGCCATCGCCGAACAGGCATAAATGGAGTTTGCCACTAGCGGAGACGCGCAGGCGGTTGCAACTGCTGCAAAAATCCTTGGCGTAAGGGGCGATAATGCCGATGCGGCCTTTGGCCCCGGCATGCGCATATTCGACCGCTGGGCCATCGCCCATTTTGCGCGTCCGGCGCGACCAGCCGCGTGCCTCGAGCCGGTCGATCACGCTTTGCCCCGCCAAGTGGCGCGCCTCGAAAAACGCCGCATTATCGTTGGTGCGCATCACCTCGATGAACCGCAGCGCCAGATCGCGCTCCGCCACGAAGTCGATGAAGTCATCGAGCTCACCGTCGTTGATCCCCTTCATCAGCACGGTGTTGATCTTGATGCTGTCGAACCCCGCATCGCGGCACGCCGCCACCCCGTCCAAGATTTCGCCAAGGCGGTCGTGCCCTGTAATCGAGTGAAACTGTGCGGTTCGCAGCGAATCGATGCTGATGTTGATCGCGCTTATGCCAGCGTCGAAATACGCCTGCGAGCGCTCCGCGAGGCGATAACCGTTGGTGGTCATCGCCAGCCGTCTGATGCCGGGAACAGCCGATACCGCGCGGGCTATGGCGTCAAACTCAGGCCGAAGGGTTGGCTCGCCGCCGGTCAGCCGCACCTTCCACAATCCCAGCGCCGCAAAGCCACGCACCAGCCGTTCAATTTCGGCGACGCTCAGGTTAGTCGGTGCGCCATGTGCTTTGCGATAGCCATCGGGCAGGCAATAGCTGCACCGGAAATTGCAGACATCGGTGAGCGACAGGCGCAGATAGTCGAACCGCCGCCCGTGCGGGTCGCTGAGACCATTGCCCGACAGGATTGAATCACGCAGTGATCCACCCTGATCGGGATAAGAATGGTCTCCGTCATTTGCGAGACCCTTTCTTGCCCGAGCGAGCCTTACTGACTTGCTCGGAAAATGGTCTGGGCGTTTCGCGCCGCCCGCCACCTGAATATGGTCGATTGTTCGCGCCATTACGCGCCCAGCCGCCGCGAACGGACGATCTGATAGCCCGGCCGCCAGATGTAGCGCACGGGGGCCGAAAGCATGTGGACCAGGCGGGTGAACGGAAACAGCAGCAAAATCGTCATTCCCAAAAACAGGTGCGTCTTAAAGATGATGTGCGCATCAGCGATAGACGCAGCAGCGTTCGCGCGAAAGGTAAATATGCCCTGTGCCCAGGTCATGAACTTGACCATTTCGCCGCCATCAAGATGCGCAAAGGACAGCGGGATGGTGGCGAGGCCCAGCCCGAGTTGCGCCCATAACAGCAGGATGACGAGATTGTCGCTAAAACTCGACGCAGCTCGCACGCGGCTGTCGAAAAAGCGGCGATGGACGAGCAGGCTCGCGCCGATGATGCCGGACACACCCGCAATCCCGCCCGCGACAATCGCCAGCATCTGTTTGGCGCTGTGGCTGATGCCCAGCGCGTCAAACACCCAGATCGGGGTCAATAGCCCGCCGACATGACCGAAAAAGATGACGAGCACACCCAAATGAAACAGTACGCTGCCCCACATCAATTGCTTGCGGCGGAGCAGCTGGCTCGACCCCGCGCGCCAGCTATAGGGTTCGCGGTCGTAGCGGATGACCGAACCGACGGCGAGCACCGACAGCGCGATATAGGGATAGATGCCGAACAACAGGTTGTGGAGAGTATCAGACATGAGCGCTACTCCTGTTCTTAGGCGGTTCTGCCGCAAAGCGCGCAACCATATTCGCTACCTGCGGGCATGGTGCAGAGTCGGGGGCAGCGGGCGCATCGAACCGCACTTGCTCCTCCGCCCATTTGGCATCGAGCGCGTCGAGATCGTCGGGGTCTTCGGGTGGGGCAATGCTTGCGGCAGCCGCTGCTGCGGCCTCGGCCTCGACCCCCGCCAGATCGCGCAAAATCGCCAGCGGCGCGGCGTAGAGCGGTTCGCGGGCCCCCAACCGCTCGGCCAGAGCGGCAAAGATCAGGCCCGGTTCGGCCAGCTCCTCGCGCGCCTGTTCGGGTGGCAACAGCGAGAGATATTCGAGAAACATCGGCAAATAATCGGGGAGTTCCTTGGCGGAAATATCCAGCCCCTGCGCCGCATAGCGCGCTTTCAGATCGACCATCGCCTGTCCGCGATCGCGGCTTTCGCCGTGGACATGCTCGAACAGATGCAGCGATACCGCGCGGCCACGGTCGAACAGACCAACATAGCGTTCCTGAAGCTCGATCAGATCGTCGACGGCGAGACTGCCCAGCAGCGGCGCGAGCGAGCCGATCTGTTCCAGCGTGAGCAGGCCATCCGCGTTCAGCATAGCGGTGAGTTCGCTCGCGGCGGCGGTGAGGTTATTCGTCGGATAGCACAGCAGCGCCGACAAGATGCGGTAGGTCGCGCCCATCACATCACCTCCGTCGGGGTTTGCAACCGCTTTTTAGCAGGCGCGCCGAACAGGTTGGTGTCGCTGTTCCCGCCCGAACAGCCATTGCCAAAGCTGAAGCCACATTGCCCTCGCATGTCGAACATATCCTCGGCCTCCTCGCGGTGGCCGGTCGGAATGACAAAGCGATCCTCGTAATTGGCGATGGCCATGATGTGATACATTTCCTCGATCTGGGTGGGTGACAGGCCAACGCGCGCGGCGATGAACGGGTCAATCACACCATCGACACTCTTGGCCCGCATATAGCTGCGCATCGCCAGCATCCGCTCAAGACAGGCGGCAACAGGCTCCTCATCCCCCGCCGTCAAGAGGTTGGCGAGATATTTGAGCGGGATGCGTAATGAGCGGACATCGGGCATCCCGTCCTTGGCCGCGATAGCCCCCGCACTTGCTGCGTTGCTGATCGGCGAGAGCGGCGGCACATACCAGACCATCGGCAGCGTGCGATATTCGGGGTGGAGCGGAAAGGCGACTTTCCATTCCATCGCCATTTTATAGACCGGTGAATGCCGCGCAGCCTCTAACCATGCATCGGGCACGCCATCAGCGCGCGCCTGTGCAATCACTTCCCGGTTATGCGGGTCGAGGAAGATGTCGCATTGTTCCTGATACAGATCTTGCGGATCGGCGGTTGAGGCGGCTTGCTCTATCCGGTCGGCATCATAGAGCATGACGCCAAGATAACGGATGCGTCCGACGCAGGTTTCGCTGCAAACCGTCGGTTGCCCCGCTTCGATGCGCGGATAGCAGAAGGTGCATTTTTCGGACTTGCCGCTTTTCCAGTTGAAATAGATTTTCTTGTACGGACAGCCCGATACGCACATCCGCCAGCCACGGCATTTTTCCTGATCGATCAGGACAATCCCATCCTCTTCGCGCTTGTAAATCGACCCAGACGGGCAGGCGGCAACGCAGGTGGGGTTGAGGCAATGTTCGCACAATCGCGGCAGATACATCATGAAGGTGTTTTCAAACTGGCCGTACATTTCCTTTTGCACGCCGTCGAAGTTTGAGTCTTCGGAGCGCTTGGCGAACTCTCCGCCGAGGATTTCCTCCCAGTTCGGGCCGCCCACAATCTTCTCGATCCGATTGCCCGTCAGCACCGAACGCGGCCGCGCGGTCGGGAACGCCTTGCTCTCAGGTGCATTTTGCAGATGCGCATAATCAAAAGTGAAAGGCTCGTAATAATCGTCGATCTCGGGCAGGTCGGGGTTGGCAAATATCTTTGACAACAGCTTGAGTTTACCGCCGATACGCGGGACAATTTTGCCACTGCGCAGCCGCTCCCACCCGCCTTTCCAGCGGTTTTGATTCTCCCATTGTTTGGGAAAGCCAATACCCGGCTTTGTCTCGACATTGTTGAACCAGGCATATTCCATGCCTTCGCGGCTGGTCCACACATTCTTGCACGTCACCGAACAGGTGTGACAGCCGATGCATTTGTCGAGGTTAAGGACCATACCAATTTGTGCGCGGATTTTCATGCGTGTTGCTCCCCAGCCATCGCGCCTTCGGGCAACGGTTCTTCGAGCCAATCGACCTTGCCGAGCTTGCGGACGATGACATATTCGTCGCGGTTCGACCCGACGGTGCCATAATAGTTAAAGCCATAGCTTTGCTGCACATAGCCGCCGATCATATGCGTCGGTTTGACGATGGCGCGGGTGACGCTGTTATGGATGCCGCCGCGTTGCCCGGTGAGCGGGCTGCCTGGCACATTCACAATTTTTTCCTGCGCATGATACATGAACAAGGTTCCTGTCTTCATCCGCTGTGACACGACAACGCGGGCGACCAGAGCGCCGTTGCTGTTGAACGCCTCTACCCAGTCATTATCGACAAGGCCGGCGGTGGCGGCGTCATCCTCTGACATCCAGACAATCGGGCCACCACGCGACAGCGTGAGCATCAGCAGATTGTCGGTATAGGTCGAGTGGATGCCCCATTTCTGGTGCGGGGTGATGAAATTGAGGATGACGTGCTTTTCGCCCACCGCGCGGTCGAGCATCGGTTTGACCGCTTTGGTGTCGATCGGCGGACGATAAACGCACAGAGCCTCGCCAAAGGCGCGCATCCACAGATGGTCCTGATACAGCTGTTGCCGCCCGGTGAGCGTGCGCCACGGGATCAGTTCATGCACATTGGTGTATCCGGCATTGTAGCAGACATGCTCGCTCTCAATCCCCGACCAGATCGGCGAGGAGATAATCTTGCGTGGCTGGGCCTGAATGTCGCGGAAACGGATTTTCTCATCTTCCTTGGGCAGCGCCAGATGCGCATGCTCGCGGCCCGTTTTTTCCGACAAGGAAAGCCAGGATTTAACGGCGACTTCGCCATTGGTTTCGGGCGCGAGCATCAATATGACCTCGCACGCGTCGATGGCAGTCTCGATCTTGGCCATGCCCTTGGTCAGGCCGTCATCTGTGACAACGCCGTTGAGTTCGCGCAATAACTGAACCTCGTGCCCAGTCTGCCAGCCGATGCCCTTGCCGCCATTACCAAGTTTGTCGAGCAGCGGACCGAGCGCTGTGAATTGTTTATGCAGGTTCGGATAATCGCGTTCCACCAGCGCGACATTGGCCATGGTGACGCCGGGGATCGGCTCCACTTCGCCCTTACCCCAGTCGGCAACATCGAAGGCTTGAGCGATCTCGTTCGCCGTATCGTGGAGGATCGGCACCAGCACCACATCCTGTTCGACGCCGAGCACTTCGGGCGCGATTTCGGAGAATGCCTTGGCCAGCCCCTTGTATATGTCCCAATCGCTGCGCGTTTCCCAAACGGGGTCAATCGCCGCCGACAACGGGTGGATGAACGGGTGCATGTCCGACGTATTGAGATCGTCTTTCTCGTACCAGCTGGCGGTCGGCAGGACGATGTCCGAATAGACGCAGGTCGTGGACATGCGAAAATCGAGCGTGACCAGTAGGTCGAGTTTGCCGCGCGGCGCATCGTCATGCCACGCCACATCATGCGGTTTCTGCACCCCCATTTCGCCCAGATCCTTGCCCTGGACGCCGTGCGCAGTGCCAAGCAGATGTTTGAGGAAATATTCATGCCCCTTGCCCGAGCTCCCCAGCAGGTTGGAGCGCCAGATGAACATGTTGCGCGGCCAGTTGGCGGGGTCGTCGGGGTCCATGCACGACAGTTCGAGCGCGCCGGATTTGAGAGCGGAAGCGACATAGTCCTTCGCCTCGATGCCCGATGCCTTGATCGCTTTGCCCAGCTCCAGCGGGTTGGTTTTAAGCTGTGGCGCGGACGGCAGCCAGCCCATCCGTTCGGCGCGGACATTATAGTCGATCAGCGAAGCGTCCCAGTCGCCCGCAGGCGCGGTGGGGGAGAGAATTTCGCTGACGTCGAGCGTCTCGTAGCGCCACTGGTCGGTGTGCGCATAGAAAAAGCTGGTCGAGTTCATCTGACGCGGCGGGCGCGACCAATCGAGGCCGAACGCTAGCGGCAACCAGCCGGTTTGCGGGCGCAGCTTTTCCTGCCCGACATAATGCGACCAGCCGCCGCCCGATTGGCCGACACAGCCGCACATCACCAACAGGTTGATGATGCCGCGATAGTTCATGTCCATATGATACCAATGGTTCAGCCCCGCTCCGAGGATGACCATCGACTTGCCATTGGTTTTTTCGGCCGTTGTCGCAAATTCGCGCGCCACCGTGATGATGGCGTCCGCAGTTACCCCGCAAATACGCTCTGCCCACGCGGGGGTGTAAGGCTCGTTCGCCGCATAATCAGTGGCGACATTGCCGCCGCCAAGGCCACGGTCGAGACCGTAATTGGCGCACAGCAGGTCGAACACCGATGCGACCAGCGTTTTGCCTTCGGCCAGCGCCAATTGGCGAACGGGAACGCGGCGCAGCAACACGTCGGCATGGTCGCTACCCTTGAAATGGTCGTGATCGCGGTTGCCAAAATAGGGAAAAGCAACATCGACGACATCGTCGCGGTCCTGTTCCAATATCGCGGTCAGCCGCAGCTTGGTCTCATTACCCTTGCCGTCCTTTTCCTCAAGGTTCCATTTGCCCGCGTCACCCCAGCGGAACCCCGCCGAACCGAGCGGCGCGACGGCTTTGCCCGATACATCGTCAATCGCGACGCTTTTCCATTCGGGGTGGTTTTTCTCGCCAAGAGCACCCTTGAAATCGGACGCGCGCAGCAAGCGTTCGGGAACGTAGGAGCCGTCTTTCTCTACCAAGCGCACGAGGCAAGGCATGTCCGAATAGCGCCGCGCATAATCCTCGAAATAAGGCACCTGACGGTCGAGATGATATTCGCGCAGGATGACATGGCCCATCGCCATCGCCAGCGCGGCGTCGGTGCCCGCCGTAGGGTTCAGCCAGATGTCGGCGAACTTGGTCGCTTCGGCATAATCGGGCGAGACAACCGCAACCTTTGCCCCGCGATAGCGCGCCTCGGTCATGAAATGCGCGTCGGGGGTGCGGGTTTGGGGAACGTTCGATCCCCACAGCATCAGGAACCCGCTATTATACCAATCGGCGCTTTCGGGCACGTCGGTTTGTTCGCCCCATGTCATTGGGGATGCGGGGGGGAGGTCGCAATACCAGTCGTAAAACGACATGCAGGTGCCGCCCATCAGCGACAGATAGCGCGATCCCGCAGCGTAGCTGACCATCGACATCGCCGGAATGGGCGAGAAACCGATGATGCGGTCGGGACCATGGGTTTTGGCGGTGTAAGCGTTGGCGGCGGCGATAATCTCGTTCACCTCGTCCCATTCCGCTCGAACAAAACCGCCGTGCCCGCGAATGCCGATATAGCTTTGCCGCTTTGCGTCATCCTCGACAATCGACGCCCATGCCGCAACGGGGGTGAGCGTTTCGCGCGCCGCGCGCCACAGCCGCACCAGCCGGGATCGGACCAGCGGATATTTCAGCCGCTGCGCCGAATAGATATACCATGAGTAACTCGCGCCGCGCGGGCAGCCGCGCGGTTCGTGGTTGGGCAGATCAGGCCGGGTGCGCGGATAGTCGGTCTGCTGCGTCTCCCACGTAATAATCCCGCCCTTGACGTAGATTTTCCACGAACAGCTACCGGTGCAATTGACGCCATGGGTCGAGCGGACAATCTTGTCATGCTGCCAGCGCTTACGATAGCCTTCCTCCCAATCGCGCGCCTCACCCGTGGTGACGCCGTGGCCATCGGCAAAGCTCTCTTGCTTTTGCGTAAAAAAGGTCAGCCGGTCGAGAAGGTGGCTCACGCGCCTGCTCCTTCCAAAGTTGCGGGGGCGGGGGCGCCGCCCCGTTCAATGGCGTGGAGCAAGCCGCCGCGCCTTGTATAAACATACCATGTCAGCGCGGCGCAGCTGGCATAGAAGGCAACGAAGCCCCACAGTGCCGCCATCGGTGATCCAGTCGCCGCAATCGAGCTGCCGAAGCTTTTGGGGATGAAGAATGCCCCGTAAGCCGCGATGGCAGAGGTGAAGCCGATAATCGCCGCCGATTCCTTTTCGGCCTGCCGCCGCAGCCCCTCAGTATCCAGATGCGGCATCAGGCGCGGCATTTCACTGCGCATGATGACGGGGATCATCTGGAAGGTCGAGGCATTACCGACACCGGTGACAAAGAACATGAAGATGAACATCGCGAGGAAGCCATTCCAATCATGCACCGACAGGAAATGCATCACCCCGCCAGCGCCGACCATCATGAAGACGAACACCCAAAAGGTGACGCGTCCGCCGCCCCATTTGTCCGACACCCATCCCGTCGCCGCGCGGCTCAATGCCCCGACCAATGGCCCAAGGAAGACATATTTCAGGACGTTGACGTCGGGGAACTGGCTCTTTGCCAGCAACGGCAGCCCGGCCGAAAAACCGATGAACGAGCCGAATGTTCCGGTGTAAAGCCAGCTCATGATCCAGTTATGACGGCGCTGGAATATCACCGATTGATCGGCAAAGCTCGCCTTGGCATCGGCGATATCATTCATCCCGAACCAGGCCAATATGCCCGATGCGATGATGAACGGTACCCAGATGAAGCCGGCGTTTTGCAGCCATAGCTGGCCGCCATCGCTGCTGGTTACAGGCGCGCCGCCCATCGCACCAAATACACTGGCGGTGATGACAATCGGCACGACGAATTGCATCACCGATACGCCGAGGTTGCCGAGGCCAGCGTTGAGCGCGAGCGCATTGCCCTTGCGTGCCTTGGGGAAAAAGAAGCCAATGTTCGACATCGAGCTGGCGAAATTGCCGCCGCCAAAGCCGCACAGCAGCGCCAGCACGAGGAAGATAACATAGGGCGTATTCGGATCCTGCACCGCATAGCCTATCCCGAACGCGGGGATCAGCAGCGAGAAGGTCGAGAGCGTCGTCCACAGCCGCCCGCCGAATATCGGCACCATGAAGCTGTAGAATATCCGCAAGGTCGCGCCCGACAGGCCAGGCAGTGCGGCGAGCCAGAACAGCTGGTCGGTTGTGTAATCAAACCCAATCAGCGGCAGCTTTGCGACCACCATCGACCATACCATCCACACCGAGAAAGCGAGGAGTAGCGCAGGGATGGAGATGAACAGATTGCGCCGGGCAATCTTCTCGCCCTTCTCGGCCCAGAATTGCGCATCCTCGGGGTGCCAATCCTCCAACGTCTTGGTCGGCGCTGGATGATGCACATCGGCATCGTGCAGATCGACCATTTCGGGGAATTGCGGCAGGCTGCGCGCATCAATCCCGCTCGCCTTTTGCTCCATCTGGCGGACCGCGAAGTGCATCCATGCCAGCGCAACCGCGACAAGCGCAAACAGCACCATGAAACAGCTGGTCCAGATGCCCGTCAGGTCGCTGACCGCGCCGAACACGATGGGGAGCACAAAGCCGCCAAGGCCGCCAACCAGACCGACAAGGCCGCCGACTGACCCGACATAGCCGGGATAATAAACGGGGATATGTTTATACACCGCCGCCTTGCCCAGCGACATGAAGAAGCCGAGCACGAACACGGTGATGACGAAGGGGACGAGGCCCATCGAGGTGGTAAAGGCAATGTCGCCGCGCACCCCGTGGATGACATAATCGGTCGCGGGATAAGACAGCATGAACAGACACAGCATCGACACGCCGAACGTCGCATACATGATTTTGCGCGCACCATATTTGTCCGACAATATGCCGCCATAGGCACGAAACAGGCTGGCCGAGAGCGAGAAGGTGGCGGCTAGCATCCCCGCGACTTTCACATCGACGCCGTACACCCCCATCAGATATTTTGGCAGCCACAGCGCCAGCGCGACAAACGCACCGAATACAAAGAAATAATAAAGCGAGAAGCGCCACACCTGCTGATGCCTGAGCGGTTCCAGTTGCTGGCGCAGCGTCAGCGGTTTTTCACCCGACATTTTACGCGCCGCCAGTTGCGGATCATCCTTGGCGAACACAAAAAACAGCACAGCGGTGACGGCGAGCGCCACGGCCCAGATTTGCGCCACCACCATCCAGCCGAACGCCACCATGATGAACGGCGCGACGAACTTGGTCAGCGCCGCGCCGACATTGCCCATCCCGAAAATGCCGAGCGCGGTGCCCTGTTTTTCGGGTGGAAACCATTTGGAGACATAAGCGATGCCGACCGCAAAACCGCCGCCCGCAAGGCCCAGACCCAGTGCCGCGAGCAGCATCAGCCCATAGCTGTCGGCCATCGACAATAGGAATGCAGAGACCGCCGAGGCGAGCATGGTGAGCGGATAGACGATCCGACCGCCATATTGATCGGTCCACACCCCAAGGAACACCCGAACCAGCGAGCCGGAGAGGATCGGCGTTCCGACCAACAGCCCGAACTGGGTATCGTTCAGCCCCAAATCGGCCTTTATCTGGATGCCAATAATGGCGAATATGGTCCACACCGCAAAACAGATGGTGAAGGCAAAGGTGCTAAGCCCCAATGCCCAATTTTGCTGATGCGGTGATGCGATGGATGGTGTCGGCATGACGTTCCCCCTCTATTGATGGCACCATCCATGCGCGCATGCGCCCGCGACAATTTGATTTGGGTCAATCATTTAGGGGGTGGCGGAGCCAATTGCGGTGCCGCCTGATGAGGTTGGGATAGCACCGCGCATAATGTTGCATGGACGATTGATACACATCAATTCATCGCCTAGATGAGCTATGAAGCCAGGCAATGAGCCAGGCAATGAGAGTGAGTGATGCGTCCAAGCGAACGCCCCGAAATTGCCCGCCTGCCGCTGTTCGCCGAGATGGACGAGGCACAGCGGACGCGCATCTTTGCCGGATCATTCCTCCAGGTATTTCCGCCGCAGCTGACGCTGTTCGAGGTTGGCGGCCGCGCCGATTTCCTGTACATACTGGTCGATGGGCTGGTCGAACTGTTCACCAGCAACGACGGCCGCGACACGACCATGGCGATTGTCCACCCAGTGCGCGGTTTCATTCTGGCGGCGGTGATTACCGACATGCCTTACCTGATGTCGGCGCGCACATTGGGGTCATCGCGCATCATGATGATCCCGCGCCAGTTGCTGCAAGATGTCATCCGAGACGACTGCGCGTTGATGCAGGCGACGATGCGCGAGCTGGCGATGGCGTTTCGCGACACGGTGCGCGCGCTGACCGACATGAAGCTGCGCCAATCGGCCGAGCGACTGGGCAACCACCTGCTGATCGAGAGTGCGCGGGTGGGACGCGACAGCTTTCAGTTGCGCAGTGAAAAACGTCTGCTGGCATCCTTGCTGGGGATGACACCCGAAAACCTGTCGCGGGCGTTCGGGGCGCTGGCGCCCCGCGGCGTGATCGTCGAGGGAGCGACGGTGCGGATAGCCGACCGCGCGGCGCTCATCGCCTTCTCGCGGCCCGACCCGGTGATGGACGGTTAGAAACGCATCTCCAGCGACAGCCAGAGTTTGTCGGTGTCGGTGGCGAAGCTGCCCGCGTCATAATGCGCGCATTTGACGCTGGCGCTGATCCCGCGCGCGAGCGGAACGGATAGGCTCACGCCCCATTCGCGGCCATAATTGGCCGCGCCGCGTGTGGCGTTGAAGTCGTGCCACATCACCCGCGCGCTCACCCCTTGCACCCCAGCGAGCGTTGGCAAGCGCCATGTCGCATCGACATAGAGATCGCGCAGGCCGTTGGCGGGCGTGGTCAAAAACTTGTCGGCCCAGCCGTTGAAGGCATGGAGCGTCGCCAGCGGGGTTTGCAGCGCAGTGGTGCCGTCGCCCGACAGCCGCTCGTATCCGATCCGCACTCCGGCGCGGCCCACGCTCACCCCCGGCTCAAACAACAGATAGTCGTGGCCGAAATCGCGCGGGTTGGGGCCATGGTCGCTCTGGTGCGCATATTCGGCAGCGTAGGTCAGCTTAACCCCGTGCCCGACCGCTTGTTCGCCGCTTAAACGCACGCCGATGGTGCGCGACGCCATGGCGGGACTGGCCGGAATGTCGAGCCAATAGCCATAGCCGACTAAGGTGCCGAGCGGGGCCAGTATCGCCGAGGCACGCGCCAGGTGAATGTCATTATGCCGCCAGATGCCCTGCGCCGAATCCGGCCCAAAGATGCGGTTGACCCGCCAGCTGTGGACATAGTCTGCCGTGACTTGTGGAACGGGCCGCGCGGTCACGCGTAAGGCATCGAGCGTCTGGTCGTTCTGCCGCCAGCTAACAGAGCCGATCCAGCGTTGATTGTCGAAATTGATTGTTTGTCGCCCGGCCGTGGCGTCGATCTGCGTAATGGGCTTAAAGCGAACCCACGCCTGGTTGAGCAGCACGTCGCTGGGGTCGGCCACTACCGGAAAGGCGGTGCGGCCATTGACGGTGTCACTATAGTTGGCGGAGCCGATGTGAGCGATAGCCTCTCCCTCCACCACTGCGCTCAGGCCATGCCATTCAGCGGTGCGCAGACCAGCGCGGAGCCGCAGCGTTGATGCGGTCGCGTCACGCGCAAAACCAGCCTGATCGACCAGTTCCAGCCGATAACGAATGTCGGCATAGGGGGTGATCGGCTTGGCTGCGGGCGCTGGCGCACTGGGCGCGGCGGCGGGTGCGGCGGCTTGCGCAAAGGCGGGCGTGGGCAGGCTGAACACCATGAACGGCGCAAGACTGAGGGCAAGAGCGGTGCGGTGCTTGATCATCATGGCCCGCGCCTTTGACCTTGGCGGCGACGCTGTCTTTGATATTAGTCAAATAAATTGCATATTATCAATTACAATGGCGCCGCTTACGCCCTCATATTTGGGCTGGACAGAACGGACTACCCCCACCTATAGGCGCGGCTCGCAAATGCGAGCGGAAATCCTTCGCACATGTGCGCCCGGGTAGCTCAGGGGTAGAGCAGCGGACTGAAAATCCGCGTGTCGGTGGTTCAAATCCGCCCCCGGGCACCATTTCCTTTATAGCCCCTCAAACGCCGGGCGGTCGCATCCGCGACATTGGCTTACCTCGCATAAACTCAGGCGGCCATTCGGTCTTGCGAACCCTGTCGGGTTCGACGGCGCTCCTTTCAGGCGCACCGTTTTCGCCAAAATCATGCGTGCTCAGGCCAATTCAACCAATGTCACCTGATAGCCCGCGCTCCTCACAGCCTCGACCAATGTATCGAGATGATCGCGGTCGCGCGTTTCACACTCGATGTCGGCGATCAGCCCCTTGGCGGGGAGCGTGGTAAAGATGCGCTGGTGGTAAATCTCGACAATATTGGCCTGCTGTTCGCTGAACACCCGCATCACGTTGAACAGCGCGCCGGGGCGGTCCTGCAACCGGATCCGCAGCCGCGCCAGCCGGCCAGAGCGCGCCAGATCGCGCAGCAGCACATTGGCGAGCAGCCGGGTGTCGATGTTGCCGCCCGCCAGAACCAGCCCGACATTGCGCCCCTTGAACCGATCGCCATGCGCAAGCAAGGCCGCGAGGCCCGCCGCGCCCGCGCCCTCGACCACCGTTTTTTCGATTTGCAGCAACAGCGACACCGCCCGTTCCAGATGGCGTTCGGCGACCAGCACGATGTCGTCCGCCAAACTTGCCACCACTTCGCTGGTAAAAACCCCCGGTTCCTTGACCGCGATCCCTTCGGCCAGCGTATCGCCCTCGCACACCATATCGACATGGTTGAGCCTGGCATACATCGACGGGTACAGCTCTGCCTCGACCCCGACCAGCTTGATGTCGGGTTTGATCGCGCGCGCCGCCGTGCCCATCCCCGAAAACAGCCCTCCGCCGCCGATGGGGATGATGAGCGTGTCAATGTCTGGGTGATCCTCGAGCATCTCCAGCGCCACCGTGCCCTGCCCCGCTGCGATGCGCGGGTCGTCGAACGGGTGGACAAAGGTCAGGCCGCGTTCCTGCTCCAGTTCGCGCGCATGGGTATAGGCGTCGTCGAACGTCTCGCCGTAGAGGATGATCTCGGCACCGTGGCTTTGCGTCTGATAGACTTTCACGATCGGCGTCGTTTTGGGCATGACGATGGTGACGGGGACGCCCAGTCGCGCGCCGTGATAGGCCAATCCCTGCGCGTGGTTGCCCGCGCTGGCCGCAATCACCCCGCGCGCGCGCTGGGCTTCATCCATCAGCAACAGCGTGTTGAGCGCGCCGCGTTCCTTATAGGCGGCGGTGAATTGCAGATTTTCGAACTTCAAAAACACCCGCGCGCCGACCATTTCGCTAAGCGTACGGCTGATCGTCGTCGGGGTGTGGAGCACCGCGCCAGCAATCCGCGCGCGCGCCGCCTCGACATCGGCGAGGCTAAGCAGGCGCGAGGCTGGGGACGGTGCCGATACGGCGGCGGGTGCGGCGGAGGGCTGGGATGATGCGGTCATGCGCGCGCTCTATCCTATCTAGCGCGTAAGGCAAACTGCGGTTATGGCTCCGCCATGGCAAAAATCGCATTCATCGGGTTGGGGGTCATGGGATCGTGCATGGCGCGCCACCTGTCCGCCGTCGGACACGACATGACCGTGTTCAACCGCAGCCGCAGCAAGACGACACGCTGGATCGCAGACCATGGCGGCACGGCTGCGGATTCGCCCGCACACGCCGCCGAGGGGGCCGACGCCGTCATATCATGCGTTGGCACCGACGATGATCTGGCGACCATCACTATGGGCCGCGAAGGCACGTTTCGCACCATGGCGCCGGGAACCTTGTTCATCGATCACACCACCGTGTCCGCCAAAATCGCCCGCCAGCTTCAGGTCGAGGCCGATCAGCGGGCACTGCTGGTGGTCGATGCGCCGGTGACCGGTGGGCAGGTGGGCGCTGAGAACGGCACGCTGACCCTGATGTGCGGCGGCAAGGACAAGGCGATTGCGGCGGCGACCCCGCTGATGGAAGCCTATTCGAGCCGCATCGTCCACATCGGGCGCGCGGGCGCGGGGCAAACCGCGAAAATGGCCAACCAGATCGCCTTCGTCGGCATCATCCAGAGCCTGGCCGAGGCGCTGCGCTTTGCCCAGCACGCCAAGCTCGACCTCGACAAGGTGTTCGAGGCAATTTCGGGCGGCGCGGCGGGCAGCTGGCAGATGAGCAATCGCTGGCACACTATGGTCAAGGACGAGTTCGATTTTGGCTTTGCGGTCGACTGGATGCGCAAGGATTTGAGCCTCGCCATCGAGGAAGCGCGCGCCAACGGGGCCAGCCTGCCGGTCGCGGCGATGGTCGATCAATTTTACGCCGAGCTACAGGCGATGGGCGCTGGGCGACAGGATACCAGCGTGCTGATAAGGCGGTTCAACAAATGAGGGTGTTTATGTGGGCGGCCGCAGCCGCCATCGCGCTCAGCGCGCCAGCCTGCGCCGACACGCTGATCGACAATGTCGATGGATTGACGCTGAACGCCGAAGGGAATGCGGAGCGCTTTACCGGTCTGGTCATCGACGATGATGGCCGCGTCGCGCGGCTGTTGCGGCGTGGACAAGCGCGCCCTACCGATGTCGATTTCCGCAAGGATGGGCGCGGCGCGGTGTTGATGCCCGGCCTGATCGATGCGCACGGTCATGTCATGGGGCTGGGGTGGCAGGCAATGACGCTCGACCTGTCGGGCACGCGCAGCCTGGCCGAAGCATTGGAGGCGATCCGCGCCTATGGGGCCGCCAACCCCGAACTGCCGTGGATCATCGGTCGCGGCTGGAATCAGGAAGCGTGGGGGCTGGAGCGCTTTCCCACCGCCGCCGACCTCGACAGCGTTGTCGCCGATCGCCCGGTCTGGCTGGAGCGCGTTGATGGCCATGCCGGATGGGCCAACGCCCGCGCGATGCAGGCCGCCGGGATAACCGCCGCTACGCGCGCCCCCGCTGGTGGGCGGATCGAAATGGCGGCGGGGCGGCCATCGGGGGTGTTTGTCGACGCCGCCGAAGCCTTAATCGACGCGCATGTACCCACCCCATTGGCGCGCGACCGCGACCGCGCGCTGGCTTTGGCGCAGCAACAGCTGCTCTCGCTCGGCGTCACCACTGTGGCCGACATGGGCACCAGCATCGAGGATTGGCAGGCGTTTCGCCGCGCGGGCGACAATGGCAGCCTCAATATCCGCATCATCAGCTATGGCGCGGGTATCGAGAATATGGCGCTGATCGCGGGCGGCGGCCCGACGCCGTGGCTCTATGACGACCGATTGCGGATGGTCGGGGTCAAGCTGGTGCTCGACGGTGCGCTTGGCTCGCGCGGGGCGTGGCTGAAAGCCCCCTATGCCGACGCGCCGGGGCAAAGCGGCATCCCGATGCTCAGCGCGTCGCAACTGCGCAACCGCATGGTCCGCGCGGCGATGGACGGGTTTCAGGTCGCGGTGCACGCGATTGGCGACGCTGCCAATGCCGATTTGCTAAGCGCGATCGACGATGTGGCGTCGAGCTTTCCCGGCGACCGGCGCTGGCGCATCGAGCATGCGCAAGTGGTCGATGTCGCGGACATGCCGCGTTTTGGTCAGCACGGCATCATCGCCTCGATGCAGCCGGTCCACCAGACCAGCGACCGTTTGATGGCCGAAGCACGGCTGGGGCCAAATCGACTGGGCGGTGCCTATGCTTGGGCGTCCATATCGGCGACGGGCGCGCGGATCGCGTTCGGCAGCGACTTTCCGGTTGAAAGCCCCGATCCGTTCGCCGGGATAGTCGCCGCCTTTACCCGCGCCGACGCGGGCGGCGAGCCGTTCGGCGGCTGGCGACCAGAGGAGGCGGTGAGCCGCATCGCCGCGCTCGATGGCTTTACCCGCAGCGCGGCCTATGCCGGATTTGCCGAGGACCGCATCGGCACGCTGATGCCCGGAATGCGCGCCGACTTCATTTTGCTCGACACCGACCCGACGCTGGCCAGCCCATCGCATATCCGCGCCGCGCGGGTGAACGAAACCTGGGTCGGTGGCCGTGCAGTTTGGGTGCGGGGGGAGTAAGCGGGGGGACGG
>JBEBHS010000058.1:0-5861 GCA_040080745.1 Sphingopyxis sp. | reverse complement strand
ATTGCCGATCAGGTTGATGAGGATTTGCAGCACCCTGCGGAACTCGGCGGTGACGATGGCCTGCTCATCATTGGCAGGCGCGTCGATGCGGATGCCACGTTCCTTCGCCTTCATCGTCAACAGGCCGGAGGCACGGCGCGCCACATCGGCCATATCGACCGCCTCGCTGGCAACGGTGAACGTGTCACGCTCCACCGCCTGCAAATCGGCCAGATCATCGACCAGATCGAGCAAATGCCGTCCTGCGAGCGCAATATCGCTGGCATAGCGCGCATAATCGGCGCGAATCGGCCCCTGCATCTGTCCGGCGATAGTTTCAGCATTGGCCACAATCCGCCCCAGCGGACGGCGCAACGCGCCATCAATCCTAAGCGCAAAACTGCGCGTATCGATGTGCCCGAGCAGGCCGGCCGCCTGTTCATCCGGTACACTTAGCGCAATATCAGCGGGCAATTGGCCAAAGCCGACGGGCTCGGCCTCGCCACAAAATCCGGTGAAAGCAACGCCATCCACCATCATTTTGGCGCGCATCACCAGCACCGTGCCATCAGCACACCCCAGCCCCATCCGCGCGCGTTGCCCGCCAAAACCGCTCTGCGCAGCCAATGCGTTCAACAGCGGAAAGCTGCCATAATCATCGGGCGCGATGTGAAACAGTTCGGACAGCGAGCGCCCCATCCAATCAATATCGCCCAATCCCCACGCCGCGTCGGCCTCGACCATCACCAGCCGCAGCCTGACATCGCAGGCCCACCGCACGCTGCCCGGCGGGATGATGCGACGCGGCATCGGTGCCAATATTTCCGGTGCGTCAACCCCGGGGGCTGCAACACTGGTCCAGTCCACCAACTCTATGCGCACCCCCTCGCCATCTGGCAGAAAGCGGCCGTGCGCGCGAATTTCATGGGCATCATCACCCATCAATACCGGCCGTTCGATCGGGGTTTTCGCGCGTGCAGCCAGCGTGGTGAGCCGCGCCAAAGCCGGCAGCAACAGCGGCCCGCCCAACTCGCCGCCCGCCGCCTGTTGCAGCCGCAACAGCGCATCATCGGCGCTTACCAGCCGCCCATCGGGGTTGACCCGCCCGCGCACAACCAGCGTCATCGATCCCCCCCGCACAAGCGCAGAGGTCGGCGCGCCGCGCAGGACGTGCGACAGGGCATGGGACAGCTCATGCTCCACCAATAATGCAACAGCGTTAATGTCGCCTAAACCGCATCGGTTTTTACTGTCCGCTCGCCGATCAGCAACGCCGCCAGCACCAGTAGCGCCGCAACGACAGAGGCATTGGCAAACGCCACCGACCAGCCCAGGAGCGGCCCCAGGAGCACGATCATGCTCCACGCCAGCGCCAGATCGGGGAAACGCCCCTGCCCCGTGCCGACCCGCCGTGCAATCGCCCATGACAGCAGGATGACCAATGTCAGCGGCATGGCATCGCTGCCCAGCCACTGCGCCACTGTGCCGAAACGCGACTCACGCTCGCCGAGCGCCAGTGCGGAAAATTGCATGGCCAGCCCAGCGTTGCCGACCCGCTGCCAAGTTGCTGATTCCGGGCGGAAGCTGGCGATGAAAGCCGCCGCCTGGTGCGCGATAGCTGCCCCAATACCCAACCCCGCCGCGACCCAGATATTGCCGATGAGCGCGCCAATCGCAGCGCCAATCGCCATCAGGATAGTCAAAACCCGCATGGAAACCCCGCCGTCCTGCCGCCGCAGCAGCCATTGCGAGCCGAGCCGCAACACCGGCCCGATCACCCAGCGCGCCGCGACCCCGTTTTCGCCCGAACACTGCGCCGCCAATAATTGCTGTCCGGCTTCGCCTGCCTCTTCGGGCGTGTCTGCCAGCACCATCGCACCCGAAATGAACAGCGATGGATCGCACGTTATGCGCGCGGCGTCATGCTGCACGGCATGGCGGAATAACAAAAGCTGCGGATCCCAATCCTGCGGTGCATCGTCCAGCGCCACAAACATCGCGCGGTCGAGCAACGCCAGACCCGCCCAGCGCGCGGTGGCATCAACGCGCTCCAGGCTTTGCGTCATCGGCGAATCAGCCGTCACCAGCATGCTCGATCCGGCATCGTTCATCGCGCTCCGCCACGCCGCATCACCAGCAAGCAAGCCGTCGGCGACCAATAGCAGCCGGTCGGCTTCGCCCAGCTGCCCGCGCACATCATCGGCGCCGCGCACCAGAGTCAGCGACAACCCGCGCCCCCGTATCCTGTCGCACGCCTCGGTCAGCGCTGGCGGAACGGTATCAACCAGCAGCAGCATATGCGCCAGCCCAAGCGCGCGGGCGCGCTCCGCCTGTTGCTCGATCACGGTCATCCCCGCAACGGGCAATAACGCCCTGAGCACGGGCATGCCCCACGCATCAACATCGTCAGCCAGTATCTGGGCGGCGGCAAGCGCAAGATCGGTCATGGTGCCGCTTTAGCATGGGTTCAGGCAGGCAACACCCCATTTGCTGTGCTGCGATTATTATCAGATCTGACCCTGCTTTTACTGGTGTTTTACCCCCTCACCCGCTAGGGTCCGGCTATCACAATCTGACCCCATCAAAGGCCGAACCTTGACCAGCGAAAACGCGCAGCCCCCCGCTCAACCATCTGATATTCACCCGGTCAATATCGTCGATGAAATGAAGGCGAGCTATCTCGACTATGCGATGTCGGTGATCGTTTCGCGCGCGCTGCCCGATGTGCGCGACGGGCTGAAACCCGTGCACCGCCGCATCTTGTTCGCCAGCCAGGAAGGCGGCTTTGTGCCTGGCAAACCCTATAAGAAATCGGCGAAAATCGTTGGCGACGTGATGGGCAATTATCACCCGCACGGCGACAGCGCGATCTACGATGCGCTGGCCCGCATGACGCAGGATTGGGCGATGCGCGTGCCGTTGATCGACGGCCAGGGCAATTTCGGCTCGATGGACCCCGACCCGCCGGCCTCGATGCGCTATACCGAGGCGCGCCTCGCGCGGGCCGCGCTGATGCTGCTCGGCGATCTTGACAAGGATACCGTCGATTTTCAGCCCAATTATGACGCCAGCCGCTCCGAGCCAAGCGTGCTGCCCGCGCGCTTTCCCAATTTGCTGGTCAATGGCGCGGGCGGGATCGCGGTGGGGATGGCGACCAACATCCCGCCGCATAACCTGGGCGAGGTGATTGACGCCTGCCTGGCGATGATCGACGATCCGGCGATCACCACCGACCAGTTGATCGAGATTGTTCCCGCCCCCGATTTCCCCACCGGGCCGCTGATTTTGGGACAAGGGGGTGCGCGCGCGGCCTATCACACCGGCAAAGGCTCGATCATGATGCGCAGCCGCCATGTGGTTGAGACGGCGCGCGGGGATCGCCAGTCGATCGTGCTGACCGCCATCCCCTATCAGGTCGGCAAGACCGGTCTGGTCGAAAAAATCGCCGAAGCCGCAAAGGACAAGCGGATCGAGGGGATCAGCGACATCCGCGACGAAAGCAACCGCAAGGGTGTGCGCGTGGTCATCGACCTGAAACGCGATGCAACCGCCGAAGTCGTGCTCAACCAATTGTGGCGGCACACCCCCGCGCAATCCTCCTTTCCCGCTAACATGCTGGCGATACGCGGCGGCCGGCCAGAGATATTGGGGCTGCGCGAGATCATCGCCACCTTCATCACCTTTCGCGAAGAGGTTATTACGCGGCGCACCAAGTTCGAACTGAACAAGGCGCGCGACCGCGCACATATCTTGCTCGGCCTCGTGGTTGCGGTCACCAATTTGGACGAAATGGTCCGCATCATCCGCGGCAGCAAAACCCCGCCCGAAGCGCGTGCCGCGCTGCTGGCGCGCGAATGGCCGGTGGCCGAAATCGCGCAATATATCCGCCTTGTCGAAGCGGTGGAGAGCGACCATGCCGGCGATAGCTACCGTCTGTCGGATACACAGGTGCGCGCGATACTCGAACTGCGCCTCCACCGCCTGACCGCGCTGGGGCGCGACGAGATTGGCAACGAACTGGCCGAACTTGCGGTCATAATCGCCGAATTGCTGGCGATATTGGGTGATCGGTCACGACTGTATGACGTCATGCGCGAAGAGTTGATCGCGGTGCGCGGCGCCTTTGCCACACCGCGCAAAACCACAATCACCGCCGCCGCCGATGGCATCGACGATGAGGACCTTATCGAACGTGAAGAGATGGTCGTCACCGTCACGCTCGATGGCTATATCAAGCGGACATCGCTCGACACTTTCCGCGCGCAGCGACGCGGCGGCAAGGGGCGCGCCGGCATGGCGACCAAGGACGAGGATGTCGTCACCGAACTGTTCGTCACCTCCACCCACACGCCGGTGCTGTTTTTTTCCAACCAGGGCAAAGTCTATCGGATGAAGGTGTGGCGCCTGCCCGAAGGTGGGCCGACCACGCGCGGGCGGCCGATGGTCAACCTGTTGCCGCTGGCCGATGGCGAGACGATTTCGACGGTATTGCCGCTGGTCGAAGATGAGGCGGAGTGGAGCAATCTGCACGTTGTGTTCGCCACTGCGAAGGGGAATATTCGCCGTAATTCAATGGATAGCTTCGCAAGCATCCCGAGCAATGGCAAGTTTGCGATGCGGTTTGACGACGGATCGGAAGACCGCCTGATCGCGGTGGCGTTGCTGACGAGAGACGATGATGTGCTGCTCGCCACGCGCGCGGGCAAGGCGATCCGTTTCGCCGCCGATGATGTGCGCGAATTTCAAAGCCGCACCTCAACCGGGGTGCGCGGGATGACGCTGAAGGGCGACGATGAGGTGATATCGCTGTCGATATTGCACCGCGTCGGCACCAGCCAAGAGGAGCGCGAGGCCTATTTGCGCTTTGCCCCGTGGAAGGCAGAACGCGAGGGCGAACCGGCGCTGGCGGGCGAACGGATGGCCGAACTGGAAAGCCGCGAGCAATTCATCCTGACGGTGTGCGCCAACGGCTATGGCAAGCTCAGCTCGGCCTATGAATATCGCCGCACCGGGCGCGGCGGCCAGGGGATCACCAACATCGACAATATCGCGCGCAACGGCCCGGTGCTCGCGAGCTTCCCCGCAGTGCAGGCCGACCAGTTGATGCTGGTGACCGATCAGGCCAAGCTGATCCGCCTGGGGCTGGACAGTTTGCGGGTCATCGGGCGCGGCAGCGCGGGCGTGCGACTGTTCAATGTTGCCGACGGTGAACATGTCGTCAGCGCCGCCAAAATCAGCGACGATGACGATGAAGCCGTAATCGAAGCGGGCGCAGAAATTGCCGACGCGACGGCACGACAGGCCGAGGAAAATGAAGGCGGCATCATCGAAGAATGACCGACACCGCGTTCAAAATCCTCACGCCTGAACAATGGGCGCAGTTTCAGGCGGATGGGGTGTTTCGCGGTGCGCCGATCGATGTGACCGACGGTTATATCCATATGTCCACCGCCGCGCAGTGCGCAGAAACGCTGAGCCGTCATTTTGCGGGGCAGAGCGGCCTCATCATCGCCGAAATTGCCCTGTCCGGCTTTGGCGAAGCCTTGAAGTGGGAGGTGTCGCGCGGCGGCGCGCTGTTCCCGCATCTCTATGCGCCGTTGCCGATCTGCGCGGTGGTGGGCACGCGCGTAGCCTAGGGTATCGAGCTTAAACAACACTCCAATCCGTTCGCCCTGAGCCTGTCGAAGGGCCGCTCTTCTTCACCCAATGCCAAGAAAGGGCAATGCTTCGACAAGCTCAGCACGAGCGGGTCATATGAAACACGGCGCTCTATACTCCCGCCTTGTATATTACTTTCTAGCGATGTCGTTTATGCGACAAAGCAACCGACGGGGGGTGGCCACCCCCCGTCGGTTGGCGGATTGGACCGTTCTTGCCTAGGT
>JBEBHS010000035.1:0-24406 GCA_040080745.1 Sphingopyxis sp. | reverse complement strand
GCCTGCGGTCGGCAATTACCTCGATTTCGTGATGCAATTCATGCTGGCGTTCGGCATCGCCTTTCAAATGCCGATCTTGCTGATGCTGCTCGAACGCGCGGGGATAGTGACGCTGGAGCAGCTGCGCGGCGCGCGGCGCTATTTCATCGTTGGCGCGTTCGCGATTGCCGCCGTGTTCACCCCGCCCGACCCGATCAGCCAGCTGCTGCTCGCGGTGCCGCTGTGTCTGTTGTATGAGGCGGCGTTGCTGGCGATCTGGGTTACAAGACGGCGTAAAGCGAAGGTCGTGCCAAGCGAAGCAGCGGTTTAATCCGCCGCGTCCTCGACCACCTGGCCCGCCGATTGAATGTCGCGGCCCGCGCCCTCGATGGTGTTGCACCCCGCGACCAATGCCAGCGCCATCAGCGCCAAAATGCGTCGTTTCATCATTGCCTCCATGTGTTGAGTCGTCATGCGTAACGCGCGCTTGATGAACAGGCAATGACGCGGTGGTTAAAAGCTAACCCGCGCCGTTACGCGGATGTCGCGGCCCGACAGCGGCACAAAATCCTTGGTGAAGCTGGCGTGGCGGCGCCCGATCACATCAAAGATATTGTTGGCCGAAAGGATCAGCGTCACCCCGCCATCCGCGCCCAGCGGCTTCCACTGCGCTGATGCGTTGGCAATGGTGAAGCCTTGCGTAGGCGTTTCAAACGCGGCGATGCGGTTTTGCGCGGCGGACCACTCAACCTCTCCGCGCAAGGTGAGCGTGTCGCTGCCCAGTTCCAGCCCGCCGCGCAGCCGCAGCGGGGGAATGCGCGGAATGTTGCCCCCGCCACTGCCCGTTAGCCGCGCACGGACAATGTCCCCGGTCACATCGCCGTTGAGCGTAAAGCCGCCGATATGGGCGAGCGGCGCAGACGCGTGCACTTCTGCGCCATAATAGCGGGCATCGCCCTGTGTATATTGAAAGACCGGCAGATCATCCTCGATGGCACCGGTTTCGCGGGCATAGATGAAATTGTCGAACCAATTGGCATAGATGCTGCCCTCGACATTCACCGGCCCGCGCAGATTGAGATAGGCCTCAAAGCCCCAGGCGCTTTCCTGTTTGAAATTAACATCGCCGCGTTCAAAGCTTTGGGTGGCGAGGTGCGGGCCGTTCGAAAACAGCTCCTCGGCCGATGGCGCGCGCGCGGTCCGCGACAGATTGAGGCCGATCTTGTTGTTTGCGCCAAACTCAAAGCTTAACCCCAATGCGCCCGAAAGCGTGCTGAATGTGCGGCTGATGTCGATACTGCGCGCGGCGACATTGCTATGCTCATAGCGGAGCGAGGCCTGCACCCCCAATGCGCCGGGGTGAAAATCCTGCAACGTGAACAGCGCGAATTGCTCGCTATCATTCTGCGGCAGGAACGCCTCGGCCCCGATGGCATTGAAATCGCGGAAAGCATATTGCACCCCGCTCGCGCCGCTCCACCCGCCGCGCTCCTGCTGCACCAGCTCGGCACGGGTTTCGATCCCCTGGTTCAAGAACAGCGTGCCGACATCGCCGTTCGGCTCCACCTCGGCGTGGCTGTAATCGGCAAAGCCGCCGCGCACACGCAGCCGCTCGAAAAAGCCATCGCCAAGTTCCACCTCGCCGCGAACATCGGCGCGCCATTGCTTGAGGTCGATGGAGATGCCAGCCTCGCCGCCCGGAAAGCCCGGCAGGCCATAGTGCGAATCGAGATAGCCGATCGACACACCGAGCGACCCGCCATCGGCGATGATCGACACCCCGCTACCCGCAGAAATGGAGCGCGTCGCGCTGTTCGCAATCGTACCGAACTGATTTGCGGCGGCGGTAACCTCGGCGGCCCCGGCCGCATCGCCATCGGCGCGCAGCTGTGCCGCCAGCGCAAGCCCGCTCGCGCGCAACGCCGGGGTCGATTGAAACCCGCCGATGCGAAGGTCGTCGGTGCGCGAATACGCACCGTCGATGTGAAAGGCGATGCGGCTGCCCAGCGGCACATCGAGCGACGCGCCGCCTGAACGCTCGTCCGCCGCGCTGCCATAGGTGGCGATGGCATCGATGTGCAGCGGTGCTTCGGGAAGCTTGCGCGGGATGCGGCGGTCGAAAATGTTGACCGCGCCGCCAATCGCGCTCGACCCGAATAACAGGCTGGCGGGGCCGCGCAAAATCTCGATCCGCTCGGCGGTCAGCGGGTCGATCGCCACCGCATGATCGGCCGATGTGTTCGATGCGTCGATGCTGCCGATGCCATCGACCAGCACCCGCACGCGCTCGCCCTGAAACCCGCGCAGCACCGGGCGCGAGACGCCGGGGGCGAAACTGGTCGCCGAAACGCCCGGCTGGCTTGCGAGCATGTCGCCGATTTGCGGGCGGAGCAGCTGCGCCAGATCGTCGCCTTCGACCACCCCGACATTGCCGAACAGATCGAGGCTGCGGACATAGGGTGCGGTGACCACCAGATCCTCGTCCGCCGTGTGATAATCATCGTCGGGCGCGGGGGCGGCGGTTTGTGCCTGTGCCACGGCTGGTGCGGATAGGACGAGGGCGAGCGCGGACATAGCGCAGGAAACGGCGGGGGAGAGGCGGCTCATTTTTTGACTCCGGTGGGCGGGGAAGCTCTCTTTAATGTTATACTATCACATATACAAGTGATTTGACGCTTTCCTACACGCGGCGCGCCCTGGTAATATGCGCGCGGACGGAGCTATGGTCACGCGGCGGCATGTGGCGGCAGGCGGCGGTATGCATCGGTCCGCATCGGGGCTTAACTTGACACATTGCGCTTTTCACCACTGTCGTAAAATATGGCTAGTGGTTGAATTGAAAGGGTAAAACACCGCTGCTTAACTTGACACACTGTCAAGCAAAGCGCGCCACCCTTTCACAATGCGCGGTGGGAAGGGGGCGCGGTGGGGGGAAGGCAAAAGCGCAGAAAGCCCCTTGCCACATGGCCCCAATAGCTTAGGCTCGCACGACCCAATGAATAGGAAATCGATATGACATCTCTACCGACAGATGGTCGCGCGCTTTTTTCCACCGCACGGCAAGACGGCACGCTCGCCATCACGCTCGAGCCACAGGTGATCGCGCCCTTGGCCGATGACGAGATTTTGCTGCGGGTCGAGGCAACGCCGATCAACCCGTCGGACCTTGGCCTGCTGTTCGGCCCCGCCGATGTCGCGAGCGCGCGGGTGGACGCGGGCGCGGCGCATCCGACGATGCTGCTCGACATCGCGCCGCCCTATCGCCGGATGGTCGCGGCGCGGGTGGGACAGGCAATGCCCGTGGGCAATGAGGGCGCGGGCACGGTGGTTGCCGCTGGCACCTCACCGGCTGCACAAGCGCTGATCGGCCGCGTCGCCGCGACATTCGGTGGGGCGATGTATGGCACCTACCGCACGGTGCGCGCCGCCGAAGCACTGGTGTTACCCGAAGCGGCCACGGCGCGCGAGGGTGCGTCGCTGACCGTCAATCCGCTGACCGCGCTGGCGATGGTCGGGACGATGCGGCGCGAAGGCTATAGCGGCCTGGTCCACACCGCCGCCGCGTCGAACCTGGGGCAAATGCTGGTGCGGCTGTGCGCGTCCGAAGCGGTGCCGCTCGTCAACATCGTTCGTTCCCCGGCGCAGGTGGCGATATTGAAGGCGCTGGGTGCGGTGCATGTGGTCGATACATCGCAGGCCGATTTTTTTGACCGGCTGGTCGATGCGCTGGTCGAGACGGGGGCGACGCTGGCGTTCGACGCGATTGGCGGTGGCAAGCTGGCGGGCCAGATATTGACCGCGATGGAGGCGGCACAAATGCGCAAGGGCGCGGCCTTTTCGGTCTATGGCACCAATGTTCATAAACAAGTCTATATCTATGGCGCGCTCGACCTGGGGCCGACTGAGTTCAACCGCAGTTTTGGCCTGATATGGGGGATCGCTGGATTTTTGCTCACCCCCTATCTGATGAAGGTCGGGATGGAGGAGATGATGGCGATGCGCGCCAAGGTTATCGCGCATCGCGGCGACATTTTTGCCAGCAGCTACACCGCCGAAATCGGCCTCGATGACATGGTCGACCCGGCGCTGGCGCAGGCCTATCAGGCCAAGGCGACGGGGAGCAAATACCTGCTCAATCCGTCGCGTTAACTCTCGATCTTGGGCGCACGCAGCCGGATCAGCCCTTCCTGTGCGCAGCTGGCAACCAGGCGGCCGTCGCGAGTGTAAAACCGCCCGCGGTTGAACCCGCGCCCGCGCCCCGCCCACGGGCTGTCGCAGGCGTAGAGCAGCCAGTCGTCGATGCGGAACTCATCGTGCAGCCACACCGCATGATCGAGGCTGGCGCTCATCATCCCTGGCGTGCGCCAGTTGACGCCGTGCGGCAGCAGCGAGGTGCCGAGCAGCATCATATCCGATGCATAGGCGAGGATGGCGCGGTGCAGATTGGCGTCATCGCCGATGGTGGCGCCCAGCCGCATCCAGGCGTGTGCGCTTGCGGGCGCAGGCGACGGGTTGAGGAAGGATCGGTCCTCGACGGCACGAATCTCGATCGGGCGGACGCGCTGAAACCGCGTCATCAGCGCCGCTGTGGCCGGGTCGGTCTCGGCCTCGATGCGATGGTCCTCGTTGAGCAAATCCTCTGGCGGCGGGACATCGGGCATTGCTTCGTGATGCGCAAAGCCGGGCTCCAGCCGGTGGAACGACGCGGTCATCGTCAGGATCGGGCGGCCAGCCTGCTCGGCGATGATCCGCCGCGTCGAAAAGCTGCCGCCGTCAAAATCGGTGCGGACGAAGTAGGTAATCTCTAGGTCTTCATCGCCCGCGCGCATGAAATAGCAGTGGAGCGAATGGAGGATGCGGTCTGCCTCAACCGTGCGCATCGCCGCCATCAGCCCCTGTGCAATCACCTGTCCGCCGAACACGCGGCCTTGCCCGCCAGGTTGGCGCGATCCGGTAAAGCTCAACTCACCACTGGTGCGAACGTCGAGCAACGCCAGCAATTGCTGGACGCGCCCCTCGATGGTGGTGGCGGGTGCTTCATCTGTCATTGCGTCATACTCATCCATTGTTGCGCCGCAGCATAACTTGGCTTGGGTGGCGACACCATAGCATGATGAAGATTTATCTCGATTTATACAGTTTAAAGGGTGCAATAGGGGCACGTCTCGAAGCAAGAGGGAAGGGGATGGTATGTCGATTCTAAGCCTGAATGCCAGCCGTCGTCAGATGATGATGGGGATCGCGCTGTTCGGCTTTCCATGTGCGCGGGTGCTGGCCGCCGCGCTGCCCGCGAATGTGCGCGCTGCTTTGCCGTTTCGCGTCGAAGAAGCGCTGGCGAACGCGGCGGAGTTGACGCCCGCATCGGCGGTACGACTGGGCGGCTGGCTGGGCGCGCGGGTCGATGTCAATGCTGCGGCGCGTCTGCTTGGCGTTGATACAGCGCCGCTGCTCGCGGGGTTTCAGCACAAGCCTGGCACGCATCCGTGGATCGGCGAGCATGTCGGCAAATGGATGCATGCGGCAACGCTGGCCTGGGCCAATAGCGGTAATCCGGCGCTGCGCACCAAACTCGATAGCGTCGTCAGCGACCTGATTGCGACGCAGGAAAGCGATGGCTACCTCGGCACCTATCTGCCCGAGGACCGCTTTGCCATGCACGAAGGCGCGGACTGGGATGTATGGTCGCACAAATATGGCCTGCTCGGGCTGCTGACCTATCACCGCTATACCGGGCACGAAGGCGCGCTGGCGGCATCGCGCAAAATCGGCGATTTGCTGATCGCCACCTTTCCGGCGCAGCGCAGCATCAACGCCGCTGGCCATCACAAGGGCATGGCCGCGACCAGCGTGCTCGAACCGATCGTCCTGCTGTATCGGATGACCGCCGACGCGCGCTACCTGGCGTTTGCGCGCTACGTTGTTGGTGCGTGGGACGAGGAGGGCGGGGCGCATATCGTCCGCACGCTGCTCGGCAGCGGCAAGGTGCGCGAGGTCGGCAATGGCAAGGCCTATGAGATGCTGTCGAACATTGTCGGGATGTGCGAACTGGCGCGGGTGACGGGGGACCAGACGCTGATCGACGCGTCGAAGGCCGCGTGGAGCGACATTGTGGCGACACAGCGGTTCATCACCGGCACCACCAGTCGCTGGGAATATTTCCAGCGCGATCATGATCTGCGCGGCGATGTGATGGCGCATGTCGGTGAAACCTGTGTCACCACGACTTGGATACAGCTCAACCTGTCGCTGCTACAACTGACCGGCGAAGCGCGCTTTGGCGACGAGCTGGAGCGGAGCTGGTATAATCACCTGAGCGCGGCGCAGCACCCCGATGGTCATGACTGGTGTTATTTCACCGCGCTCGAAGGGCGCAAACATTATGATCAGGGCATCACCTGTTGCCACTCAAGCGGGCCGCGCGGCATGGCGCTGGCGCCGATGGCGGCCTATTTGGTTACCCGTAGCGCAGATGACGATACGTTATTGGTTAATAGTTTTGAAACATCGACCGCGACGCTTAATCTGGGTGAGCAAAGCGTTCGGATCGAGCAGATAAGCAATTTCCCGCATCAGGGGCGCGGGACGTTGCGGCTGCACATGGCGCGGCCCGCCCGTTTCGCGCTCAAGGTCCGCGTTCCCGAATGGGCCATGCCGATGGAGATTGCGGGCGCAGTGATGCGTGACGGCTGGGCGCTGCTGCCGACGCGGCGCTGGCGCGACGGGGATGCCGTGACGCTGCGCTTTCAGCTTGGCACGCGCATGATCGAGGGCGAGCATGACCTCGAAGGACGCGCAGCGTGCGCCTATGGCCCGTTCATCCTCGCCTATGACGCCGACGCCAACCCCGCGATGGCTGCACCGCACCTGCTGCGTTTGGCGGGCGAGGCGCAACACCAGCAAACGATGGCAGATGCGCCTTTAGGCTTTGCCGCGCCCGTTTCAGCGGACGGTGCACCGCCCCAAACCACGACCTTGCGCACCTTTGCCGATGCTGGCGCGGGCGGCGGAGTGATCCGCGTATGGCTACGCTCGCCCACTGCCAGCGGTGCGCCGCCGCACGAATCGCTGCTGCTTGGCGGGGTGGAAAGCCGTTCGCGCCACGGAACTATCGCTGGCTCGATCAACGATGAGGATTATGAAACGCTGGTTGCCACTAACGATGGTACCTACCGCGATGAGGACTGGTTTGCGATCACCATGGACCACCCAGTGTCGGCACGGCGCTTCATATTCATGCACGGCCGCAACGCGCATGACGGCGGCTGGTTCGACACCAGCGGCGGCAAACCGCGCTTGCAAATCCAGCACGACGCGGGCGGCGAGTGGCAGACAATCGGCACGTTCGACCGCTACCCCGCGACCACCGCAACCAATGCCGGAATGCTGCTCCAGCCATGGATGGGCTATGAGTTTGAAGTGACGCTTCCCGCGCCGCACAGCTTTGTCGCTGTGCGGGTGATCGGCAAACCCGCGAGCGGCGACAATGCGGCGCAATCCTTTGCCACCTGCACCCAGTTACAGGCGTTTACGGCTTGAGTGACCCTGAAGGCTTGACTCTGGCGTTATCAGTCCAAGCAGCTTCGTCATTGCGAGCTGCGCTATGGCGCGGCGCGGCGATCCAGAATCTATACGCCGGACTGGATTGCTTCGCCCCCTGAAACAAGTTCAGGGTTCTCGCAATGACGTTTTGGTAAATGGACCCCGCTCTAATAGCCACCTGCCTTAGCAAAATGGTCGCGCAGGAAGGCGCTGCTGCCCCATGCTTGCTCGAGCGGGCGGGCGCGCTTGAGAGTGAAGCCGATGTCATATTCGTCGGTCATGCCGATGCCGCCGTGGAGCTGCACCGCCTCGCGGCTCATCAGGTGGAGCGTGTCGTTGGCGCGGGTTTTGGCGAGTGCCGCCGCTTGGCCCGTATCGGCCCCGTTATCGAGCGCGGTGAGCGCGGCCTCGATCGCGCTGCGGGTCAGCTCGATCTCAGTGAACAGGCCGGCCATACGGTGTTGCAGCGCCTGAAACGTCGCCAGCACTTGCCCGAACTGGACCCGCTGTTTGAGGTAATCGAGCGTGGTGTCGAACGCCTGTAGCGTCATCCCGAACATTTCAGCAGCGGTGATGATCCTCGCGCGGTCTAGCACATTGGCCAGCAGCGTGTCGCCGCCCCCGCCGAGCTTGCTCGCCGCTGCGCCGTCGAAAGCGACCTCGGCGTGACTGCGGAAATCAACCATGCGGCGGCGCGCACGCGTCACCCCCGCCGAATCGCTTGTCACCAGATAGAGACCATCGGTAGCCGCGACCACGAACAGGCCCGCGCTGTCGCCTTCGGCGACGAACAGCTTGGTGCCCGTGAGTTTGCCGCCGCTCACGCTGGCGGCGATGGTCGCAGGGTTGTGGCGCGGCCCCTCATCGACCGCCAATGTGGCGACCAATTCGCCGCTGGCGATGGCGGGGAGATAGCGCGCCTGTTGCGCCTCATCACCGCCGAGGATGATCGCCGATGCGGTAATTGCGCTTGACGTGAGCGGGCTTGCGGTGAGCGTGCGGCCGCACTCCTCGACGACGAGGCCAAGGCTCATCCAGCCAAAGTCAACGCCGCCGTGCGCTTCGGGGATGATGATGCCGGTCCAGCCCATCGCCGCCATTTCGGCATAGACGGCGGCGTCATAGCCCGCCGCTTCGCCCGCGTCGCGCACTTTGCGCCACGCCGCGATCGGGCTTTCCCCGCGCACCCAATTTTGCGCCATATCGCGCAACATCACCTGTTCTTCGCTGAGCTTTGCCATGATTGCGTCAGTCCTCACTGATGGTCGAGCATGCCAAGGATGCGCTTGGCAACGATGTTGGTCTGAATCTCGGTCGAGCCGCCGTAAATGGTGGTCGCCTTGCCGAACAGCCAGCCGCGTGTTTGCTCCAGCTGTTCGGGGGTAAAGCCCCCGTCTTCGCTCGCACCCTCCCAGCCCAACCCCTGCATCCCCAATATCTCGATCATCAGTTCGGATCGTTCCTGCATCAGCTTGGTGCCGCTGGTCTTGAGGATCGACGAGGCGACCGACACCCCGCCCTCGGCCTGCACCCGCATCGCGGTGGCTATGAAGGCGCGGCCGTCCATCTCAAGCCTGGTGATCCGCGTGCGCAGTTCGGCGTCATTGATGCGCCCTTCGCTATCGGTGCCGATCACGCGCTTGGCGAGCGCGGAAAGCGAGGTCACCCCCGCCATCCGCCCACCGCCCGAAATGTTGGTGCGTTCGTGCTGGAGCAATCGCTTACCGATGGTCCAGCCCTGCCCCTCCACGCCGACCAGATTGGCCTTGGGCACCTTGACGTTGGTGAAGAATGTTTCGCAAAATGGCGATGCACCGCTGATCATCTGGATCGGTTTGACCTCGACCCCTGGGCTGGTCATGTCGATCAGCAGGAACGAAATACCGTTGTGCTTGTCTGATTTGTCGGTGCGGACCAGCGCGAAACATTTGTCGGCCCACTGGCCGCCACTGGTCCAGGTTTTCTGGCCATTGACGAGGTAGTGATCGCCTCCCACAGGGTCATGAACGTCTTCGGCGAACATTTGCAAATTGGCGAGATCGGACCCGGCATTGGGTTCGCTATAGCCCTGGCACCAGCGCACCTCGGCGCGGCAGATAGCGGGGATATGCTCGTGCTTTTGCTCTTCGCTGCCATATTCGAGCAGCGTCGGCCCGAACATCATCACCCCCATGCCGCCGATCGGGTTGGCCGCGCCTATCCGCGCCATTTCCTGTTGCAGCACCTTAGCCTCTGCGCTGGACAGGCCGCCGCCACCATAGTCGCGCGGCCAGGTGGGGGTGCCCCAACCCTTGTCACTGATCGCGATCCGCCACGCCTCGCTGTCTGCGGTCGGTTCGGCTGGCCCTTCGAGCGCTGACATCGCAAAATCGACGCCCTTGAGGCTGGGCGGGAAGTTGGCGCTGAGCCAGCCCTGCACCTCAAGGCGAAACGCTTCCAGCGCGTTTGCGTCTGTCACATCTTCTGCCAGGCTCGCCATGTCGCTCTCCCTCAACTTCTCTTGGAACAGAGCATGACGCCAATTGACGTTTACGTCAACTTGAAGCCATTCGCTCCAACCAGCCATCGACGTTCCACGTCACGTTATGGCCATAGAAATCGCAATAGTCGCGCGCGACGCGGTAGGATGATCCCCGCTCGGTGAGGAATTGGGTGAGCGCGGCGTGTGGCCCGCCGTCATAATCATTGGCCACGCCCATCGCGGTCAATATCCCGTCCTCGACCACCATCCAGTCGCTAGGTTGCAGCCACGGGTCGAAAAAGCGCATCACCGTCAGCGTCGTGGTGCGTTGGTGGTCGGCATCCTCGATCAGCAGCCACGGGCGCGGCAGTGCGGCGAGCATCGCGTCGGTGAACGTCGCGCCAAGGCTGAGCGCGCTGCCCAGATGAAAGCTGATGCGGGGGTCGCGCACGCCCGCTACCGCCACCACATCGAGCGCATGGACATGCGCATCGAGCCCCAGCGCGGTCAATTGATCGGCGAACCACAGCGCGCTGCCGCCATGATGCGCGCCAATCTCTATCACCGTGCGCGGGCGAAGCTGATGGAGCAGCATGGCATAGAGCGCGAGGTCGAACGGGTTCTTATACGTCTCAATCCCGCGATAGTGCGTGGCCATCGTGCCGCGCTGTATCTCCATCAACAGCGAAAAGGACAGCGCGGTTTTGCCATCCTCAGCCACCGAGCATCTCCAGATAATTCGCCTTGGCAGCGAGCAGGATGTCGCGCTGCTTACCCGAAAACCGCGCCGCCGAACGGTCCATCAGCGCGATTTGTTCGTCCAACGGGAGCGACCCCACCAGCGCGGGCCGGATCCGCCCCGGGGCAAAGGGTTTGGCCAAGCGAAACGCCACCGAATTGTAAGTGGTGTCGCACAGCATCTCGAACTCGTCGGCATAATATTCCATCGTCACATGCAACCATGCGGTGGTGTTTTGATAGAGATAGTCCTGTTGCACCACCACCGAATGACCGGGGATAAGGTGGGAGAAATAATGCTCGGTGATAAAATCGCACACCGTCCAATGTTTGGCGATGTCGATGAACAGGATTTCGATCGGGCCGCCGTGCCATGGGTCGGCGGTAATATCGCCCTCGTGCACCGTGATAAGGCTGGCGTGGCTGGCGATGGCGGTGTCGAACCGCGCGCGGGTGCTGGTGCCCGCAACGGTGGCGTCGTCAAAATATATGCCGCGCGTCCAATCCTCGACCTTGAACAAATCATAGCTGTGGATCAGCGGGGTTTCAGGCTGCCCGCGCGCTGCAAGCCATGTGCGTAGCCCGCTCGCCAGTGCCAGTGTTGACCCGCCCAGAAAACATCCGGCGTCGATAATCGCGCCGCGCCCCTGATAATAGCGTTCGGTCAGAAACTCGAGCAGCCGCAGCTCGTCGTCCATCAGCATGGTTGCGGTCGCCTTGGTCGCCACCGGCACGCTGCGCCATTTCCACGCGCCATCGCGCAATTGCTGGAGCGGGTTTTCGCGCCTGAGTCGGCTGAGCAGCGCCATGACCATGCGAGCGATGCGGCGGATCATTTGGTAAAAACCGCCTGAAATGTATTGGCATTGCGGCGCACGCGCGGGTCGGTGCGAGTTGAAAGCCG
The DNA here is from genome assembly GCA_040080745.1 of Sphingopyxis sp. GTDB lineage: Bacteria > Pseudomonadota > Alphaproteobacteria > Sphingomonadales > Sphingomonadaceae > Sphingopyxis. Next base: position 12,785 of record JBEBHS010000035.1, on the reverse strand, counting down.
CGTCCAGACATAGACAATCGGCCAGGTGATCCAGCGCGCCAGCCGCCCGCGTTCCCTGGCGATTTCCCACGCGATCCAGCCCAGCGTCTGCGCCGCGCTGTGGACTGGGTTGATGGTGACGATGCGCAGCCCCGCTGCTTCGCCCAGCGCCACCAGCCCTTCGGTGCTATAGCGCTGAAAATCGCGCGGGCATTCGTGATAGGGCTGGAGGAACGGCACCGCGAGGATGATATGACCACCGGGCTTGAGCACGCGCGCCAGTTCGGCGACGATGGATTGAGGATGCTCGACATGTTCGAGCACCGCGTTGCACAAAATGGTATCGAACGCGGCATCGGCAAAGGGCAGGGCGTCGAGCGAGCCGATGATCGCGCCGGGCAGATCGGACGCGATGTCATAATTGCTAGTCGCGCTGACCCCGTGCAGCGCCAACCACCTGCTAAGGTCGCGGTTGCCGCATCCGGCATTGAGCATTGCGCCGCCAAAATAGTGCGCGATGGGCGCAAGCTCACGCTCGATCGACTGGAAATGGACGGGGCCAGAGCGCGCGAAATCCTGTTTTTCTGCCATATACGCATCCGCTCCCTGCGGGCATTCCTGTTGACTGCCCCCGCCAATGTCAATAGCCACAAGCCATGATCCAAGCGCCACTTAATGCGGATGCATTGCCAAGCGGCGATTATGTGTCGCCGGGGCTTGCTATCGTCCGCCCCGATGCCTGTTTTGGGCATATGGTGCTGGGCGATGTTTCGGCGCACCCATGGCCCTATCTGCGCAAGGAAATCCGCCACAATTGGTATGTCGATGAACGGTATCCGCTGATGGGTTTCATCAGCCGCGACGAGGCGGCGATCCTGCACAATATGGCGCTCGGCTTTGCGGGGAAACGCGCGCTCGAAATCGGCTGCTGGCACGGCTGGTCGACCTGCCATCTGACGCTGGGCGGTGTGGCGCTTGATGTCATCGACCCCAAGCTGTGCGATCCGGCGCACGAAGCGGAAATCCGGAACATGCTGGCCTGCGCTGGCACGTCGTCCACTGTGCGGCTGCACGGCGGGAGCAGCCCAGCCATGATCGCCGAACTGGCGGCGGCGGGGCATGGCCCGTGGGCGCTGTTCTTTGTCGATGGCGATCACGAACCGCCCGCACCCGAAACCGATGTCGAGGCGTGCCTGCCCTATGCAGCCGATGATTGCGCCTTCCTGTTCCACGATGTCGCCTCGCCGCATGTGGCGGAGGCGCTGCGCAGGCTGGAGGCGCATGGCTTCAACGTCATGCTCTACCAGACGATGCAGATCATGGCGGTGGCATGGCGCGGCGCGGTGCAGCCGATCCATCACATCCCCGACCCGGCGGTTATGTGGCAATTGCCGCACCATTTGGTGGGTCTGCCCGTATCGGGGGTGGACCTGCCGTCCTACGCGGTTGGTTTGCGGCAAAGATTGGCCGAGCAATCGGCTCAGATTGCACAGCTACACGCGGCGTTGGCGATGGCCCAGCATCCGAGTATCTGGCGGCGGATGATGGGCCGATTGTAGCAGAGTGACCAAGCCCCCGCTCCACATCTGTATCGTCACCAGCGAAGTGGTTGGGCCGTTCAAAAATGGCGGCATCGGCACGTCGATGACCGGCCTTGCGCAATGCCTTGCTGATCAGGGACATAGAGTCACATTACTGTTCACCGCTAGCAAGGGCTTTTCGTCGCACGATAAGCAATGGTGGACCGAACGCTACCAAACTATCGGTATCGATCTGCTGTGGCTTGACCATCATGGCGCTGCCTTGGTCGCCGGGCCGCTTGGCGAGTGCGGTTTTGCTACGCCCTATCTGGTGTATCAGGCGGTGGCGCAGATTGGCGCCGATATTGTCCAGTTCAACGATTGCATGGGTGAGGGGCTTTACACACTGGCGATGCATGCGCTGGGGCAGGGTAAGGCTGGGCAGCGCATGGTGCTGGCGCTGCACAGCCCGACCGAATGGATTTGGGCGATCAACCGCAACCTGCCGCAAACTATGCTCCACGCCGCTTTCAGCCATGCCGAGCGTTTGAGCGTTGCAACCTGCGATCAATTATGGTCGCCCAGCCGCTATCTGCTCGATTGGGTGCGCGAGCGCGGCTTTGCGGTGGCGAACAGCGCGATTGTTCAGCAATATGCGCTACCCAAATTGCCGCTGATCGGCGGCGACTGGGCCGAAGAAATTGTCGATGAAGTTTGCGCGCCGCAACCCGTGCGCGAGGTCGTGTTCTTCGGCCGGATAGAGGAACGCAAGGGCATCAAGTTGTTTTGCGAAGCACTGACTTTGATCGAACCGACTTTGGTCGAGCTGGGGGTCAGCGTCACCTTTTTGGGCAAAGAAAATACGGTGGGCGATCAGCTCGCTTTCGATTATCTTGATCAGCAATCGAGCCAATGGCTATTCCCCACCCGCCGCATATCGGATTTGGGGCAGCAAGAAGCGATATATTATATTCGCGCCCGTTCGGCTTTGGCGGTGATGGCGTCGCCAGCCGATAATTCGCCGTGCACGGTTTATGAGGCACTGGCATTCGGCCTGTCGTTCATTGCCGCGCGGACTGGCGGCATAGCCGAACTGATTGCTGAGGCTGACCATGCGAATGTGCTGTTCGATTACCGCGCCGATGCGATGACCGAGCGGTTGAGGGCGGCGCTGAGCGTTGGCATCGCCCCCGCCCGTGCAGCGCAGCCACAGGCGCAGGTGCGTGCCGTATGGGGCGCACTGTTCGGGCAATGGGCTGCGCAATCTTCTGTTAAACGTGCGCAACCACCGTGCCGCCCGTTGGCCATCGTCATCGACCACCCGCCCGGCAGAGATTTGGCGGCGACGCTGGCGTCGTGCGCGGGGGTGGACGCTGCGCATATCATCATCGTTGATCGCGCTGGCGATGCGCAGAGTTTAGCGCAAAAAGATGCGGCGATCATAGTCTGGACCGTTGATGATTGTGCGGCACAGCTGGGGCAATTGTGGGGCCATGATGCGGTGCTCGTTCGCTCTGGGATGCGATTGCTGCCCGAGCAGATGCCAGCCTTGCGCGCTGCGATGCAAGCGGGCGCGGCAGAGATGCTGATGCCCTTTGCGTGGGTTGGCGAGGGGGAAAGCGAACGGATGGTAACGACGCTGGGGGCCAGCGCCAGTTTCTGTTTTTTCGCAGGCGCGATGCATGCGGGCGTGATGGCTGCCGGTGGTGAAGCCATACAGCGCGCGCTCAAGGGCCGTGCGCTGGTTCATGAAATGGAGTTTTTCGGACTGCCCGATCTGCTCGTCACGGCGGGGTTGACCTGTCTGCCCTATCCACAGGCGGTGGCGCATCATGGCACAGCACTCATCGCCGAGCAGGGCAATCGCCGCACCCGCGAACGCATCGCTGCCTATGCCGCCGTTGATGGGGTTGAGCGCTTTTATCTGACGGCGCTGGCTGAGGGTCGCGCAGCTGGCATTGTGGGTAGCCGCCGGTTGCGACGTGCGCGGCAATGGCTCGACGCGCATGGGCTGGGTTGGGTCGGCGCGCTGGCGCGGCGCGGGCGGCCACGCGCTGTGTTGATGGCGCTGTTCGGGCGGCGGCCGGTTTAGGGCGCGTGGCCCTAAGCCGCTAATAGAGCCGTCGCTTTGCGCGCTAACTCTGACCCTACGGACGCGCGAAGCAGGTTACGCGGGTGGCGCAACCTCGACAAAACAGATTTTTTGTCGCGCGTAATTGATCGCGCCGCAGCGGCAAAGCGTTCAACGAATAGGCGATGACGCGGCAGAAAAGCGTCTGGGTGCAATAGTGTTCCGCCCTCGATGTCCGCAAACACCCCCTCCATCAGCTTGACGGCCTTGTGCCAATCACCGTGCATTTCGAGCCTATGGCCCGTAATGTGCGCGCCGATACGGTCGAAAACCTGCTCGGCAATTTCGATGCGGCGTTCGATTAAGCGATAGCAGCGATTATCAAGTCCCAATTCATCGCGCATGACACGCGGGTCATCGAACGCGTTCGCCAACTCCATCAGCTCGTAAAGCGCATCGAGCGCCGCGACATCATTATCCTCGAACATATTGCCGCCCGTCCGCGACAGGGTGCCGACATGACCAATCAGCCGGATCCAATCCACTTCAAGTTCGCGCGCCAGCTCGATGGCTTTGGCAACATCGGCGATATTGGCTTTTTGCACGGTGTAGTTCCATGTAATCCATTTGAAATCGCCGCGATGCCGCAACATCGCCAGGAAACGCATGTTGCGCTCCACCACCTCCCATTTTGCGCCAACCCGAACGGCTTCATATATTGCGGCAGACGCGCCATCGGCGGAGAATGTGAGATATTCAAATCGGTTATGTTTGATTCTGTCCCACATTTTTTCATCAAAATTGGTCAGGTTGCTGGTCATTGACACTTCTATGTTGCGGCTTGTGTAGAAATCACTTTCTAGCAATTTTAATATCTGGGCCATGACGAGCACTTCGCCCGCACCGGACATGCTGGTTTTCTTGAGCGAGCCCATGGCAGCGACCTGCATGATTTCGCCCACCGCGCGGTCGATTGTGCCCTTGTTTGGCAATATCTTGGCCTCGCGGCACATGGTGCATTCCAAATTGCAACCATAGTCGATGTCGTGCTGAAGTGCGGTTGGGCCAAAATCGAGTGTCGTGCGCCCCTCGTTAATCGCTTCGATAACTTCGGGGGCGAGGTCGGCTACTTGCGGTTCGCCGCGTAGCACGGGGCAGATGTCACTGCGGCACCGCGTTTCATAATCCCCGGCCAGAAATTGGGCGCGCATCGAACGGTACATCGGCCCGTTCCACATCTCGGCAATCGTCGCGTCGGTGGTGTTGCCGGGATAGGTGTCGGGCTTGAGCCAGGTCGGGCACGGGCATGGCCGCATTGCACCATCGGCAAGCACGGCGGTGAAGGAAAAGGGGAAATGGCATTTCAGCCGCCGCCGCTGACCCCGCCCCCATGTGTCACTCAGCGACAGGCTTTCGATTAGAATGCCACTAACCTCGCCTCCAGCATGATCGCAAAACCGCAGGGTCAGCGGCTCATCGGGCGGGGCACCTGATACGTCCACCGCCGAATGCTGCCAGCCGCGAAATAAATCGGCGCGATCAATCAAGCGATCACCATGATAGACCTCTAGCGACCCTTCGGCGCGGTCAAAATATAATCTGCATTGCAGGTAAGGTTGCCCAGTCGTGCATCTGATGGTGCAACCAGATGCGGCGAAGGCATTGCCCATCGGTGCATTGTCTTTCGGGATATGTTCGGACAGCAGATAGAGCGGCAGCGAATGCTCGCCTGAGGTGCAGGGCAATTCGGCGGGTGTTGGGGCACGAAATCCCGCAATTGGTGCAACGCTGTTGTCAGCAAATATATTCATCATAAATTATCCGCCAATTCAGCCCTGAAACGGTGAAATGCCCAATATGCTGCAAAGCCCATCACGGCGACAAACACCCAAAAACATAACGCGCCTTTGGCGTCCAGCATCTGGCTGCTTGGCCCTAGCAAGGCGTAGCGATAGGCCGCCACCACATGCGCAAATGGGTTGATCGTCGCAATCCAGCTTAGATGATTGGGTAGCGCGGATGCAGGCCAGATTATTGGCGTCGCCCAAAACCACATCTGCAACGCAGGAGCTACCAGAAAGCCAATGTCGCGCATCGCTGTATTGAGCAGAGCCAGCAGTATCCCGATCGGCAGAGTCAAGGCGATTAGGCACAGCAAGGCATAGGGAGTCACCAGCAAATATGCGCTTGGTGGATGACCAAGCAACCACAGCGCCGTAATCGCCACTATGAATAGGAATAGATGCACAATCACCGCCGCTATCAGCGCCGCAAAGGGCAAAACTTCGATGGGCATGATGATGCGTTTGACCATCGCGGCATTGGCCGACAGCGACGACGTCATTGCGTTGATGGCTTCGGATAGCGCAAACCATGGCATCATTCCTGCTATCAACAGCATGGGAAAATCTGCTCCGCCTCTCAGCTTTGCAGCGGGGAATAATGAAAAAACCGCCGCGTAAATCGTGATCAACATTGCTGGGTATGCCAGCGCCAATACCGGCCCAAGAACGCTATCCGCATAGCGGCGCGACAAGTCCTGACGCGCAACATACAGCGACAATGCCATACGTCCGGTTTTTTGCTGGTTGGCCTGATGGGCTTGTTCGTGCATGACGGTGCGCATAGCCCTGTATATGGAGCGGGTGCAAGTGATTGGGATATATCGTTGAGTTTGGACATCGCCGCAAATCAGATCGACATGGCCAATGTCAGCAAAAGATTTTTGCTTTATCCCAATGCGGCGGCCAGACTGCGCGGAATGCTGTCTGGGCATAAAAGTGCGCGCGAACATGTGGCATTACAGGATATCAGCTTTTCTGTCGCGCCGGGCGAGTCTATCGGGATATTGGGCTGCAACGGGGCGGGCAAATCGACATTGCTGGGCTTGATCGCTGGGACATGTTCACCGACATACGGCACCATATCGGTGAGAGGGCACGTCGCGGCGCTGCTTGAGTTGGGGGCAGGTTTCCACCCCGGCTGGACGGGGCGGCAAAATACCGAATTTCAGGTGCGCCTGCTGGGCGATGCCAGCATCGACACCGCCGAGCGGCTATCGCAGATCGAAGCCTTTGCCGACATTGGCGATTATTTCGATCAACCGCTGCGCACCTATTCGAGCGGCATGGCGATGCGCGTTGCCTTTGCCACCGCCATCTGTGCCGAACCTGACATATTGCTGATAGACGAGACGCTGGCGGTGGGCGATACGACATTCCAGCATAAATGCTTTCGCCGTATCGCCGAGTTTCGCGAACGCGGCGGGACGATGATATTGGTAACGCACCGCACCGACCTGATCCCGCAATTATGCACGCGTGCGCTGGTGCTTGATAACGGTCGACTCGACTTTGACGGCGAGCCTAGGGATGCCTTGCTGCGCTATTATGAGCAATTGTTTCGCCGCGAAAGCGACGGCAGCGATGGTGCCATTACGCATAGAATAAGCGAATGGGGCGAACGCCGAATGGGCAATGGAGAAGCAAGAATTAGCGACATTCGCCTGAACGGGGAGCCACAGAACCGCATCGCCATCAAGAGTGGCGATAATGTCGAGGTCGCTGCGCTGATAACTTTCCACAAGGATGTGGTCGCCCCTGTGTTTGGATACACGTTCAAAACCGTCGAAGGCGTGACATTATACGGAAGTAATACATTGATGCGGGGGGGGGCTATGCCGCCCGTAATGGGAGGTGAAGTGCGCGAAGTGCGCGTCATTTGTCCGATGGCATTACCGACTTGTTCGGTATTTTTGGATGTTTCCATCTCTGCGATTGAGGACGGATCCATGACGATCCTCGATGCCGATGTGTCGGCGATCAGGGTCGATATTGACGCGCACAACACATATTATGGGCTGGTCGACCTGGGCGGCAATATTGCTATCACTTGAGATGATTGTGCGTTAGCATCCCCCAAAATCAAACGCTTGGAGGAGGATGTGGAATGCCACGTGTCTATGCGTTGATGGTGGGCATCAATGGCTATGAGACCGAGGTGGAGCCTCTGCTCGGTTGCCTCAACGATGTTGCCAATGCCGAAGATTATCTGAAAGGCGCGCTGCGCGACCCCGCCATCCTTGTTTTGCGCGATCACGAGGCGCAGCGCGAGGAGGTTATCCGCCAGTTTCGCAAACATTTGGCACAGGCGGGCAAGGGCGATGTCGCCTATTTCCATTACTGTGGTCATGGCGCGCGCAGCCCCGCCGCGCCCGAGTTTCTGGACTATGACCTGACAACCAAGGACGAAGGGCTGGTGTGTTTCGACAGCCGCGAACCGGGGCATTTCGACTTGGCCGACAAGGAATTGGCACGGCTGATTGATGAGCTGGCGGGGCGCGAGGCGCATGTCGTGGTGAGCCTCGACTGTTGTCACTCGGGCACCGCGACACGCAGCTTTGATGGGCTGTCAAACGCCGGAGCACGCGCGGCCCCAAGCGCGACATACCCGCCGCGTCCGCTTGAGACCTATATCGACGGCTATTACGCCGATTTGAAGCGCGCAGGCAAACCACTCGCCAGCCCGCGCGGGCGGCACATGTTGCTTGTCGCTTGCGATCGCCGCCAACTGGCCAAGGAGGATTTGGCCGACCATCGCGGCATCTTCACGACGCGGCTGCTCGATGTATTGCGCCATGCGCCGGACAGCATCAGCTATGCCGATCTGTTCGTGCAAACCCGCGCCGCCGTGCGCCAATATATCCGCGACAATGATAAATCGCCGCAAGATCCGCAGTTCGAAGCAATCGGCAATTTCAACGCCTTTTCGGGTGTGCTGGGCCGTGCTGGCGCGATGGCAAGGCCGCGTTTTCGCGCCTATCATTTGCCCGATGGCCAAAATCAGGCGGGGTGGCGGGTGGATTGCGGCGCGATCCAAGGCCTGTCCACCGATGCAGGCGAGGCGGTATCGCTGGCGCTCTATCCTGAAAGCGGCGGCGATGAACGCGTCGGCATTGCGCACGCTCTCAATGTCGGGGCGCAGGTCAGCGACATACAGCTCGATTTTGCGGGCGATGCGGGGCTGGCCTATGGCGCGGAAATCATCTCGATGCCTGCTGCCTCGCTGATCGTCGGTTTCGAGGGACCAGCCGATGTTCGTCACGCACTAGAGGCAGCGCTGGCCAGTGCCCCGATGGCGCGCGTGGTGTTGGGCGAACTGGGCACCGATGATGGCTATACCCTACGTGCGCGCAAGGGTGCGCTTGATTTGCGGCGTAGCAATGGCGGCGAGGTCATCGGTTCGGTCGAAGTGACCAGCGACGCGGCGCATTGGACGGCGGCGGCGGTGCGCCTGCTCGGCCATGTCGCACGCTGGCAAAGGGCGCTGGCGCTCGACAACCCCAAGCCACGGTTGGACCCGGCAAAGGTCGAGTTTGTGTTTGCCGAGGCGTTGACGGATGGCGGCACAATCGACCATGCCGGCCCCGCTTTCACGCTCGATTATCGCAAGCTCGATGGCGAGTGGCGCGCGGTGACGGGCGCGCTCAAACTGCGCAACCGCACGGGGCAAACGCTCCATTACCTGCTCGCGCATTATTCCAAGGATTTCGGCGTCGATATAATCGCCAATGATGAGATTGCACCGGGCGATACATTCGTGACGATGGTGGTCGGCACCGACAAGCCATCGCCCGAAGTGTTTTTCAACGTCGATGGCGACGAGCCACAAAGCATCGAGCGGTTCAAACTGATTGTCAGCACCGAACGGGTCGATGATTTCCTGATGGTGATGGACCCGATCAGCAGCGCGCGCGGATTTGGCAGCGGCACCGCGCCCGAAAAGGCGGCCAAGCCGATCGAGAATGACTGGCTGGTCAAGGATATGGCGGTAACGGTTGCCCGGTGTGTTGATATGGTGGGGCCGGGCGATACCAAGGTCGCCGATGGTCAGATTGTCATCAAGGGGCATCCCAGTGTCACCGCAAATGTCGCAATGCTGTCGGCTAAGCCTGACGGGCGCAGCGCGCGTGAGAGTGGAGGCGGTGGCGATTTTGCCCAAATGTCTGCCCGCCACTTTGAACGTCGCGGGATGATCCTGATCGGCTTTGGCGGTGCACGCGGCGATGCGGCACATGTGCTGGAGCTGAGCGACATCGGCAATACGGCGGCGCTCGCCACGACGCCGCTCGAACTCTCCATCACCATCCCGCTTGGCCCTGACGAGACGATTACGCCGCTGATATTCGATGGTCGGCATGCGTTGCTTGCGGGCGATACGTGGCGCGACGACGACGGCACAACGCGCGTTTCCATTACCCATGTGCCGTCATCCGAAGTCGGCGGGCGCAGCGTCGGCAGCGCGCTGCGCATGTATTTCTTCAAAACATATCTCAAGCGACCAGACGTCAATCTACTGCGCTGGATCAACGCCAAAGCAGACGGCAGTTTCGACTATCGCGCCGATGGATTGGCCGACAAAGTAGCGGCGGCCAGCTCGGTGTTGCTGCTGGTCCATGGCATTATCGGCGATACGCTTTCGATGGTTGAAGGGATAAAGGCATGCGGGCTCGACGCCAGGTTCGACCTTGTCCTCGCTTATGATTACGAAAATCTCAGCACCCCGATAGAACAGACCGCGCGTGCGCTTAAAACATCGCTGGCGGCGGCGGGGCTGGCGGCGGGCGACGGCAAGCAGCTGACGATGCTGGTCCATTCGATGGGCGGGCTGGTGGCGCGCTGGTTCATCGAACGCGAGGGTGGCAATGCGCTGGTCGATCATCTGGTGATGTGCGGCACGCCCAACCATGGCTCGCCGTTCGGAGAGGTCGATGGCGCGCGCAAAATCCTTGGCCTGCTGGCGACGATCAGCGCCAATTATGTGCCCATGTTCAGCGGCCCCGCGCTGTTCCTGCTGGGCCGAACAAAAAAGCTCACCCCGACGCTTGAACAGATGAATCCGGCTGGGGATTTCTTCCGCACGCTTAATGACAGCGCAGACCCGGGCGTGCGCTACACCATATTGGCGGGCGACATCGACACCTACAAGGAGCCCGGCGATGCGTTCTTCGCCGACTTGCTCGCCAAAGCAGGGCGCAGTGCGGTGTTTGACACATTGTTCGCGCGCAAGGCCAACGACATCGCGGTCGGGGTTGAGAGCATCATGAGCGTCTCGGCACAGGCCACGACACTGCCGACGCGACATAATGTGGCATGCCACCACCTCAATTATTTCAGCTCGGCCGCAGGGCAACAGGCGCTGTCCGCCGTCGCGTGGGAGGTATGAGCGTTTGAAGTCATGTGGAATCACATGACGGTTCGCAAAACGCGGTAAAGTAAAGACCACTAGGCTTGCATATGTGTGGCAATAGCGACATTCTGTTGGGGAGAGGCGGCTGATGAAGAATTATCTCAACGTGTCGGTGCACATCTCGTCGGCATCCGATAACAGCTACGAGGTGCGTGTTGCGTCGGATCAGGGGCAGGGCAGTTCGACCTTTGTCGCGCCCTTTGCGCTCGGCGACATCCAAGGCGCGATGTTTGGAACGGGGGCGTCGCGCGGCTTTGGCACCGGAGATGCTAAGAAAGCGGCCCCTCCCCCGCGCAGCGTCACCGATCTGGGTGTCGAATTGTTCGAAGCGCTGTTTCAGGGCGAAACCCGCGACTTGCTCAGCCGGATGGAAGCAGAAGCACGCCGCCTGCCCAATACGGGCGTGCGCATCCGCCTCTCGCTCAACCTTGCCGGGGCAAATATGGCGGAGATTGCGGCACTGCCGTGGGAAGTCATGACGCGGCGCAACAATGCACCGATGGTCATTTCAACCCAGACGGTGTTCGTCCGCTCGCTCGACACCCCGCGCCCTATCGACCCGCGCCCCTTCACCCCGCCGCTCAAGATATTGGTGCTGCGTTCAAACCCTGCTGGTTCGGGCGTGCTCAACCTCAAGCGAGAGAGCGATGCGCTGGAGACGATCTGGGCCAAACTCCCCAATGTCGAGGTGGATTTTGTCGAGCCGGTGAAGGCCAAAATCCTCGATCAACTGGCGCAGGAGGACTATCACGTGCTCCACTATATGGGACATGGCGATTTTGATTCCGATCACGGCGGCATGTTGTTGCTGGAAAATGACGATGGCAGCGCGCATCTGGTGTCGGCGACAGATTTTGCCGCATGGTTGCATGACGAGCCGCTGCGGCTGGTATTCCTGAATGCCTGCTCAACCGGTGCAACCCCTGAACGCAGCGGCCCGCACCCCTATACTGGGGTTGCCGCCGCGCTGATTAACAATGGCGTGCCCGCGGTGGTGGCGATGCAATTTCCAATCTCGGACCAGGCGGCGATTGATTTTGCGCGGACATTTTATGTTCGCATATCACAGGGTCTGCCCGTCGATGCGGCGGCGGCGGAGGGGCGCAAGGCGCTCTATTCCAACGAGGCGACCGAATGGATCACCCCCGTGCTCTATCTGCGTGCGGGCGACGGCAATCTTTTCTCTGCCGCAGCAGCGGGCCCCAGCCCCGCCGCAAGCGCACAGGTGACGCCACTGGTGCCAATCCCCGTGCCACCCGCTCCGCCAAAACCAAAGGTGGCGACTTTGATGTCCGCACCCGCAGCGACAGAGCCAAAAACAACGTCAGAAGGGGCGCTGGCGTTCCTGTCGAAACCTGTTCTGCTGGCGATACTGGGCACGCTGGTGACGGTGTTTGGCTTATTTTTATGGGCTGTATGGCCTAGCGACGAACCGATCGTGACCGAGCCTGCGCCAATTGCGGAAGCGGCTGCTGCTGTGCCGGCTGCTTCGCCTGTGGAAACGCGTGCGCTGGACGCGATAGACGCGGTTACCGTCGGACAATGGGCGCAAGAGGCTGGGTTTATTGATGGAACAGCCGCGCAAATCATTCAAAATATCGGTATAGAGGATATTCAAGCGCTCGCCGCGACGGGCGATGCGCGCGCACAATATATCGAGGGGCTATATTGGCTCGGCGTCAATCAAAACTATGACGCAGCCCCATGGGCGCAAGAACGAAGGGACGATGCCGAGCGGCAACAGGCGGGCACAGTCTATGCCCGTTTCATGGCCCAGTCCGCTGCGGCGCATTTTGCGCCCGCGCAATATCAAATGGCCTTGATCGACCGATTTGCGAACGGTGATGGCACACAGCCTTGGTCGCCGGTTGCGCGTGATTGGCTACAGCAAGCGGCGGATCAAGGCCATGGCCCGTCGGCGGAGGAGCTGGCTGGGCGGTAAGTTACCGATCTCCGGACCCACGATC
>JBEBHS010000034.1:0-24905 GCA_040080745.1 Sphingopyxis sp. | reverse complement strand
GACGGTTGCGGCATCAGCATTGGTGCCGATATCGAGGCTCAGGTCCTCAACCAGCATTACGCCGCCTTCAACTCCCACATACCATGAATCGTCGCGCGCAAGCGCTGGCGAAGCCAAGGCGGTGGAGGCAAGTGCCAGGGCAACGGCAAGCTTCCTCATTGGTAATCCCCTTCTCAATTGAACGAACAACGCTCGGGGACCGCCTTACCGCCACTCTTGGCCCTGTGCAAGTCGGGTTTTCAACAAATGTGGCGCTTTGGCAACACAAGATGTTTTAATGAAACCCATCAATATCCGCGACCCGTCAAGTATCAGCAATGAGACCAGCAGCGCGAAGTGCCTGAATCAGCGCGATCAATGCCGCTCTACATTCGCTGTCAACAGTGATTCCGCCAGCCGGAGTCGCAATCGAGGGCGGCGCTTGCCAGCCACTTGCGTTACGATTCCACTGCTTCCCGTTGCTTCCTACCGCGACTCGCGACCCGTGCGGAAGTGCTGCGAATCGCCACCCCGCGCTGGTCCAAAGTGCCAGCTTATGTGCCATTCCTGCCCATGCTCCAGTCGGAGTCGCCCCAACCAGCCAGCATTGCCCCGTGTTCGGCGCGCTTGGCGGCGTATTGAGCCCCGTCGCTTCCGCCATGGGAAAAAGCAACACATCGATGAGCGTCAAAGCCTCGTTGTGCGTTATTTCCTTTTGCGCCTGTCCCGCCGCCAATAACGGCAAAGCTAAACGCGTTGTCTCCAGCAAATCGGCCATATGATATTCCTTACTTTTGAGGTCAGTTTAAAGATCAGATTGCAATGGTCGCAGTGAGTGGCAGCGACTCGGCTGACTCTCCCGCTTGCCGGATGTTGATTGTGATAGTTGCGGCGGCCGCGCGCCACAGGGCTATTTGTGCAGGTGAAAATGTCGTGGCGGGTGTGTCGGCAGCAAATTCACTCGCCATCGCTCCAGCGGCTACGCCGATTCGATAATATTCCATCCGCTCATCAAGCGGCGCGTCCACGCCATCGCGCCATACAAAACCGATGCGGCTGCGACGAATCCAGGAGAGCGTTAGCGCCCCGTCATCCGCCCAGGCATGGCGCAGATGAACAGGGCAAAGAGGGCGAAATGCACGACCCCCCGATGGAATTGGTAGCGCTAGCGCGGTCGAATCACCCTGCCCTGACACCGTCACTACGCCGCCCGCGCCGACGCCATTCAACCCGACCACCGATGGAATCGACAGCAACGAGGCCGCATCGATCAGCGTAAAATCCTGTCCGCTCGCCGTCACGGTCATAGCGTCCTCGGTACCGATTCGCCCGCGCAACAACCGCGACAGCCGCCAACGCCCGCTACCCAATGGCTCAGCATGGCCGAATTGAAAAAGCTCACCGCCCGCCATGGCGAGATTGGCGCCTGCCAACAGATCCGCGTCGGACGCGTTGGTCAATGCCATGTCGCCGCGCAACAGGTCGACGTCGATCCAGCCAACGGTGTCGATCAATGCCGATTGCGCGGTACTCGCAACCGCCGCTACCGTGCCCAGCACTGGCGTTGCGATGGCGGATCCGATGACTGTGGGCGGCGCGGTTGCCGATGCGCTTACCTCTACCACCGCGCTGCGCCATCCCGCATCGGTCCCGGCCACCGCGATCGCCAACCCGCCACTCAGGCCAGACGCACCCTCGCCCCATGAGGGCAGATCGAGGAGGTGCCCCACGCTCGAACCAATTGTCAGATCGGGAGCGGAAATACTGCGCCCGCCATCACCATTGCCAGCATCATGCCAGATCAACAGCGGCGTTTCATCCAACTTAAGGTATATTTGTGCGCCCTCAATCTTGCGCTCGATCATCCGCGCGGCCGACTCGTCAATCAATACCCGCGCGCCCATCGACACGCCAAGCGCGGCAAACCCCGACGGCCTCTCGCGTACCACACTGGCCTGTGCAGCGGCTCCGGCCAACGTGCTGACAATGGCCTTGGCCGCGCCTGCGCTCGCCGCAATCGCCAGGTCGATGCGTTCGATCGCACCATCGCCACCAGCAACGCGCGCCACCTGCACCGTCGATTGAAAATCACGTGAAGGATCATAACAGCCAAGCGCGATTTGTACCGGGCGTTTGAGCGTTGCAGCATAATGTACCCGTTCGCGCTCGTTCGCGTCAGTGCTGGCGGCGGATCCTATTGCTGTAACAACGGCCTCACTCTCGCCAACAGCCCATGCCCCGGTCGCGGCATCGCGTTGTACGCCGATCAGCCGCAGCAGCTCGTTGGCCGAATCGCGCCGGGTAGCGCCCAGCTGCACCGCACCTTCAATCGCTGGAGACACAGCAGCCATGCTTGGCCCATCCAATGCGTCGACCAGCACGTCGCTTAACCTCAATGCGCCCCCGCCGCCTATCACCTCAAAACTCAGTGATGGAATGCGGTTGCCGAATGACGAGAGGTCCATATCCTCGAACACCGCATAGGCGATACCGCGATAGGCGGGGCAATTTGCCAGCCCTTCCGCCGATGCGATCAGCGGATCGACAGCCTGATCCTCGTCACCTGTGTAGAGGCGAAAGCCTGTCGGCGATTTGAATGCGCCGTCCTGCCCGCGAAAGATATTACCCTCAGCCCAGATGCGGCCGACATCAGCAATCGTCCGCGATGACAGCGCCACTGCAAAGCTCGCCGAATAACTGTAATTGGTCACCGACGGGCGGCCCTTGCCACCGCCCGAACGGTTACGATGCTCGACCAGGTCGGTCGCCCAGATGACGGTGCCCGACACCCGCATCCGCCCCAATATCCTGGGGATAGCCGTGCCATAGCTCGATGTCTGCACCCGCAGGTCCGATAATCGCGGCCCCTTGCGGCCCGGCGGCGCAAATATTCGCGCATCAACCGCCTGCCCAAGCATCGCGCCGATCGCACCCCCTATCGGGCCTCCCACAGCAGTGCCGATGGTCGTCAAAACCAAAGTCGCCATATTTTATATCCTCATATTGGTTTCAGCTGCCTGAGTGTCGCCAACGCCCGACAATGCGGCCCAGTGGCGCTCCGGGGGTCAGCACCACCCGGCGCAGCCCTGCATGCGCGTGGATGTGCGCATCGGGGGATGCGATGCTCAAATGCTGCTGGCCACGGCCAACATCGCTGAGCACCACATCGCCAAAGCGCATTTCACCATGCACGGTATGCGCGAATCCACTTCGCTCCAGTCGCTCACCAGCCCGCGTCTCCGCCCCGCCGCGCAGCCGATAATCGTCGGGCAATGGACTAAAGCGCAGCCCCGCCCGCCAATAGGCGCAGGCGATCAGACCAACACAATCCAGCCCATGCTCGGCGTTCCGGCCATGCAGGCGATAGCGCGCGCCGACGAGTGCCAGCGCTTCGCCCCATGCGCGCCTCGCCAGTTTATCCACTAGGAAAGCGCGTCAGCAAATCAAGCCCTGGTAGATGCGGTTCTCCGCGAAAATTGGTGATATTGGCAAAGCGCAACCCACAGGTCGCGGCACGTTTGTCGCATCCATCGGTCAGTTCAGCCGTCATGCCTGCCGTTATCGCTGCTCCACTGGCTCCGACAATGCGCACCCGCGCACCGACCTGCTCGATGATCACCGCACTCAGCCCCCGCATATCACCCGACAGCCAGCGCAGTCGCCCATAGGTCAAATCGCCATCACCCCATGTCCGATCAAACAGGATGCCGCTGCTGTCCACCGACACGACCTTGGCCCGATGCACCCGCGCCGCCATATCCACACGGCAGCGCGCATCGCCAAGCTCTGCGCGGCATTCTGGCGATGTTTCGGGAATGAACGGCACATCGAGCGCAGCATCGCGGCCCGACAATTCGGCGGTAAAACTCGTGCCTTCGCGGCTGATCGCGCCAATCCGCCCAGTGGCGATCACCACGTTATTCTCGCTAGGATTTTGCCAATCCGCTACCAATAGCGTCAACGCCGCGCCGTCCCATCGCCCTTGCGACAGGTCGGATTCGGCCATCGCGCTGCTATCAATCGCACCTTCTATCTCGAACGAAGCACCGTCCAGCCCCGCACGCTGGTGGATTGCCGATGGACGCATCGATGGAGACGGCGAATAGGTTACACCGCCAATCTCCAGCGCCGCGTCATGCGTTGTCAGGCCAATCATCACACCGTCGCGCCGCTCTATCCGCCAGCACCATGCCAATGCCACCAGCGGCTGCGCCAACCACGCCGCCATCTCAAACCTCTCGCACTTCGACCAACGGCACGCTCGCCACTTCGCCGGCCAGATAGGTGGCACGCGATACCTCCAGCCGATCATTGGCAAAGCGCACCGGCACATCAAACGCGAAATCGGCGCTCACCTCTGCACTCGATGCTGGCGGAACCGCAAAGCGCACCACCCCGCCCGCCTCCATTGTCCAGCCCGTTGCCACATTGCCCCCGACCCGCACGATCACGCTCGCTGCCACCGGGCGGGTAATCCGCCGCTGCGCAGAATCCACCCCCGCACCATAGCTTTTAACCAGCGCAAAATCGGTTCGCACCCCATCACCCGTACCAATCACCTGACCGCTCACCGAAAAATCAAACGGGTCACGAAACCGGAAACCAATCGCCGGGCCGCGGCGCGCGCGATAGAATGCGGCGAGCGCTTGCACATCATCCTCGCTGCGCACCCCCGGCCCCGCATCATAGCGCATCCGCGCATTGTCCCAATCGGGTGCGCGCTGTTCGGTTCCCGACTGTCCGGTGATGATCGCGGTCGAAAACTCGGTCACCACCTCGGCTTCGCGCCCCAGCGCAATCGGGAAATCCACATCGTCAAATGGCTGCACGGCCTCTGCTCCTGTTTCGGTTGGAAATGCGGTAAAGCCATCGCGCGCGACCTGGGGCAGCGCCCAGATAAAGGTTGCGGCATCGTCGGCTGCACGGCTATTGTCTGCGGCTTGGGCAATCGCACCCCACTGCGCACGGTCGGCGGCATTCAGCACGAACCCCGCCAGATAGTGTGTCTTTGCGGGCGGATAACCCAGTCGGGCCGCCGCAGCCGCGCGTGCCGCATCGCTCAATCCTGTCTGCCCGCGCGACGCCCAGTCATAATCCTCGATCTGCAACACATCATAGGTCGGGTGCACCCAGCCCAGCGGCATATTGGCGCGTCTCGCCTCCGGCATATTGGGGTCGAGCACGCTCGGCAGATAGGTCAACAGGTGCACACTCGCGCCCCCAGCCCCCGCCTCGTCACGCACCGCAGCGCTGAGCGCCGCGGTCGATCCGGCCAATATCGCGCCTGCGGCATCGAGCATCGCCAGCTGCGGCGCATTCAGCACTGCACCCATGTCGGCAATCGCTACGCTCGCCGCACCCAGCGCAGCGCTCGCCGCCGCATCATAGAGGCATATTTTACGCGCCTGCGTAATCCACCACCACGGCTCGCCAATCTGAAAATCGACCGCCAGCCCCGCCGCCTTGGCCAGAACGACAAAGCTTCGCGCCACCAGCGCCAGATAGAACATCGCTTCGGCGTTCGCAGGCGACAGCAATGCCGATGGTGGCACCCATCCGGTCAGCGCCGCTGCGCCGTCTTGCGTGCGCTGCATCCAGCCCGACGGGCAATAGTCAGCGAATAATTCATAGGATAGCGACCAGATCAGCCGCCACTCGCGCATCTTCGCCTCCGCCGCCAGACCCGCGTGCCACGCGCGCGCAGGCTCGCACAGCGCGCCGCCGCTTAAGCTCGCCAGCCATGCACCGCCGCTTTTGGCCAAGCGCGGATAATGGCTCATCCCGACATAATGGAGCAACGGCCCTGCATAGCCCAGCGCCTCAATCTGCCGCGCGATCCGCGCCGGGGTCTGGTTGTAACAATCGTCATAGGCGGTGGCGATCGACAGGCCGTGCGTCGGCACCATCGCATCGCCGATGGACAGCACCGATCCCGAACCATCGCAGCGCATATCGCTCAGCTCGACCCAGGCATCTGTCATCGCTGCATAGTCACCGGCGCTGCCGTCATAATCGGGCGGCACCAGCGACACCATGATGCGATCGACATCGCCCGCCCACACCGGATCGGCCTCTGCGGGGTGCAGAAACCCACCCGCCACACTCCCAAAATCAATGTCGATTTGCGCATCCTGCGGCGTTCCAACCGCATAGTTCCACAGCCGCACATACCAACTGCGCGGGGCACCGCTCGCATCGCGGCCCTCGATGGTCAGCGTCGGTCCATGCACCGCATCAAGCGGCTTGACCCCGGATGAGCGCCAGCGGAACCGCATGCGGCATCCCCGAAAATCGCGCGCCGTCGCATAGGCCAGCAACGGATGATCCCATTTGTCCTCGGCTTCCCAAATCAGCCCGCTCAAATTGTCGCGCCCCGTAAACGCCAACGCCACGCGCAACGCATCGGGGGCGCTCGTCACCACGCTGGCCATCATCGGGCGCGGGAAATTGACCGTCCAGAACCGCGGGTCAAACCGCTTGATTGTCGCCCGATCACGATGCTCGCCATCCGCACGCATCGGTGGCGCAAAACACCATCCCATCGTTCAATCTCCCGCCTGCTCGATTGCGCGGCGTACGGCCTGCGCAATCTGCCGCCCGCTCGCCGCCATCCGCGCGGGATCGCCGCCGCTCTGACCACCGACGTTGACAGTGATGCGGATGTCGCGGCCACCGCGCGCCGCGCCCGTCTCTATCCGCCCCGATGATGTCGGCACGAACAGCTCCGGCCCGCGTTCGCCAACCATATAGGCGCGGCCCGGCCCGACCGGCCCGCCGGTCGCCCGGCCTGGCGCGCCCAATGCTGCGCCCACTAAATTGGCCACCAGGCCCAGCAGCCCGCCGCCTTTCCCCTGCGGCAAAGCTGCGCTGATTGCGCTGCGCGCAATTTCGGCCATCACCGACAAAGCGGTGCGCCGCAAATCGTCAAACCCCAGCCGCCCGGTCCGCACCGCGCGCAGCAAAGCGCTCTCGATTGCGTGACCAGCATGTTCTGCGCCATCGACCAGCGGCCCCTCTATCGCCGCGCGCATCGCCGCAACATCGGCGGCAAAGGCGGTCGTATCGGCGCGCACGCCAACCACCAGCGTGTCCAATCCATCATCCATTGAAAATTGCTCCTTAGAGCGTTTTGAAATCAGGTGGACTCACCTGATGACTCGTAAAACGCGGGTTATACAAATGGTTAGAGCAGGTGATTTGATTATCTCAAATCGCACCTTGCTCTAGCTCGCGTCGGGAAATTGCTCCTTCAATCGCGCGACAAGTGCCGCGTCGGCGGCCTCTGGGTCGCTTGGCCGCAGCGCACCGAGCGCCAGCGCCAGATCCTCGGGCGTCGCCGCCCAGAAATCATTGGGCCGCCAGCCAAGCAGCAGCCCCGCCTGACCCGCGAGTTGGCGCGCGCTCTCGGTAAACCGCATGGCTCACGCGCCCTTCAATATCTGGCCCAGCACGATGCGCAGCGGCGGCGTCAGTGCGGCCAGGCCGAGCGCGCACAGCGCCTCGCCAAAATCCTCGCGCGTCAAATCATCGGGCCTTGGGTCGATCAAATGCCACAGCAGCGCCGCCACCTCGGCCAGCCGCAGCTCGCCACTCGCCGCGCGCTCGACCAACGCAAACAGCGGGCCAAGCTCATCCTCCGCCGCGACCAGCGCGGCAAAAGAGGGGCGCAGGCGGTATCCCGCCACCTCGGCCTCGCCGCGCACCGGATTCACAATCACAACGCCGTCACCGCGCCACTGCTCTCCAGGCTCAGCGTATAGTTGCGCTCGCCATTATAGTCGCCGCTATGGTCGAGCCGCGCGACCAGGAACCGCCCGCGCATCTTGGCCCCGCTCTCGAACGCCAGCTCATAATCGTCGATGGCCCCAGACAGCGCGTTGTTTTGCACCCGCGTTTCCGCCGCCGATCCGGTGAATATCCCCGCACCCGCGACGCTGACCGACCGCACACCTGCACCCGAGAGCAATTCACGCCAGCCGCCACTGTCCTTGTTTGTCACATTGACCGCATCGCCATTGATCGACAATTGCGTCGTGCGCAGGCCAGCCACCGTGGTGTACACCACCGGTGTCGCGCCATTGCCAATTTTGAGCAGGAATCCGCTGCCTTTTTCTATTGCCATAGTGTTTCTCCTTAACAGAATATTCCTCCCCCTCTGGGGGAGGGGGACCACGAAGTGGTGGAGGGGGCTGATGCAACAGCACCCCCACCGTCAGCGCTCCGCGCTGCCACCTCCCCCAAAAGGGGAGGATTTATACTTCCCGCCAGCCGCGCAAACGCAGACTGATCGTCATTTGATTGAGGCCACCGCGCGCGCGCACCTGCCGCGTGCGCAGCACCGCAAAGCCGCTGGTTTCCCACCCGTCGATGACGCGCGGCATCGCGGCGATGACGCGACAAGCAGCCGCGCCAATATCGACCAGACGCGCGCCATCGCCGCGATCGGCGAACAGCAATTCAATCCGCAGATCGTGCCCCGGCCGGTCCTTCGCGCCCCATTCGCTCGCGCTCGCCTCGGCCACGCGGCCATAGGGGGCGGGCGGGGTTTTCGCCTCGCCATCGTCGATATGGTGGACCAGCGCGGCCAGCGCCGCATCATCGCGCAGCGCCACGATCAGCGCTGCCTTGACCGCGCTATACATTGCCCCGCTCATGTCAGGCGCATCCGCCGCCATGGCTGCCACAGCGCGCGCACCGCCTCCGGAACCGCGCTGCCGTCCCCACTCTCACTTGCTCCGTCGCGCGCACGGTGCAGCTGCGCCGCCGCCATGATGATGCCCTGGCGCAGGCTATCGGGCACTTCGCCCGCGCTTCCCGCTAGCCCTGCGCGATACGTCACCCGCATCCGCCCGGCCGCGCCCTGATGCGCCACCTTGACCCAGCCCGCGCCGCCGCTGTCGATGTCGATGGCATAGTCGGTAATGGGTAGCACGAACGGCGCGCCCTCCGCCGGAACACCCTCTACGCTCGTGATCGCCGCCACAGGGAACAACGCCAGCCGTTGCCATGCGCCGCTAATGGGGAGCGTCTCGCGCACCTCGCGGCTCACCAGCGCGGTTCGGGTAAACTGCTCAGCCAACGCCGTCGCACTGCGCAGCAGGCCGGTCAGTACCGCATCGTCAACCCCCGCGCCCATCCGCATGAACGCGCGCGCTTCGGCAATCGTCGCCGCGATCGGCAATGGCCCCGCCTCTACCGCGCCCATCATCGTTGCTCCGCGCGCAGCACCAGGCTGCGTTCGTCAATCTGCCCGTCGGACAAAGTAACGCGGTTGGTGACACGGTAGGCCGTGCCCTCGACGCCGCCAGACAGCGTGGCGCTGGTCCGCACCGCGTCGAACGCATGCGCCTCCACCGCCACCCCGCCCGTGTGGACAGGGTCAACGCTCCACTGACTTGCGGTCAGCATCTGCCCGTCGAGATAGGCGGCGTTCCAATCGAACGCATAGTCGATCCGGCTGCCCGGATCCTTGATCATCAGGGTCATTATCTCTCTCCGAAATAGGAATGATTTTATCGCCTCGGCGTCACTGTCCGGCCATCGCGGCCCGCGCGCACAGGCCCATCGCTGCGGCTACCCGCAGCGGCCGGGCGAGGCCCGCCCCACTCGCTGGGCATCTCGCGCAACCCCGCGTCGCTAATGCCGCGCGATGCTATCGCCGCGCCGATCATGACTGCTTGGCCACATTTGCCGCCAGCGCGGCGACGACAAACAACGTCAGTTGGTCGGTGCGCACCCCGTAACGATGCAGCTTGCGGCGCTTGTCCCTGGGGTCGCGCCATTCGTCCCAGCACAGAAATGCATAGGGGGTCTTGCCCGGCTTGCCGCCGCTTCTGCCAGCACACTTGATCGGTTCGATCAGGCCGTGCCTGGCCATGATCGCCCACACCGCCTGCGCGCGCACCCCGCAGTGCAGCCGCGCGCCGTCAGCGCCCTTGGCCACCACCGCATCGTGCCATTGATACAGGCCAATTTCGGCCGCAATATCTTGTCCCGCCGCCCGCTCCAGCGCGTTCAGCCCGCCGTGCCACAGCTTGTCGCGTTCATCCGATGTCACCACCGGGCTGGTGCCAAGGTAGATGGTGTTCCAGCGGAACGATGCCGTCCCCAGCGCATAGGCATTGTCCGACCCGCTACGCACGCTGCCACCGGTTTCGATCACGAAGCGCGGGCCGGCGTTGACCACGAACTCCAGATTGTGGTTGCTGGTGGTGCCGACCTGCCCGACCGTGGGCGATGCCCGCACATCGACCTGCGGCCCGACACCGTTGCTGCTGGTCGAAACCCTCAACGCCGCGTCGCTGGCGCGCACTTCGAGCATCTTGTTCGGGGCATTGGTGCCGATCCCGACATAGCCCGTCGCGGTCATCCGCAACCGCTCCGTCCCGCCTGCGGTTAGCGCCACCGTATCCGCTGCGGGGAAAAACAGGCCGGTATTGCTATCAGCGCTGGGGGCAATCGCCGCTGCGGCCGCGCTGCCCGTTGCGCACATAATCGCACCGCTGGCGTCCATCGTTGTGCAGTTCACCGCTGCGCGCGTGGCCGCACCAATCAGCGTGGCGTTAATCGCGCCGCCGGTAATCGCCACCGCGCTCGCGCTCATGGTTGCAATGCTCCCCAGCCCCAGCGTCGTTCGCGCCGTTGCCGCATCGGCATCATCGACCAGGCTCAAGCCAAATGCGCTCAGTTGCGCATCGTCCGCCTTGGCATCGAGCGCGGCTTGCAACCCCGCAATATCACCCATGGCTGGCGGTGCGCCCACGGCGCTATACCAGCTGGCCCCGACGGTCAGCGCGACCGCCTTCAGCCCCGCGCCGAACGGCACCAGCGCGCCCGCCGCCGACGAAGCCGATACGCTCGCCCGCACCAGCCGCCCCTGCGTATCAATTTGCCCGACGCCCACCTCCCACTCACTGGGGGTGGTGATTCCGGCAATCGCATAGCAAAAACTTGGCCCCACGGGCACCGCGCCGGCAAAACTGCGGTGGCCAGGCAGCGCGCCCGACAGCGCGAACGCGCCCGTTCCGGTGGCGCTGCTCGTTTCGCGCACCAGATCGGCAAAATAAGTGGTTGGAATGGGCATTGCTGCGCTCCTGAAATGGGAAAAATGCGGGAACCCCGTCCCACCAACCTCGTCATTCCAGACGCTAGCAAAGCTTTGAAAACTTGGTTTTCATTAGCTTTGATTGCGATGTGGAATCCATTCTGAGCTACAAAGATGCAACCCAAAATGGATTCTACATAGCTGGCTTTTCCGTATGAAATCATAGATTTCAGGAAAACCCGCTTCTGGAATGACGAGCAGGGGACGGTCGCGCTTGGCTTAACTCACAGCGAACTTCATCAGCTTGATTGCGTCGCTATTGACCAACGCCCCGCCAACCCGCTTCGATGCATAAAAATGCACGAACGGCTTGTTGCTATACGGGTCGCGCAGCACGCTGGTTTCGCCGCGATCGGCGATGACATAGGCACTGCGAAAATTGCCAAACGCGATCGACAGGCTGTTGGCCGCGACGGCTGGCATATCCTCGGCCTCGATCACCGGATAGCCGAGCAACGTCCCCGCCTGTCCCGCCGTCAACCCTGGCGACCAGATGAACGCGCCATCGGCGGTTTTCATCTTGCGGATCTTGGCGAGCGTATCGCTGGCCATCACGAACACCGCGCCCTGGCGGTATGGCGACTTCAGCGCGTGGACGAGGTCGATGATCTTGTCCTGCGGATTGGTGGCGACAAAATCGCCCGCCGCGCCCGCCGCAACATGCTGGATCGTGCCGAATGGCCGCACGCCATCGACCGCGTTGGTCGTGGCATAGGTGGTAAAGCCCTTGGGCTGATTAACCCCGGTGCCGGTGATGAACGCCGCCCCCTCGGCGCGCGCAAACTCTTGCGCCACCTCGTCGGCCAGCCAGGCCTCGACATCGAACGCCGCATCGTCGAGCATCGCCTGGCTCGCCGCCGGATTGGCATAGAGATCGCCACTCGGTGGGATAATCTCGGCAAAGGTCGGCGTGGCGGTGGCGGGGCGCGCAGCACTATCGCTGGCCCAGCCCGACGCCATACCGCCGGTTGCCACCAGCTTGCGATAACCCGCCGACCCCGTGCTCACCACATTGGCGATGGCGCGGATCGGCGAAATCGCCTTGAGCGCCGTTTCGATCAGCGCATCGGTTTCCTGCGGTACGGCAAAGCCGCCCTCAGGCCCGCTGGCTCCCGAAATGCTCTTCATCTCGACGCCCGCGTCGATCCCGCGTCGCAAATAGCGATCAACGAAGGCCGACCGCGCCGGGCCAGCGCGGCCCTTGACGCCATCAAGCGGCAACCGCGCGCTCTTGGTCTGCACCGCCTCTACCCGCGCCCGCAGGCCCGCGACATCGGCTTGCAGTGCGGAAATGGCATCTGCCGCGCCCGCATCGTTCACAGGCTCGGCCCCATCGGCCAGCCCTTCTGCTTTCACTTCTATCATATGCTTACTCCTTGTTAAACCTTGTTAAATGATGTGAGTAACCCGCGCCCCCGGTTGCATCGGGTTGGTGACCAGACTGACTTCGACCAGGTCGAGCGCGGTCAGTTCGCGCACCTTTGCACCGCCGCGCCCCGGCGCTCCCGCGCTGGCAGCGCGCACGCGGTATCCGAACGACAGGCCATTGATCCGGCCTTCGTTCAGCATCGCCGCAACCTCGCGCGCGGCGCCGCTCGCCCCATCGACGCTGGCGTCGATTTTCAGCCCCAATCCGTCCTCAGACAGACTATCGACGGTGCCGATGCGGCGCTTCGGGTCGTGCTGCCACAGCAGCGGGATCGGCGCGCCCGCACCATCAAAGGCACCGCGCCGGATGATGTCACCGCCGCGATCCGCTACATCGAACAGCGCGGCATATCCGGTGAACCTCAGCCGCGCTGGCTTGCCAGTGGGAAAGGCCAGAGAGGAACTCATCGCAGCATCGCCCCGAAACCCAGCTTCACCGCCAGCGCGACCAGCAATAGCGCGAGACACCCACGCACCAGCCAGTCGACCGCTGCGCGCCACGCGCTGCGTTTGGCGTCGCGCCACGCGCTCAGCAGCTCGCGCAGTTCATGAATATCCTCGCGCGCCTTGGGATCGGTCAGACCGAGCCGATCAAGCGCCAGCGTGGCCCCCGCCTCGCTCGCTTGCTCGAGCAACGGGGCAAGCACCGCGCGCGCTTGCGCGTGGGAAAGGTCAGAAAGAGACGCAATGTCGCTCCACGGCCCGCTCATGACAGCTGCGCCGATTTATCGGTGGGAAAAGCCGAGACGGATTCTGCCGATTTATCGGTGGGAAAAGCCAGAGAAGGCGCTATCCCCAGCATCGCCCGTTTCTCATCCGCACTCAGGAAATCGGCGGCACTCACCTGGCTCCACAGTCGTTCGCGGTCCTCGGAAAGCGCGGGCACATGGTCGAGCGCTACGCCCAGCCGCCCCACCTCGCTTCCCGCCGCATCCCACGTTGCCAACGCCTGGCGCAAGCTCGCCAATATCGCCCCCAGCATCGGCAGCACCGTCTGCCGCCACAGCGCTTTCGATGCCTCGCGGTAATTGGCGTAGGTCGCGTCCCCGGGGATGCCGATCAGCATCGGCGGCACGCCAAATGCCATCGCAATATCGCGCGCGGCGCTGTCCTTCAGCTTGAGGAAATCCATCTCGGCCGGGGTCATGCTGATCGCCTGCCACTTGAGGCCGCCATCGAGCAGCATCGGCCGACCGGCATTGATGCTGCCCTGAAACTGCGCCTCCATTTCGGCCTTCAACCGCTCGAACTGCGTATCAGACAGCGCACTGCCCTTGTCTCCGCCCTCATAGACCAGCGCGCCCGATGGCCGCGCCGCATTGTCGAGCAACGCCTGGTTCCATGCGCCCGCGCTGTTGTGGATCGCCACCGCCTGCGCCGCAGCCGACAGGCAACCGAGGCCATAATGGTCGTCGAGCGGATTGACGGTGTGGATGTGCACCACATGCACCCGACCCATCGCATCGCACGCATTCAGCCGCTGCGCCTGCCCGCCAACGCGGTAGGCAAAGGCCACCGGCCATCCTTGCGCATCCACCTCGACGCTCACCCGTTCGGGGCGCAGCGCGTAGAGTTCAGCGGGCAATTCCCCCGCGCTCGCCTGCGAGTGGGAAAGGCCAGAAGGAGACGCGCCGCCAAGCAATTGCACATAGGCATTGCCGTGCAGCATCAGCTGGCTCGCCACGCTTTCGAGCAACACCTGCCCGCCCGCGCGCTCGCTAATCAATGCCGCAATGCGCGGATTGTCGATGTTGAGCGGCGCGCCCGCCACCGCTTCCGCCACCAGGCGGCAGCACCGCTGTGCCACCGGATTTTGCGCATAAGCACGGCGCACCTGTTCGTCATAACTGCGATTTGCGGGGGCTATGCTGTGCGCATGAATACCGCCTGCGAACCCAAGCGGGCGCGTCAACTGCGCTGGCTTGCCAGTAGGAAAAGCAAAAGTCCCTGCTAGTCGCGCCGCCGAGCGACGCGACTTAAAGCCGAATATGTTCATGATTTGTTCCTTATATATTAATCCACTACAACCCCCGCACGCGCGGCCCTGCACCTCCATCCTTCATCAGCGCATGGAGCGCCCACACCAGCGCATCGGCGCGGTCGGGCGATCGGCCCGGCCCGGCATAAACGCCACCCGCCATCAGGGCGCACATCTGATCCTCCAGCCTGGCAAACGAACCAATATGGCACACGCGGCCCGCGCTATAATGGATCGCGATCGGTTCGGCGCGCGCCACCTTGCCGTGGCTGGCATGGACCAGCACCACCGGCAGGTCGCCATCGACCGCATGCAGCACGCTCGCCACCATATCGCCGCCATTATTGGCCTCGGCCACCACGCGGTCGGCGCGCCAGCGATGCGCGGCGCTTACCACCGCGCTTGCCCAGCGGTCGGGGCTGGCGTGCTCGACGCTCTCGTCGGCGATCACCGCATAGCGTGCAGTCCCTAATGGCGCGCTCAACCTGGCAGCCACCACGATGCCGCACGCATCGCCGCCCGCGCTGGCGGGTGGATCGACGCCGATCACCACGCGGGCGAACGCCTCTTCGTCGAGCATGCTCGCGTTAATCCGGCACGCCTCCAATCCCTCGCGGGCCCACAATGCGCCCTCGACATCGGCGATCAATTCACCGCCGATTTCCTGGCGCCCTAACATGGTGTCGCCATAATTTGCCGCCATCGCCGCGATAAAGCTGGGCGGCAGATTATCCGCATTGGCGTGGGTCGGCCCGCCGCTCACCACCATGTCACCGCTCTTCAATATCTGGCGTAGCAGCGGCACCGCACGCGGGGTTGTCGTTGCCAAAACCCGCGGCCTTGTCCCCAACCGCATCCCCATCATCAAATTGTCCCATGCCGCGATCCCGCGCCGCCCGTCGTCGCTTATGCTCGCGCCCCAGCGCGCGACCTCGTCGGCCCAGGCGACATGCTGTTGCGGCCCGCGCAAAGTGTCTGGCTCGGCGGCGCTATAGCACGTCGCCATCGCCCCGCCCGGCCAAATGATCCGTCGCAAAGCCGGTTGGTAAATCGGGCGCAGCTGTGAACCAGGCAGGTTCATGATGCCGCTCTCCCCCTCAACCATCACACCGCGCACATCGTCGTGGCTCGCGCCGATCAGCGCGATGCGAAACCCGGGGTTGGCGCGCGCTATGCTATCGACCCATTCGGCCCCGGCGCGCGTTTTGCCAAATCCGCGCCCCGCCATCATCAGCCACAGCCGCCAATCGCCCATCGGTTCGCGCTGCGACGGGCGCGCCTGTGCCAGCCACGGATGCTCCGCCAGCCACACCAGCGCGTCGCCAAACTGTGCCGCCAGCGCTTCGGCCATGACATCGGGCAGCTGCTCGACCAGCTGGGTGAGCGACAGATCATGCGGCGCTTCCATCGCCGCTCTCCTGTGTCCCGCCGCCGCTTTCCTGCATGGTGATGGCGCGCGCGCGCATGGCGTCCACCAGGCCCCACAATCTGACCACAGACGGCCTGTCGGCGCGGCGGATCGCCTCGTCCTGATGCGCGGCCGCGTGCGCTGCTTCGGTCTTGTGCAATTGCAACAGCCGCACCATCATGTCGGGCTGGTCGCGGCGGCGGCGGACTTTCCTGACCCCGTCGGCGCAAGCCTCGCTGCTGGTTTCGCTGACCGCGCCGAACAACGCGATCGCCTGGCACCGCATCTCGATGTCGGCATAGCCATCGGAGAGCGCCTGTGCCCAGCGCGCGCGGAAAGCGGCGTCTTTCCGCCGCCATAATTTGACTGTGCTGACGCTGACGCCCGCATATTCTGCCGACGTGGTGATATTGGCCGTTTCGGCCAGCCGGGCAAAGAAGCGGCCCTGTTTTTGTGGGGAAAAGGCATCTTTCCTAGGCCTGCGCACCTGCGCTTTCGGGCCATCGGCTCCATTTTTGATCTGTTCTGTCATGATTATCCTCTCGCGGTGCGCAATGCAAAACGGCGCGCCCCAATGAAAGGGCCGCCGTGTCCGACTCGCAATTCTCAACGATGGGCATAATGTGCCATAACAGCGCGCCGCTGTCAAGCGTTTTGCGCCTATTTGGTTATATTTGACCCCATAGCATTCACATTCCGTTCATTCGATGCGCGGCAGCTTGCGCCATTGTCATGCGGCGTGATAGCCACGCCCATGGCATGGCGGGCACATCGCGCGGGTAAGCGGGGTCAGCAGGGGGAATGATGATGCGCAATGATAGGACGCACAAAATCAGGCTCATCGCAGCGTCCTTCATCGCCGCCGCCGTGCTGATGGGGCAAAGCGCGCCCTCCACACCGCGCCCGTTACCCGCCGCGCCACCGCCTCCCCCCGCCGCGGCGGATGACCCCGCGCCGCCGCCCATCGCAACCGACCCGGCCGTCACCGCGCTGACGGCGGAGCGGCTGGAGCGGTTCAGCAGCGACGCGGCGCTCGAAGCCTATGCCGCCGCGATCACCCGCCAGCGCAACCTGCGCACCGCATGGAGCATGCGCGAATATCGACGCCGCCACCCGTCGCGCCGCCAACTCTATCAGGATGCTGGCCCCGCCGATGCGCCGGCCGATGCGCCAGAATGCGACCCAGAAGACCCCAATTGCGGCGGAGAGGATATTGAGGCATCGCCCGCGCAAAATATCGTCGTCACCGGCACGCGCGCCACGCCCAATATCACCAACGTCCAGACTTCTGGCGTTGACGAGGGCGATGTCGTCAAACAGATAGGCGATTTCCTCGCCGTGCTCCAGGATGGCCGGATATTCTCGGTCGATACGCGCGGCGGGCGCCTCGCCCTCGCCGACCGCATCAACGTCTATCGCGATGCGCGCGAGGACGACGCCTGGTATGACGAAATGCTGGTCCAGGGTAACCGCGTCATCATCACCGCCTACAGCTACGCCCACGACGCCACCGAACTATCGGTGTTCACGCTTGATGAGCGCAATGGCCATCTGGCGCGGCAGGGCAGCTTTTTGATCAGCAGCGAAGATTATTATAGCGGCGATAATTATGCGACGCGGATCGTCGGCGACAATCTGGTCATCTACACCCCCTATGCCATCGACGATCTGACCGACCGCGCCGGGCGGCCGCGTATCCGTCGCTGGACCAGCCCGGCCCAGCGGGATCATATCCTCGATCGTGGCGGCGATGACCCCAATGACGGCGGGCGGGCGATGATGGACGGGCGCGATGTCTATCGCCCGCTGCTGCGCACGCTCAGGCCCACCATCCACGCCGTCACCGTCTGCCCGCTCGGGCAATATAATGGCCGTAATGTGCCCGATTGCCGCGTCACCGCCATCGCCGGGCCAGGGGACGCCGAAATGTTCGTCACCCAGGGCAGCGTCTATCTGTGGGTGGGGGGCAGAGATTATGATTGGTGGTATCTCGATACGCCCCGCGATACGCGGGCGCGCGTCGGCTATGGCGATGTCAGCCCCGCCGCTGTCTATCGTGTGCCGGTGGACGGAGGCCGCCCCAGCGTCGTCGGCCTGCGCGGGCGGCCGATCAACCAATTTTCGATGGACGAAACGCGCGGCACCTTTCGCGCGCTGCTGCGCTGGAGCGACGCGCATCGCTATTATGACTCGGGCGCTCCGACGCTGGTTTACACCAACATCGCGCTGCGGGAGTTTTCGGACCGGCTCAACCCGATCGCGCCCGAACGGCATATCGCCATGCCATCGCCCGGGCCGGGGCAGCTCGAAAACCGCTTTGCCGATGACTGGCTGGTCTATGGTGGCCGCGTCCATGGCTATGGCGCGATCCCCGACCCCGAAAACCCCGCCGACGATGACGATGATGATGGCGTGCCCGACGCGCCGAACCGCGCGGTCATCGTCGTGCCCGTCGCGCAGCCACAGGCGGCGCAGCGGGTTGCGGTCGATCACAATGTCATCCGCATCGAACGCGTCGGCGCAGACCGCATGGCGATCAACGGCTATCGCGACGACAACGGCCTGTCGATCTCGCTGCTGGGGCTGGGCCAGACCCCGCGCATAATCGACACCATGCGGCTCGCGCGCCGGTATGAGAGCGAGGGGCGCAGCCACGCCTTCAACAGTCTAATCGGTGCGGACGGCAGCGGTTTGATTGGGGTTCCCACCGCGCTGCGGCGCGAGGGCGCCGAGCGCTATGAATGGTTTAGCGATGGCTCCGACGTCAGCTTTCTGGGTGTCGCCGCCGATGGCCGCCTGTCCGACGCCGGGCCGCTGCTCCAGGGGCTGAAGGAACCGGCGGCGGATTACGCTTGCGAAGTGTCGTGCATCGACTGGTATGGCAATTCGCGCCCGATCTTCACCGGCGGGCGCGTGTTCGCGCTGATGGCGACCGAAATCGCCGAAGGGCATGTCGTCGATGGCCGGATGCGCGAGCTGCGCCGCCTCAATCTCACTGGCCCGGTGCCGCGTCATCGCCAGAGGATAGAGGCGCGTGGACGCGCGGCGCAGGTGCGCGAGGACGGCGACTGACGGGGCTTAGACCCCCACCACCGCGCTGGCCTCTATCGCCGCGACGCCCGCTGGGCCGAGCGCGGCCATTGTCATTTCGGCTCCCTCTTGCCTTGCCACCAGCGTCATCGGTTCGCCGCAAAACAGCGGCGCGGCGGCGCGAAACGCAAAGCTCTTCAGTGGCGCTCCTCCCGATATTTCCCTTGCAAAATCAATCAGTAATGTCGCGGTAAGCGGCCCGTGCACCACCAGGGCGCGATACCCCTCTACGCCCTGCGCATAGAGCGCATCATAATGGATGCGGTGCGCATTGAACGTCAGCGCGCTATAGCGAAACAGCATCGTCTCGCCCGGCGTCAGCGTGCGGACATGCGGCCAATCCTCATCCAAACCCCTCCCCTTCAGGGCGTGCAGAGGCACGTGACTCTGCGCGCGGGGAAGGGGTGGGGTATTCCGTGCAAAAGCTGCGCTCACATCTGCCGCCCCGCGATAGACCAGCAGCTGTTCCTCCTCCACCGCCAGCGCGCCGTCGGCCCGCGTTTCGTGGCGGAGCGTGACGAACACCAGCGGACCGCTGCTGCCCGCCTTTTCCGCGATGGCGGTAATCGTCGAGGTGCGCGTCACCGCCGCGCCCACCGCAATCGGCGCGTGAAACGCCAGCTTGCTCGACGCCCACATCCGGCGCGTTCCTGTCTGACCTTTCCCACTTGGCTGCGAGCGCGGCAGGGAGATCGGCGGCAAGAACGCGTCCTCTATGTCTCGGCGCGGGTGCCCATCCTCGCCCAGTTCCGCCGTCGCAGCATCGGGCAGACACAGGCACCAGTGCACCCCTTGCGGGGCGGCCCCTTGCGGAACATCGCCGTTCACAGCCGCGCTCGCCTGCGAGTGGGAAAGGCCAACAGAAAACGTTGCACACAACCGCTTCACCAATCCCGCCGTTACCAGATCGGTTCGTGTTTCGCTGCGCCCTATCCAGTCTTGCCAATCACTTTTGCTCGATTTTGGCATCAAAAACTCCTCGGCATACCGAGCACATGTTCGCCGATATAGGACAGGATCATGTTGGTGCTGATCGGCGCGACCTGGTACAGCCGCGTTTCGCGCCACTTGCGCTCAATGTCATATTGGCTCGCAAAGCCGAACCCGCCGTGGGTTTGCAGGCACGCCTCGCCCGCGGCAAAGCTCGCCTCGGCGGCGAGCATTTTGGCGATATTCGCCTGTTCGCCGCACGCCTCGCCCGCCTCAAATCGCGCCAGCCCGTCGCGCACCATCAGCTCGGCGGCGCGCATCTGGGCATAGGCACGCGCGATGGGGAATTGCACCCCCTGGTTCTGGCCGATCGCGCGGCCGAACACGACGCGCTGCTTGGCATAGGCTGTGGCACGGTCGATGAACCATTTGGCATCACCGATACATTCCGCCGCAATCAGCAACCGTTCGGCGTTCATCCCCGATACTATAGTGCGGAACCCCTGCCCTTCTTCACCAATCAGGTTCGCGGCCGGAACACGCAGGCCATCGAAAAACAGCGCGCACGTCGCATGGTTCATCATCGTGTCGATCTGGCGGATGCTCAGCCCATGGCCCACCGCCGCGCGCATATCGACGATGAAGGCAGACAGGCCCTCGGTGCGTTTCTGTCTGGCCTTTCCCACTGGCAGGCCAGCGCGGCTAGCCGTCTCTCCCAACGGGGCCGTCCTCGCCAGCAGCACCATCACATCGCTATGCTCGGCGCGGCTGGTCCATATCTTCTGTCCGGTAATGACATAATCATCGCCGTCCCGCACCGCGCGCGTGGCTAGGCTCAGCGTGTCGCTGCCACTATCCGGCTCACTGACGGCAAAGGCCTGGAGCCGCAATTCTCCGCTGGCGATGCGCGGCAGCCACGCCGCCTTTTGCACGTTCGACCCATGGCGCAGCACCGTGCCCATCACATACATCTGCGCGTGGCACGCCGCGCCATTGCCCCCGCTCGCGTGCACTTCCTCCAGGATCGCGGCGGCGGCGGACAGCGGCAATCCCGACCCGCCATGCTCGGTGGGGATCAGCGCCGCCAGATACCCCGCATCGCCCATCGCGCGCACAAATGCGGTGGGATATTCGCGCGCCTTGTCTTTGGCCCGCCAATACGCACCGCCAAAGCGCGCACAGAGCTTGCGCACCGCCTCGCGGATGTCGGCGTGATCCTCGCTCACCGCCACATGCTCACCACACCGCGCCGTCGCGGGCAAAATCGCGCAGCATATGTTTGGCGATCTGCAATTGCATGATCTGGCTGGTCCCCTCGTAAATCCGCAATATCCGCGCATCGCGGAAAAACCGTTCGGCATCATATTCGGCCAGATAACCCGCACCGCCATAAATCTGCACACAGCGGTCGGCCACCCGCCCGCATGTTTCGGTCGCGAACAACTTGGCCGCCGCCGCCTTGCGCACGATATTTTCGCCCGCGTCGGCGCGGCGGCACGCATCGGCGATCATACATTCGGCCGCATATAGCTCGGCCTCGCTGTCGGCCAGCATCGCCTGGATCAGCTGGAAATTGGCGATCGGTTCGCCAAACGCCTTACGCTCGCACGCGTATCGCACCGCGGCATCGAGGATGCGACGGCCCATGCCGACCCCCATCGCTCCGACCGACAACCGCCCGTTGTCGAGGCTCTGCATCGCCGCGACAAAGCCCTTGCCTTCCTCGCCGCCGAGCAGCGCATCGCCCGTTACCTGCACATCCTCCATGATGATGTCGGCGATGTGCGCGCCGGCCTGCCCCATTTTTTTGTCGGGCGAACCGACCGTGATCCCAGCCGTTTCCATATCGACGATGAACGCCGAGACATGGGCGTTTTTGGGCAGCGCCTCCTTGCTGGTCCGCGCCATGATCAGCGCGATTTTGGCGTGCGGGGCGTTGGTGATATAGCGTTTGGTGCCGTTGAGGACATAGCCGTTGCCGCTCCTCACCGCGCTGGTCTGCATCGCGGCGCTGTCGCTGCCGCTGCCCGGTTCGGTCAGGCCAAAGCACGCAATTTCGCCCGCCGCAATCCGTGGCAGCCACGCCGCGCGCTGCTCGCCCGTGCCGAATTTGCGGATCGCGGTGCCGGTCATCCCGACGTTGATCGACATCGTCGAACGGAATGCGGGCGCGGCATAGGACAGATGCTTGACCGTCTCGATATATTGGCTGATGCTCATCCCGGCGCCGCCATATTCCTCTGGCACGGTGATGCCGAACAGCCCCATGGCGCGCATTTCATCCAATATCGCGTCCGGAATGCGATCATTAGCGATCACCTCGGCTTCGGCGGGGATCAACCGCTCGCGGACATAGCGTTTGAGCTGCGCCAGAAAGGCCTCAAAGACATCGGCATCCATATCATATCCCCGCGTGCACCTGTGCGGCGATACTGTGCAAAGCGCGCGCTTTACGCAAACGGAAACTGCGCGCCCCCCCTCAATGCAGTCCGAACACGATCAACCGTGCGCGCGGATCGAGCACGCGCGGGTTGCGGCGCTCGGCAATGATCCGCGATGCGGCGGCGGCATTGCCATCGCCCGCAAGCTCCGCCACACGGCAGGCCAGCCAATCCCCCTCGCCATTGTGCCAGCCATCGCGTGCCACCCCATCAAGCAACGCGCGCGCGCGCGCGGTATCGCCATTGGCCGCCAGCGCTTCGGCCAGCGCAATCGCCGCATCACCGTAAGGGCGGTTGGCATAGTTGCGCCGCGCCAGCGTCAGCATCGCGCCATGGTCACCCGCAATCAGCGCGTGCTCGGCCTGGTGATTGGCGGTGGCCAGCGGATAGCGCGTGCCGAACGCGCGCCAGCCAATCTCGGCGCGGCCCAGCGCTGCATCATTGGGTTGGCCCGCCGCCGCCTGCCACAGTGCCAGCGCATCCCACAGTTCGGGCAGGTCGTGCGCAGCGGCCAGCCGCGCCATGCCGCGCGTCGCGCGCGTCACATCCCCCGCCAGCGCAGCGTCCTGAAGCATCAGCGCCGCGACATGCCAGTCGCCGGGCAGCAAGCGGTTCGCGCGCTGGTGCCAGCGCGCCGCCTCCGCCCACCGCCCGCGCTCGAGCTCGACCGCGCCGATCCGCATCGCCAGCATGCTCAGCAAGCGCCGCGATGGCCGATCGGTCGCGCGCGCCACGCCTGCCCACGCCGCTACCGCCGCGTCGCCGCCCTGCGTTCGCTGAACGATGAAGGCGCGGCGAAAGGCGATGGTCTCGCTCGGCGATAACCGCGCCGCCTCGGCATAAAGCGCATCGGCGCGCCGCCAGTCGCCGCGATACAGCGCCACGTCGCCGCGCATCGCCTGGCTTTGTGCGCGCGCCGCCGCCTCGCTCGATCCGCGGTCGATCTGCGCCGCGAGCAGCGCTGGTTCAACCGCAGCGTTACGGTGCAGCGCCATGGCGAACCGCGCGGCCAGCGGGTGCGGCTTCACGGCGGCCGGCGCGCGCTCCATCGCCACGCCCAGCGCCGCCTCGGCCGCCGCATAATCCTGCCAGCGTCCCGTCATGCCCGCGCGGTCGAGCCACGCCCCCGCCTCCGATGATGGGCTGAGCCAGTCGCTCGGCTCCGCCGCCGCGCGCGTACGATTGCGCGCGATGGCCGCGTCGATCGCCGCGACATGCTCGGCCCATGTCCGGTGCGGCGATGGAAAGGGCGCGGGCAGATCGGATGGCGACGCCTCGGTCCACCCTACCTGCCACGCCGCCGCGCCTGCCAGCAACAGCGCGGGCGCAAGGATCAGCGCGGCAATCCGCAGGCCGCGCCGCATCAACTCACGCGCCTCACCGCACAGCTGGTCAACCCGCGCGCGGCGATGTCGTCCTGCAACGGTTCGGCGAACCGCCGCAGCCCCTCGATCAGGTCGAACGCAAAGACATTGGCGGTGTCGAGCTGAACATTGCCGTCGCTATAGGCGTTTTTGCGCGGGCCAAGGATGATCGCGGTGGCGACGGCGGGCATCCCCATCCGGTCAACCTGAACATAGGCCGACATCGGCGCGCTATCGAACACAAAGCCGGTGCCGGTCCCAGCGTCGAGCGGCGGGTTGCCGTTGGGCAGATTGGCAAAGGGGAAATCGGGCAGCGGCGGACGCGTCGCCTGCGGCGGGTCGAGCGGGATCGCCGCAAAGCTCGCGGCATTCTGCCCGGCCTTGTTAACGTCGAGCAGGATGGCCCCAAGCAAGATGTCGATCACCGGATCGCTCAGCAACCGCCCGTTGGGAAAGCCGATGTCGCGGTCGGGCCAGATGGTGATGGTGTCGGGAATCACCAGGTCGATCACCCGCGTGCCCGCCGGCACCCGCGCCAGCGGCACCGTCTGGTTGAGGCACGGCAGCACGTCGAGCGAACTGGTGGTCGGCGTCGGGGTCGGCGCCGGGGTTGCGGCGGGCGATGGCGTGCGGGTCGCCCCGCTGCCGCAGGCGGACAGCGCCATCATCGCGCCGACCAGCACCAGCGCGGGGAGCTTGTTCAATGACGCGCGCATCACAGCTGCCCCCCTTTGCGAAAACAATCGACCCAAATGTCCATGCGGTTATCAACGCGGCCATCGCCGTTGCCATCGCGGCCAACGATGGCGATCGGCACCTGCACCGCTATCGTCGTGTCATTGCCATTGCGGAAGAAATCGCGGTCGTTGCGGATGGCGAGGGTGCCCGATGCGTTGGTTTCACGGAACCCCAGCACATCGAAAAAGAACGGGTCTGACCGCACGCCCGAATAGACTTTCACCCCATTGGACGCGGTCAATATCCGTTCGACCGGGCCGATGATGCTCCCGGTCACGCCGGGCAGGCCATCAACCTTGATGCCGTTACCGCCCTGCCCCGGGCCAAATTGCGCCACGATCAGATATTCATCGTCGTCGGTGCGCCCACCGTTCGACACATGAAAACGGTAACGGACATTGGGATCGTAAAAACCGGCCAACGTCCCCGCACTCGGCCCGCCGAA
>JBEBHS010000033.1:0-24947 GCA_040080745.1 Sphingopyxis sp. | reverse complement strand
ACCATAGCCTGATGGTATCTTTGGTGGCCGGGCGGGGAGGCGGGGCGGGTGGTGCAAGGGTTCATGTTAATGAACCTCGACATTAAACGCCGCCAAGCGTCGCACCGCATCGGCGCGGATATTCATCCAGAACAGCGAAAAATCGAACACATGGTAATTATTGCCGGGCAGGACATAGCCGCCAAGCGATGGCCCCTCGCCAATCAGCAGCAAGCCGCGCCCGCCATGCATAGGGTCGTCGCACCGCGCACCGCTTGCGCCTGCGAGCAGCGTGCCATCGGCCAGATCGTCGTCGGACTTGAGTGTGCCAAGGTTGGCGGATTGTGGGGCTGTGCCGTCGTTCGCGCCGCTTATGGGATTGGTGCATAGCATCGGTGAGCCGCGCCGGGGCCGCCCGTCAAACCCTATGCTTACGTCGTAAACGTCGAGCTCCATCGACGGGTCGGCAGGCTCGGCATAGCTTTGCCAGCTCAGGATGCACCCGCTGCTCTGCGCCGTAGCACAAGCGGGCAGGCCGAGCGCGGGTAGATCGTGCGCGATCGAGACTGGCCAGCCGATGACATAGGCGGCGACGACGCGGTGAGCGAGCGGCTTTCCGGCCACGCGGGTCCGTAGCAAGTGCGTCAGATGCAGCGCGCCTTGACTGTGCCCCGCGAGGATGATCGGTCGGTCGGCGGGGATTTCGGACAGAAATTGATCGAACGCCGCCGCGACATCGCGGTAAGCGGCGTTCAGTGCACGGTTAGCGGTGGCTGCATTGCGGGTCAGGAATGCGCCCATCGCTGCCTGCCGGTATCGCGGGGCCCAGACATCGCCCGCCCCGGCCAGCGCGCTCGATTGTCCGCGCGTGAACAGCCGCGCCATCCGGTTGGCTTCTTCGTTATCGAGGCTGGCGTTCCAGCCAGCTTTGGTCAAATGGCTGGTCGGGTGAATGTAGAATATGGCCGCACCCCCGTGCGCCGGCTCTGCCCGCACGCGAAAACTATTCTCCTCGCCCGGCGTAATTGTTGGCGCACCAGCTGCTGGGTGCGTGGGGTCGAGGCGCGGCATCCATAGACTGGGGTTATTCGCCGCCATATCCGGCCGCGCGAGCCACATCGCTGGATCGGCATAGGCGTTGCTGTTGACGGTGCGCTGCTCGACGAACGCGCCGCTGGGTTCGAACGCGACGCGCATGAACCAAGCGGGGTAGAGCCGCCACGCCACCGCAAGCGCGATAACCAGCGCGATCAGGATGGCAAAAACATAAAGGAACTTGCGGGCCATATCGGTGTCCTTTGGTTGGCTGCGCTGAAATAGATTGCAAGCGCGCGGCGCGCAATGCACATTGACGGGCGTAGGAGAGGCGCGATGACCAGCACAGTTGAACCGATGGGCGAACGGATCGATGAGCGCGATCGGCCTTGGGCGACGCGGCCCTGGGCCATGGCGGCGCTGTGTGCGCTTTCGGGTCTCGGCTTTTGGGCGATCACCGAACAAATTAGCGAACAGCCGCTTTCGTCGTGGCGCCCGGCTATGGCGTCCGGTTTGGCGGTCGCTACGATCATCTTCACCTTCGC
The DNA here is from genome assembly GCA_040080745.1 of Sphingopyxis sp. Lineage (GTDB taxonomy): Bacteria > Pseudomonadota > Alphaproteobacteria > Sphingomonadales > Sphingomonadaceae > Sphingopyxis. The sequence continues at coordinate 23,388 of JBEBHS010000033.1, read as the reverse complement.
GGTCGAGCTTCGCCGTTGGCACTGGGCGGCGGCGTTCGCGGTGCTGTGGGGCGTAGTGACCGCATTCGTTGTATGGAATACGGGCGGCTATAATGTCGGCGGGTCGTTCGCCGAATGGCCGTTCTTTTCCGTCCTGTTAGCCGCAACCGTCGCTGCGCCCTTGTTTCAGACCAAACGCGATGTCGCCGACAGCTGGACATTTTGGCGGCTGTGGCAATTGCCCTATCGCCAGTTGCATTTGCACGCATGGACCGACGCGGTGCTGGGCGCGGCGGCGATGGCGTTTGTCGGCATCACATTTGCGCTGGCGTGGATGATTTCGTCGCTGTTTATGCTGATCGACATCGATTTTGTGCGCGAATTGCTGCAAAAGGACTGGTTCGGCTGGATGCTGGCGGGCGCAGCGTTCGGCGGGGCCATCGGCTTGCTGCGCGAACGCGACAAGTTGGTCGGCACGATGCAGCGGCTGGTGATGATCGTGCTTGCCGTGCTTGCGCCGGTGCTGGCAGTGGCGCTGGTGCTGTTTTTGGTATCGAGCATCGGCACCGGCTTTGCCAAGCTGTGGGAGAGCGGTTTTTCAGCCACCGCGTTGATGCTGGCGGTCGCGGCGGCGGCGGTGCTGTTCGCGAATGCGGTGATCGGCAATGGTGACGAAGACCGTAGCCCCAATCGCGTGCTCCATTGGTCGGCGGCCATCCTCGCCGTCACGGTGTTGCCGCTCGCCATCATTGCCGCCGTGGCGATGTGGCTACGCATATCCGATTATGGCTGGACCCCCGAACGGATATGGGGTGTCATCGCGGTGGCGATTGCGCTTGGATACGGCCTAAGCGGACTATGGTCAGTTGTGCGCGGGCGCGCGGGCTTCGACGATGTGTTGCGGCCATTGCAGCAGAAACTCGCTGTAGCTCTGGGTGCATTGGCGCTGTTCCTCGCGCTCCCCATCGTTGATTTCGGCGCAGTGTCGGCGCGCGACCAGGTGGCGCGGCTGCGCAGCGGCGCGGTGAGCGAGGCGGATTTTGACCTGCGCGCGATGGCGTTTGACTTTGGCCCAGCGGGGCGGCGGGCGCTGCAACAGCTGGCGCGGAGCGGGACACCAGCGCGGCGTGCGGCGATTACGGCGGCGCTGGCGGCGGAGAATCGCTACGGTGTCGATGAAAATCTCGACGAGCAGGTTGATCGCAGGCCATTGGCACAGCGGCTGCGGATCATTCCGGCGGGCCGTGCATTGCCACCAGCGGCGATGACCGCGCTGGAGGCGCAATATCGTTGCGCGCAAGGGGCGTGTGTCGCGCTATGGATCGATGATCGGCGGATCGGCTATGTCCAGCAGAGCAATCGTCGTGACGACCTACAATCGGCCATCCTTTATCGGCATCGCAACGGACGCTGGCATAACACGGATGAAAATGCGGATTACCGCCGCGATTCGCGCGAAACGCCGCCCGACCTCGCCACCGCTACCGTCGAATTGCGCAGCGTCGCCCGGCGCCAGATCATGGTTGATGGCAAAGTTGTCGGCGAGTCGATCGAATAGCGCCCACCCGCACCATCGCGCTTGAACCAGCGCGCCGCCCCTGCTAGCGGCGCTCATCCCTAAGTTTCATGCCGCAAAGGAAGCGCGAGAGCATGTCTGTCGATAGTGCCACCGTTACCAAAATCGCCGCATTGGCGCGGATCGCGGTCAGCGAGGCCGAGGTCGCTGCGCTGGTGCCCGAACTCAACAATATCCTCGGCTGGGTCGAACAATTGCGTGAAGTTGATGTGGCGGGGGTCGAACCGATGACCGCCGTGATCGCCAATCATTTGCGGCTGCGTGATGATGTCATCAATGCTGATCCGCTGACCGGCGGCGGGGTGCGCGATGCGGTTTTGGCCAATGCACCCGCGCCGCAACATGGTTTCTTTGGCGTGCCCAAGGTGATCGAATGATGACGCAACTCACAGACCTTGGCATCGCAGCAATCCGCGATGGCGTGCGCGATGGAACATTTTCGGCCGTCGAAGTCGCGAGTGCGTTCAATGCCGCCGTTGATGGCGCGGATGCGCTCAACGCCTTCATTGTCAAAACGCCCGAGCATGCGCTCAGCGCGGCACAGACGGTCGATGATGCGCGGGCGCGCGGGCAAGCGCTGGGCGCGATGGCGGGCGTGCCGATCGGCATGAAAGACCTGTTCGCTACGCAAGGGGTTCAGACGACCGCCGCCAGCCACATCCTCGAAGGGTTTGTGCCGCACTATGAATCGACGGTCAGCGCCAATCTGTGGGCTGCTGGCGCAGGGATGCTCGGCAAGCTCAACATGGATCAGTTCGCGATGGGTTCGTCGAACGAAACCAGCTTTTTCGGCAATGTCATCAGCCCGTGGAAACGCAATGACGGCAGCAACGCCAGCCTAGCGCCCGGTGGATCGTCTGGGGGCAGCGCGTCCGCCGTATCGGCACGGCTGTGCCCAGCGGCAACAGGCACCGACACCGGTGGTTCGATCCGCCAGCCAGCGGCGTTCACGGGGATAAGCGGTATCAAACCGACCTATGGTCGCTGTTCGCGCTGGGGCGTGGTGGCGTTCGCCTCCAGCCTCGATCAGGCAGGGCCAATGGCGCGCGATGTCCGTGACTGCGCGATCATGCTCGGCGCGATGGCGGGCTTCGATGCCAAGGATGCGACCAGCCTCGATCTGCCCGTCCCCGATTGGGAAGCAGGGCTGAACGAGGATATGCGCGGGCTTCGCGTTGGCATCCCGCGCGAATATCGGGTGGAGGGGATCGACGCCGACATTGTGCGGGTGTGGGACGATGGCATCACATGGCTGCGCGATGCGGGCGCGGAGATCGTCGAGATTTCGCTGCCGCACACCCAATATGCGCTGCCCGCTTATTATATCATCGCGCCCGCCGAGGCTTCATCGAACCTCGCGCGATACGACGGCGTGCGTTATGGCCTGCGCGACCTGCCGCAGGGTGCCAATCTTCAAGACATGTACGCGGCGACGCGCGCCGCTGGTTTCGGGCCAGAGGTCAAGCGCCGGATCATGATTGGCACCTATGTGCTCTCCGCCGGATTTTACGATGCCTATTATACGCAGGCGCAAAAGGTGCGAACACTGATCGCCCGCGATTTTGACGCGGCATGGGCGGATTGCGACATCATCCTGACCCCCACAGCACCATCGGCAGCGTTCGGGCTTGGCGAAAAAAGCGCCGACCCGCTCAGCATGTATTTGAACGACGTGTTCGCGGTGCCAGCGTCGCTGGCTGGCCTGCCCGCCATGTCGGTGCCGGGCGGGCTTAGCGCCGAAGGATTACCGCTGGGACTCCAGATTATCGGCAAGGCGTTTGACGAGCAGGGCGTGCTCAATGCTGGCCTGGCGATAGAACAGCGCAGCGGATTTACGGCAAGGCCGGAGCGGTGGTGGTGAGCGAGCAGCCTAACAATGACGAACTCGCCGCGTTTGTCACGTCAACGCTCAACGCAATTGTTGGGGGAGTCGAAGGAGCTTCCTCTAAGACTAAGAGGTTCGCCGCTCCATACAAGATCAACTTTGAGGTTGCCGTCAAAGCTGTCAAATCCAAAGAAGGTGGTGGCGGTCTCAGAATCCAAGTTTTCAATGCCGAAGCGAAAGCGTCTTCAGAGCATGAGGCCATCAGTAAGATTTCTTTCGAGGTTCACACTCACAATATGAAGCAATCGTAGATTGCGATGTCATTGCCGGGCTGTTGGGAAGATCAGGATTTTAGAAACATGGCCGACTATCGTATCACAGGCGCAACCGGCGAGTGGGAGGTTGTGATCGGCCTGGAGGTCCACGCCCAGATCACATCGAACGCCAAACTGTTCAGCGGCGCGGCGACCGCATTTGGTGCGGAACCGAACACGCAGGTCAGTCTGGTTGATGCGGCGATGCCCGGGATGTTGCCGGTGCCGAACGGCGAATGCGTGCGCCAGGCGGTGCGGACCGGCCTCGCTATCGACGCGCAGATCAACCGTTGGTCGCGGTTCGACCGCAAAAATTATTTCTACGCCGATTTGCCGCAGGGGTACCAGATTTCGCAGCTCTACCACCCGATAGTGGGCGAGGGTGCTCTTACCATCGACGCGGATGCCAAGGCAGGGATAGCGGCGGATAAACGCATCGGTATCGAGCGGATCCACATCGAACAGGATGCGGGCAAGCTGATGCACGATCAGCATCCGACGATGAGCTATGTCGATCTCAACCGCTCTGGCGTCGCGCTGATGGAAATCGTCTCGCGCCCAGATATGGCTTCCCCCGCCGAAGCGGGGGCCTATGTGCGCAAGCTCCGCTCGATCCTCCGCTATGTCGGTTCGTGCGACGGCAATATGGAAGAAGGATCGATGCGCGCCGACGTCAACGTTAGTGTGCGCAAGGCGGGCGCGGAACTTGGCACACGGACCGAGACCAAGAACGTCAATTCGGTGCGCTTTGTCATGGCGACCATCGAACATGAGGCGCGCCGCCAGGTCGAACTGATCGAGGGCGGCGGCAAAGTGGCGCAGGAAACGCGGCTGTTCGACGCGGGCAGCGGCACGACGCGCTCGATGCGGTCCAAGGAGGACGCGCACGACTATCGCTATTTCCCCGACCCCGATCTGTTACCGCTCGAACTGAGCGAAGATTTTATCGCCGAATGCCGCGCGTCCTTACCCGAACTGCCCGACGCCAAACGCGCGCGCTTTGTCTCAGCTGGCATCAGCGCCTATAACGCCGATGTGCTGACGGCGGAGGTCGAGGCGGCGCGCTGGTTCGATGCGTTGCTGGGTGCGGGCGCGCCTGCGGTGGCGGCGGCCAATTGGGTCACATCCGAACTGTTCGGTGCATTGAACCGCATGGGTCGCAGCATCGCCGACAGCCCGGTATCGCCCGCACAGGCGGCGGAACTGCTGGCGCTGGTGGCGGATGATAGTATCTCTGGCAGCATCGCCAAACAGGTGTTTGAAAAAATGCTCGAAAGCGGGGACGGCGCGGCCGCGATTGTGACACGCGAGGGCCTGCGTCAGACCAGTGACACGGGCGCGATCGAGGCGGCGGTCGATGCGGTGCTCGGTGCCAACGCGGATAAGGTTGCCGATTATCGCGGCGGCAAGGAAGCGCTGTTCGGCTTTTTCGTCGGACAGACGATGAAGGCGATGGGCGGCAAGGCCAACCCCAAACTGGTCAACGACGTGCTGCGCGCGAAGTTGGCGGGGTAACCCCCCCTTGCCCTTGGGGCCTACGCTGTTATAGAGCCGCGCGTGCCACAGCCGCGAGGCCTTGCAGGTGGTGCGCAGGTGGTGCGCAAGCGGTGTGCGGGCGTGGCGGAATTGGTAGACGCGCTGGTTTTAGGTACCAGTATCGAAAGATGTGGGGGTTCGAGTCCCTTCGCCCGCACCAGTTTCGAAAACGCCATGCCGTGGGGTATGGTGAATTTCGAAACTCCCGAAGCGAAGCGAGGGGGCGGCCTCACCCCCACAGCGCATGCTTGGGAATCGCGAAGGGCACGCCATAGACCGCAGAATTTTTGATGCGCAAGCATCGGTTGAGACGTTGAGAAAGAGCCGGAACCAAGATGAAGCATGTTGAGACGTTGAACGAAGGCCTCAAGCGCGCCTATGCGCTGACCATCACCGCCAAGGACATCGATGCGCGCATCGACGCCGAGCTGAAGGCGATTGCGCCGACCGTGCGGATGCCCGGCTTTCGCCCCGGCAAGGTGCCGCCGAACCTCGTGCGCAAGATGCACGGTGAGGCGCTCGCGTCCGAAGCGCTGCAAAAGAGCGTGCAAGACGGTGTCGATACACTGATGCGCAAGGAAAAACTGCGCCCGGCAATGCAGCCGAGCGTGGCTCTGGCCGATGGCTATGCCCCGGGTAAAAACGCCGAGGTGACGGTTGAACTTGAAGTGCTGCCCGAGTTTGACCTTCCCTCGCTCGACGGGCTGGTGCTCGACCGCCTGACCGTGCCCGCGTCCGATGCTGAGGTTGATGCGCAGATCGCGCGGCTGCTCGGTCAGTCGAAGGCGTTTGTGGATGCGCCCGCCAAACATAAGGCGGTGGCCGGCGACCAGCTGATCATCGATTTTGTCGGCAGCGTCGACGGGGTGCCGTTCGACGGCGGCACCGGCAGTGACATGGCGGTCGAGATTGGCTCGGGCTCGCTGATCCCCGGGTTCGAGGACCAGTTGATCGGTGCGAAGGCGGGCGAGGAGCGCAACCTGAATGTGACCTTCCCCGACGATTATCAGGCGGAAAATCTGAAGGGCGCGGCGGCCGAGTTTGCGATCATCGTCAAGGCGGTCAAGATCGCGGGCGAAGCCAAAGCCGACGATGATTTTGCCAGGCAACTGGGCCTGACCAGCCTTGAGCAACTGCGCGAGATATTGAAGGGGCAGGCCGAACAGGAGCTGAACGGCCTGACGCGCACGCACATGAAGCGCCGCCTGCTCGACCAACTGGCCGCCGCCCATGATTTTCCGGTGCCGCCGACGATGGTCGAGGCCGAGTTCGAGCAGATCTGGAAACAGCTGGAGCAGGAAGCGGCACAGGAGGAAGACGCGCAAGCCGCCCAGGCCGAGCTGGAACGCGACAAGCATGAGTATCGTGGTATCGCCGAGCGCCGCGTGCGGCTCGGCCTGTTGCTCTCAGAGATTGGCCAGGCGAACAAGGTGACGGTCAATCAGGCCGAGATGAACCGTCTGACCGCGCAGGCCGCGCAGCAATATCGCCCCGAAGACCGCCAGCGGTTCATGGAGTATATCCAGAAGGATGCGTTGGCTGCAGCGCAACTACGCGCGCCGCTGTTCGAGGACAAAGTGGTTGATTTTCTGTTCGACAAGGCGGCTATCACGGAACGTGAAGTGACACGCGCCGAACTGGAAGCGGCGATAGAGGCCGACGACGATGGCGATGCGGGCCATGTCCACGGGCCGGATTGCGGGCACGACCATGGCGCTGCCAAACCTGCGAAGAAGGCCGCAGCGAAGAAGGCTGAACCTGCCAAGAAGGCCGCACCAAAGAAGGTCAAGACTGAGCCGGAGGCGGCACCCGCGGCCAAAGCCAAAAAAGCTCCGGCAAAGAAGGCAGCAAAGGCTTAATCATTGCGCGGCATAGCTATGGGCTTGAACCTGAGGCCATGCCGCCCGATGTAGGGCAGCAAGCACTAACAAGGATTTTCGCACCATGTATGACCCGCTCGACCGATTGACCAACGCGCTCATTCCTATGGTGGTTGAGCAATCGAGCCGCGGTGAACGCAGCTTCGACATATTTTCGCGGCTGCTGCGCGAACGGATCGTGTTCGTGACCGGCGAGGTTGAGGACCATATGGCGTCGATCATCGTGGCGCAGCTGTTGTTCCTCGAATCGGAAAATCCGTCCAAGGATATTTCGATGTATATCAACTCGCCCGGCGGGGTGGTGACGGCCGGGATGGCGATCCACGACACGATGCAATATATCCGGCCCAAGGTCGGCACGGTGTGCATCGGTCAGGCGTGCTCGATGGGCAGCTTTTTGCTCGCGGCGGGCGAACCGGGAATGCGCGTGGCGCTCAAACAAGCGCGGATCATGATCCACCAGCCATCGGGCGGGGCGCGCGGTATGGCCTCGGATATTGAGATCCAGGCGCGCGAGATTTTGCGGCTGCGCAAGCGGATGCACGAGTTATACGCCGAATATACCGGCAAGGCCGAGAGCGAGGTCGAGATCGCGATGGACCGCGACATGTGGATGGAGGCCGATGAGGCCAAGGCATTCGGGCTGGTCGATCATGTGTTCGACAAACGCCCGGCGGCGGCGGATGCCAAGCCGGAGTGAGTGCCATGCGGATTGGAGTGAGCGGCACGGAGCGAAAAACTGTCCCGCTTAACCTTTCCTATTCACTTAACTGTCTTATTGTATTTGCTGCGGTGTTGCTTAGGATAGGCGGTAGCGGACACCCCCCGCGCGCAGATTTGAGAGATTTATGACGAAGCTCAGTGGCTCCGATAGCAAGAGCACCCTCTATTGCAGCTTTTGCGGCAAGTCGCAGCACGAAGTGCGCAAACTGATTGCTGGGCCGACGGTGTTCATCTGTGATGAATGCGTCGAGCTATGCAACGACATCATCCGCGAAGAGGCCAAGGGCGCGGCACCTGCGCGCAAGGGCGGCGGGGTGCCGTCCCCACGCGAAATCTGCGAAGTGCTCGATGACTATGTCATCGGTCAATCATCGGCCAAGCGCGTGCTGTCGGTCGCGGTGCACAACCATTACAAGCGGCTGAACCACGGGGCCAAGGGCGATGAGGTTGAACTCGCTAAATCGAACATATTGCTGGTCGGACCGACGGGGTGCGGCAAGACGCTGTTGGCGCAAACGCTGGCGCGCACGTTCGATGTCCCTTTCACCATGGCGGACGCGACGACGCTGACCGAGGCGGGCTATGTTGGCGAGGATGTCGAGAATATCATCCTCAAGCTGCTCCAGGCCGCAGACTATAATGTCGAGAAGGCGCAGCGCGGCATCGTCTATATCGACGAGATCGACAAAATCAGCCGCAAGGCCGAAAATCCGTCGATCACCCGCGATGTTTCGGGCGAAGGCGTGCAGCAGGCATTGCTCAAGATGATGGAGGGCACGGTCGCCAGCGTGCCGCCACAAGGCGGGCGCAAACACCCGCAGCAAGAGTTTCTGCAGGTCGATACCACCAACATATTGTTCATCTGTGGCGGGGCTTTTTCTGGGCTTGAGAAGATTATCGGCGACCGGCTGCAGGGCAAATCGATCGGCTTTGGCGCGCATGTCGCCGCACCCGATGAACGCAAGACCGGCGAAGTGCTCAAAAATGTCGAGCCAGAAGATTTGCTCAAGTTCGGGCTGATCCCCGAGTTTGTCGGCCGCCTGCCGGTTATCGCGACGCTCGAGGATCTCGACGAGCCGGCGCTGATCAAAATCCTGTCCGAACCCAAAAATGCGCTCGCCAAACAATATTGTAAATTGTTCGAGCTTGAGGAGGTCGGCCTCAGCTTCACCGAAGACGCGCTGGGCGCGATTGCGCGCAGGGCGATCAAACGCAAGACCGGCGCGCGCGGGCTGCGTTCGATTGTCGAGGCGATTTTGCTCGACACGATGTTCGAACTGCCGGGGCTTGAGGGCGTCAGTGAGGTGGTGATCGACAAGGATGTGGTTGAGGGCCGCAAGGAACCGATTCGCGTTTTTTCGGACATCCCGCTCACCGGATCGGGTGACGCGGCTTAGCTGCGTGCGAATCTTTCGCCCTGTTGCATTTTTGCACCGCGCGCGACTCTAGGATTCCCGCGCCTTTCGATGGTGGCGCTCAAAACTATCCACAGCCATTTTGCGCCTTTGCGGTGACGTGACGATTTTATGGCATTAGAGGCAGTGCATTGTAACAAATCGGTCGCAGTCATTGGCCATAGCGCCATGCGGTTGTGAGAGATTCGTTCCATTGCCGCACCGCCATTCAAACATCGCTAAGCGGTGATGAGGGCAGTTTGGGTGAGGGATTAGCCGGGGCGGACACGCGCTTTGGCATGATGTGACATTCGAATGCGCAGTTTCATGCGCCTAGGGGATTTTACTATGAATTTGCGTTATTACCTCGCCGCCAGTGTTGCTGGCCTGTCGCTCGCCGCTGCGATTGCGACGCCAGTGGCTGCTCAGGAAACCACGGCGGCGGTGCGCGGCACGGTCGAAGGCAATGGTGCCCCCGTCGCCGGGGCAACCGTTGTCGTCACCCACGAACCATCGGGCACCGTTTCGCGCACCGTGACCGATGCTAACGGCGGATTTAACGCCAACGGTTTGCGTGTTGGCGGTCCGTTCACCGTCGCGGTCGATGCACCAGGGTTTGAAAACACCCAGATTACTGACCTGTTCCTGCAAGCGGGTCAGCCGTTCCGCCTGCCGATCATGCTGCAAACGACCGACGAGATTGTCGTCACCGCGAGCGCGCTTGGCGGCGCGCTCGAAACATCGACCGGACCGATCACCGCATTGGGGCGCGCCGAGATCGAAGGCGTCGCCTCGATCAACCGCGATGTGCGCGACCTGGCGCGCCGCGACCCGTTCGCCACCATCGACCTCACCAACAGCCGCACGATCGAAATCGCGGGTAACAATGGTCGCCTCAACCGCTTCTCGGTCGATGGCATCCAGTTCGGCGACGATTTCGGCCTCAACAATGGCGGCCTGCCAACCGCGCGCGGCCCGGTGCCGTTCGACGCTATTGAACAATTTTCGGTCAAGGTAGCGCCGTTCGACATCAGCGAAGGCAATTTCCAGGGCGGGGCGATCAACGTCATCCTGCGTTCGGGGACCAACCGCTATCGCGGTAATGCGTTTTTCACCTACACCAGCGATGCTCTGACGGGCGATACAGTTCGCGGACAGACGCTCAACCTCGATTTCGACTCCAAACAATATGGCGCGCATATTTCGGGTCCGATCATCCGCGACCGCCTGTTCCTGGCGCTGACCTATGAGCGCACCGACGAATCGAATCCATTCGACAGCGGCCCGCAGGGACAGGGCTTTGCCTCGCCGATCCCCAATCTGACACAGCCGCAGGTCGATGCGGTGTCCGCCGTTGCCTCGTCGCGTTATAATTATGATACGCTGGGCGTGATCCGCAGCGACGCCGAGACCGACGAGAAGTTTGTTGCGCGGCTCGACTGGAACGTCAATGACGACCACCGCGCTTCGCTCACCTATATTCGCAACGTCGGCACCCGTGCCAACCAGCGCAACACCTCGACTAGTGCGACATCGCCGTCGCTCGGCCTGTTTTCGACTGGCTATGAGCTGAGCGAAGAGTTCAACTCGGGTGCGTTCCAGCTCAACTCGCAATGGTCGGACGCTTTCTCGACCGAGTTTCGCGTTTCCTATCGCGACAATAATCGTGGGCAGGTTGCCTATGGTGCGCGCAATGCCGGGCAGATCACCGTCTGCCTCGATGGTGCGACGACGGGCAATGCCACCAGCTGTTCCAACGCTGTTCCGCGCGTAATCTTTGGCCCCGACCAGTTTCGCCATTCGAACGCGCTCAACACCGAAAACCTTGGTGTCGAACTGACCGCACGATTGGAAGCGGGCAATCACAGCTTCAAGGCGCTGGCCAGCTATACCGACCTGTCGGTCGACAATCTGTTCGTGCCCAACTCGCTCGGCACCTATTATTTTGATTCGACCACCGATTTTGCGGCTGGACGCGCCAACCAGCTGACTCTGGCCAACGCCGTGCCCAGCCTCAACCCCGACGATGGCGCAGCCATTTTTGGTGCACAAACATACAGCTTCGGCCTTCAGGATGATTGGCAGATCACCGATAACCTGTTGGTGACACTCGGCGCGCGCTACGACCTGCTCGGCGATGACGGCCCGCCAGCGGCGAACAATAATTTCGCGGCGCGTTATGGCTTCAGCAACCGTTCGACCTTTGCCGGTCGCGGGGTGTTCCAACCGCGCTTCGGCTTCAACTGGGAAGCCACCGATCGCTTGGTCGTTCGCGGCGGCGTTGGTGTATTCGCTGGCGGCACCCCCAATGTGTTCTTGTCGAACAGCTATTCGAACACCGGACAGCTGACCAACCAGATCACCATCAATCGCGATGCGACGTGCAACACCGCTGGCACATTGTGCGATGCTGCGCTGAATAACCTGACCAACCTAGCCACTTTCTCGCCCACCGTGACGAGCTTCCTCGCCACCAACGTCGCGGCGCTGGCCAATGCACCGGTCAACGCGATCGACCCCGACCTCAAGGTTGCCCGCCAATTGCGCGCGACGATTTCGGCTGATTATGAAGCCGATCTGGGGCCGCTCGGTGATGGCTGGCTGTTCGGCGCCAACTTCCTCTACGGCAATGTGCTGCAAGGTTATAACTGGACCGACATCCGTTCGGTGCAGATCGGCACGCTGCCCGATGGCCGTCCGCGCTACGGCAATCTGGCGGGCACCACCGGCGCCAATCAGGATCTGTTGATGATCAACAGCACTCAGGGGCGGTCGTATATCGGTGTGGTCCGTTTCGAAAAGGATTGGGATAATGGACTGGGTATCGGCGGCAGCTATACTCGGTCAGACATTACCGATGTCAGCGGGCTGACTTCGACCACCGCATCATCGCTGTATAACAGCAATGCGATGCTCGACCCGAACAGCGCCGCTTATGGTCGGTCGATATACGAGATTACCGACCAGTGGAAGTTCAGCGTCAATTATCGCACCGAATTATTCGGCGATAATGAAACGCGTTTCAGCCTGTTTGGTGAATATCGTTCGGGCCGCCCATACAGCCTGACGATGATCGATTCATCGGGAACCAGTTCGTCTAACCGCGCAAGCGTGCTCGGCACGGTCGGCACGGGATCGAATGCGCTGCTGTACGTGCCGACGCTCAATGACCCGCGCGTGTCGTTTACCGATGCGGCGTCAGAAACCGCGTTCAACGCGCTGGTTACGCAGCTGGGGCTTGAGGGCTATCGCGGCAGCATCGTGCCGAAAAATTCGCAAAGCTCGCCCGATTTCTTCAAGATCGACCTGCACGTCAGTCAGGAATTGCCGCTGTTCGTCGGCGGGGCCAAGCTTCGCCTGTTCGCGGATATCGAAAACGTCCTTAACCTGATCGACAGCGATTGGGGCGCGCTGCGCCAGGTTGGCTTCCCTTACAATGCGGGCCTGCTCAACGTGTCGTGCCTGAGCACCGTTGTGCCTACCGGTGCTGCTCCGGGATCGGCTATTCCAGGCGCGCCAGGCCAATTCTATGGCACTGCCAACACCGCATCGACACAGACCTGCGCACAATATCGCTATGCCAACGTTCGTGCGCCGAACGAGAATCTGGTGTCGCGCCAGTCGCTCTACGGCATCCGCGTCGGGGTGCGGATCAGCTTCTGATCTGGTAGGCGAAGCTAGTTAAGCAAAGGGCGCGGGGTTTCGACTCCGCGCCTTTTCTTGTGGCGGTCACTTGCGGGCATGGGCAAGGCAAAGGAGCGACAGTTAGCTCCATTCTGACGGGGAACACATTAAACTCAGATCGCCAAAATGGCTCCCACAACGATTCCAATATCGTCAGGGCGCGACAACATGATGTCGCCGCTATGATCGCGCGCCATCTTTCGCGCCAGCGCAATCGGTACGGTTTTGGGTGTCAGCGGCTCATTATCTGACGCGAACATCGCCGCCGATGCACTGTCGATAACAACACGGGGCCCTTCGCCGCGCAACGCCAGTTCAAGCGTCTCGCCGCGCCGCTCGACCGCTACGTCGATCTGCCCGCCGCGCACCAGCGCGTCGATCACACTCATGGCGAGGAGCAACAACACCCGCGCCGCCGCCTTGGGAAGCGCGGTATCGTCGCCGATCCAATTGATCGCAACATCGCGGCCATCGGGCACCTGGCCACCAAGCGCTTCACGCAGATCGACAACGCTTAAGCTATCACCGTAGCCGCCCGCCGAGCCGAAGGCCAAGCGGAAATATTTCAGACGGTTAATGGCAATGCGTGCCGATGATTCGAGCAGTTCAATACACCGCTTCTGCATTTCGGGCTCATGCTCATCCGCCAGCAACTCCAGACCATTGCCGAACGAGCCAACCGGGCTGAGCAGATCGTGGCACAACCGCGAGCATAACATGCTGGCAAAATCTATCGTCTCGTCCGCCATGATCCGCGCCCCGAACTATTACACCAAGTCAAGCTGTTAGGGCGCGCCGCGCACAGAGGCAAGCCGAACGGCACTTGATAGATAGACATATGCCCCCATTTACAGGCGATGGAGCGGGGGCACGAGTGTATCGAAGCGATGCTGGGTGAACAGTATATCGGCATGCGGTTCGATCGTGCGCTGGCCGATGCGGTGCCGAGCCTGTCGCGCGAACGGATCAAGGCACTGCTTGACGAGGGAAAGGTGACGATTGCGGGAACACATGCAATCCCCCGCGCATCGGCACGGGTCGGATCGCCTATGACCCTCACCATTGTCATTCCCGATGCACGCCCCGCCGTCGCACAGCCGCAGCCAATACCACTCAACATCGCCTATGAGGACGAACATCTGATCGTCGTCGACAAGCCCGCCGGGCTGGTGGTCCACCCCGCGAACGGCAACCCCGATGGCACATTGGTCAATGCTCTGCTCCACCATTGCGCAGGGCAATTATCGGGGATCGGCGGGGTTGCGCGCCCCGGCATCGTTCACCGCATCGACAAGGACACGTCTGGTCTGATTGTCGCGGCCAAGACCAATGCCGCGCACGAGGGACTGGCCAAGCAATTTTTCGATCACAGCATAGAGAGAATCTATCAGTGCATCGCCGGCGGTCTGCCCATCCCGCCAAAGGGAACCATCGACGCGCCGCTCGCCCGTTCGCCCTACGACCGCAAGAAGATCGCCGTCATATCATCGCCATGTGGCAAGCGCGCAGTGACGCATTTCCGTATGATTGAGCCGCTTAAGGATGCTGCGCTGGTCGAATGTCGGCTGGAGACGGGGCGCACGCATCAGGTCCGCGTCCACATGGCGCATATCGGTCATGCCCTGCTCGGCGACCCGCTTTATGGGCGCACCGGGCGCAACGCGCCGCTGCTCCGCGAACTCGGCTTCAAAAGACAGGCATTGCATGCAGCACGGCTGGGGTTTATTCACCCCGTTACGGGGCAGACTGTCACCTTTGACTCCGATATGCCGAATGATATGCAGGATTTGTTCACCCGATTAAAGCTAACATCCCAAAACGGATGACCTCCCCACCCAGGCTCAGGGAAAGACAAAAGTTTAATGCCAGCACCACGATCTAACCTTCCGGCAATGATGCCCGCACTTGGCGGCGAGGCGGGGCTTAACCGCTATTTGTCGGAAATCCGCAAATTTCCGCTGCTCACTCCCGAACAGGAGTTCATGCTCGCCAAACGGTATCAGGAACATCAGGATCAGGATGCCGCCGCGCAACTGGTCACCTCGCACCTGCGGCTGGTGGCCAAAATCGCGATGGGCTATCGCGGCTATGGCCTGCCGGTCAGCGAGCTGATCTCGGAGGGCAATATCGGCCTGATGCAGGGCGTCAAAAAGTTCGATCCTGACCGCGGTTTCCGCCTTGCCACCTACGCCATGTGGTGGATTCGCGCATCTATACAGGAGTTTATCCTGCGCAGCTGGAGCCTAGTCAAACTGGGGACAACGGCGGCGCAGAAAAAGTTGTTTTTTAATCTTCGGCGGATGAAAAACAACCTTGCGGCGTTTGAAGACGGCGATCTCAACCCTGAAACGCTCGCCAAAATCGCCACCGATCTGGGTGTCAGCGAAGAAGACGTGATCTCGATGAACCGCCGCATGGCGATGGGCGGTGATACATCGCTCAACGTGCCGATGCGCGAAGATGGCGATGGTCAGTGGCAGGATTTGCTTGCCGACGAAGGCGCACTTCAAGACGAGCGTGTTGCCAATGCGCAAGAACAGAGCCAGCGCCACGAACTGCTCGGCGAAGCATTGGCCAAGCTGGGGGAACGCGAACGCGATATTTTGACGCAGCGCCGCCTGATCGACGAGCCAAAGACGCTCGAAGATTTGAGTCAGGTCTATAATGTCAGCCGCGAGCGCATTCGCCAGATCGAGGTGCGCGCCTTTGAAAAGCTGCAAAAGGCGATCCTCAGCGTAGCCAGCGAACGCAAACTGCTGTCTGCAGGCTGATCAAGCCCTTGCCAGTTACGAGCTGATCGGGGCAGAGTGCCGCCATGCGCCGTTTCTTCCGCTGGACATTCTTCTCGACCCTGTGGTTTGTTGGCCTGTCGGTTGCGTGGGTGCTGCTTTATGCCGTGGTTCCACCACCGATCACGCCGACGATGCTGTTCGACAGCAATGGCGCGACGCGCGACTGGATGGCGCTAAGCCGTATCGACCCCAACATGGCGCGCGCGGCGATTGCAGCGGAGGATAGCAAGTTTTGTGCGCATAGTGGCTTTGATAGCGAGGCGATCAGCGCCGCACTGGAGCGTAACGCACGCGGCGGGCGGATGCGCGGCGGATCGACCATCAGCCAGCAGACCGCCAAAAATGTGTTTCTGTGGCAGGGCAGCAGCACGCTCAGCCGCTATGCCCGTAAAATCCCCGAAGCCTGGTTCACCCTGCTGATCGAGCAGATATGGGGCAAGCGGCGGATCATGGAAGTCTATCTCAACGTCGCCGAAACCGGCATCGGCACCTATGGCGTCAATGCGGGGGCGCAGCGCTATTTCGGTCATGACGCGAGCGAGATGAGCGCAAGCGAGGCGGCGCGGATTGCTGCCATCCTGCCGCTACCCAAACGGCGTGGGGCGATAGACCCGCACGGCTATACGCGGCGCTATGGCAATAGCATCGCCGCGCGCATCGGCGTGGTCCGGCGCGATGGACTGGGGGCCTGCCTAAACGATTAAGCCATAATGAATGGTTGGGCGGGCAAAGGTCTTGCCCCTAACACAATCTTAACCATGATAGCCGCATGAGGTGCCCTGGAAACAAGCGGGTGCGGGCCGATGGACGATCTATTGCGCGAATTTGTCGGCGAAACGCTCGACATGATGGAAGCGGTGGCCGGCGATCTGGTCGCCTGGGAAGCCAATCCCGCCGATCGCAGCGGTCTGGACCGCATTTTTCGCACTATCCATACGGTCAAGGGCAGCAGCAGTTTTTTCGAATTGCCGCGCGTCACCGCGATCGCCCACGCCAGCGAAGATATGCTCGAAGCACTGCGCGCGCGCAGCGAAGCACCCGATCACAATGCAGTCAAGGTGGTCTTGTCCGCTTTTGATCGGATACGGGCGCTCGCTCTGGAGATTGCCAGTCATGGGTGCGAACCCGCCGGCAATGACGAAGGGCTGATCGCGCTGTTGGCAACCAGGGTCAGGTCTCGCAACAACGAACGACGCGGCAATGCCGATGAGTATGACTCCGCGCCTCTTGGGACTGATGATGCGAATGTGTCTGAAACGTTGCCCGATGTTCCGCCCGAATGGCGCTCGGTTCGTGTGCCCCTACCCTTGCTCGACAAAGTGATGAGCGAAGTTTCCGACCTGGTGCTGGCCCGCAACGAGGTTTCGATACAGTTGCGCAGCTTGGGCATTGACCCGCATGACATAGTGGCATTCGGGCGGATGTCCGATCTGATCGGCAATGTGCGCGCCTCGATCAGCCAGATGCGGATGGTACCACTGCGCGCGATGTTTGCGCCCTTGCCGCGGATGGTACGGCAATTGTGTGATGAATTATCCAAGCCGGTGCAATTGAAAACGACTGGCGGCGAGGTGGAGATTGACCGTGAGGTGATAGAATCGCTGCGTGACCCGATTATTCATGTGCTGCGTAACGCCATCGATCACGGGATTGAAACCACCGAAGAACGCGCAGCGGCTGGCAAACCTCCGCTTTCGACGATCAGCATCACCGGCAGGCAGGTCGGCAACCGCATCCTCATTGCCATTGCCGATGATGGCAGGGGGTTGGCCGAGCAGAGCTTGGTCGACCGCGCTGTTGCGAGCGGGCGGTATACGCCAGAACAGTGTGCCGGCTTCACTGCCGAGCAGATAGCCAATCTCATATTTTTGCCCGGACTTTCCACTGCAAAGGCCGTGACGGGCATTTCGGGGCGCGGCGTTGGCATGGATGTCGTCAAGGCGAATGTCGAAAAACTGGGCGGATGCGTGACCATCGACAATCGCCCAGGTGCCGGGGTCACGATCACTATTGACGTGCCGATGACGCTGACCATCATTTCGGCGTTGGCGATCGATGTTGCGGGGAATGGCTATGCGGTTCCGCGCAATATCGTTGACGAAGTGGTGCTTTTATCCAGTGATGCGGTGCAGCGCGTTGACATGGGCGGAACGAAAATGGCCAGGGTGCGTGGGCAGATGATGCCGCTGGTGGCGTTGGAAACGATACTCGGCATGACATGCGCTAACGATGAAAGCGGCGACCGTGCCCTGATATTATGCCGGGCGGCACCATCACGATCTTTCGCGCTCGAAGTCCCCGACGTCCGCGATCATGATGAACTGGTGATCAAACCACTGCCGCCGATGCTCGCGGCAATCGGGATATTCAACGGATTCAGCCTCCCCGATTATGGTCGACCGATGCTGGTGCTCGATATTGACGGCATCGCGAGTCGCGTGATCGGCAAGGACGAATATGGCGGCATCGCGGCGTTGGTCGATGGCGCTGCGATCGGCGGTGCTGAGGGTGAGCAGGACGATGTCGATGGCCAGCGGTGGCTGGTTTACCGCGGGTGGAGCGGTGCGTGCCTGTCGGCGATAGCGATGACCAGCATCGGCAAGCTGATCGATGTCGATTGCGGGCAATTGCAAACGGCGGGCGGCCATATCGTTGCACATATCGACGGGCAGTTGGTGGCCGTTGATGCGACTGCGTTCGACATTCCCTCGGCCGGGGCGGTGCGAATGATCCTCGTTCATGAAGGGTCACGAACCGTGCTGATCCCGATCAAGGAGATAGTCAATCTGACCCGATTATCGATGCAAATGCCCTCAAAGCGCACAGACGCGACCGTCCTGGGGCTGGCTATGGTCGATGACGGCATCGTGGAAATGCTGAATGCAGCGCGATTGCTCGATCGGCTGGAATCCGCAGCCGACAGCGTATCGCCCGGCGCAGGAACACAGCCTGGCCCGATGCGAAAACGGAGTGCGAGGCGTGAGTAACCTTTTCCTGATTGGCCGTATTGGCACCGACTGGGTCGGCTTTCCGGCCGAACAGATCGAAGCGGTTGTCCCTCTGGCCAATGCCGTTCCTGTTCCACATGCGCCACCATCTGTGCGCGGCATGGTGGCGATCCGCAGCCGCCTGTTGACGCTGATCGACACGCCCATCGTCGTCGGATCGGGCGAAACAACGCCCGGTGCGCCGATGGTTATCATCACGCTGGACGGCCATGGCTATGCCCTGACGCTCGACGCTGTGGACGATGTTGTCGCGCTTGCTGCGCCTGAAGCACTCGTGGCTCCTTTGGTCGGGCGTTGGCCAGAATTGGCCTATGCTATGGCGGAGCATGCGGGGCGGACTATTTTGATTGTAGAACCCGCGCGCCTTGTCGCTGCCGCTGCGAACGATCAGGCCACGGCGGCTTAACCACTCCTCTACTATTTATGATTACGACGAGAAACAGGGTCTTAACCGGGGTCTATATGGCACATTGTTTGGTAGTTGATGACAGCAAGGTCATTCGCAAAGTCGCTCGCCACATCATTGAGGGGCTGGGCTTTTCGGTTGATGAGGCCGAAGATGGCAGCGCCGCATTGTCGGCGTGCCAGTCGCAGTCCTTTGACGTGGTGCTGCTTGACTGGAACATGCCGGTCATGAGCGGGATGGAGTTTCTCACGGCTCTGAATGATGCCGGCCTGCCGCATCGCCCGAAAATCATGTTCTGCACGACGGAAAACGGTACCGCCCACATCCGCGCTGCCATAGAGAATGGCGCGGACGAATATATCATGAAACCGTTTGACCGCGAAACTTTGGAGCGCAAATTCCAGCTTATCGGCGTCGGGTGACTTGGGGGTGATCGGGGCGTGAAAAGCGAGAGCGCGCACAAGGCAAAGCACGTTGTCCGCGTCATGCTGGTCGATGACAGCATCGTTGCACGCGCAATCCTCGAGCGCATTATCGAAACCGAGGCGGGGTTGTCGGTTGTCGCATCCTGTGCCTCTGCTGCCGAAGCGATCGACACGCTGGCCGCTGCGGTGCCTGACGTCATCCTGCTCGATATCGACATGCCGGAGATGTGCGGGCTGACGGCGTTGCCGCTGATATTGGGCAAGGCGCACGGCGCGCGCGTGCTGATATTGTCCGCCAATTGCGAAGCGGGCGGTCCGGCGGCGATTGAGGCGCTGGCCCGCGGTGCCGCTGACACCATGCTCAAACCGGGGCGCGGAGCCTTTGCCGGCACATTCGGTCAAACATTGGTCGAGCGGATACACGCGCTATCCGCCGAAGATCAGAAGCCCCGCAAAGGGTGGCCTGGCCAGGCACCCTCCACCCCCCGGCCGCTTGTCAGGCACGGTCCTGCCCGCGCCATTGCGGCGATCGGCATTGGCGCATCGACCGGCGGCATCATGGCCATCAATGCGTTTCTGGGCGCGTTGCCGAGAGCGCAGGATTGCCCGATATTCATCACACAGCATCTGCCCGCCGGGTTCATGCCCTATTTTGCCGACCAGTTGAGCCGCCTGCTGGCGCGCCAGGTGCTACTGGCCGGTGATGGCATGGTGGCCGAACCTGGCACCATCTACCTGGCACCCGGTGAGGGGCATTTATCGCTGTCGCGTCACGGCAGGCGCGCCGTCATCATGATCGACCGCAACCCGTCGACAAGCGGTGCGACGCCTTCGGTTGACCCGATGTTCGCGGCCATCGCCACCGTCTATGGCAAGAATGCGTGCGGTATCATGCTGTCCGGTATGGGGCGCGACGGGTTGTTGGGTGCGCGCCGTTTGCGTGCCGCTGGTGCCCTTATCTTGGTGCAGGACCTGGAGAGTTGCGTCGTTTGGGGAATGCCCGGTGCCATCGCCAATGAAGGGCTGGCCGACGCGGTGCAAAACCCCGTCAACCTCGCGGAAATTGTGGGCAGCATGGCTGGCACCATCGCCAGGGATGCGGCATGACGGAGAGCATCGCCCCGGGCGCGCCGGAGCGCATATTATCGGCACTGCTGGAGGCGCGGGCCGGCCATTGCCTGTCGCCTGAACGGATGTGGCGGATAGAGACGGTGTTGCACCCGATCATGCGGAAACGCGGCTACCCCTCGCTAGAGGCGCTGGTGGTGGCGCTGGTCAGCGAAGCGGATCGAACGCTGGTCGATTCGGTTGTCGATGCGCTGATCAACCACGAAACCTATTTTTTCCGTGACATCGACCAGTTTCGCGACATCGACCGGATTGCGCTGGAATGTTTGCGGAAACGCGCCGGATCCCGCCGCTCGTTATCGATCTGGTCGGTCGGGTGCAGCACCGGCCAGGAACCCTATTCGCTGGCGATGTTGATAGCCGAAGACAAGGCACGCTGGGCCGGGTGGGACATCAGCATCACCGCCAGCGACATCAGCCCGTCGGTCATCGCCACGGCGCGCGCGGGCCGCTATTCGCATTTCGAGATTCAGCGCGGCTTGCCGACGCATTCGATGCTCGACTGGTTCGAACAGGACGGCAGTGACTGGTTGTTGCGCGGCTCCATCCGCGAACGCGTACGCTTCATCGAACATAATTTGCTGGTTGATGCGTTGCCCCCCGGGCCGTTTGACCTCATCATGTGCCGCAATCTGCTATTCTATCTGGCGGCTGAGCATCGCGCAGCGGCGATGACGCGGCTGTCGGGCGCGCTGTCTTTCGGCGGCTTGTTCATGATGGGTGCGTTTGAGACGATGATCGGGCAGGGCAGGCTGCTCCAGCCCGATGCCGAGGCAAAGGGATTCTATCGGCTTGCTTCTTCGCAAAACCGCGCCTTCGGGAAACTGGCTACGGGCTGATTGCTTGCCACATCGGCGCAAGGGTGGCATCAAAGTGGTGATGGATAAGGAGCGCCGCATATGCCTGCGATAATCGACCATATGTCGCCCAATTTCGACGAGCGGACGTTACCGATTTCGATGATCGTGATCCATTATACCGGCATGATCGACGGGCCGAGCGCGGTCGAGCGCCTGTCCAATGCCGCGTCGGGTGTGTCATCACATTATGTGGTCGAGGAGGATGGGCGGATATTCAGGCTGGTGAGCGAAGACAAGCGCGCGTGGCACGCCGGGCGCAGTTACTGGCGCGGCGTGGTCGATTGCAATTCCGCCAGCGTCGGCATCGAAATTGTCAACCCCGGCGTCGAATATGGCTATCGCCCGTTCCCCGATCCGCAGATCGCCAGCGTCATCCGCCTCGTTCACGGCATCAAGGACCGTCACAGCATCACCCGCGGTAACGTGGTCGGTCATTCGGACATAGCGCCGATGCGCAAACAGGACCCGGGCGAGCTTTTCCCGTGGGGGCGGCTGGCGCGGATGCGGCTCGCACTGCCGCGCCCGACGCGGCACCTGACCGATCCTTTGTGGTCCGACGCCGGCTTTCTGCTCGCGCTCGAACGCTTTGGTTATGATGTGACCGATGGGCTGGCCGCGACGGTGGCGTTTCAGCGGCGCTTTCGCCCAGAACTGGTCGATGGCACGATCGACGGCGAGTGCCGCGCGATATTGCTGAGCCTGTTGCTGCCGCAGCCACAGGGCGATTGAACTTTGCGGCTAACACCCCTAAGGGAGCAGAGCCAGAGGGTTGGGCGGCCGCCGGCCATGGGGAAACGCATGGCGGGAGGAAAGTCCGGGCTCCATCGTGTAACGGTGCCGGGTAACCCCCGGCGGGGGCGACCCCAGGGAAAGTGCCACAGAGAGTAAACCGCCGATGATCGCAAGATCAGGCAAGGGTGAAAGGGTGCGGTAAGAGCGCACCGCGCGGCTGGTAACAGGCGCGGCATGGCAAACCCCACCGGGAGCAAGACCGAATAGGGATGGCGCGAGCCGGTTCGCTGGCTCAGGGTGTGCACGCGCCCAGTCGTCCGGGTTGGTTGCTTGACCCTGTCGGTAACGGCAGGGCTAGAGGAATGGTCGCCCATCCGCGCTGCGTCCGCAAGGGGGCGGCGCGGGGGACAGAACCCGGCTTACAGGCCCTCTGGCATTTTCTCTTGGCAGAGCCATGCGGGTTTTCCTTTCGGTAGGGCTTGGCAAGCCCCGCACTGCGCCGCTATGGGCCGAACATGGCGAAAGCGACACGCACCGATAATTGGGGGTTCCCCCGCTGGCGCGGTTATGGATCATCGCGCGAAGCGGTGAATGTCCGTATCTGCGACCGCCATGGCTGCGCCCTGCCTGGTACATGCCCCGCGCCAAAATCGCCCAACAGCCCCGAGCGCTGGATGTTCTGCCCTGACCATGCGGGCGAATATAACCGTGGCTGGAACTATTTCGAGGGGCTGACCGCCGAGGAAGCGGCGCAGCGCGAGCAGCGCGAACGCGCCGATGCTGGCGGATATACCACGTCGAAGCATCAGCAATGGGCCGACCGTGGCGACGAGGGCCGCAGCGCCGATGAGATGCGCGCGCTCGACATATTCGACCTCGCGCCAGATTGCAGCATCGACGATGTCCGCAAGGCGTGGCGCGCACTGGCCAAGGAAACCCACCCCGATGTCTGCCCCAATGACGCGAATGCCGCCAAGCGTTTTCACGCCGGACAGACCGCGTTCGAGGTGCTGCGCCAAGCCGATGAGCGCCGCAGCTGGAAGGGCTGAATATCTCTGTTTGCGTCCATAATTTGGGCTAGCTTTTGCCTCCTTTCCCCCCACCGCGCATTGTGAAAGGGTGGCGC
>JBEBHS010000057.1:0-6314 GCA_040080745.1 Sphingopyxis sp. | reverse complement strand
GTGAAAGCGGTAACTGAACGAATGCCCATGATCGCCTAAATCCAGCAAAATGATACGTGACTTTTGGTAATCAACTCGGCTAGCTGGCCAAAAAACCGACTGACGTAACTTGAATTATTAAATAACTTGGCGTCATATTGGCGACAGCTATATAATGTGTTCATATTACACCTATGGAGGCCATGATGGAAACCACTATTGCCAAACAAGACCGTATCGGTGCCCGCGTACCGCATGACGTTTATGAGACATTGTGCCGCGCCGCCGAATTGAGCGGTGCTACAGTCAACCAGTTCCTAGTGCAATCCGCGCTGAAGGAAGCCCAGGCCGTTATCGAGCGCGAAGAAACCATCCGCCTGTCGCCACGGGACTGGGGCTGGTTGCTCGACCTGATAGAAAACCCGCCCGAAGCCAACCCCAAGTTAAAGGCAGCTATCAAGCGCTACCATAAAGCCAAACAGACTGATGCAGATACTTCCTTTAACTGGAAACCATGACCGGCAGGCGTTCGATTGTGGCCGCAAGGAACTGAACGATTGGTTAGTGCGGGTGGCACGCCAGCACCAGGACAAGGGCTTGTCGAAGACCTTTGTGGCAACCCTGGAACAAACGCCGGATCGTATTTGCGGCTACTATGCGCTCACGCTTGCCGAACTCGAAAACCGGCACCTTCCCGAAGAATGGCGAAAGAAGCTGCCCCAACGCATCCCGGGGGTACGGTTGGGGCGCTTGGCGGTTGATAAACACTATCATGGTAAAGGGCTCGGCGGGTTGCTGATAGTCGATGCACTGACCCGTGCGCGGCGGATATACACCGAAGCAGGCGGAATCGGGTTGTTCGTCGATGCCATCGATGAACTGGCGGCAGGCTACTATTTGCGATTGGGTTTTCAGGCAGCGCCCGACAACCCCTTGCTGTTGTTCTTGTCGGCGAAAGAGGTACCCTAAGCTCCGCACTCCCAAAAAACGACAAGCAAATTTATTCGCCTTCATACAGATTATCATTGCCAGTATATGCCACCCAAGAATATTCCAGCACAATGCTTTTAGCTTAACAACATGAACGGCCAACCCACTTTTCCCTTGGATATTGAAGCCTTGTTTGGCGCACACCAGCGCGAGCTGGTATGGCACCTGACCAAAATTGTCAAATGTGAGGAAACCGCCGCCGAACTTGCCCAGGAAAGCTACCTGATCCTTTCCCAGGCCGCCAAACAAGAAACCATAAAGCAGCCGCGCGGCTTTTTGTTCCGAGTTGCCAGCAACTTGGCGTTCAGCCATCTGAGGCGGCACAAACTTGTTGAGGCAAAATTGCCTTACCTTAGCCCTGACGAATTGCATTTCCCCTCTGCCGAACAACATGCCGCTCAAGAACAGCGCCTTGAATATTTCGTCAAGGCCGTGGAAACCTTGCCCCCTCGCACCCAGGAGATATTCATCCTGCATAAAGTGGAGGGCATCAGTGTCAAGGAAGTGGCGGACAGGTTGGGCATAACGGCCAAGGCCGTGGAAAAACAGATCACGCGCGGCCTGGCGCACTGCCGTAGCTATATGAAGCCGCTGGACAGCGAATAATGGCACGCATTCACCCAGTAGATTTAGTCACTATCAACTTCCTTCTTTTAGCTGGAAGGGAGGGATTTGTCTATCTGGGGTGTCTTATAGCTATATCGCAATAGAATACACAGAATGACCGAAACGACACCTGAGCCATTTTCCACACCCGACAGCAACCCGTGCAGCCGGGTTGACAAGGAAGCCATGGTCTGGTTTTCCAGGCAGCAAACGGGCGACCTTAGTGCTTGGAAAAAAAACCAATTCCAAGCCTGGCAAGCCAAAAGCCCAGCCCATCGGCAGGCTTACCAAAATGTTCAGGCCTTGTGGGACGACACCGATTTTAACCGGGCACTTAAGCTCACCAGCCTTAAACGTAAGCCCGCTGAGGCCAACCCAGTCCGCCCACGAGCAAGGCACAACCCCAATCGAGTCAAATGGCTTACTATGGGCGTGGCGGCAAGTTTCGCCTTGTGTGCGGTTTTATTTGGCTCCATCATCCGGATGCAAGCCGATTTTGTCACCCCGGTCGGTAGCAAACAAGTTATAACCTTGGCCGACGGCTCCACCGTCACACTCAATACCGATACTGCCATCAAAGTCGCATTTAGCGAAAATGAACGCCGGGTCAGGCTAATCAAGGGTGAAGCTTATTTTGATGTCCGCCACCTTGGCAACCAGCCGTTTATTGTCGAAGCACACGAAACCGAAACCCGCGTCGTCGGCACCCAGTTTATGGTGTGTGATACCCAGGATGAAGAAAAAATCACCGTCATCAAAGGGTTGGTGAACGTCAGCAACACACCACAAAGGCAATCCGTCCTCTTGCATCCTGACCAGCAGGTCAGCAACACCGCGTCTGGCCTAAGTCCCGTCCGCCAGCTTGATGGCAGCCAGGAAGCCTTTTGGCTAAACGGGCGACTATCCTTCCAGGACGTGCCGCTTGGACAAGCCGTCAAGGAACTCGCCCGCTACTTGCCCGGACTGGTGGTCATCACCGACAACACCCTAAAATCCTACCGCATCAATGGCCGTTTTAATATCACCCAGCCCAAACATGCGCTCACGACCCTGGAGCACACCCTGCCTATCACCGTCACCTCGGTCGGCGATTGGCTGACCGTCATCAGGCCGCGTTAGTAAACCCCCAACTCCCCTAAAAAAGACCCACCCCAAAAATATTTTCAAAAATGGGTAGGGGTTTTCCCTGCTCATTTGTCTTCTACATAGACTTCATCAAAAAGCAAACCACCATTTGCATGATGGCTATGAGGCCCATAACGGAGACGATACAATGCCGCAACCTTGTTTTAAACCCTTCACGGACAAGCAACACCCCTTAGTTTGGCTGATGTTTACCTTTGCCCTGGCGACGGTTACCTCAACGGCAACCGCGCAAGACACAGGCAAGCAGCAGTACACAATTGCCCGGCAAAGCCTGCAATCGGCAATCAGCCAGCTTGCCAACCAGGCCGACCTTGAGATCAATTATCCGTCCCATCTGGTCAAAGGCTTGAACAGCCCAGGTCTCAATGGGCGTTATACCGCCCAGGACGCGCTTAACCAGCTCCTGGCACAAACCGCGTTGAAAGCCAGGGTCGCCGCCGATAACGCCTTCACTATTGAGAAAGCGCCAACTTCCTATCTTAAAGTAAATTCGGCTAATGATGGCAAAAGCCAACCCCGTACCGAACTAGAAGGCACCGACACCACCCTGCCTAAAGTCACCGTGGAGGCCGATGCGGCTTACGACCCCGAATACTACGCCGACCCTTACAACAAAGATTACGTCATCCCCAACGCCACGGCGGGCACGAAGACCGACACGCCGATCATGGAAACGCCTCTGAACGTACAGGTGATTTCCAAGCAGGTGTTGAAGGATCAGCAGGTGATTAGCTTGGACAAGGCCTTGCGGAATATCAGCGGCGTTACCACACAAACGGGGAGCGGTGGTGATAATCATTTATTTTTACGTGGCTTTGATACCCAAACCTTGTTTCGTAACGGGTTTCGAATGGATCAGACCAGTATTACGTCTTTTGTCGGTAGTAACCAGCAATTTGCCAATGTGGAAAGCGTCGAGGTGCTAAAAGGGCCGGCGGCGATTTTGTATGGTCGGGTAGAACCTGGTGGCATGGTCAATATTGTTACTAAGCAACCTAAAGCTACACCGTATTATTCCCTTAACCAGCAGTTCGGCTCTTACGACCTATACCGTACTAGCATCGATGCCACCGGGCCTTTGACCAAAGACGACACCTTGCTGTATCGGGTGAATACGTCTTTCCAAAGCAACAACTCGTTTCGTGACTTGGTTAAGGGTGAGGATGTGTTTTTTGCGCCAATTCTCAAATGGAATATCAGCCCTCGCACCCAGGCAACCTTGGAAATGGAGTACAATCGATCGATATCCAGCCTGGATAACCAAATCCTGCCGCTCGTGGATAACCACTTTATCGATATCCCACATAACCGGAATCTGGGAGAACGTAATCCAGCCGAAACTGAAAATATTTTCGTTGGTTTCAACTGGTCGCACCAGTTCAACAATGACTGGTCTATCAAGCACCAAGTAGCTTTCAAGCGTCAGGATCAAAATCTGGGTATCAACGTGGTACCTCAAGACATTACTAACGGTGAGGTAGGTCGTCTCGTTACCAATGGTCACTTTAGAAACGATACGGTTTCAACCAGTCTGGATCTGACTGGACACTTCAAGACCTGGGGGCTTGAGCACACCTTGTTGCTAGGTGGCGATTTTTATCAATTTGAAGCTACTGGAAGCCAAGCATTTTCGAAAGACTTTCTTGCCTCTTCAGTGATAAATCTCGATCATCCCGACCATCCAGGCTCCAATCTGTTTATCGATCCGTCCACACTATTTCAATTTGATCAAAACACCGAAAATTACGGCCTCTATTTGCAAGACCAGATAAAGCTACCTTATCATGTGCATGTCATGGGTGGACTGCGCTACCAGTATGTACACAGTACGCTAGCGAATGCAGGGGCGGACGGCGTGTTCAGCCAAACGGGTTTGCCACAGACAGACGATGCGGTTACACCGAGGGTAGGTATCTTATGGCAACCTGAAAAGTGGTTGAGCTTGTATAGCAACTATGCAGAGAACTTTGGCCAGAATACGGGTGCATTTGGTTTCGGGGGCACGGTCAATTCATCCAAACTCTTACCGGCGCAAAGCGCCCAGCAATGGGAAGTGGGTGTTAAGACTGAGTTGTTCGATGGCCGCTTTCGAGCCACTTTAGCTTATTATGACCTGACCAAACAAAACGTCGCCACGAACGATGTAACCCATCCCGCCCCTTTCTGTGGTGGCAGTGGTTGCTCTATCGCAGCCGGGGAAGTTCGTAGCCAAGGACCGGAACTGGACATCCAGGGCGAAATCCTGCCGGGTTGGAACGTAATTGCCACTTATGCCAACCAGGATGTACGCGTCACCAAAAGTAAAGGCGATCCCAACGGGCAGGGATTTGAGGTTGGCAATCGCCTACAGTTCGTACCGCGCAATATCGGCAGTGTTTGGACTACTTACGAAGTCCAGCAAGGCGATCTAAAGGGTTTCAAGATCGGTGGTGGTGTTAGGATGCAGGATAGCGGGGTCGATAGCACCAACACGGTCAAATCCACTGGCTATGCCTTAGTTGGGCTGATGACAGGGTACAGTTTTGAAATCGGCAAATCCAAAATCACAGCGCAACTAAATATCGATAACCTGCTGGATAAGAGCTATTTTAACAATCCGGTTCCTATCACAAAAAACTTCGGTTTTGTTAACTTTAGCACCCCGCGCACGTTTATGGGATCTATTAATGTGGAGTATTGATGAGATATTGGGTTAGGCCATTTATTCTCAACAAATAGCTTATAGGGATCGGCATGGAGTGTATAGGGTTTCCCTCATGCCCACATCCTGTGGTCAGAGGAGGTTGTATTAGTACGTCAATGACTTAACAATATGGCGCATGGTCATCTTTGAAACCTCAATATTTACCCTGTTGAATGACGAGGACTACCGGGGCCTTCAAAATGTCTTGGTGGAAATGCCGGGTTCTGGGAATATTATTCAAGGCATCGGTAGCATTTGCAAAATACGCTGGGGTGAGGTGCCAGCGGACGCGGAAAACGAGGCGGAGCACGGGTAATTTATCATTGGGCATCCCAGTCAGGTAGGGTGGGCAACGCTTTTCTGCCCACGCGGATCAATTCGACGATGTAAACGGTGGGCAAAAAAACCTGCCCACCCTACCAAACTTTACGCTTACGCAAAAAATGAGCGTGATGATTTAACGAAAGACCAGTTATCAGTCCTTAGGGCTGTTGTAGTCGCGGAGTTTAAAGATGAAAAATGAGCATTTCAATGAATTGATTGCCAGCATTCAAGAGGCTGGAAAAATCAACCGGGGTGAAACAGCCGCCTCCCGGACACACGATTTTCCAGCGCCTGATATTAAGGCAATCCGCGAAGGCATCTGTTTCTCTCAATCAAAGTTTGCCACCCTGATCGGTGTCAATATTCGGACCCTCCAAAATTGGGAGCAAGGCCATCGCCATCCTACCGGGACAGCCAAGGTTTTGTTAAAACTGGTGCAAGCTGACCCTAAGTCAGTTGTGAAAAATCTAAACTTGAATCACGTATAGCAATTCCCGATCTTTTATTAGAACTACTTGCTTGGCGGTCTACTATTGAGGCACTAAGACATTCGGCATAATGAAGACGAACAACCGAAATGGGTCGA
>JBEBHS010000032.1:0-27292 GCA_040080745.1 Sphingopyxis sp. | reverse complement strand
TGCGGCCGATGTGAGGATGGCTGCCTTGCCCATGTGAAATACTCCATTGTTTGAACACACGCTGCGAATGATGCCCCCATGGCGGTGCAGCGGTTGGCGGCTCACTGGGCTTTCCTCGGTGCCGCTGCATTGATCGCGGACAAGGCTTTTGTTGATCTGGCGCAATGCGAAAATCGCAGGTCACGGGCACTGTCTGGGCAATGTGGCCCTATCATCCTGACCTGCTGGCGCGGCCAGTGCCGCGTTACACCAGCTACCCCACGGCGGTGGAGTTTGATGAGAGTGTTGGCGCAGAGGTGCAGGAAAACGCGATCAGAGCGGTGCTGCAACCCGTCTCGCTCTATCTGCACATCCCGTTTTGCGAACAGATATGCTGGTATTGCGGGTGCAATACCGGGGCGGCAAACCGGACGCAGCGTCTGGCGTCTTATCTCGATGCGCTGGACCAAGAGGTCGATCTGGTCGCGGGTCTCTTGCCAAAAGGCACGCCGATCGGGCGCATCGCCTTTGGCGGTGGCAGCCCGAATGCGATAGCGCCGCTCGCGTTTGTGAGGTTGCTTGATCGGGTGATGACAGCGTTCGGTGCGGCCGCGCCCGACATATCGGTGGAGATCGATCCGCGTGGCCTCTCGCAAGAATGGATGCGCGTACTAGGGGCCACAGGCGTCACCCATGTCAGCATGGGGGTGCAGACGCTTAACGGCGATATTCAGGCGCGGATCGGTCGCGTGCAACCGCAACAAATGATCGCCGATGCCACCGCCAGCTTGCGCGGGGCGGGCATTGGCTCGATCAATTTCGATCTGATGTATGGGTTGCCCGGCCAGTCATTGTCCGATCTCACTGAGACACTCGACGCGACGATTGCGATGGTGCCGGAACGAATTGCGCTGTTCGGTTATGCGCATGTCCCGCATTTGTTGCCGCGCCAGCGCCGGATCGATGCGAGCGCGCTGCCCGATCAGGCGGCGCGTTTTGAAATGGCGGCGATGGGGTTCGAGCGATTGAGCGCGGCGGGCTATGTCCCGGTCGGGTTCGATCATTTCGCGCTACCCAGCGATGGGTTGGCGCGCGCTGCTGAGGGCGGGAGTTTGCGCCGCAATTTTCAGGGCTTCACCGATGATAGTTCAGAAGTATTGCTGGGGATGGGCGCGAGCGCAATCAGCAACTTCCCCGAACTCATCGTCCAGAACGAGAAGAACGCCGGGCGGTACCGGATGCTGATTTCTGGCGACAAATTGGCGGGCGAGCGCGGCGTCTGGCGCAGTGAGGATGACCGTGCGCGTGGGAATATCATCGAGGGTATATTATGCGGACGTGCCGCTAACATTGCGGCCTATCGCAATGCACCCGACATCATGGAAGGGCTGGCACCGTTCATTGCGCGTGATCTGGTGCGATTGGATGGCGATATGTTATGGCCGACCGCACATACGCGCCCTTACGCGCGCGCCATTGCGGTGCTATTCGACACCAATCGCAACGTGCATAAAATCGAGTTCAGCAGTGCAATTTAGAAATTGCTTATAGTAGAAATGCGGTGCAAGCGCGCAAAATTGATTGAGGTCAATGTCGGGACAGCGCATTGAGGACACAGCGCGCTCGCTAGGTATAAAGGGGTCAGATATGGACAGGGTCGTCACCAGATCGGGGATATGGATTTTCATCCTGCTGTTCGCTTTTATTGCGATGATGCAAGCGGCAGATAGCGGCTTTGCGGTGCATATGGGAATTGTCGCGATTGCCGCGCTGATCGGGCTTTATGTCAGCGTGCGCAAAACCGATTATGCGGCGCTGACACGCGGCACCATCGCGCTGCCCGACCCATCCCGATACGATGACGACCCGATAAGATGGGGTGTCATTGCGACGGTTTTCTGGGGACTCGCTGGGTTTCTTGTGGGATTATTTATCGCGCTGCAACTGGCGTTCCCCGCGCTCAACCTGGGGATTGAATATACCAGCTTTGGCCGATTGAGGCCGCTGCACACGTCGGCGGTCATCTTTGCCTTTGGCGGTAATGCGCTGATCGCCACCAGTTTCTATATTGTCCAGCGCACCTGCCGCGCGCGCCTCGCCTTCCCATCGCTCGCGCGTTTTGTGTTCTGGGGCTATCAGCTGTTCATCGTGCTCGCCGCGACCGGCTATCTGATGGGGATTACCGAGGGCAAGGAATATGCCGAACCCGAATGGTATGTCGATATCTGGCTGACGGTGGTGTGGGTGTCCTACCTCGCGGTGTTCGTCGGCACGCTTGTCAAGCGCAGCGAACCGCACATCTATGTCGCCAACTGGTTCTATCT
The DNA here is from genome assembly GCA_040080745.1 of Sphingopyxis sp. Lineage (GTDB taxonomy): Bacteria > Pseudomonadota > Alphaproteobacteria > Sphingomonadales > Sphingomonadaceae > Sphingopyxis. Next base: position 24,989 of record JBEBHS010000032.1, on the reverse strand, counting down.
CTCGTTCATCATCACCGTGGCGATGCTCCACCTCGTCAACAACCTCTCGATCCCCGTCAGCCTGTTCGGCTCGAAAAGCTATGCGCTGTTCTCGGGCGTGCAGGACGCGCTGACCCAGTGGTGGTATGGCCATAATGCGGTCGGATTTTTCCTCACCGCAGGCTTCCTTGGCATGATGTATTATTTCGTGCCCAAACAGGCGCAGCGCCCGGTCTATAGCTATCGCCTGTCGATCATCCACTTCTGGTCGCTGATCTTCCTTTATATATGGGCGGGCCCGCACCACCTCCATTACACCGCGCTGCCCGATTGGGCGCAGACGCTGGGCATGGTATTTTCGGTGATGCTGTGGATGCCAAGCTGGGGCGGGATGATCAACGGATTGATGACGCTGAACGGCGCGTGGGACAAGGTGCGCTCGGACCCGATTATCCGCCTGATGGTGATGAGCCTTGCTTTCTATGGCATGAGCACATTCGAAGGACCGATGATGTCGATCAAGGCGGTCAACAGCCTGTCGCATTACACCGACTGGACCATCGGCCACGTCCATTCGGGCGCGCTCGGGTGGAATGGCATGGTGACCTTTGCCGCGCTCTATTATCTTGCGCCGCGCCTGTGGGGCCGCACCCGTCTCTTTTCGGTGCGGATGGTCAACTGGCATTTCTGGCTGGCGACCGTGGGCATCGTTTTCTACGCCTCCGCAATGTGGGTCTCGGGTATCATGCAAGGGCTGATGTGGCGCGAATATGGGGCCGACGGCTATCTGGTGAACAGCTTTGCCGACACCGTCGCCGCGATGTGGCCGATGTATGTGATGCGTGCCTTTGGTGGATTGCTCTACCTCAGCGGGGCTTGCCTCATGGCGTGGAACATCGCGATGACGATTGCGGGCAAGCTGCGCGAGGAAGCACCGATGGGTGAAACCACTATCGACCCCGCATCGGACCACCCACTTGCCCAGGGCGCAAGCCCAGCCGCAGCCTGAAGGGAGCGCGAATAATGACCAGCATGACCGAAAGGCATAAAAAGCTCGAACGCAATGTTTCGCTGCTCGGCGTATTCGCGCTGCTCGCGGTGGTTGTCGGCGGGATTGTCGAGATCGCGCCTTTGTTCTGGATCGACAATACGATCGAGCGGGTTGAGGGGGTGCGCCCTTACACCCCGCTGGAGCTGGCGGGGCGCAACATCTATATCCGCGAAGGCTGTTACAATTGCCACAGCCAGATGATCCGCCCGTTCCGCGACGAGGTGGAGCGCTATGGCCATTACAGCCTGGCGGCGGAATCGATGTATGACCATCCGTTCCAATGGGGGTCGAAACGCACCGGGCCGGATCTGGCGCGCGTTGGCAACCGCTATTCGGATGAATGGCATGTCCAGCATCTGACCGACCCGCGCAGCGTGGTGCCCGAATCGAACATGCCGACCTATGCGTTCCTACGCGAGCGTGACCTTGCGCGGCCCGACATGCGTGGCGACTTGGCGGTGCTGACCGCAGAGGGCGTGCCCTACACACAGGCGGCGATTGATGCGGCGGGTGCGGATTTGGTCGCTCAGGCCGATCCAAGTGCCGATGCGGCGGCGCTGCGCACGCGCTACCCCAAGGTGCAGGTGCGCGATTTTGACGGCAATCCGGCACGGGTGAGCGAGATGGACGCGCTGGTTGCCTATTTGCAGATGCTCGGCACGCTGGTCGATTTCGATGCTGCACGCGGGCAGGAGGTGGCGCGATGAGCACCGCACCATCGACCTATGAGGCGATGCGGCATTTTGCCGATAGCTGGGGGCTAGTGCTGATGAGCGGCATTTTCCTGATGCTCTGCGCTTGGCCGTTCCGCCCGGGCGCGCGCGACGCCAACAACCGCGCTGCCACCATGATTTTTGACGAAGATTCTAACGGGGATGAAGCACATGGCTGATCGTTCGCGCATCGACGAGCCCACCGGCACGGCTACCGTTGGCCACGAATGGGATGGGATCGAGGAACTCAATACACCCCTGCCGCGCTGGTGGCTGTGGACATTCTATGCCTGTATCGCTTTTGCGATTGGCTATACTGTGCTTTATCCGGCTTGGCCCGGCCTTAATGGCGCGACGCCGGGCACGACGGGGTGGACCAGCCGTGGGCAACTTGACCAAGAGATGGCGGCCGAAAACGCGCGCCGTGCACCGATGCTGCGGCAACTTGCGGCTACCCCGCTCGATCAATTGCCCGCCAATACCGAACTGATGCAATTTGCGATTGCCGGCGGCGGCGCGGCGTTCCGCTCAAACTGTATCCAGTGTCACGGCACGGGCGCGAGCGGATCGGCTGGTTATCCCAACCTGCGCGATGATGATTGGCTGTGGGGCGGCGACATGGCGTCGATCAACTTCACCATCACGCATGGCGCGCGCAACCCCGACCATGATCTGACACGGATGAGCGTGATGCCCGCCTTTGGCCGCGACGGCATATTGGATGCGCGTAGCGTCGCCGATGTGGTCAGCTTTGTTCGGGCGAATGCCGGCATGGAACCACGCAGTGCGGCATCGGTGCGTGGGTCGACACTGTTTACCGCCAACTGCACCGTCTGTCATGGCGCGAGCGGTGAGGGCAACCGGGCGCTGGGCGCGCCACAGCTCAATGACCATATCTGGCTTTATGGTGGCAGCCGCGAGGCGCTGACCACTAGCGTCACCAATGCACGGGCGGGGGTGATGCCACGCTGGGGTGCGCGCCTTGACGAAATGACGATCAAGATGCTGACCGCCTATGTCTATTCGCTGGGTGGGGGTGAATCGAGCGCGACACCGCCAGCAACCTCGCCCGTTGCCGCAACCCCAGCGGCGGAGTAAAATACCCCTTACCATGTCCCAAAATATCGACATCACCGACAGCCCCCTCGGTGCCTATGAAAAGCGCAAGGGGGTCTTTCCCAAATCGGTGAAGGGCCCCTTTCGCCGTTTGAAATGGGCGATCATGGCGGTGACGCTGGCGATCTATTATGCGACGCCGTGGCTGCGCTGGGACCGTGGCCCCTATGCCCCGCATCAAGCCGTGTTAATCGATCTGGCGCACCGGCGTTTCTATATGTTCGGGATCGAGATTTGGCCGCAAGAGTTTTATTATGTCGCGGGCCTGCTCATCATGGCGGGGGTCGGGCTGTTCCTGCTCACCTCGGCGGTGGGGCGCGCATGGTGCGGCTATAGCTGTCCGCAAACGGTGTGGACCGATCTGTTCCAGCATGTTGACCGCTTTATCGATGGCGACCGCAATGCGCAGATCCGCCTCAACAACGCACCGTGGAGCGCATCAAAAATTGCCCGGCGCACACTGAAATGGTCGATCTACCTCGCCATCAGTTTTTGGACCGGCGGTGCGTGGATCATGTATTTTGCCGATGCGCCAACGCTGACCGTCCAATTCTGGAGTGGAACAGCGGCATCGGTGGCCTATGCGACGGTGTTTGTGCTGACGATGACGACCTTCATCTTTGGCGGGTTCATGCGTGAGCAAGTGTGCATCTATATGTGCCCGTGGCCGCGTATCCAGACGGCGATGCTCGACGAACAATCGCTGACCGTCACCTATAAGGATTGGCGCGGCGAACAGCGTGGCAGCGTCAAAAAAGCCGAAGCGCATCCCGGCGCGTTTGGCGACTGCATCGACTGCAACCAATGCGTCGCGGTTTGCCCGACCGGCATCGATATCCGCGAAGGGCCGCAGATCGGCTGTATCACCTGCGCGCTGTGCATCGATGCGTGCGACGCGGTGATGGCGCAGGTCGGCCGCCCGCGCGGGCTGATCGACTATGCAACGCTCACCGACGCCGAGGCGGAAAAGGCAGGGCAGCCGCCGACTCCGGTGCTTAAAACCTTGCTGCGCATGCGGACGCTGATCTATTTTGGCGTGTGGGTGTCGATTGGCGCGGCGCTGCTGTTCACGCTCGGCAATCGCACGCGCATCGACATCAGTGCTAGCCAGGAACGCAACCCCGTGTTCGTGCAATTGTCGAACGGCGATGTGCGCAACAGCTATACCGTTCGCCTGCGCAATATGGAGGGGCGCCCGCGCCGCATGGAGGTGACGCTGGTCGGCCTGGCGGGTGCACGGATGTGGCGTAGCGATGGCAGCGCCGATACAGCGGCGCAAAGCTTTACCACCACCGTCGCCCCCGACGCTGTGCAGCGGCTGACTGTGTTCGTGGTCGCGCCTTATGGCGGCGAAGAACGGACCGATTTTGCGATGACCACCCGCGCGCTGGACGACGAGGGCGGCAGCGACAGCCATGCGCTCACCTTTAATCGGCCCGAAGAATAAAGATGGCACAGCGACACCCCATCACTGGTCGGCGGGTTGCCATTTGGTTCGTCGCTTTTTTTGGCATCGTCATTGCGGTCAATCTGTTGATGGCGCGCCTAGCGATTGGCACTTTTGGCGGAACGGTGGTGGACAACAGCTATGTCGCCAGTCAGCATTACAACGCATGGTTGGCCGCTGCGCGCGAGCAATCGGCGCTGGGGTGGGCGGTCACAGCCACGCGGCGGCCCGATAACCGCATAGAGGTTTTGACGCTGGGGCGCGACGGAGCCGCCCTGCGCGGGGTGGTCGTCTCTGCCATAGCCAGCCATCCGTTGGGGCGCGCTGCGGACAGGCGACTGGCCTTTACTTTTGTCGATGGCCGTTTTGTTTCGGATGCGCCGCTTCCCGCTGGCCGCTGGCAATTGAGAGTAGAGGCGCGGCAAGGCGCTGCGCGCTATCGCATAGTGCAGGGTCTGCCGTGACCGCGCCGTTCCCGCCACCAGGCGAAAGCGCCGCATGCGGCGAGACACGGCTGGCGGTGCCGGGGATGCGCTGTGCGGGCTGTATCGCCAAGATCGAAAGCGGTCTCGCCGTGCTGGATGGCGTGGTATCGGCGCGGGTCGATTTTACCGCCAAGCAGGTGCGGCTGGTGCATAGACCAGACCTCGAACCGCCTGCTATCGTCGATGCGCTCAGCGCGCTTGGCTTTGACGCGCATGTGCTGGTCACGCCGCTCACTATCGTCGATGACAGCGCCGAGCAGCGCCGATTGCTCAGCGCGTTGGGGGTTGCCGCCTTCGCTGCGATGAACATCATGCTGTTGTCGGTGTCGGTATGGTCGGGCGCGGCGGGCGGCAACCGCGCGATGTTTCACTGGCTGTCGGCGGCCATCGCCATCCCCACCGTCATCTGGTCGGGGCGGCCGTTTTTCGGCTCGGCGTGGCGCGCGCTGCGCCATGGCCGCACCAATATGGACGTGCCGATTTCAATCGGGGTGAGCCTGGCGACGGCGATGTCGCTATATGAAACCGTAACGGGCGGCGAACATGCGTGGTTCGATGGCGCGGTGATGCTGCTGTTCTTTTTGCTCGGCGGGCGCGTGCTCGACGCGATGATGCGCGGGCGCGCAAGGCAGGGCGCGTTGGCGTTGATGCAGGCAAGCGCAAGCGGTGCAAACGTGATCGACGCGGCTGGGATTGGTCACTGGGTTCGCGCGGAGGAAATACAGCCCGGCGCGCGCATGCTGGTCGCGGCGGGCGAGCGGATAGCCGCTGACGGCATACTGGAATCGGGCGCGTGCCGCATCGACCGTTCGATGATGACGGGCGAGGCGGTGCCAGTCACGATGGCGGTCGGCGATGAACTTCTGGCCGGGATGCTCAACCTCGACGGACCAATCATCATTGTCGCGAACCGTGTGGGCGAAGACCGCGCGATTGCCGGTCTAGCCCGCGCGATGCAGGATGCCGGGCAGCATCGGTCCCGCTATGTCCGCATCGCCGACCGTGCAGCAAAGCTCTATGCGCCTGCCGTCCACACACTGGCGGCGGCCAGCTTTATCGGCTGGATGATCGCGGGTGCGGGGGTCCATCAATCGCTGCTGATCGCGATAGCGGTGCTGATTATCACCTGCCCATGCGCGCTGGGGCTGGCGGTTCCGGTGGCGCAGGTCGTGGCGTCGGGCGCGTTGATGCGCGCCGGTGTGCTGGTCAAGGACGGCAGCGCGCTGGAACGGTTGGCGAGCGCGTCGCGCGTGGTTTTTGACAAGACGGGGACGGTGACGCTGGGGCGGATGGTGCCGATTGCTATCGACAGACTGGATCGCCGTCAGCAATCGCTTGCCTTAGCGCTGGCGCAAGCGAGCGCCCATCCGTTGAGCAGAGGGTTGGCGGCGGCTTTGCGCGCCATGGGTGTCGCTCCAGCGACGCTGCACGATATTTCAGAAGTCGCTGGGCAGGGAATGTGCGGCCACGATGGCGCGGCTACGGTCCGCTTGGGTCGGCCTAGCGGGTCAAGCGATGGCGGCACGGCGGTCGCCCTGACTATCGGTAATGAACCGCCGACCCTGATTGCCATGGCCGACGTGCTGCGGCCCGATGCGGCGGCTGCGCTTGCGCGGCTGCGCCAGATGGGCATGGAGTCGATGCTGCTGTCTGGCGATAACGAAGCGGGGGTTGCGCCGATTGCGCGCGCCTTGGCCATCACCGCTGTTTCGGCGGCGCGGCCAGAGGAAAAATTGGCGCTTATCCAGAATATGTCCGCAGCCGGGGACAGGGTGCTGATGGTCGGTGACGGGCTGAACGACGGTCCGGCGCTGGCGGCGGCGCATGTCTCGATGGCTCCGTCATCTGCCAGCGATGTCGGGCAACAGGCCGCCGATCTCGTGTTCATGGGCGACAGCTTGCTCAGCGTGCCGCGCGCGGTGATGGCGGCGCGGCGGACCATGCGGGTGGTGAAACAGAATATGGCGTTGGCCATCGGCTATAACATCATCGCGGTGCCGCTGGCGATAGCGGGGCTGGCGACCCCGCTGATTGCCGCTGTGGCGATGTCGCTGTCGTCGCTGATCGTTGTTGGCAATAGTTTGCGCCTGATACGGGCCACGAGCGGGGTAGCGCGATGACTGGGCTGACGCTGCTCATTCCGGTTGCGCTGGGGCTTGGCTTGCTTGGCCTGTTTGCGTTTCAATGGGCGCTGCGCAGCGGGCAGTTTGACGACCTCGACGGTGCGGCGCTGCGCATATTGATCGACGAGGATGAGGATGAAGCGGGCGCGGCTGCGGACAGCGCGACTGCGGGGGAGCAATCATGAGCCGTAGCTGGCCGTCGTTCATCGGTGCCTTTGCGTTGGCGATGCCAAGCGCGCCGGTCGCGGTCAACGCGCTGAGCATTGCACTATGCGGGCTTCCGGGGGTGACGCTCACCATCCCGTTTGGCGGTGCGCCGCCGATGCCGATGGACCATAGCTGTTGCAAGGGGGCGTGCCACGCGGGGTGCGAACGCAAACAGGCGCGGCGGAATGGCGAACGCGCCCGATAGGCGTGCTCCGCTCAATCGCAGCTCAATTCACCGCTTTGTCAACCAGCTTGTTCTTGCCGATCCACGGCATCATTTCGCGCAGTTTGGCACCGACCTGTTCGATCGGGTGCCCTGCCTGGCGTTTGCGCGCGGCCTTCATCTCGGGATTGCCAACCGCATTGTCGAGCATGAAGCGTTGGACAAAGCGCCCCGACTGGATGTCGTCGAGGACGCGCTTCATCTCGGCCTTGGTCTCCGCCGTGATGATCCGCGGGCCGGTGTGGTAATCGCCATATTCGGCGGTATTGCTGATCGAATAGCGCATGTTGGCGATACCGCCCTCATACATCAGATCGACGATCAGCTTGACCTCGTGCAGACATTCGAAATAGGCCATTTCGGGCGCGTAGCCCGCCTCGACCAGCGTTTCAAAGCCGGCCATGACGAGGTTGGTGACGCCGCCGCACAGTACTGCTTGCTCGCCGAACAGGTCGGTTTCGCATTCCTCGCGGAAATTGGTTTCGATGATCCCACTGCGCCCGCCACCGACCGCCGAGGCATAGGATAGCGCCAGCGATTTGGCATAGCCATTGCCGCCCGCTGCGGTGCCCGATGCCTCCTGCGCCACCGCGATCAGGCACGGCACGCCGCCGCCGCGTTGATATTCGCTGCGCACCGTGTGGCCCGGCCCCTTGGGCGCGACCATGAAAATGTCGATGTCGGCGCGTGGTTCGATCAGGCCGAAGTGGATGTTGAGCCCGTGCGCGAACGCCAGCGCCGCGCCCGCTTTCATGTTCGGGCCAAGCTCGTCGGCGTAAATCCGCGCCTGATGCTCGTCGGGGGCGAGCACCATGATGACATCGGCCCATGCCGCCGCGTCGGCATTGCTCATCACGGCAAAGCCAGCAGCCTCGGCCTTTGCCGCCGTGGCCGATCCGGGACGCAGCGCAATCGCGACCTCGGCGACGCCGCTGTCGCGCAGGTTCTGCGCATGGGCGTGGCCCTGGCTGCCATAGCCGATGATTGCAATCTTCTTGCCCTTGATCAGCGCTTGGTCAGTGTCTTTGTCGTAATATACTTGCATGGTCTGTCTTTCGTCCTAGTTTGATCGTCATCCCCGCGAAGGCGGGGACCCATCTTCTGTTGACACCATGTTTCATGGTGGTCTGCCGGATTCCCGCCTGCGCGGGAATGACGAAGTGAGATATTAGTTATTGGTCGATCGAGTTGCTAAACTCCACCAGCACCCCTTCGAGATATTTGATGCGATCTTCAATTGTTATCAACTCGCACCATGGGCCAAATAACTGGGTCTCCATGGTGCCCGCCGATGATATATAATAGTGACGGCAATTAGCTGATTTATAGGCTATCCATGCCCGTTGTTCTTCGAGCAGCGCTCTTCCTGTCTCGCTGTTTCGCCCTTCGGCCGCCGACAACACCTGAGCCCACAAACGATTGAGTTCGATATCGGCGCGGGCTATTTCTGCTCGAGTGCAATCACCTTGTTCGGCATCGATAGCACGCGGAGCAGCTTTGCTCGAGCACTCTTGATATGCCTGACTCAACATATCTGCATGGATCGATTCGCCTGCGTCTTCATTATCAGAAATGGGGGCATTCGAAATCATTGCTATCATGGTTAAAAACGTAAGCATCACGCCCCCTCCGCCCCGCGCGCGATGGCGACAACCCCGGTGCGGCCAACCTCGACCAGGCCGCATTCGCGCATCAAGGTGACAAAACTGTCCACCTTGTCGCTGGTTCCCGTTATCTCGAAGATAAAGCTCGACAGCGTGGTGTCGACCACCTTTGCGCGGAACACATCGGCGAGGCGCAGCGCCTCGATGCGCTTTTCGCCGGTGCCCGCGACCTTGACCAGTGCCAGTTCGCGCTCGACATGGGCGCCGCTTTCGGTCAGGTCGGTGACGCTGTGCACTGGCACTAGTCGGTCGAGCTGGGCGATGATCTGGTCGATAACCTCTGGCGGGCCAGAGGTAACGATGGTGATCCGCGACAGTGCATGATCGGCGCTGATGTCCGCCACCGTCAGGCTCTCGATATTGTAACCGCGCGCCGAAAACAGCCCGGTGATTTTGGCGAGGATCCCCGCCTCATTATCGACGGTGACCGCGAGGACGTGGCGTTCGCTCGCCTTGGTTTTGATTTTCATACCAGCGCCTTTGCTTCATCGTCCATTGTGCCCGTCACCTCGGTCGCTTGCAACAGCATCTCGGTGTGCGCCGCACCCGATGGGATCATCGGCAGGCAATTGGCGAGCTTGGCGATGCGGCAATCGACGATGACGGGGCCGGGGGTGTCGATCATGCGGGCAATCGCGCCCGCCAATTCACCCAGCGTGTCGACGCGCATCCCGGTCCAGCCATAGGCTTCACCCAGCTTGACGAAATCGGGCAGGCTTTCGGAATAGCTGTTCGAATAGCGGCTTTCATAGGTCAGTTCCTGCCATTGGCGGACCATCCCCATATATTCATTGTTCATGATGAACAGTTTGACCGGCAGGCGGTGTTGGCTTGCGGTCGCCATTTCCTGAATGTTCATCTGGACGCTTGCTTCGCCCGCGATACAGATGACCAGCGCGTCCGGATGCGCGATTTGCGCGCCAATGGCGGCGGGAAAGCCATAGCCCATCGTGCCAAGGCCACCGCTGGTCAGCCAGCGGTTGGGGGCATCAAAGCCGAAATGTTGTGCCGCCCACATCTGGTGCTGGCCAACCTCGGTGGTGATGATCGGGTCGCGTCCGCGCGTCGCATCGAACAGCGCCAGAATCGCGCGTTGCGGCATGATTTCGGCGTCGCCTGCGGTGTTCTCAGGAAAGTCGAGACAGCGCGCGGCGCGCCAGCCATCAATCCGCCGCCACCATTCGCCAAGGTCGCGGGCCTTGTGACCACGCGCTTTCCATTCATCGACCAGCGCAGCGAGTGCGGCCTGCGCATCGCCAACAATCGCAAGGTCGATGGGGACGATCTTGTTGATCGAACCACGATCGATGTCGATATGGATTTTCTTGGCGTTGGGCGCGAAAGCATCGAGCCGTCCGGTGACGCGGTCGTCAAAACGCGCCCCGACTGCAATGATGAGGTCGGCGCGGTTCATTGCAAAATTGGCCTCATAGGTGCCGTGCATCCCCAGCATGCCGAGCCATTTGTCGTCGGATGCAGGAAAGGCGCCCAGCCCCATCAGCGTCGACGTGACGGGCGCGCCGGTCAGCGCTACCAGGGTGCGCAAGGCTTCACTCGCTTCTGGTCCGGCATTGATGATGCCACCGCCGGTGTAGAATATCGGCTGCCGCGCCGCCGCGATCATCGCCACCGCCTCGGCAATCGCGCCCGCATCTGGCTCGACCTGCGGGCGATAGCTGCGATGCTCAATCCCAGCGGGGACCGTGTATTCACCCAAAGCCACCTGAACATCCTTGGGGATGTCGATCACCACCGGGCCGGGGCGGCCATGCGTGGCGATATAGAATGCTTCGTGGATTACAGGGCCGAGCCGCGCCGGGTCCATGACCAGGTAATTATGTTTGGTGCAATGACGGGTGATGCCGACGGTGTCGCATTCCTGAAACGCATCGCTGCCAATCAGCGTTGTCGGCACCTGTCCGGTGATGACCACCATCGGGATCGAGTCCATCAGTGCGTCGGTGATGCCGGTCACCGCGTTGGTCGCGCCGGGGCCGGAGGTGACGAGCACGACGCCGGGCTTGCCGGTGCTGCGGGCATAGCCTTCGGCCGCATGGGTCGCGCCCTGTTCGTGCCGCACCAGGATGTGGCGGATAGTCGGGTGGTTATACAAGGCATCATAGATGGGCAGCACCGCGCCGCCGGGATAACCGAACACCGTATCGACGCCCAGATCGACCAGCGCCTGTACGATGATGTCCGCACCGCATAGTTCGCGCGGGATCGGGGGTGCATCGGGTGCGGCGGTTTGCGGGGCGGGGAAGGGGGCTGTCATGGTCCTGTTCGATGGCAAAATATGGGCAGTGTGTGTCATTCACTTGGTGCTGTGCCTACCCGATAGCGCGGGGTGACGGGCGGGTCGATAGATAGTATAATCTAATATGTCAACAGTCTATTACGTAATATAATTGCTAATTTACTAATTTCAATATCATTTAATTCCAATTCATGCCGTGGCCAGTCGTTGGGAACCTGCCCGCGCAGCCACGTATGTTGCCGCTTGGCGTATTGCCGCGAGGCCGCATGCGCGCGCCTGACAGCGTCATCCAGCGCAGTCTCACCGCGCAAATACGCCGCAAGGTCGCGCACCCCGATGGCGCGCATCGCCGGGAGCGATGGGTCAAGGCTGCGCGCCATGAGCGCCGCCACCTCGTCCAGCGCGCCCACGCTAAGCATCGCGTCGAACCGCGCCGCTATCCGCGCATGAAGCCACGCACGCGGCGGCAACAGGACCATGGGGGCGAGCGTGATAGAACCGCCAATCCCGCCCGTCTTTGTCGTTTGCCAGTGGCTGAGCGTCCGGCCGCTGCTCTCCACCACTTCGAGCGCGCGGTGAATGCGCGTCGTGTCGCCCGGCGCAATTCGCGCTGCGGCGGCGGGGTCGTGGCGCTCTAGTGCGGCATGCGCCTGTGCTACGCCCATCGCGCGCACCCGCCTGCGCACGGAAGGGGCGATGTCGGGTATCGGCGCTATGCCGTCGAGCAATGTCTGCACATACAGCCCGCTGCCGCCACACAAGATGGAGGTGACGCCCGCCGCCACCGCTTCCGCAATCGCAGCCTTGGCCTCGGCTGCCCAGCGCGCGGCGTTATAGCTGTCGGCGGCGTCGATATGCCCGACCAGCGCGTGGGGCACCGATGCGCGTTCGGCCTCGCTTGGCGCGGCGGAGAGGATGGGGATGTCGGCATAGACTTGGGATGCGTCGGCGTTGATGATGACCGCGCCGCGGCCCGCAGCCATCAGCGCGCGCGCGAGCGCCATCGCAAGTCCGCTCTTGCCGCTGGCGGTCGGTCCGGCAATAAGCGCGACTTTGGGAGAAGATATGTCGTTCATCGCCACGCTCGTAGCACCAGACGAACTAAGTGCGGGAGATATTTCCGCCGCGTGCGATGCGGTGCGTGGGTTCGCGGGGGCGGTGCGCGATGGCGTTGCCTGCGACATATCGACAGCGATGGAGCCTGCGGCGGCGCGCAGCGTGCTGGAAAGCGCGTTGCCGCACGCCGATGTGATCGTGCAGGTCGCGGCGCACCGCACCAAGCGCCTGCTGATCGCCGACATGGATTCGACGATGATCACGGTCGAGTGCATCGACGAACTCGCCGATTATGCCGGTATCAAGCCGCAAATCGCGGCGATCACCGCGCGCGCGATGCGCGGCGAGCTGGATTTTGCGGCGGCGCTGGCCGAACGGGTGGCGTGCCTCGCGGGGCTGGACGAGCGAGTGATCGAGCAATGCCTCAATGAGCGGGTGCGGCCGATGGCGGGCGCACGAACGCTGATTCAAACGATGAAGGCGCGAGGCGTGCGCACCGTGCTGGTGTCGGGCGGCTTTACGCGCTTTGCAGAGCCTGTGGCCGCCCAGATCGGGTTTGATATGGCGATCGCCAATGTGCTGGAAATTGCTGACGGCGTGCTGACCGGACGTGTGCTGGAGCCGATCGTTGATAGCAACACCAAATTGGCGACGCTGCGGGCCGAATGCGCGGCGCTGGGTATTGAGGTTACTCAAGCGCTGGCAATAGGCGACGGGGCGAATGATATACCTATGTTACAGGCTGCGGGGTTGGGCGTGGCCTACCATGGCCACCCGCGCGCAGTTGCTGCCGCCGATGCCGCCATCCGCTATGGTGACCTCACCACATTGCTGTGGGCGCAAGGGATCGCGCGTGGGGATTGGGCGATGGGTTAGCCCCCACAGAGCCGCGCCCAGTTTTCGGCATCGGCGCGGGTCAACCTATGGCGCTGGATCACGCACACCAGTCCTTGTCCATTGATTGCCACAGCGACGGGGAGCGAAGCGGAGCGGTTGGTGAGTTGTTGCATCAGCGCCAAGCCGCCTTCGGGGGGCAGGAAGAGACTGCGCTCGGGCAAGCCGCGTAGCAATGTCCGCGAAGCTCGGCTGCGTTCGATGGGCACCACCAGCACGCGCATTGGCGCGGCGGCTTGCTCTAGCGCCGCAATATCCGAGACTTCGGCGCGGCACGGCGCGCACCATGACGCCCAGAACAGCAGGATCGACGATGGCGGCGGCGCGGCCGAAGCGGCGGTGGCAAGGCAAAGCAGCGTCATCAAGGCTGGACGCCATATTGTATTATGGTTCCACATCGCACATCCATAGCCCGTTATTTTTGGAGAGCGAACATGATTCTTGCCGTGATGCTGTTGCAAGCCGCAATACAGGACGCTCCCCCATCGGTATCCACGCCCAGCCCAACGTCACCTGTTGCGGCCTCCAATCCACAGACACCGCCCGCCCGCCCTTCGGTTCAACAGATGTTTGATGCGGCCAACGCGCATCTTGAGGCTGGGCGCTGCGCGGAAGCGATCACAGGATATAGTGCGCTTGAGGCAAGGATTTCCGAAACCCGAAACGTCTTTGTCATGGCGACCGTGCGCGCGCGAAAAGGGCGATGCCTGGAGACCACAGGTAATCGCGCCGAAGCCGAAGCGCCGCTGGTTTGGGCGCTCGCCCATCTGGATAGCGCCAGCGAGGTATCGCGCGGTGACATATATTTCGCTCGCATGGCGTTGGGACGGATACGCTATACCCAAACCAACTATGCCGCCGCGCGCAGCGAGTTTTCCGCTGCTCTGCCGCTTGCGACCGCCGAAACACGGCGCGACCCGCTCATCTGGTTTGCTCGGTCGGGTGTTTTCGAAGATCAAAGCGAAGCCTTGGCCCGTGCGGATGAGGCGCTGGCACTCGTCGCACAAGCGGCGCAAGCAGGGCAAGCGGGACAAGAGGGTCGCCGGAATACCGCAGCAGTGCGCACGGTGCGCGCGCGTATCCTGCTGAATCAGGGCAACCATGGTGCAGCGAATAGCGCGTTGCTGCGCGCGCTCGGTGAGCAGGGCGGGCTGGACAGAAGCGTGAATGCATCGGATATTGCGACCCGTTCGGACCTCGCCATTTCGGCCATTTTGCTGGGTAATCCCACCCAGGCACAGCGCTATCTGGCGTTTACGGGTGCCGGGCAGCTAGGGGCGTCACCCTTTGGTGGTGGCGGGTCGATTGCACCGCCGCCCTGTGGCTCCGAAACGGGATTACAGCCCGACGATATGGCGATTGTCGAGTTTGGCATTGGGCTGAACGGCGCAGTTGCTTATGCCACGACGGTCTATCTGTCGCGGCCCAGCGATGTCGGTGCCGCTGCCTTTGCCGAGGCGGTGCGCAACTGGTCATGGCGGCACGAGGATGTGGCAGGCATCGAGCCGTTGTTGCGTGCCGTTACACGGGTTGAGCTGCGATGCAGCACCGCCTCGCAGGGACTCGATGTCTATGCAATTATCAACGCCGAGCTCGACCGCTGGCTGGCTGGCCAGTCGGCGCGCCCTTTTGACACGACAGGGAATCCGACCGCCATCCTTGCTGCTGCAAACACGGAATTAGAGAGTCGGCGTGCGGCGGGACGCGGTGCAGATGTACTCGCCCCGCTGATGGCTATCGCTGACAATCCGTTGACCGATGAGGTGAAAAAAGTCGCGACATTGACCGAAGCATTGTCGATCCTTGAGACACTCAGCGCGCCTGTTGCGGCCAGAGTGGCTATCGAGACAAGGTTGCTTGCCGCTGTTGCAGACAGCCCGCGCGATCATGACTATCTTAGAGGTTTACGCCGATTATTGGCACGGAATGATGTTGAAGCGGATGCGTTATCCTCTGCGGTTCTCAAGCTCAGCCTAGCTGAGAGGGTCGATGTAGGCGAAAGGGTGGAATTGCTGAGCGCGATTGCCAATGACACACGCCTGCCCGCAACAGATCCGTTAAAGGTCGCGGCGCTGGTTCGCCTTGCCAACCTTCAGGCCGCCGCAGGGCAGGTTGAAGCCGCGCGCGCCAGCTATGCGCAAACCGGGCTGGAGGCGCAACAATGCGCGCTGGTCGATGCCCGCCCGTCCATGCAGCGCAGCGGCGCATCGAGCAGCGATTATCCGTTGGAAGCCCAAAGGTGGGGTTTTGAGGGGTGGGCACGGGTCGAGTTCGATATTCGTGGGGATGGCCGCACGGCCAACCGCAGGGCGGTTATCGTCTATCCGCCGCTGGTTTTTCGCCACGCATCGGTCGGTATTATCGAGGACGCGCGTTTCACACAAACATTTCGCCCCGATGGCAATTTGGGGTGCGGAGGGGCCAGTCAGACGATACGGTTCAATTTGCCTGAATGACCTACCGCCCCACAGGGATGCACGGTTGCGGGCGGAGGCTCGCGCACACGCGCTCCGCCGCCGCGCGGCTGGCGTAGGGGCCGGCCTGGAGCCGGACGATGGTGCCCGCCGCGATATAGCTGGGCTGCGCGCCGTTCATCCGCGAAGCAAGCCGCGACCATAGCGCAACTGCGCTGGCGCGTGCCGAAAACGCCCCCAATTGCACGCGCCATGCGCCCGCTGCTGCCACTGGAGCTGTGGTGGCGGCAGGGCGCGGCGGAGCGCTGGCCGCTGGGCGAACCGATGCTGGAGTCGCGACCGGCGGCGGGCTGGGATAGGGCGTATAGACCGGCGGCGATGCGGGGTCCGAACCGATCGGCGGCGGGGTGTAGCTGACCCCCGGGGCGGATGGCGGCAGCGCAGCGGGGCGGACCGGTGAAGGCGGCGTAGCGCGTGTTGGGGCGCGTGCTGGCGCGCGCGGCGCAGCGGCGGTCATCGCCTCAACCCGCGCCTGCCCCTCGCTCCGTTCCATCGCTTGCGCCAGCTGCAGCCCCGCTTGGCGCTGTTCGAGCGGGATATGCTGATCCATCTGGACCAGCGCGGCCGAGGCGCGTTGCAGCCCCGCGTCGCTGGCGCGTTTCATCAACGCATAGGCGCGCGGCCAATCGCGCGAGATCCGCTCGCCGTTGAACAGTTCGGCGGCGAGGACATATTGCGCGCGCGGTTCGCCCCGCGACGCCGAACGCTCAAGCCACGGCAGCGCCTCGTCCTTGCGCGCGAGTTCGTAGAGCACGAGGCCAAGGTTATCTTCGCCCTGCAAATGCCCCTGTGCGGCGGCCTGGCGGAACCATTCGGCGGCCTGCGGCAGATCCTGCGCCACCCCGCGCCCCAGCTTATACGCCTGGCCCAGGTTGAATTGCGCATCGGCATCGCCTGCCACCGCAAGCGGGCGCCATTCGGCGATGGCGCGGGTATAATCGCCGGCTTCCCATGCGGTAACGCCCGCACGGACATCGGCCAGCGCGGTGGTGGATGTGATGGCGAGCGCGGCGGTGCTGAGGACGAGCGCGGCAATGCGCGACAGTGTGCAGGGACGGATGGTCATAACAGGCTCCGAAATGGTCGGGCGATGCATACAGCCTAATGGTGAACTCCCCGTTAGCAAGCATTTCGCATCAAAGTGCGAAAATCATACACAAAACGACAATTTGTTAACCAGATTTTAGGGCTGAAGTGAAAAATAGGGTGCCTGACTGCGTATTTTTCGCGCGGTGTTCGTAAGGGGACTGGGTTTTGCGCGTATTAGCATGTGCCTCACAAAAAGGCGGATCGGGAAAGACCACCCTGTCCGGCCATTTGGCTGTCCAGGCCCAGATTGCGGGCGCTGGCCCGGTCGTGCTGATCGACATCGACCCGCAAGGAAGCCTGGCCGATTGGTGGAACGAGCGCGACAGCGAATATCCCGCATTTGCGCAGACCACGGTGGCGCGGCTTTCCGCCGACCTGGAGATTTTGCGCCAGCAAGGCTTCAAACTGGCGGTTATCGACACCCCGCCCGCGATCACCATGGCGATCCAGAGCGTGATTTCGGTGGCCGAGCTGATCATCGTGCCAACCCGCCCCAGCCCGCATGATTTGCGCGCCGTGGGCGCAACCGTTGATTTGTGCGACCGCGCTGGCAAGCCGCTGATCTTTGTCGTCAACGGCGCAACGCCCAAGGCCAAGATTACTAGCGAAGCCGCGATCGCGCTGTCACAGCACGGCACCGTTGCCCCCATCACATTGCACCACCGCACCGATTATGCCGCGTCGATGATCGACGGGCGCACGGTGATGGAATGCGACCCCGGCGGGCGCAGCGCGCAGGAAATCGAAAGCCTGTGGGCCTATCTGTCGGATCGGCTGGAAAAAAATTTCCGCCGCACGGTGTTTAGCGCCCCGGCGATGCAGCATCAGGCGGCAATGGCCGGTGCTATCCGTCCCATCGGCGGGGGCTTTGGCCGCCGCGTGAACGGCTGAGGGGGGCATGGCCATGGCTGAACCCAAACCCTTCGCCTCGCTCTCCGCTGGCTTGCTGGCGAACAAGGGCACCGCGCGCCCCGCGATGCGCCGCCAGGCACAATTGCCCGATCCGCACCACCACGAACAGCATGAAGGTCATGACGACCTTGGCTGGAACGATATGGGCTATGATGCTGATCCGCAGGACAATGCGCACGATGTCGGCCTTGCCGCTTCGCGCGGGCTGTCGCCGATGGCACCATCGCTCCAGGACAAATTATGCGCAGCCATCGAGAGCGCGAACACGCGATCGCCTATGGACAATCAAGACGTCCCCGAAGTGCGTCTGCAACAACAGGCGATAGAGCAGGCGCTCAGCCCCGCTGTGCCGGCCCCCGTTACGCCGACCGCTGCTGTGCCGACTCCCGCCGCATCGGCAATCGCTGTGCCTGTGCCTGCGCCTACCGTGTCGGAAACGGTCGTCGCCATGCCGGAAATGCCGACGCGCATGCCAGTCAAGAGCGCGGCTCCACGCGCACGCGCCGGATCGCGCGGCAATTTTGCGTTCACGCTGCGGCTCGACCCGGGGCGCCATTTGCGGCTGCGGCTGGCGAGCGCAGCGCACAACCAGTCGACGCAGCAGATATTGGTCGCGCTGGTCGATGACTATCTGGCTGACCAGCCCGAAATCGCCGCCTTCGCTGCGCAGTTACCATCTACTAAATTGGCTGCAAATAACTGAATTAGTTAAATAACAGGGAATCAATACCATGACCCGCACTGCCTGGCTCAAACTCACCGCATCGGGCGTTATCGCCTCGGTCGGTCTCGGTATCCCCACGGCGACACTGAACGCCAGCGATGGCGAGCAGCCACGCGTGAACCCCGCCCGCGCCAGCAATAGCGCGGCACGCGCTGTGCAGATGCTTCAGCGCGGACGCGCAGACCGCGCCGTCGGCTATGCCGAAGAAGCGGTGGCGATGAATCCCAATGATGCCGGGCACCGCGCGTTGCTGGGTCAGGCCTATCTGGCGGCTGGCCGCTTCATCTCGGCCGAGGCGAGTTTTGACGCTGCGCGCCAGCTGGGTGCAAGCGATGCGCGCACGGTTATCGGCCATTCGCTGGCCATGATTGCGCTCAATCGCACTGGCGAAGCGCTCGCGCTGATTGATGCTAATGCGGCTACGCTGCCAGCGTCCGATTATGGGCTGGCACTGGCGATGGCCGGGCAGGCCGAACGCGGTGCCATGGTGCTGACCGATGTTGTGCGTTCGGGCGAATCGACCGCGCGCGATCGCCAGAATCTGGCGCTATCCTATGCGCTGGCTGGCCGCTGGCTGGAGGCGCGCTTGCTCGCGGCACAGGATTTGGGCGGGGCCGCTGTCGGTGCTCGCATCGAACAATGGACCGCGATGGTGCAATCGGGCAGCCCGACGGTGCGCGTGGCTGGTCTGATCGGCACGACGCCCGCAGACGATACCGGCATGCCGGTGCGGCTGGCGCTGGCCGGTGGCCGCGCGCCAGGGCTGGCGATGGTCGATGACCCCGCACCGCTGGTGACTTATGCACCGCCACCGCCAAGCAATAGTGACGCGATGGTCGAAGTGATGCTGGCAGATGCCGGAACGCGCAGCGATGTTCCGCGCGCAGCCGAAACGCCGCTGCCTGAGCCGGTTGCCGTTGCTGCACCAGCGGCGGCGTCGAATAGTGACGGCGCGCTGGTATTCGTTTCCAACCCCGTCATTCAGCCACTGCGCGCGATGGTGGCGATGGTCGCGCCATTGGCCCGCCCATCGGCCCCGGCGCGTGCTGCGCGTGTGGCGCGTGTTTCGCCCGCCGCTCAGCCGGCTGTGGCTCAACCAGCGACGGCGCCTGCGCCATCTGCGGCGCGTGGGCCAGTGCGGGTCAGCGGCTGGGCGATCCAGCTCGGCGCTTATGAGAGTCAGGCGATAGCGCGCGAAAATTGGTCGCGCATGGCGGCGCGACACAGTGCACTTGCCAGCCGCGATGGCGTGACCACATCGGCTACCGTCGGTGGCCGCACCTTCCATCGGCTGAACGCTACGGGTTTTGACAGCCGCGCCGAAGCGGCAGCGGCCTGTGCCAGCGTGGCGCGCGCAGGCGGTGCCTGTTTTGTCCGCAGCATGCCCGCCAGCGAACGCGCGCAATGGGCATCGCGTCCGCTCAACCGAAGCATAGCAAGCCGATAAATCCTGCGCTTTTGCGCTACGGCCCCCTTGCACATTGAGGCGATGGCGCGTCATATGCAGATATGGCGTTTGACGAACTGCGCGACGACAAGGGGGATGAGCGATCGGCCTATGCCGAGGTCGCGCGCTGGATTGCGGCCACGGGCCTTGATAATCTGGCGCAGCGGCGCGAGGAAGCCGAAGCGATTTTCCGCCGCATAGGCATCACTTTTGCGGTTTATGGCGAGGGCGGCGACCCCGAACGACTGATTCCGTTCGACCTGATCCCGCGCGTATTTTCTGCCGCCGAATGGGCGTTGCTCGAGAGCGGTATCCGCCAGCGCGCCCGCGCGCTCAATGCCTTTGTCCGTGACATTTATCATCGCGGCGAAATCATCAAGGCGGGGATCATTTCCGCCGACCTGATCTATTCCAACGCCGCCTTTGTCCCGCAAATGCTGGGGTTTGACCCGCCGGGCGGGGTGTATAGCCACATCGTCGGCATCGACATTGTCCGCATGGGGGAAAATGATTTCGCGGTGCTCGAGGATAATTGCCGCACCCCGTCGGGGGTCTCCTACATGCTTGAAAACCGTTCGATCATGCAGCGGATGTTCCCGCACCTGTTTGCGGGCGGGATGGTGCGTCCGGTCGATACCTATCCGCAGATGCTGTTCGAGACGCTGAAGGAGGTCGCGCCGCCCGCGTGCATGGGCGAACCGATGGCGGTGGTGCTGACGCCGGGTCCCTATAACAGCGCTTATTATGAACATAGCTATCTGGCTGATTTGATGGGGGTTGAACTGGTCGAATCGGCCGATCTGTTTGTCGATACCGATGGGGTGTGGATGAAAACCACGGTGGGGCCGCGCCGCGTCGATGTCATTTATCGGCGGATCGATGATGATTATCTCGACCCGCTGGCATTCAAACCCGACAGTCTGCTGGGCGTGCCCGGCCTGTTTCACGCCTATCGCGGCGGGCAGGTGACGATCGTCTCGGCACCAGGCGCGGGGATCGCCGACGACAAGGCGATTTACGTGTTCGTCCCCGAGATGATCCGTTTCTATCTGGGCGAAGAGGCGATATTACCCAACGTCAAGACGTGGCGCTGTGCGCTGGCCGATGAACGCGCCTATGTGCTCGAGCATCTGCACGAACTGGTCGCCAAAGAAGTCCACGGTTCGGGCGGCTATGGGATGCTGATCGGTCCCAAATCGACCAAGGCTGAGGTCGAGGCCTATGCGCGGCGGATCCGCGCCAACCCCGCAGATTTCATCGCGCAACCGACGCTCGATCTGTCAACCGCGCCGACTTTGGGCGCTGTAGATGCAAAGGGCAGTGTCGATCTGGTCGGGCGGCACGTCGATTTCCGCCCCTATTGCCTGGTCGGTAAAGACATACGACTGGTTCCGGGCGGGTTGACCCGGGTGGCGCTGACGCCTGGATCGCTGGTGGTCAATTCGAGCCAGGGCGGCGGCGTCAAAGACAGCTGGGTGCTCGAACGATGAGCGGCGGCGAAGATGGGGCGCGGCCATGCTGAGCCGGACCGCCGACAGCCTTTACTGGCTTGCGCGCTATACCGAGCGCGCCGACGCCGCCGGACGTTTGCTGATGATGGGGCAGCGGCTGGCGATGCTGCCCGACGGGCCGGGCGGCGAGGGCTGGCGATCTGTCCTGCGGGTGACAGGGTGCGACGCGCTCGCCGCGCCCGATACGCAGGTTAGCGAGAGCGATGCCGTGGCGATTTTGCTGCTCGATCCCGATAACCCATCGTCGATCCGCGCGTCGCTCGCGCGGGCGCGGTCCAATGGCCGCGCGGTCCGCACCGCGCTGACCAGCGAGATGTGGGAGGCGTTGAACGACGGTTGGCGACGGCTGGAACGGACCACGCTCGACAGGGCGGTGCGCGAATTACCCGCGCTGATCGATTGGGTGCGCGCCTATGTTGGCCGGTTTCGCGGCGCGGTGTCGACCAGCATGCTGCGCAACGAAGGGCATGATTTCCTGAGCATCGGCAGCGCGATCGAGCGCGCCGAAATCACGCTGCGGCTGCTCGATGTCAATTACCAGTTGCTGCTGCCCGATGGCGATGGGGCGGGCGGGCACAAGGACCATTTTCGGTGGAATGCGCTGTTGCAAACGCTGTCGGGCATGCGCGCTTATTACCATGTCTACCGCGAAAATGTGCGGCCATGGCACATCGCAGATTTTCTGCTGACCAGCCGGATTTTTCCGCGCTCATTAGCCTATAGCATCGGGGAAATACGCTATCATCTGAACCGGTTGGGGCATGCGCATGGCCTGTCGCAGCCGGTGCATCGCAGCGTTGAAATGCTCGATGATCGGCTGGCGCGGATGGGCGACGGGGCGATATTCCAATATGGGTTGCACGAGTTTGTAACCGAATCGCTCGATGAATTGCATGGTATCGCGCGCGAAATTGGGGAGGCCTATCATTTCTGATGCAAACCCCCAGCGGTTGAGCATGGTTATCAACCACCGCACAGCCTATCATTTTCCAAACGGTGCGGCGCGGTTGTTGCTGTTGCTGCGGCTGTGGCCCGAACCGCACGCGAGTCAGGTCGTGCGTAGTTGGGCGGTGTCGATCAACGATGAGCCGGTGTTTCCGAGTGCGCGGACTGGGCATGGCGACAATATTGCGCTGTGGTCGGCGGCTGCCAATCCGGGTGAAATTGCGATATTGGCGACTGGGATTGTCGAGGCAGAAGACAAATCGGGACTGGTTACCGGCCTCACTGTCCGACCGAACCCCGCAATCTTCCTGCGACCGACCGACACGACGCGTAGCGACAAGGCGGTGCGCGACCTGATGCCGTCTCCCCCCGCAACGGATGCGACGATCGCGTGGTTGCACGCGTTGATGGCCGTTGTGCACGAACGGCTGGCCTATGTCACAGGCTCCACCACCGTCGGCACGACTGCGATTGACGCCCTGAAGGCAGGGGTTGGCGTGTGTCAGGATCATGCGCATCTGTTCATCGCGGCGGCGCGGGCGCATGGCATTCCTGCACGCTATGTCTGCGGCTATTTGCTCGCCGATGGTGATCATGGCGACTTGCATGAAACGCATGCCTGGGTGGAATGTTGGATCGAAGGGATGGGCTGGGTTGCTTTTGATCCATCCTCTGGCATTTGTACAACCGAACGCTATGTGCGTCTGACTACCGGGTTTGACGCGCTTGATGCGGCACCGATTCGCGGCCATTCTACGGGTGGCGGCGCTTTGGGGGTGATCGCGGACGTTCGCATATCCGAAGCGATAGTGGATGGCGGAACTGAACCGATGCTGCAGATGCAGCAACAGCAACAATAAGCGCTTTCAAGCGCACAAAAGACGGGTCGCGGATTTTGAAACAGGCAGGGACGGATAAGATGACATATTGCGTGGCCATCAATGTCGAACAGGGGCTGGTCATGCTGTCCGACACGCGCACCAACGCGGGGGTCGATAATATCTCGCGGTTTCGCAAGATGTACACGTGGGAAGAACCGGGGGAACGCGCACTGGCGATGATGACCGCAGGCAATCTGTCGATTACCCAAGGGGTGCTGACGCGGATCCAGTCATCGATGGATCGCTACGTTCTGGGCGATGATGTCGAGACGATCATGAGCTGTGATACGCTCTATCGGGCTGCCGAGATTGTCGGCGCGGCGATGCGCGACATGATGGAGAGCCACGGCGAGTCTATCAGCCAGGCCGGGGTGTCGGCGGGCGCGTCGATCATCCTGTCCGGACAGCGCAAGGGCGGTCGTCCGCGGATCTTCCTGATCTATTCGTCGGGCAATTTCATCGAGGCGACGCGCGACACCCCGTTCCTGCAAATCGGCGAGCATAAATATGGCAAGCCGATTTTGGACCGGGTGATTGAATCAGACACCCCGCTCGACGAGGCGATCAAGGCGGCGATCGTGTCGATGGATTCGACACTGCGTTCGAACCTGTCGGTTGGGATGCCGCTCGATCTGGCGGTGTTGCCGCGCGACACATTTCAGTTTCGCACCCGCCGCCGGATCGAAAGCGGTGATGACCAGTTTGACGCGATTTCGGCCGCCTGGTCACAGTCGCTACGCCATTCGTTCACCACGCTTCCCGATTTTGCAGCCTGAAAGTTCAAACCAAAGCTATGGCGACCACATACGAAACCCGGATGCTGATCATCGGCTCCGGCCCCGCTGGGCTGACCGCCGCGATTTATGCCGCGCGCGCCGGCATGGCGCCCGTCGTCGTGCAGGGGATGCAGCCGGGCGGGCAACTCACCATCACCACCGATGTCGAAAATTACCCGGGGTTCCGCGATGTCATCCAGGGGCCGTGGCTGATGGAAGAAATGCAGGCGCAGGCCGAACATGTCGGCACGCGCATGGTGTGGGACCAGATTGTCGATGTGGACCTCTCCGCACGGCCGTTCCGCGCGGTTGGCGATGGCGGCGATGTCTATCTGGCCGACACGCTGGTGATTGCAACCGGCGCGCAGGCCAAATGGCTGGGCGTGCCGGGCGAGGCTGAGCTGGGCGGCAAGGGGGTTTCGGCGTGTGCGACGTGCGATGGCTTTTTTTATCGCGGCAAAAAGGTGGTGGTCATCGGTGGCGGCAATACCGCGGTCGAGGAAGCGCTCTACCTCACCAATCATAGCGACGACGTAACGCTGATCCACCGCCGCGATGCGCTGAAATGCGAAAAAATCCTTGAGGACCGCCTGCGCGCCAACCCCAAAATCTCGCTGCTGTGGAACAAGCGCGTCGAACGGTTCGTCGGCGGCGAAGGGACGGCGGGGCTGGTTGGCGTTGATCTGGTGGACACGGGGTCGGGCGCGACGAGCCACATCGCCACGGACGGGGCGTTCGTCGCGATCGGCCACAAGCCATCGACCGAGCTGTTCGCGGGCAAGCTGGCGATGGACGCGGGCGGTTACCTGCTGGTCGAAGCGGGCACACCCAAAACCGCGATCCCCGGCGTGTTCGCGGCCGGGGACGTGTGCGACCATATCTATCGCCAGGCGGTAACGGCGGCGGGCATGGGGTGCATGGCCGCGCTCGATGCCGAACGATTTTTGGCCGAAGCGGCGTTTAATCTCAGGGTTCATTGATATGAACCCATGCACCACCCACCCCGCCTCCCCGC
>JBEBHS010000031.1:0-27953 GCA_040080745.1 Sphingopyxis sp. | reverse complement strand
TTTACGATCACGTCGATCCGCGATGTCACGCCGATTCCGCACAATGGCGTGCGCCCGGCCAAGCGCAGGCGCGTCTAGCGTTTTCGACCCCGCGCGCGGCTGGCGGGCTGCGCGGTATCGGGGTCGGCAGGTGGCGATGAAGCGGGCCTGGCCCACCATCATCACCCGCCCGGTTCCGTCGATTTGAACCCATAGGGGAAAATGATGACAGTCAACAGCAAGAACTGGCAGGAACTCAAGAAGCCAGTAGGCCTCGAAGTGAAGTCGGGCAGCGATGCGCGCCGCAAGGCGACCTTTGTTGCCGAACCGCTGGAGCGCGGTTTTGGCCTGACTCTGGGTAATGCGCTGCGCCGCGTGCTGCTCTCTTCGTTGCAAGGTGCGGCGATCACTTCGATCAAGATCGAAAATGTCCTGCACGAATTTTCGTCGCTGGCTGGTGTGCGCGAGGACGTGACCGACATCGTCCTCAACGTCAAGCAGATCGCGCTCAAGATGGAGGGCGACGGACCCAAGCGGCTCCAGCTGTCGGCCACTGGCCCGGCAACGGTGACGGCGGGTGACATATTGGTATCTGGCGATATTCATGTGATGAACCCGGGCCATGTCATCTGTCATCTCGATGACGGCGCAACGCTCAACATGGAACTGACCGCCGATAGCGGCAAAGGCTATGTCGCGGCATCGGGCAATCGCCCTGCAGACGCCTCGATCGGCCTGATCCCCGTCGACTCGCTCTATTCGCCCGTGCGCCAGGTCGCTTACAAGATCGACAATACGCGTATCGGCCAGGATCTCGATTACGATAAATTGTCATTGACGATCGAAACCGATGGCACCGTGACGCCAGAAGATGCCGTCGCTTATGCCGCGCGCATTTTGCAGGACCAATTGGCGGTATTTGTGCACTTCACCGACACGGCTGCGGAAAGCCCGCGGATCGGCCTGGCGGCGGCTCCGGCGGCGGGCAGCGATGCCGACACCAACCAGCTCAACCGCTTCCTGCTCAAAAAGGTCGACGAGCTGGAATTGTCGGTGCGCAGCGCCAATTGCCTCAAGAACGTCAACATCATCTATATCGGCGATCTGGTTCAGGAAACCGAGGCGGAGATGTTGCGCACGCCAAATTTTGGCCGCAAATCCTTGAACGAAATCAAGGAAGTTCTCTCCTCGATGGGGCTGCGGCTGGGTATGGACATCCCCGGTTGGCCGCCTGAAAATATCGAAGAAATGGCCAAGAAGCTGGAACAGGAACTGCTCGGCTAACCATATGTGCCTACCCCTTTTGGGGAAGCGCTGGGGTAAAGGGCCGCCCCCAAACGGCCTGGCACGGGGCACCTTGAACGGCCCTCTGACGAACGGAGAAAGACTATGCGCCATAAAGTTGGCGGCCGTAAGCTGCAACGCACCTCGGCCCACCGTATCGCACTGTTTCGCAACATGTCGGCCGCGCTGATCAAGCATGAGCAGATCACCACCACGCTCGCCAAAGCGCGCGAGCTGCGCCCCTATATCGAGAAATTGATCACGCTGGGTAAACGTGGCGGCCTGTCCAACCGCCGCCTCGCGATGAGCCGTTTGATGGACGAAGCGCAGCTCAAGAAGCTGTTCGAGGTTTTGGCCGCACGCTATGCGGAGCGTCCCGGCGGCTATTCGCGCGTCATCAAAGCGGGGTTCCGTGCGTCGGATGCCGCAGCGATGGCGGTGATCGAACTTGTCGACCGCGACACCGCTGCCAAGGGTCAGGACAGCGGCCCGGTGATGGTCGATGACGAGGCAGCCGAGGTGGCGTAAGCCGGCCAACCAGTAGCAGTACGGTCGCTATTGCCCTCCGTTTCCCGTGTTTTCCTGGCCGTTCGCTGGTTCCACCGCACTCGAAAACACCCGAGCTATCGCCCGTGCCCGCGCGACATCGGGAAAGCCTTCCGCCACCCACTGCGCCTCTACGGCCTTGAGGATGCGCGCGACCTCCGGCCCCGCGCGCACACCCAGCGCCACGATGTCGCCGCCGCTAATGGGGAGAAGGGGGACGCGCCAATCATCGAGCGCCGCCAGGCGCGCCGCAGCATCGCCCGACAATAATGCGCGGTCGATCGCCGCCTCGCGCCCCAGCGCATACGCCAGCGCACGCGGGTCATGCTCTGCTACCGCGCACCGGGCAGCGGTAATGCGTTTGCCAATCCGTTTGGATAATTTGAGCCGCGCCGCGACCAAAGTTGCCCTCGCGGGATCCGTGGGGAGCAGCGCGATCAGGCGGCGCACCGGATCGGGCGGCAGGCCCGCCGCCGCTTCCGCCGCCACAAGCCGCCCAAGCGCCGCAATCGCGCCTGCGTCCACCTCTGGCACCATATGCGCAAACAGGTTCGCGTCCAGCATCAGGCGCAGCGCGGGCACAGGATCAGCAAGCGCCATGAGTTTGAGCAATTCATCGGCGATCCTCTCGCGCGACAGGCTGCGCAGGCGCGCCGCGCGTGCCGCGATGATGGCCAATGTTTCCGCATCCGCTTCGCCGCTGCCAAAGCGCGCGTGAAAGCGAAAATAGCGCAAGATGCGCAGATGATCTTCGTCGATCCGCGCGGCCGCATCGCCGATGAAGCGCACACGGTGCGCCGCCAGATCGGCAAGCCCACCGGTCGGGTCAAACACTTCGCCCGAGACCGGATCGGCATAGAGCGCGTTGATGGTGAAGTCGCGCCGCGCCGCATCGGCGGCCCAATCATCGGTGAAGGCCACCGTGGCGCGCCGCCCGTCGGTCGCCACATCGCGGCGCAGCGTCGTCACTTCAAACACATGCCCATCGGCAACGGCGGTGATGGTGCCGTGGGCAATGCCGGTCGGCACCGCCTTTATCGCTGCCGCGCTCAATCGGGTCACGACATCATCGGGAAGCAGTTTTGT
Source organism: Sphingopyxis sp. (assembly GCA_040080745.1). Lineage (GTDB taxonomy): Bacteria > Pseudomonadota > Alphaproteobacteria > Sphingomonadales > Sphingomonadaceae > Sphingopyxis. The sequence continues at coordinate 25,058 of JBEBHS010000031.1, read as the reverse complement.
CGCAAGGTCGATATCGGTTACGCGGTGGCCGGACAATGTGTCGCGCACCGCGCCGCCGACGATGCGCGTCAGCCCCTCGCCCCCGCCCAGAACGGCAAACAGACGGAGTAGTGCGGGGTCGCTGCGCCACGGCGCATCGCCAAGCACGGCCCCGATCATGCCGCCGCATCGCGGTTGAGCGCGCGCGGGCTTGCGTCCAGCCCCAAGTGGCGGCCAATGTTATAGATAATCCCTGCGGTCACGCCCCACACCCGTTCGCCATCGACCATCACTTCCCTATAATTCCGCAGTGCGCCCTGCCACATCGCCGACTTACTGACCAGCATCGCCGGGTCAAACACATGGTCACAGCGCGCCTCGAAGATATGCGCCACCTCGGCCGCGTCGGCGATCAGCGGCAGATCGGGCGGAATGATCGCCAGCACCGGGGTGATGCAATAACCGCTATTGGTGCGATAGGGTGCAAGCGTTCCGATGATGGTTGCGGCACTGGCAGACAGGCCCACCTCCTCATGCGCCTCGCGCAGCGCGGTGGCGACGATGTCAGCGTCCCCGCTATCCACGCCACCGCCCGGGAAGGCAACCTGGCCAGCATGGCTGCGCAAATGCGGTTGCCGCCGCGTCAGCAACAGCGTCGGGTGCGGACGATCGACGAACGCGACCAGCACCGCCGCTTGTTTGAGAGGATGCGCGCCCTGCCGCAGCCACTGCCCCTCGTCTTGCGACGGTGCGCCATCATGCGGGGCCACCGCCAATCGCTGATCAAGCCGCGACGCCAGCGTCATGTTACTTCGCCAATGGTGAAGGCCGCGCCGTCGCTGTTGACGCGCCCATATTCGTCGGCAAGCGCCGCCAGTTGATAATAGACGGGCCGCGATAAACGCGCCTCCAGCGCCCGCTCCGCTGACCCGCGCACATACAGATAGGGCAGCCGTCCGGCCGGGCCATCGCGCAGCCGCAGCGGATGCGCAGGGCCGGCAACGATGATGTCCTCGCTATTGAGGCGAAAGACGAGGCGTGTCAGCCCATGGGCCGCCTCCTCGCGCATCTCCACCGCGACAAAGGGCGCATCGTCGACCGCGATGGTCATTTTCTCCGCCGGGGTGACCAGCACATGGCTGCCGTCCGGCTCGCGCCGCAAGACGCGGCTGAACAGGCGGACCATCGCTGGCCGCCGTATCTCGCTGCCTTCATGATACCAGCGGCCATCGGCGGCTATGCGGATGTCGATGACCCCGCAATGCGCCGGATGCCACGCCTCGACCGGCGGCAATTTATCGGCGTGCGCGAAGGCCATTAATTCGGCCATTGACGCGGCGGTAAAATCGGGAGGGAGCGTTAGCTGAACCACAGGCCTAACCCTGTCGCAGCACCGCGCCGCGCGCAAGCCTATTTCATCTGGCCATTCCCGCGCTTTCCTACAGCGCCCATCTTGGTGTATAATCGTCGCTTGGCGGCATATGCTGCGCCCGGCTCTTTGAACATCGTCAACTACGGATCGTCAGCGCAGCAGCACGCGCGGTGTGATTTTAGCCTTAACTTGACACATTGCGGTTCCCAATACTGTTGTCAAACACGGTTAGTATTTGAATTAAAAGAGTAAAATACCGACTCTTTGCTTGACACACTGTCAAGTTAAGCTCTCAGACTAAGCCATTGTTGCGCGGCACAATGCGGCCTTCCAGCGCTGGTGGCATATGGCCGTTGGCGCCGCGCGCCAATAACCGATGGCGCTCGACAGGGCCGGGCATTGCCCACCCGCGCGTGGCGTCGGCAGTGAAGCCAAAACGGCCATAATAATCCGGGTCGCCAATCATCATTAATGCGCACGCCGATTGCTGTTGCGTCGCTGTCAGCAGCGCCGACATCATCGCGCGGCCAACGCCCACGCCCTGTGCATCGGGCAGCACCGCGACCGGGCCGACCATGATGAGCGGGTGGACATCGGCGTTGCCAGCGGTGTGTGCAACCGGCCAGCTTTGCAGCGTGCCCACCAGTTTGCCATCAGCAAAGGCCGCAAAGCTGAGCGCGCCTATCGCCACCGCCCCCTCGCGCAAGCGATAGGCGGTGCGGGCATGGCGATCCGCCCCGAACGCGGCATCGAGCAACGCCTCAACCTGCAATGGGTCAATCGACGACAGGGGTTTGATCTCGACCAGCTTCGCATCCTCCGTTAAGGGGAGCGGCCTTTAATATGAACCTGCGACAGGTGAAAGAGAGAATATGCCCGCAAGACCCAATCGCCTGACGCTCGACGTTCACGACATGGAGGTCGCGGTGCTGACCGGCGTCTATTCCGAAGAAACGCACCTGCCGCAGCCGCTCAGGATCAGCATCACCGCCGATCTGGAACCAGCAGCGCATTACGCACCGCAGACCCCGTTATCGGCGTCAAAAAGCTATATGGACCTCAAGTTCGCTGCCCATGATGCCATCCCCAAAGATGTGCATTTCACGCTGATCGAGGCGGTCGCCGACCATATCATCGGCACGATATTCCTCCAGGATGCGCGCGTTTTGGCGGTCGAGGTGCGGATCGTCAAACTGGCGATTGGTGATGGCAATGAGCGGATCGGCATCACCATGCGGCGCGCGCGACCATGAGCGCGGCCCAGCCTGCTCCACGCCCGCTGGCGCTGGTGACGGGCGGGATGCACCGCATTGGCGCATGTCTGGCGGCGCGGCTGGCCGATGCGGGCTATGAGCTGGCGCTGCACAGCCGCAGCGATAGCCTGCCCGATGCGGCACTAGCCGACGCGCTTTCCCGTAATGGCACGGCGTGGCGCGGTTTTTGCGCCGACCTGTCGCTCGAAGGGGAAGCCGATCGGCTATTTGATTCAGTGGTCGCGCATTGTGGCCGACCGCCTAGCCTGCTCATCAACAATGCGTCATTGTTTGCGGACAGTAGCGCCGCCGTGCCCGATTCGCATCAGCTGAAGCAGGTGATGATGGTCAATCTGGCGGCGCCGATCCAGTTGGCCAAACGCATGGCCCAAAGCGGCGCTGCCGGCTGCATCATCAACATTCTCGACCAGCGCGTCCGCAATCCGGTGCCCGACCAGTTCGATTATACCATCACCAAACAGGCGCTGTGGCAGGCGACACGGACGATGGCGTTCGCACTCGCGCCAGACATTCGCGTCAATGCGGTGGCCCCCGGCCTCACTTTGCCGACCCACGCCTATAGCCAAGGACAAATGGCGCGCATTGCCGCACTGATGCCCTTGAATCGCTTGCCCAGCCCCAGCGACCTGGCCGACGCGGTGCTCTACCTTATCGGTGCCCCGTCGGTGACCGGGCAGACACTCTTTGTCGATGGCGGGGCGAATCTGCGCTCATACGATCGCGATTTCGCCTTTCTATAGCCGCCTATGATTTCAACCCAATCTCGCGCAGTCGTTCTTGCAGATAATCATCGGCGCTAATCGGTTGGGGATAGAGGTTGGGGTGCGCATCATCGATGCAAGCGGGCAGCGTTTCGATCATGAAATCCGAGCGGAAATGCAAAAAAAATGGCATCGAATAGCGCGAATGCGTGGCGCGGCCGACATCGGGATTGCGGACGCGGTGCGTCGTCGATGGCAGTCTGTGATTGGTCAGCCGCTGGAGCATGTCGCCGACATTGACGCTAAGCGCGCCGGGCGGCGGCGCGGCACTGATCCAGCTGCCGTCCTTGTCGAGGATTTCCAGCCCCGCTTCTTCGGCCCCCAATAGCAGCGTGATGGTGTTGATATCCTCATGCGCTTCGGCGCGGATACCGTCGGGCGATCCCGATACCGGCGGGTAATGGAGCAACCGCATCACGCTGTTGCCATCGGCGATCGTCGGGTCGAACCAGCCCGTGCCTAATTCGAGATAGCGCGCCAGACTGTCGAGCAACACGCCGCCAACGCGGTCGAGCTCGGCGAACATCGCTTCATAGGTTTCGCGAAACCCCGGCACTTCGTCGGGCCAGACATTATTGGGTTGCTGCGCCCCAAGCGGGTGGCCGGGCGGCAAATCGCGCCCGACATGCCAGAACTCCTTGAGGTCGACATAGGCCGCGCCCTTGGCAATCTCTGTCCCGAACGGTGTGTAGCCGCGCGCGCCCGACAGACCGGGGATTTGATAACGCCGTTTGACATCTTCGGGCAGCGCGAAAAATTGTTCGGACAAGGCCCAGGCCCGCGCGACCAGCGCATCGTCGATGCCGTGATGTTCGACCATCGCAAAACCAAAGCGGGCGAAACTGTCGCCAAACGCCTTGGCAAAGGCATCGGGTGCAAGGTCTTGCATCGAAACAATCGGAACTGTGGCGGTCATAAACACATCCTGCGACAATAGATTTCAATGCCTGATCGGTCGACCTGACGACTCATGAGCACTTGTATAGCCAAAAAATCCGTCGTTGGATTGCGATACATCAAAAAAACGGTAGAGGCTGTCTGGATGCAGCGAACGCCCCGCCTTGCCCTTCTTGTGCCGCTGCTGCTCTGCGCATGTAGTGGCGAGGCGGCGCGCGATACGCTCGCAACCCATGCACCTTCGCCACAGGGCGTCGAGCCAGCGACAATTGCCGTCGCGCTCTCGGGACTGCCCGAGTTCAGCCGCTTGCGCGCGATGGCCAGCCGAAGCGGCATGGCCGCCTCGCTGGCCAATCCGCAAACGACGATAACATTGCTCGCCCCGCGCGACAGCGCCTTTGCCCAACTGCCGAGCGAAACGCGCGCGGCGCTGGCTGCGACACCTCCAGCCGCGCTCCAGCCGATGCTCCGCGCGCTGATGATCCCGCGGGTCATCCATGCCGAAGAGTTGCGGACCCGCATCATCGACGGTGGCGGGTCGCTTAGTATCACCAGCGTTGCTGGCACCCCGCTCAACTTCAGGCTGGCTGGCGAACAGCTCATCGTCATTGGTGCCAATGGGGCCGGCGCCAATATGGGTACCGCCGATCTGGCCACCGGCAATGGTGCGATTTATGTCCTCGACCACTGGATCGGTCCGTCGGGCTAATTCGAAAGGAGCGCGCGCAAATGGCCTATTGGCTGATGAAGTCCGAGCCCGACGCCTATAGCTGGGACGATCTGTTGCGCGAGGGTGAGGGGACGTGGGACGGTGTGCGCAACCACGCCGCCGCGCTCCACCTCAAGGCGATGCGCCCAGGCGATAGCGCGTTCTTCTATCACAGCAATATCGGCAAGGAAATTGTCGGGGTCATGACGATCAGCGCCGCCGCGCATCCCGACCCGACCGAACCCGAAGGGACGCGCTGGGTCGCGGTGCGCGTCAAACCGCTGTATCCGCTCAAACACCCGGTTTCGCTTGCCAGCATCAAGGCCGAGCCAGCGCTTGGCCAAATGGCGATGATCCGCCAGTCACGGCTGTCAGTCTCGCCGCTGAACGATGCGGAATGGGCGCATATCCTGACGATGAGTCAACGCGCCGAAGCTTGATATCTCCATTTCGGTATGAATATGGTTCAACCTGCCTTTGCATTTGTCCGTTTCGAACCCTAATCCACAATTATATCCAAAAGGGAGTGAATGATGAGCAGGGAAAACGAGGCGTTTGCTGGCGATCAACCCGCAAGCTTTGCCGCCCAGAAACGCGTTGCCGTTTTTTCCGACGATGACAATATTCCCCCGGCGCTGACGCGCGCAGCCGCCGTATCGTCGATGACGCTGCGCCACCACCCTCTCGACCTGCTGCTTAGGCAAGCCGATGGCCCGTCGGCGGACATCCTGTGGGTGATATTGGATCGGGACATGGGTCATGACACGTTAGACTTGATAGAGCGTCATGCAGATTTTCAAGCCACTCCCCTGGTCCTGCAACTTGGCAATGACGCGGTCGACGCGGCCTGGGCGACCTTTTCCGAGCGCGATCATACGGTCTTGACCATGGATCCCGATGTCGGTGCGTGCACTCTGGCGCTCGCTCAAGCCAGTCAAGCCAACCAACCCCATTTCGCCAATGCCATTGACGATCATCGGGTGCACCAAATCGACAGGCTACAAGAAGAGGTCCAGCGCATATCCGCCATGCTATCGCACCTGGCGATGGGTGATGGCAGCACCGCCGCATATGCAAGAGAAGGCTCGCATGAACCAGCCAGCCCGTTCATCGAAGACCATGTCCGCGCGCCAGCGCGCGGCTTTGGCTCGCAACCGCCGCATGCCACGGTCAGCGCACGCGAGGTCAGACGGATCATCCGCGAGCGCAGGATGCGCGACGAACTGTTTCCCGCCGACCTGTTCGCCGATCCGGCGTGGGACATGCTGCTCGACCTCTATGCCGCCAAGCTTGACCGTGCGCGCGTTTCCGTGTCCAGCCTGTGTATCGCCGCCGCCGTTCCCGCCACCACCGCGCTGCGCTGGATCAAAACATTGAGCGAAACGGGGATTTTCCGCCGCGAGGCCGACCAGCACGATGGCCGCCGTATCTTTGTGGCGCTGTCCGATCAGGCGACCGATGCGATGCACCGCTATTTTGCAAGACGGGCGGAAGTTTAGCATAGAGATGCTTGCCAAGGAGCGCAGGCTTTGGCATGGCCCCCTCCCCGCACATGGGGCGCTTAGCTCAGTTGGTAGAGCATCTCGTTTACACCGAGAGGGTCGGCGGTTCGAGCCCGTCAGCGCCCACCATTTCCGCCGAAAGTGAAACCGTCCGGGAAACGGTTTCCGGCAAAAATGCCAAGCCGAAGGCGCGGCAGGCAAAACTGTCTGAGGTCGAGGAATGATTTCCCGAAAAATCCCGCAGCGAAGCGAAGGGGCACCCTATCCGTTTCGTATCTTCGGTGCCGCGCGCCCCACCCGCCACAATGTGTAGAGGCCCATCGCCATCCACACAATGTTGAGCGCCGCCGATGGAATTGCACCGTTATAGCCCGAATTGGCGATGAAGCCGGCCGCGCCGACCACATTCATCCATTGATAGGCGCGCGACCGCCCGTCGAGCCGCCCCAGCGATAACAGGATATAGCTGCCAAGGATCAGCCCAGCACCGATCCAGCCGATGGTTTCGATGAGGATATGGGTCATATAATCGCCCTAGACGGGAGCGTTGCCGATGCAAAGCCTCAAGGGCAAGATCGCACGGCCTACCATCAGCCCCAAATTGACGGGCGGCGGTGGTCGCAAGATCCATCCGCGCCCGTTCATTGCGAGTTAATATTGATTCTACCTCCTTAGCTATCATGTCGAGAATCAGTAATTGGAGAGGCGTCGCTCTCATTGGCTTGCCGATGGTGCTTTTGGGTTGTGGTTCAGATACCAGCTCAGCCCCTGACGGTGGCGGTACTAGTGTTGTATTGCCAACACCATCGCCGACACCGTCACCCTCACCTTCTCCGGTGCCTAGCCCAGCGCCTGCGACAATCTTCAGACTATCAGGATCGCTTCCCTCTGGGGTCACAGTTGCTGATCGTCAGCTTGTACCGGATGTCGATGTGCCTGCGTTCCACTTTCCCATGACGGACACGCTGCGATTCAACTCACAGCAGAATTTCGAACAGCAGTTTCCCCGTCTTGCACCGTGGGCGGAGTGCATAACTCTATAGCGATCACAGATCGCTTCGACTCCAGCTTCCTGCCACTTCCGGCGGTTTGAACTGATCGAAGAACAGATATCGACCGGCAAACGAAGTGTAATTGCTACTTTTGACCTGTCGGCGGCCCGACGTAACGCACCGGTCGGTTGCGGGTTCAACGGCGCGACGCCACCGGCGCGGATCGAGAATACATTTTGCGCAGGAGCAAACTATCGCCGGCAGGATTCGGCAGGTGGGCTATGCTGGTACGACTGGTGTCTTGCACCCGGGCAACCAGTCATTGATGGTATCGCGCCGATGACCGGCGGGCGAATTTCCAGCGACGGGATCGCGAGTATCGACGTCGCGGGAACACCCCATCAGGTATCTCATTGGTGGACCCAAACCGGTGGCGCAACACCGCATCCTGCTAGTCGAGTCCATTCGGGCTATCGCTACTATCTTGAGGTGGATTTTTACACAGTGGGCAACGCGGCGCTACGGGTGGGCGCCGACAGGTGGATTCTCAACTCTGGTGGGCAAAAATTCTCGTGCAGCACCTGGAACGGCGACATCCGTGAGAACTGCCAATTGTATTTTAGCAACTGGCTCCGGGATGAAAGCAACGACACATCTTTCAAATCTCTGCGCTTTCATCTGGATGGCTGATCGTCATTTTTGACGCGAGAGCCAACTCTCAAGCCGCCAGCTTTCGCAGCACATAGTGCAAGATGCCACCGTTCATGAAATACTCCACTTCGTTCGCGGTGTCGATGCGGCACAGCGTCTCGAACGTGAAGCTGGTGCCATCGGCGCGCGTCACCTCGACCGTCACATTTTGGCGCGGCTGGAGCGCCGCGACATCGCGGATAGTGAAGCTGTCGTCGCCGGTCAGGCCGAGCGAGGCGCGCGTATCACCATCCTTGAACTGGAGCGGCAACACCCCCATGCCGACGAGGTTGCTGCGGTGGATACGCTCGAAACTCTCGACAATCACCGCGCGCACGCCCAGCAAGTTGGTGCCCTTGGCGGCCCAGTCGCGCGATGATCCGGTGCCATATTCCTTGCCCGCGATCACCACCAGCGGCGTGCCGTCGGCTTTGTGCCGCATGGCGGCATCGTAAATCGGCATCACCTCGCCTGCATAGCGCGACATGCCGCCCTCGACCCCGGGGATCATTTCATTCTTGATGCGGATATTGGCAAAGGTGCCGCGCATCATCACATCATGGTGCCCGCGCCGCGCGCCATAGCTGTTGAAATCGGCGCGCGCGACCTGGTGTTCCATCAGCCACGCGCCCGCCGGGCTGTCGGCCTTGATCGACCCTGCGGGGCTGATGTGGTCGGTGGTGATCGAATCGCCAAGAATCGCCAGCGGCTTTGCGTGGACGATATCATTGACGGGCGCGGGGGTCATCGTCATCCCCTCGAAATAGGGCGGGTTGGCGACATAGGTGCTGCCCGCGCGCCACGAATAGGTCTCCGACCCCTCGACCTCGATCGCCTGCCAATGCGCATCGCCCTGATAGACACTGGCATAGCGGCTTTCGAACATCGCGCGGTCGATATTGGCGGCCATCGTTTCGGCGATTTCGGCATTGGTCGGCCAGATGTCGCGCAAATAAACGTCGTGCCCGTCGCTCGCCTGACCAATCGGTGTCGTCGTGAAATCCTCGGTCACAGTGCCTTTGAGCGCATAGGCGACCACCAGCGGCGGCGATGCGAGGAAGTTGGCGCGCACATCGGGCGAGACGCGGCCCTCGAAATTGCGATTGCCCGAAATGACCGACGCGGCGACGATGTCGTTTCCGTTGATCGCCTTGCTGATCGGTTCGGCGAGCGGCCCCGAATTACCGATGCAGGTGGTGCAGCCATAACCGACGAGGTTGAAACCAACCGCATCAAGGTCCGCGCTAAGGCCCGCTCGGTCGAGATAGTCGGTAACAACCTGTGAGCCGGGTGCGAGGCTGGTTTTAACCCATGGCTTGGGCCTAAGGCCGAACGCGCGCGCTTTTCGCGCCACCAGCCCCGCCGCGACCAGCACGCTGGGGTTCGATGTGTTGGTGCAGCTGGTGATCGCCGCAATCACCACGTCGCCGTCGCCAATGTCGTGATCCTTGCCCTCAACCGCAACGCGCTTGATGCCGTCATGTTTATACAGGCTGGCGAGGTCGGCGTTGAACACGTCATCGACCTCGGTGAGGATCACCTTGTCCTGCGGGCGTTTTGGCCCGGCGAGGCTCGGCACGACGCTGCCCATGTCGAGGCTCAGCGTGTCGGTGAACACCGGATCGGGCGCATCGGCCAACCGCCACAGCCCCTGCGCGCGGGCATAGGCCTCGGTCAGCGCGATCTGATGTTCGTCGCGCCCCGTCAGGCGCATATAATCGAGCGTCTTGTCGTCGATACCGAAAAATCCGCAGGTCGCGCCATATTCGGGTGCCATATTGGCAAGTGTCGCGCGGTCGGCCAGGCTAAGGTGGTCGAGGCCCGGGCCATAATATTCGACAAAACGCCCGACCACGCCCTTGGCGCGCAGCATCTGGGTCGCGGTCAGCACGAGGTCGGTCGCGGTCACGCCCTCCATCAGCGCGCCGGTCAGTTTGAAGCCGACGACTTCGGGGATCAGCATGCTGACCGGCTGGCCGAGCATCGCCGCCTCCGCCTCGATGCCGCCAACCCCCCAGCCGAGCACGCCGAGCCCGTTGATCATCGTCGTGTGGCTGTCGGTGCCGACGCAGGTGTCGGGGTAGGCGATGGTCGCCCCGTCGCTCGCCTGCGAAGTCCACACCGCCTGCGCGATATGTTCGAGGTTGACCTGATGACAGATGCCGGTGCCCGGCGGCACCGCTTTGAAATTATCGAGGCTCTTGCTGCCCCATTTCAGAAAGTCATAGCGTTCGGCGTTGCGATGATATTCGATTTCGACATTTTGTTCGAACGCCTTGGGGTGACCGAACTCATCGACCATAACACTGTGGTCGATCACGAGGTGGACCGGAACCAGCGGGTTAATCTTGCTGGTGTCACCGCCCAGCTTGGCTATCGCGTCGCGCATCGCTGCAAGATCAACGACGCACGGGACACCAGTAAAATCCTGAAGCAACACGCGCGCCGGACGATATTGAATCTCGCGTTCCGACACCGGATTATTTTGCCACGCCACCAGCGCTTGTGCATCGTCGGTGGAAACGGTGAAGCCGCCATCCTCGAACCTCAGCAGGTTTTCGAGCAACACCTTCATACTGAACGGCAGCCGCGAGACATCGCCATATTTCGCCGCCGCTTTAGCTATGCTGAAATAATCATAGGATTTGCCGCCCACGCTCAACGTGCTGCGGCAGCCGATGCTGTCCTGTCCAATGGCGGTCATGTTTGCATATCCCCTGCTTAAGGTCATGGTGATGCCACGCAGACCAGTGTCGGGGGGAACGCGTGCGCCCGCTGTTATGGCGCGTTGTCCGACATGTGGCCGCAACTGTGGCTGTGATGCCCCAGCCTTAGCCCATGGGGGAGGCGCTGAAAAGGGGGCCGTGCGGGATTTACCCCGCGTCGATCGACGTGCCCACTGCGGCATGAACTAAGCCGCCATCGACCGCTATCGTCTCGCCGATCACATAATCGCCCGCACGGCTGCACAGATAGATCGCCGCCGCCGCCATATCTTCTGCCGTGCCGATGCGCCGCGCGGGGATGCCCTTTGCCACTTCGGCGCCGTGGTCGCGCGCCGCCTTGTTCATGTCGCTCATGAACGCGCCAGGCGCAATCGCCGTGACGTTGATATGGTCGCGCACCAATGTCGCCGCGAGCCGCTTGGTCAGGTAGAGGATCGCCGCCTTTGACGCATGATAGCTATAGGTTTCCCAAGGGTTGAGCCGGAGGCCGTCGATCGAGCCGATATTGACCACCTTGGCTGGTCGATCCGCACTCCCCGCCGCCTTGAGCAGTGGCAACAATGCCTGAGTGAGAAAGAATGGCCCCTTGACGTTAACGTCCATCACCTTGTCCCAGCCGCTTTCGGGGAACTCGGCGAACGGCACGCCCCATGCCGCCCCGGCATTGTTGATCAGGATGTCGAGCTTGGGTTCACGTGCCGCGATTTCCGCCGCAATTGCGCGGCAGCCATCGACGGTCGAGACGTCGCCCGGAATGCCGATGACGCGCGGGCCAAAATGCTCAACCGCCGCCGCGATCTGTGGGCCTTTGCGGGCACTGATATAGATGCGCTCCGCTCCGGCTGCTAGAAAGCCCTCGACAAACATCGCGCCAATCCCGCGCGACCCGCCAGTGATGAGGGCCACTTTGCCCGAAAGGCCAAACAGGCTGTTCATGTCCATTGCTTTGCTCCTCAATAACCGTTTAGCCGCGCCACGCGGTCGGTGTGATAATGGACATCGCCCATAAACTCGCCCAAGGCGCGGTCGCGCTTCATATAAAGCCCGATGTCATATTCGTCGGTCATGCCGATACCGCCGTGCATCTGCACCCCTTCGCGCACCGCAAGGTTGGTCGCAAGGCCGACCTTGGCCTTGGCCACGCTGACCATCAGCTCGGCACCCTCATTGGCACCAGAAAGTTTTTCGGCATCGAGGAGTTGTTGCGCCTTCATCACGGTCGCGCGGGCTATTTCGAGTTCGGAATAGAGGTGCGCCGCGCGGTGTTGCAGCGATTGAAACTCGCCGATCAACCGCCCGAATTGCTTGCGCTGCTTGAGATAGGTCATGGTCATGTCCATCGCGCCCTGCCCCACCCCCAACATCTCCGCCGCAGCCCCAGTGCGCGCCGCAGCGAGCAGGGTCTTGAGCACGCCCCAACCCTGATCGACCCCGCCGACCACCGCGTCGCCATCGACCGTCACGCCATCAAGCGTGAGGTGCGAGGCGAGCGAGCTATCGACCAATCGGCGCGGATCGGCGCTGAGGCCAGCCGCGCCTTGCGGCACTGCGAACAGCGTCAACCCATCACTTTCACCCGCGCTGCCGCCCGTGCGCGCCGCAACCAGCAGCATGTCGGCGACATGACCGTGGATGACAAAGCTTTTTGCCCCCGACAGTTTAAAGCCATTGCCCGCGCGTTCCGCTTTCATGGCCGTGGCTTCGGGGCGATGACGCGGTCCTTCGTCGATGGCGAGCGCGACCACCGCATTACCGCTGGCGATGCGCGGCAACCATGTATCGGCCATCGCCCCGCCCGCCGCGCCGAGCGCGCTTGCCGCCGCCACCGAAGTGGTGAGAAATGGTGATGGCGTCAGGTTGCGGCCAATCTCCTCGAGCACGATCCCCGCCTCGACATGACCAAGGCCCAGCCCGCCATGGGCTTCGTCCACCATCATCCCGCAAAAGCCCATTTCGGCGAACTGGCTCCACACGTCGCGCGAAAAACCCGTGATGTCACCCGCGTCACGCAGCGCGCGCAAATGCGCGGGCGGCGCGGTGTCGGCGATGAACGGCGCGGCTGTATCGCGCAACATCGCCTGATCGTCATTGTGGTAAAGTGGCATGGTTCAGGCTCCTGGCAAATCGAGGATACGTTTGGCGATGACGTTTAACATCACTTCGGATGTGCCGCCCTCGATCGAATTGGCTTTGGTCCGCAGCCAGGTGCGCGGGCGCGCGCCGCCCGACGACTCTTCGCTGTCCCATTCCAGCGCGTCTGCCCCCCCGCCTGCCATCACCAGCTCATGGCGGCGCTTGTTGATCTCGGTCCCCGCATATTTCATCATGTTCGACGATGCCGGATGCGCGCGCCCGGTCTTCCACATGTCCATGAACCGCTCAGCCATCGCGCGATAGGCAAAGACATCGACGTCGAACGCCGCGACATGCGCGCGCAGCATCGGATCGTCGAGTTCGCCCGCATCGTTACGGCCTATTGTCGCGGCGATATGCACGCCGACCGAGATCATGCCGCCGCCATCGCCGCCGCCCGAAATCATCTCGCGCTCATGCCCGAGCAGATATTTGGCGACGTCCCAGCCGCGCCCCACCGTGCCGACGAACTGGTCCTTGGGCACCTTAACATCGTCGAAAAATGTCTCGCAGAACGGCGAGTTGCCCGAAATGAGCAGAATCGGCTTGGTCGAAACGCCTTCGCTCGCCATATCGAACAGCATGAAGGTGATGCCCTGATATTTGTCGGCCTTGTCGGTGCGCACCAGACAGAAAATCCAGTCGGCCTGATCGGCATAGCTGGTCCAGATTTTCGACCCATTGACCACCCAATGGTCGCCCGCATCCGCGCCAAATGTCTGCAACGACACCAGATCGCTGCCCGCGCCGGGTTCCGAATAGCCCTGGCACCAGCGGATTTCGCCGCGCGCAATCTGATTAAGGTAGTGCAGCTTTTGCTCTTCGGTGCCGAATTGCAGCAGCGCGGGGCCAAGCATCCAGATGCCAAAGCTGTTAAGCGGCGAACGCGCGCCAATCGCCTTCATCTCCTCGCGGAGGATTTTGGCTTGTGTGGCCGAAAGCCCTGCGCCGCCATAGGCTTTGGGCCAATCGGGCACAGTATAGCCCTTGGCTACACAGGCGTGGAGCCAGTCGCGCTGGGCATCACAGGTGAACACCCAATTGCGCCCGCCCCAACAGACATCGCGTTCGTCGCGCACCGGCAGGCGCATTTCGGCGGGGCAATTTTCCGTTAGCCAGCCGCGCACTTCGGTGCGGAAATCGTCAAGTTGTTCAACCATGTCGCGCCTGCTCCATTCTCGTCAATTGACGTTTACGTAAAGTGATTCGGGGTCGGCGCGCAAGCAGGCATTTACATAGGGCAGGATGCCGTAGCGGCAAAGGCGTGCCGCTTGACGTGCGGAGCGATTCATAAGCAACATGGCGGATGTCCTTGCCCCCACCCCAGCCCGCGCGATTGCCGGTCCCGCTCAAACTATTCCACGGACTGGGCAGCATTGCTTACGGTGTCAAAGACAATGGTTTTTCGACATTCCTGCTGCTGTTTTATAATCAGGTCGTGGGAATTAGCGCTGGGATTGTCGGCACCGCGATCATGGTAGCTCTGATCGCCGATGCCTTTGCCGATCCGATCATCGGCGAGCTGTCCGACCGGACACGTAGCCGTTGGGGCCGCCGATTGCCGTGGCTATACGGCGCGCCAATACCGCTTGGCCTGGCATGGATGGCGCTATGGAACCCGCCCGCGATGAGCGAGCCGATGACGGTTGCGTGGCTGATAGGCTTTGCGATCATCGTGCGGACATTGGTGTCGATGTGCGAAGTGCCATCGATTGCGCTCGTCCCCGAACTCACAGCCGATTATCACGAACGGACACTCTTGGTGCGCTATCGTTTTCTGTTCGGGTGGGGCGGGGGGCTGGCGATGCTCGCGCTCGCTTACGCGGTGTTTTTTGGCGGGCCACGCGGCCTCACCGATCCGGCGGGCTATTTCGGCTATGCGCTGACCGGCGCGGTGATGATGGCAGGCGCGGTGATGCTGTCGGCAGCAGGGCAGCATAGGCGCATCGCCCGGCCCAGCCCGCCGCGTGCGGAAATGGCGGCGGGTCTGCGCGCTATTGCCAAGGAAATGACTCGCACGCTCTCCAACCGCGCCTTTTTGTGGTTGGTCGCGGCGACGCTGTTTGCCTTTATTAACCAGGGCATCACCTTTGCCCTGACCAATTATCTGCTCGGTTTTTTCTGGCAGCTCAGCCAAGGCGAAATGATCGGCTATGTCGTGATGCTGTTTGCCAGCATGGTTGCCGCTTTTTTGATCGTCGCTCCACTGTCAGCGCGGATGGGGAAACGGAACGGCGCGATTGTCGCCGGTGTGTTCTCGCTCGGCTTCAACAGCATCATCTACCTCGCATGGCTGGGCGATATATTTCCCGGCCTGCCCGGCAAACCCAGCGTGCCCTCACTGTTCACTCTGGTATTTCTATCGAACAGCATGGCCATCTGCCTGATGATCCTCTCATCCTCGATGATGGCCGATGTCGTCGAAGCATCGCAGCAGGAGACTGGCCGCCGATCCGAAGGGCTGTTCTTTGCCGGATATTTTTTCATGCAGAAAATGGCGACGGGGGTCGGCATTTTCATTGCCGGACAGATTTTGTCGCTCGCCGCCTTTCCGGCCGCCACCAGGCCGGGGCAGGTGAGCGGCACCGTGCTGGGCAACCTCGCCACGGGCTATGTGATCGCTGTGTTTGTCATTGGCATCGTCGGGCTGTTGATATTGCGGCATTTCCCGATCTCGCGCAGCGACCATGACGCGCGGCTCAAACTGCTCGATGATACCGCGCAGCTCGATGTCGATGCCGGCGGTGCGCACCCATGAGTATAAGAGGCTTGGCAAGCCGGAACGAACGGTTCATTGGTTGACGTGAACGTAAAGCTAGGGAGTGTGTGCGATGGAGTTTGATCTCAGCGATCGGCAGAAATACTGGCAGGGCCGGGTGCGCGACTTCATCGAGGCGCATGTCCGCCCCGCCGTCCCCACCTACAAGGCGCAGGACGCAAGCGGCGAGCGGTGGAAGGTCATTCCGGTGGTCGAGGAACTGAAAGCCAAGGCCAAGGCAGCGGGGATCTGGAACCTGTTCATGCCGCCGCGCAATTCGGGTCACCACCACGTTGACGAGAGTTTCGAGTTTGAAGGCCCGGGCCTCACCAACCTCGAATATGCGCTGTGCGCCGAGGAAATGGGCCGTGTGCACATTGCCTCCGAAGCGTTCAACTGCTCCGCCCCCGACACCGGCAATATGGAGGTGTTTCACCGTTACGGCACAGCGGCGCAAAAGGAGCGCTGGTTAAAACCGCTGATGAACGGCGAAATCCGCTCGGCCTTCTTGATGACCGAACCACAGGTTGCGTCGTCGGACGCCACCAACATCGAATGCCGGATTGATCGTGATGGCGATGATTATGTCCTCAACGGTATCAAATGGTGGTCGTCGGGCGCGGGTGACCCGCGCTGCAAGGTCGCCATCGTCATGGGCAAGACCAGTTTTGACGGATCGCGCCACGCTCAGCAATCGATGCTGGCGGTGCCGATGGACACGCCCGGCATGAAGATACTCCGCCATTTGCCGGTGTTCGGATATGATGATGCGCCGCACGGTCATATGGAGATTGAGTTGAAAGACGTGCGCGTCAACGCGCTTGATGCCATGCTGCTCGGCGAAGGGCGCGGGTTTGAGATCGCGCAAGGGCGACTGGGGCCGGGGCGCATCCACCATTGCATGCGCACCGTCGGCGTCGCCGAAGAGGCGCTGGAACGGATGACGCGCCGCCTGTTGACGCGGGTTGCGTTCGGCAAGGCTCTCGCCGAACACAGCATATGGGAACAGCGTATTGCCCGCGCGCGGATCGACATAGAGATGACGCGGCTGCTGTGCCTCAAGGCCGCCGATATGATGGACAAGGCCGGCAACAAGGTGGCGCAGGGCGAAATCGCAATGATCAAGGTGCAGGCACCGACGATGGCGCTCGCCATCATCGACGACGCGATACAGGCGCATGGCGGTGGCGGCGTGTCCGACGATTTCGGTCTTGCTAACATGTATGCGCATCAACGCACGCTTCGCCTCGCCGATGGCCCCGATGAGGTGCACTGCCGCTCGATTGCGCGGGCTGAGTTTGGCAAATATGGCGGGCGTGATGCGATTGCCGCCGCCAAGGAAGGCTTTTCCTCGGGCGATTTGGGAGTCACCCGATGAAGGCGGCGGTCCTGATCGCGGCGGGGCAGCCACTGGCCATCGAGGATGTCGTCGTCGCCAGCCCCGGGGCGCACGAAGTGCTGATCCGCACTGCCGCGTGCGGATTATGCCATAGTGACCTGCATTTCATCGAAGGAGCCTATCCGCACCCATTGCCCGCCATCCCTGGCCACGAAGCGGCGGGGATAGTCGAGGCAGTCGGCAGCGAAGTGCGCACGGTCAAGGTTGGCGACGCAGTTGTTACCTGCCTTTCCGCTTTTTGCGGGCATTGTGAGTTTTGCGTCACCGGGCGGATGTCGCTGTGCATGGGCGGCGACACACGGCGCAGCGCGGGTGAGGCAGCACGAATCAGCCGCCCCGATGGGTCAACCGTCAATCAGATGCTCAACCTGTCGGCGTTCGCTGAAGCGATGTTGATCCACGAACATGCGTGCGTTCGCATCAACCCCGATATGCCGCTCGACCGCGCGGCGATCATCGGTTGCGCAGTCACGACGGGCGCTGGCACAATATTCAACGCTTGCAAGGTAACGCCGGGCGAGAGCGTGGTGGTGGTCGGGTGCGGCGGGGTTGGTCTTGCAACCATCAACGCCGCCAAAATTGCGGGAGCGGGACGGATCATCGCCGCAGACCCGATTCCCGAAAAGCGCGCATTAGCGATGAAACTCGGCGCGACCGACACGGTTGACGCGATGGCCGATGATGCCGCCGCGCAAATCATCGAGATGACCAGGGGCGGGGTCGATCACGCGATCGAGGCGGTCGGGCGGTCAGCGTCGGCGGCACTCGCGGTCGCATCGCTTCGTCGTGGCGGCACCGCCACCATCCTTGGCATGATGCCGCTCGGCGAAAAGGTTGGCCTCTCCGCGATGGACCTGCTGCAAAGCAAGAAGTTGCAGGGCGCGATCATGGGCGGCAACCGTTTTCCGGTTGATATTCCGCGCCTCGTCGATTTTTACCTGCGCGGACTGCTCGATCTTGATAGCATCATCGCTGAACGCATCCCACTTGGTGCCATCAACGAAGGGTTTGACAAGATGAAGCGCGGCGACGCGGCGCGCAGCGTAATTGTGTTCTGATGCCAATGGACGCGCAAACGGCTTTTAGTGGCACCATCGCCCCCACTGGAGCGGACAGGATCGACGAAGCGCGCCTCACCGCGTGGATGGCCAAAAACGTCGAGGGTTTTGCCGGGCCGATTGCGCTGACCAAGTTCAAGGGTGGGCAATCCAACCCCACCTATCGCATTGACGCGGCGAGCGGTGCCTATGTGCTCAGGCGCAAGCCCTTTGGCGTCCTGTTGCCTTCCGCCCACGCAGTGGATCGCGAATATCGCGTCATCGCGGGGCTGCACCCAATGGGTTTTCCGGTCGCGCGCCCTTATGGCCTGTGCACCGATGATAGCGTTATCGGCTCGATGTTCTACATCATGAGTATGGTCGAGGGGCGCACCATATGGGATGGGGCGATGCCCGATGCGACCCCAGATCAGCGCCGTGCGACCTATATGGCGATGGTCGATACATTGGCCGCGCTACACAATGTCGATGTCGCGGCGGCTGGCCTGTCCGATTATGGCAAGCCGGGCAATTATTTCGAGCGGCAGGTCGGTCGCTGGACCAAGCAATATCGCGCGTCGGAAACCGAGCTGATGCCAGAGGTTGAGCGACTGATCGCGTGGTTGCCCACGACATTGCCCGAGCAGACGCGCGCATGCGTCGTCCACGGCGATTATCGCATCGACAATATGATCTTTGCTGCGGATGAGGCCCGCGTGTTGGCGGTGCTCGACTGGGAACTTTCGACGCTGGGCGACCCGCTCGCCGATTTCACTTACCTCTGCATGGCCTGGGTCACCGAGCATGGCGGGCGTTCGGGGGTGATGGACCTCGATCGCGCCACGCTCGGCATTCCCGAACTTGACGAAGTGGTTGCACGCTATTGCGCCGCCACCGCGCGCGACACTGTGCCCGACATGAACTGGTATTTCGCCTATAATTTCTTTCGCCTAGTCGGGATACTTCAGGGCATCAAGAAGCGCGTTATCGACGGCACCGCGTCATCGAGCCATGCTAGGGAAATGTCCGAGCGTGTTCAGCCGCTGGCCACGCAAGCATGGCATTTTGCCAAATTGGCGGGTGCGTAATGAGTTTTGTGGAAGGAAACCCCCATGGGTGCGCTTGACGGCAAAGTGGCGATTATCACTGGCGCGGGGTCAGGTATTGGCCGCGCGAGCGCGATCCGTTTTGCTGCCGAAGGCGCGCGGCTCGTCATCGGCGACAGAAGTGAGGCGGTGTTTGAGACCGCCGCGATGATTGGTGATACCGTCACCGCAGCGCAGATGGATGCAGGGGTCGAAGGTGATGTCGAGCGTCTCGTGGCCACTGCGCTGTTCACCTATGGCGGATTAGACATCGCCTTTGCCAATGCTGGCATTTCTGGCGGGATGGCGGGTATTTTCGACACCAGCGTCGAAAATTGGACCGAGGTATTGCGTGTCAACCTTATCGGACCGTGGCTGATGGTCAAACATGCCGGCAAGGCGATGGCGGATGCAGGGCGCGGCGGCTCGATCATCTTGACCGCCAGCGTCGCAGGCATCCGTTCGGGTGCAGGTGGCCCAGCGTATTCGGCGTCGAAGGCGGGGGTTATCAATTTGGCGCAGGTGTCAGCGCAGCAATTGTCCGGCACGGGCGTGCGCGTCAACACAATCTGCCCCGGCCTCACCGAAACCGGAATGACCAAGCCGACATTCGACTATGCCCGCGACAAGGATGTGATGCATAAGGTAGGGCGACTCAACCCGTTGCGACGCGGTGCGCAGCCAGAGGAGTTGGCCAATGTCGCGTTGTTTCTGGCGTCCGATCAGGCAAGTTATGTCAATGGGCAGGCGATTGCGGTCGATGGCGGGCTGTCTTCCTCACACCCAGTGACGCGCCAATTGACTGGTCAAACGGCGGTTTAGGAGCTGATAATGCACTATCGTGAATTGGGTGACAGCGGCATCAGCGTGTCGGAAATATGTCTTGGCAGCTGGTTGACCTTTGGCGTCGGCATAGAGGCTGGCCAAGCCCGCGCGTGCATCGACCGCGCGTTTGATGAAGGAATAAACTTCATCGACACATCAAACATATACGGATTTGGTGCGGCTGAAAGCTTTTTGGGTGAGACGCTGAAAGGTCGCCCGCGCGACAGCTATGCCATGGCCACCAAGCTGTTTTTTCCGATGACGCCGAGCGACAAGGGTCTATCACGCGCACAGATTGAGAAACAGATTAATGCGTCGCTCATGCGGCTCAAAACCGACTATGTCGATCTCTATCAATGCCACCGCTACGACGATGCGACGCCAATCGAAGAGACGATGGAGGCGATGTCCGAAGTTGTGCGATCGGGCAAGGCGCGCGCTATTGGCTTTTCCGAATGGTCGCCTGCGAACATCAAGGATGCTCTGGCGGTCCCCAATACGGTCAAATTCGTGTCGAGCCAGCCGCAATATTCGCTATTATGGCGGGTGCCCGAAAAGGCAGTGATTCCGCTGTGTGCCGCCAATGGCATCGGCCAGATCGTGTGGTCGCCGCTGGCGCAAGGGGCATTGACCGGCAAATATCTGCTCGGCGCGCCCATCCCCGCCGACAGCCGCGCCGCGAATGACACAATGAACGAGTTTATAGGCAATTGGCTTACGCCGCCACTATTAGAGGCGATCCAGCAACTGCGCCCCTTGGCCGAAGCAGCTGGGTGCTCTATGGCGCAATTGGCGCTAGCGTGGGTGCTGCGCCAGCCCAATGTAACCAGCGCGATCATCGGCGCGACGCGCCCAGAGCAAGTCAGCGACAATGCAAGAGCGAGCGGACTTTCCATTGCGCCGGAGCTTTTCGCGCAGGCCGAAGCGATTATCAAAGGAGCGCAAACCGCATGAGCCTGACCGTCAGTGATCCCGCCGATCTGGGTTTTCTGCCCGACCGACTGGCGCGCATCCCCGCTCTTATCAAGGCCAAATATCTCGACACGGGCAAAATGCCGCACGCGGCGCTGCTGATCGCGCGGGGTGATGAAATCGCGCATTTGTCGTTTCAGGGTGAAGCGAGGCCGGGGCAGACAATTGGCGAAGACACCATTTTCCGCATCGCCAGCATGACCAAGCCGATCACCTCAATTGTTTTCATGCAACTGGTTGAGGAGGGCAAGGTCGCGCTGTCGCACAATGTCGCCAGTTTTTTACCAGAGTTTCGTTCGCTAGGAGTGTTTGTTGCGGGCGGCGGCAATGTCCCGTTCGTTACGCGTCCGCCAGTTAATGATTTGAAAATAATAGATTTATTACGCCACACCAGCGGGCTGACCTATGGTTTTCAGGAGCGCACGCCGGTGGATGCCGCCTATCGCAAGACCAAGATCGACGATTTTCAATCAGGCCGCACCCTCGACGAGTTCATCGCCGATCTGGCCAAAATCCCGCTGGAGTTCGACCCCAGCACGCGGTGGAATTATTCGGTTTCCACCGATGTGCTCGGCGCAATCATCCAGCGGATCGAGGGCAAGCCGCTCGCGCAAGTGTTTGAGGAGCGGATTTTCGCCCCGTTGGGAATGCACGACACGCATTTTTGCGTCCCCGAAAGCAAAATGCACCGTATTGCCGACTGCTATGCTTTTCACCCCACCGAGAGGATGCAGATGTTCGACCATGGCGAGAGCAGCCGCTGGGCGCGCGTCGGCAAAATGCCATCGGGCGGCGGCGGACTGGCCAGCACCATCGGCGATTATCACCGCTTTTGCCGGATGCTGGTGAACGGCGGGGCATTGGCCAATGACTCTGGAGAGGTTGTGCAAATCATTGCGCCCAAGACGCTGGAGCTGATGACCGCGAACCATTTGCCTGATGGGCATGACCTGGCCACCATGTCGCAGTCGCTGTTCAGCGAGGCGGAAAATGCCGGGGTCGGATTTGGCTTGGGCTTTGCGTGCAATATGGCCCCGCACATGACAATGATGCCGGGATCGGCGGGCGAGTTTTACTGGGGCGGGATGTTCTCGACCGCGTTTTTCGTCGATCCGGTCGAACAGATCCACATGATTTTCATGACCCAGTTGATGCCGTCATCGACCTACCCCATTCGCCGTGAAATCAAAACAATGCTCTATGCGGCGCTAGCCGCTTAAGTGCCCAAGGAGGCTTCCATGACCGAAGATATGCCGCAATCCGTCACCAGCGAACGCCATGGCAATGTGGCGGTTGTGGTGGTCAACAACCCACCGGTCAACGCGCTGAGCTGGCATGTAAGGCAGGGGCTGGCCGATGCCTTTGCCGCCGCGCTGGCCGACAATGGCGTCGAGGCAATCGTGCTGCGCTGTGACGGTGCAACCTTCATCGCCGGAGCGGACATCACCGAGTTCGGCAAACCGCCGCGCGGGCCAGATTTCAACGCATTGCTCAATAGTATCGAGGCATCGCCCAAGCCGGTGGTCGCGGCGATCCACGGCACCGCGCTGGGCGGCGGGCTGGAAACGACATTGGTGTGCCATTACCGCGTGGCGGTGCCATCGGCCAAATTGGGCGTGCCCGAGGTCAAGCTCGGCCTGCTGCCCGGCGCGGGCGGAACGCAGCGCCTACCGCGGATCGTCGGCGTCGGCATGGCGGCGCAGATGACCTCATCGGGCGAGCCGCTCTCCGCCAAAGCCGCGCACGAGGCGGGGCTGGTGGACGCGCTGGCGGGCGAGGACAGCCTGATTGTCGATGCGCTGGCTTTTGCGCATGAAGCGATGGCGATGGGGCCGCGAGCGACGCGCGACCGACCCGTGATCGGCACTGCGTCCGACATCGAACCGGTCAAAGCGGCGGGTGTCAAGAAATGGCGCGGGTTCGAGGCCCCCTATGCCAATCTCGCCTGCGTCGAAGCGGCGACCCGCCTGCCGTTCGATGAGGGGCTGGCGTTCGAGCGCGAGCAGTTCATGAAGCTGATGTTCGGCACGCAATCGGCGGCGCAGCGGCATATTTTCTTTGCCGAGCGCCAGGCGGCCAAAATCGACGGCCTGCCCAAGGACACCCAATTGCGCGATGTGAAGTGCGTCGGCGTCATCGGTGCCGGGACGATGGGCGGCGGCATCACCATGAACTTTTTGGCCAAGGGCATTCCCGTCACCATCGTCGAGATGCAAGCCGAGGCGCTGGAGCGCGGTATTGGCGTCATCCGCAAAAATTACGAAGCCTCCGCCGCCAAGGGCCGTTTTACCAGCGAACAGGTCGAGGCGATGATGGCGCAGCTGACGCCCTCGCTCGACCTTGGCGATCTGGCGCAGGCTGATCTGATCATCGAGGCGGTCTATGAGAATATGGAGGTCAAGAAGGAGCTGTTTGGCAAGATCGACGCGATCGCCAAGCCGGGCGCGATTTTAGCCTCCAATACATCCTATCTCAACGTCGATGAAATTGCTGCGGCGACCAAACGCCCCGAAGCTGTGCTGGGGATGCATTTCTTTTCCCCAGCCAATGTCATGAAATTGCTCGAGGTGGTGCGCGGCGACAAGACGGCACCCGATGTGCTGGCAAGTGCGATGGCGGTGGGCAAGGCAATCGGCAAAGTTGCGGTGGTCGCGGGGGTGTGCGACGGCTTCATCGGCAACCGCATGTTGGCGCAAAGGCAGCGCCCGGCGATGCAATTGCTGCTCGAAGGGGCAACGCCAGCGCAGATCGACACGGTCCACACCGACTTTGGCATGCCGATGGGGCCGTTTCAGATGAGCGATCTCGCCGGGCTCGACATCGGCTGGCACCGCGACCCCGCCCGCGTTGAGACGATCCGCGATGCGCTGTGCGCGGCGGGGCGTTTCGGCCAGAAAAACGGCAAGGGTTTCTATGACTATGACGACAAGCGCGTGGGCAGGACAAGCGCCGAAGTTGCCGCGATCATCGAGGAGTTCCGTGCGACATCGAACCTCGCCAAACGCGACATTAGCGATGAAGAGATTGTTGAGCGCACGCTCTACCCGATGATCAATGAGGGGGCTAAAATCCTCGCCGAGGGCAAGGCGCAGCGCGCCTCCGACATCGACGTCGTGTGGATCTACGGCTATGGCTGGCCGGTCTATCGCGGCGGGCCGATGTTCTGGGCGGGGATTGAAGGATTGCCCAAAATCGTCGCCGCGCTCGACCAACACGGCATAGAGGTATCGCCGCTGCTGCGCGACAAGGCGGTGAGCGGCGAGGGGTTTTAGGGAGTTCTGAGTGCCGTGCTCCGGCGGGCTAGAGCGTTGGATATGAAGCGCATGGTGTGTCTATGCCGCCGCTCCGGCCTTCGCCGGAGCACGGGCGAGAGCAAAGTCGTTACCCCGCAGTGACCACCAGATCGGCGCTCAAGGTCCAGCCCCAGCGGCACGGCCCCTGATAGTCGCGCGCCGTGCGGACCGGCGAGGCGACGTTGCAATCGCTGGTCGATTGGCCAGATGCGGGGAAGATGACGCCGGTCCACGCGCCGTCAACTTCGCACGACCAGATGTCGCCGCTCGCCTGGGCCTTGAGCGGGCTGGCGGGATCGTTCGACCAGCGGACTGCCACGCTTTC
Source organism: Sphingopyxis sp. (assembly GCA_040080745.1). GTDB lineage: Bacteria > Pseudomonadota > Alphaproteobacteria > Sphingomonadales > Sphingomonadaceae > Sphingopyxis. Next base: position 329 of record JBEBHS010000031.1, on the reverse strand, counting down.
TCCTTTGGGCCGCGCGAGCGCGCTGCACGCGTCCGTCTCTGCCCCGCCGGTGCCGACCATCACCGCGCGCGCCGCCGTGGGGCTGAGCTGGCCACCGACAATCTGCCCCTTGAACGCGTCGTCGCCCTTGGTCAGTGCGGCGGTATCTGGCCCGCTGCACGCCGTCAGGGCGAGTGAAAGGCCAAGGGTGAGCAGGGAGTGGGTTTTACGCATGCGTGCATTGCTAAGCTGCGCGGCGCGCGCGCGCAAGTCGCTTTTCCCTTGGGTTTTGCGGCCCCTTTCCCTATAGACTGGGCATGGAAAATCCCCCCCAAGACACCCCCCCAGTC
>JBEBHS010000030.1:0-28612 GCA_040080745.1 Sphingopyxis sp. | reverse complement strand
GGGCGGCGGAGTGGGGGTTCAAACCAGCGTTCGTCACGCTTTTTTGATCGAAGCGACAGGTGCGACCCGGTCAACAGGGGGGAACACCGCGCGGCACCTTCTGTTGCTTCGCCGTTCACCCTAGCTATGATTCCTGTCGCTCAGATGAACGAAACGGTGAATCTCCATGGTTGGTGCGATGAATCGTTGGATGGCAACGTTAAGCGCCATTATCGCCCACTTCCTGCCCCACTATCGCCCAGAAATACGGCGGTTAGCCCTCCGTCTAATTGTGGCTGAACCGCCCTAGTGCTCCGGCGAAGGCCGGAGCGTTGGCGAGATGAGCGCGACCAAGGCCAACGCTCCGGCCTTCGCCGGAGCACGGCTTTTGAATTGACGTGATTCAGCTAATGTCATCTGACTCTACCGCCCGCGCGTCGCCGTGCGCGGGTCGCGCCAGCGAAACATGCTGTCGGCCACCGCCGTGCCATAACGGGCATTGGTGAGGCGGATGGTGGTGCGTTGCCGCTGCGCGTCGAGCGCCACCCAGCCATAAAGCCGCAAGCCCGCTGGCGCCGCCGCATCGCGTTCGAACACCATCGTTATCATGCCATATTCGGGGCGGGCGGGATCGCGTACTTCGATGCTGATGGTGCCGGCATGGCCGGTATCGTTGAGCCGCCCATAGCGCACCAGATTGGCCCCGGGGTCGATCAGCACCGACAGCGGCGAATTGCGGATCGGCCAGCGCTGCACCTGCCGCACCTCATAGTCGATCAGGGTCAGCGAGCGGCCATCGGCGACGATCAGCAGCGGATTGCCCGGCGCGTATTGAAAGCGGATGTGCCCGGGCTGGCGCAGCGTCAACCGCCCGCTTTGCACCGCGCCGCGCCGGTCGGTCTGGGTGAAATCGGCGACCAATGTGGTCATCGCCGACAGATGTTGCTGGACGCGCAGCAAATCGCCGGTGAGCGCGGGCGCAGGGGCGGGCGCAGGGGCGCGGGGTGCCGCACGGCTTTGGGCAATGGCCTGCTGTGCCGGAGCCAGCGCGGTGCCAGCCGCGATCAAAGCGGCCATCGAAAGAGCGAACAAGGGGCGGGCGAGGGTCATCGGTAGTCCTGAAATAGATTGGAGGAGGTATTTGTCATCAGCGGATTGAACGGCGGCTGAACCTGTCAGCTAGCGCAAAGTCATTTGATTGCATCGTCCCCGTGCTCCGGCGCAGGCCGGAGCGGTGGCGGCGCGGCGTTCGGTTGCCAGCGCTCCGCAACAAGTGCGGAGCACAACCTTTGGCCCGGCGTGACTGCGTTTAATGTCATCATGCTCTTGGCTTTCACCGTGGTTGCCCGCCGCGGTCAACCATCACGTCGCGGCGGCCGAGGTGGTTGGGCGGGCTGATGATGCCATCCTCCTCCATTCGGTCGATGTGCCGCGCGGCGGTGTTATAGCCGATCCGGAGCGCGCGCTGGACGCTGCTGATCGAGGCGCGCTGGCTGTCGATCACCACCTGGCACGCCTGCGCATATTGGCGGTCCTCGGCGCTGTCGGCCGCCATTTCGCCGCCGAATATATAATCGTCGCCGCCCGCTGGTTCTTCGGTCACCGCACCGACATAGCTCGGCACGCCCTGCGCGCGCCAATGGTCGGCGACGTGACGCACCTCGTCGTCCGATACGAACGGGCCGTGGATGCGGATCGGCTGTTTGCCGCCCGCCATATACAGCATGTCGCCCTTGCCCAGCAGTTGCTCGGCGCCCTGTTCGCCCAATATGGTACGGCTGTCGATCTTGCTGGTAACGTGGAAACTGATCCGCGTCGGCAGATTGGCCTTGATGACGCCGGTGATAACGTCAACGCTGGGGCGCTGCGTCGCCAGGATCAGGTGGATGCCCGCCGCGCGCGCCTTTTGCGCCAGCCGCTGGATCAGCACCTCGACCTCTTTGCCCGCGGTAATCATCAGGTCGGCCAGTTCATCGACCACCACCACGATCTGCGGCAGTGGCTCGAACTCCAGCGGTTCTTCCTCGTAAATCGGCCGCCCGGTATCGGGGTCAAAGCCGGTCTGCACCTGGCGGCGCAGCGATTGCCCGCGCGCCAGTGCGCCGCGCACCTTGTCGTTGAAACTGGCAAGGTTGCGGACCGACAGATTGGCCATCATCCGATAGCGGTCCTCCATCTGTTCGACCGCCCATTTCAGCGCGCGGATCGCCTTGGCCGGTTCGGTGACGACCGGCGAGAGCAGATGCGGGATGCCGTCATAAACGCTGAGTTCGAGCATCTTGGGGTCGATCAGGATCAGGCGGCACTGGTCGGGGGTCAGGCGGTAGAGCAGCGACAGGATCATCGCGTTCAACCCCACCGATTTGCCCGAACCGGTGGTCCCGGCGATCAGCAGATGCGGCATCGGCGCGAGGTCGGCAATCACCGGATCGCCCGCGATATTCTTGCCCAGCACGATCGGCAATTGCCCCTGCTGCCCCTGAAACGCCTCGCTCGCGATCAGCTGGTGGAGCACGACGGGTTCGGTTCTGGCGTTGGGCAGTTCGATGCCGATCACGGTGCGGCCCGGGATCGGCGCAATCCGCGCGGAGAGCGCCGCCATGTTGCGCGCAATATCATCGGCCAGGTTCGACACGCGGCTGGCCTTGGTGCCGGGCGCGGGTTCGAGTTCGTACATCGTAACGACCGGCCCCTGGCGCACCGCCTTGATAACCCCGCGCACCTGAAAATCCTCGAGCACCGATTCGAGCAGTCGCGCGCTGCGCTCCAACGCCCCCTTGTCGATCGCCTGCCCGCCCTTGTCGTGCGCGGGGCTGAGCAGTCCGAGTGGCGGCAGGCTGCTGTCGGCGAACATATCGCCCTGCTGCGCGCGGCTCGCCTTGCGGCTCGGCAGCGGCGCGGCGGCGGGTTCGGTGATGAGCGGCGGCGATGCGCGCAGCGGCTGCACCGGACGGCGCGGCGCGGAGGGTGCGGTGCGGTGCGCGGCGTGATCGTCGTCCTGCGCCTCGTCCGTCTCTGTGCGCGCCCGCCACGATGCAGGCAGGCGGATCGCCCCAAGGCCAAGGCTGCGCCACCACAGCCACAGGCCCACGATGGCGAGCGAGGCCGCGACAGCGCGCCGGGCATACCAGGCTCCGGTCACCCCGGCATTTTCGAGCAGCACATCCATCGGCGGTTCGGCCAGCATCCCCGCCATGCCGCCCCATCCGGCGGTCAGCCCAGACGTGGGGGTATTTTCCCACACCCCAAGCGCGGCCGCGACCAGCAGCATCGCGATCAGCCCGACGCTGAGCCTGCGCGGGCGCGCCACGCGGTCTTTGCCGACGATCAGCCGCCACGCAGCGCGGACCAGCATTGGCACCAGCATCCACGCCGCCCAGCCGACCACAAGCAAGGCGATGCTGGCGATGCCCGCCCCGGCCGCGCCCAGCCAGTTGCGCGCCGGCCCACCCGCAGCGGTGGTCAGGCTGGGGTCCGCCGCATCAAAGCTGAACAGCGCCAGGCCAAGCACTAGAGCGAGCAACAGCACCGCGCCGCCCGCAATCAGATGCCCGGTCCGCTCCACGCTCGATCGCCAGATCCCGTCCCAGCCATGAGGCGTTTTTGCAGATATGCGGCTCGCCATCGTGCTGGCCCTACCCCTCGGATTACTCAATAGATCGCACCGCGCGACCCTATGGTCCATTATGCGCTTGGCCGCTCAACGCCGTCAAGCGCGCGGTGCACTTATGGCGACCGCGCCGTTGTCCTACACGCTGCGCTGCGTGGTATAAGGCGTGGAGATCGATAACCTCCTGCAAGCGGTGGCTGTGCTCCGGCGGAGGCCGGAGCGGTGGCGCAGAGCTCAGCGTTGGTCGGCCCACGCTCCGGCCTCCGCCGGAGCACAGCGGGGGGCATGTTACTGGCACTGTATTAAGTTTACACCACAGCCTCTCAAACCCGCAGACGGCCGTTGTTTCCCCACTGTTTTCGTGTAAACCGGTCAAGAAGTAAGTGGAGTCGAATGCGATGAGCAACCCATCAGGCAAAGAGCGCTCCGCATCCGCCGATGTGCTGATATCGGGCGGCGGCCTGGTCGGGCAGATGCTGGCGCTGAGCCTCGCGCATCACGGCCTGTCGAGCATCGTCGTCGATCCGGCGGACCCGGCCACCACCCTCGCCCCCGCGTTTGACGGCCGCGCGTCCGCCATCGCCAGCGGCCCGTGGAAAATGATGGAGGCGATCGGCCTTGGCCCGGCTTTGCGGATGCATGGCTGCCCGATCGATCGCATCTGGGTATCCGATGGCCTCAAGCGCGGCGAGCTCGATTTTGCCGCCAAACCGCAAGATGGCTTCCTTGGCATCATGTTCGAAAACCGCCGGATGCGGCTTGCCTTTACCGATGCGTGCACCGCGCATCCGCTGATCGATTATCGCGCGCCGGTGACGACCACGACCATCGAGCGCGATGCGCATGGCGTCACACTGACGCTGAGCGATGGCAGCATCCTCATCGCGCCGCTGATCGCGGTGTGCGAGGGGCGGCGTTCGCCAACCCGCGACGCGGCGGGGATCGCGCTGTCGCGCTGGTCATACGGGCACGGCGCGATGATCGGCGCGTTCGCGCACGAGGAATCGCACGACAATGTCGCCTACGAGATTTTCTATCCCGAGGGGCCGTTTGCGATATTGCCGCTCAATGATTTGCCCGATGGGCGGCACCGCAGCGCCTTTGTCTGGTCGGCGCATGAGAGTATATCACCGACCTATCTCAAGCTCGGGGTGCGCGGGTATAAGGCCGAGCTGCTCAAGAAAATGGGCGGGATATTGGGCGATATCGAGGAAATCGCGCCGCGCGGCCTGTTCCCGCTCACCTATCAACGCGCCGCGACCATCGTCGCCGATCGGATGGTGCTGGTCGGCGATAGCGCGCACGGCATCCACCCGATTGCCGGGCAGGGATTCAACCTTGGCCTGCGCGATGTCGCCTGTCTGGCCGAGGTGCTGGTCGATGGCGCGCGGCTGGGGATGGATCTGGGCGATGGTGCGCTGCTCGAACGCTATAGCCGTTGGCGCGGGCTCGATAATCTGTCGGTCGCGGCGGGCACCGATGCGCTGGTCCATCTGTTCGGCATCAAGGGCAAGGCGGCATCGGCGGTGCGGCGGATGGGGCTGGCCGGGGTGCAGCGATCGAGCCTGCTCAAGCGGTTCTTCATCGCCGAGGCGCGCGGCGAGACCGGCGATCTGCCCAAATTGCTGGCGGGGGCGGAGATATAAAGGTTACTGCAATGTCACCCGATTGTCATCGCCGCCGCGCGGGCGGCTGGTGGCAAAGCGCATCAGCTGCATCTCCAGCTCGGCGCGCGCGCCCAGGCACGTCGCCTCGAGCAGCGCCTGTTTGGCGGCGACATCGAACGGCGCGATCTGGGCGATGGCGTTGACCAGCACCTCGTCGTCGAGCTGGGCGATCCCGTCCCAATCGACACGGTAGCCAAGCCATGTCGCATAGCGTTTGGCCTCGTTCATCAGCGCCGCGCGCTCGACCGCCGCCAGCGCCGCATCGTCGATGGCGGGCAGCAATACCGCCTCGACCTGGCGGAACGGCGTGGTCACATCGAGCTCGCGCACCACGCGGAACAGCGATTCTCCCTCAAGGATGAGATTATAGCAGCCGTCGGCCAGCGCCTCGACATCGGCGATTTTGCCGATACAGCCGGTGGCGAACAGCGGCGGTTCTGCGTCGCCCTGCACCGCGTTGGCGCGCGGCTGGATCATCCCGATCAGCCGATCACGCGCCAGCGTATCGGCCACCATCGCACGGTAACGCGGCTCGAATATATGAAGCGGCAATTGCAGGCCCGGAAACAGGATCGCGCCGGGCAATGGAAAGATCGAGAGCCGCTGCCCCTTCACAGAAATTGCCCCGATGCCAATACACAGCGACGCAATAGACAATAGTCAGGCGAGGCATCTGGACGGGGCATCAGCCGAACAAGATGTCCGACAGGCGGCGGCGTTGGCGCCTGGCCCATTCATCCTCCAGCCCGACCGCCTCGATCAGGCTCAGCAGCCGCACCCGCGCCGCGCCGTCATCCCACCCCGCATCGGCGGCGATGATGGCGAGCAGATTATCCGCCGCCGCATCGCGTGCGCCCGCACCAATCTGCGCCGCCGCCAGGTCATAGCGCGCGCGGTGGTCGCCCGCATCCGCCGCCACTGCCGCCTCCAGCGCCGCCAGTTCGGATGCCAGTTCGGCGGGCGGCGGAGCGCTGCGCGCCAGTTCGAGCGCACTGCGCGCCTGGCCTGTCACGGCGTCCTTGGCGGCATCTTCGGGCACATCGGCGAGCGCGGCTTCGGCTCCGTCGAGATCGCCGGCCGCGATCAGCGCGCGGATCAGGCCAGCATGCGCGGGCGCGCTGGTCGGTGCAATCTCGATGATCTGGGCAAAGATGGCGGCGGCGCGCGCGCCCTCACCACCTGCCAGCACCTCCTCGCCCATCGCCAGCAGCGGCTCGACCTCATGCTCGGCCTTGGCATCGTCGCCTTCAAGCGGCAGTTGTCGCAATATCTGATCGAGCATCGTCTTGAGCTGCGCCTCGGTGCGCGCGCTCGTCAGGTCGGCCACGGGCTGTCCCTGGTACATCGCATAGACGGTGGGGATCGACGCCACGCGAAACTGGCTGGCGATGAACTTGTCCTCATCGACGTTGATCTTGGCGAGGGTGACACCTTTGCCCGCATAGTCGGCGGCCACTTTCTCGAGAACCGGGGTTAATTGCTTGCACGGTCCGCACCATTCGGCCCAGAAATCAACGATGACGAGGCCGGTCATCGACGGCTCGACCACCTTGGCACGGAACGCCTCTATCGCCGCCTGATCGTCCTTGTTTAATCCCAATGTTGCCACCTGGTCATATCCCTTGCTGATTGGTCTGGTGCTGCGCCATCGACATATGGGATGATCGGCGCGTGCTGCAAAGCCCCTGCGCGCGCTTTTTAGGCCCCAAGCGCAATAAAGCCAATTTTGCGCTTGCCGCGTTTGCGGTTCACGGCTATTTGCGCGCCCTGTCCTCGCGGCGGAGCGTCACGCCCCGCCAAATCGACACGCCAGAGCGGGCGTAGCTCAGGGGTAGAGCACAACCTTGCCAAGGTTGGGGTCGAGGGTTCGAATCCCTTCGCCCGCTCCAATAAAATCAATGATTTAGAGATGGATTTGAGTGAGGCAGCATATTGCACCCCACTGCATCCCCGCAATCTCCATTGCTAAACCCTGCTTTTGCCTTGCTAGGCTTTGGTCTTGAGGGGTAGCTCGTTCTTGGCTTTGATAATCTGAAAGCTAGCCCCCCCAGGGGGTGGGGGGAGGGGTAAAATCCGAGCTATCGCAGCGGTATGATATTTGCCCTCTCACGCTAGAAAAAAATTTTGAAATTCAAAATTCGACCATTGCTTGGGCGATCTTAAAGTTTGTTCGAAAGCAATTGACTCTTTATCATTTGAAATGGAGTTAAAGTGTATTGACCGTGTCGCGGCAATAGGGAGGGTATTCAAAGCATGGCCGTGCGGTTTCCGATTTACACATATCTTAAGGTCGATGGTTTTCAAATGTATCCCGGAACCTCAGATGCTCCGGGTATCTGCCATGAGTTTACCCCCGGACTGCATTTGGTTGCTGGCGTCAACGGGCTAGGAAAGTCGACGCTTTTGCTAATCCTGTATCATGGCTTGATGGGGCCTGCGGCGATTCGCAATGACGATTTTGGCGTCGCAAAGCCAGAGCTTGTTCTTCGTCGTGATGCCGACCGTTTTCGCAAGCGAGTTGCTGACGCAGCTAAAGACGCTTCTGCTGAGGTGCATTTTAGGATTGGTAACGACCATTATGAGATAATCAGATCACTGCACGATCTGTCTTTGATCGGCTGGAAAATCAACGGCGCTGAGCAATTGCCGGATGACAAACTATATACAACATCGGTCTCTACGTCGATGAGTGTAGGCAGCTTCGCAGACGTTGCCATGATATTGAATCTTATCGTCTTCATGTTTGAGGATCGAGGATTGCTAATGTGGAGCCAGCACGCACAGCGGAATGTGCTCCGCTCACTATTCATGCCCCCTGATGTAGCCAACACTTTCGTTGATGCAGCGAAAGCAGTTAGTTCCGCGAATAGCGCGTATCGGAACAAACTCTACATCGCTAATTTGGACAAGAAGAAGCTAGAAAAGGACCGTGCAGCTTTGGCGTCCGCTGACTCGCTGAGCGTCGAGTATAATACGTTGCAGATGGGTATTTTAGCGCACAGCGAGGCATTGGAATCGCTTCGAGATCGGCGCGGTCTTCTGACTCAATCGAGGGAGGACGCTCGCACAACATTTGAAACTGCAAAATGGCAGTATGACGAAATTTTGCGGGAGATTGAGGCGCTCAAGCTAGCTCGAATTGCTAGCGCCTTTCCCAAGGCTGAGGAATCCAGCCACTATGTTTTGGCTCGCTTGATCGGGGACGAGGAGTGCTTGTCTTGTGGCGCCGATGGCGGGCCGTTGATCGAAAAATGGATGAAATCTGTATCCAGCGGATGTTGCTTGGTCTGCGGTGCAGATCAACACGCTCAGGAAGCAGTGGTGCCGTTGGTAGCTGTTGATGCAGCACGACTGACAAAAGCAGAAGCTCGCTTGAAGAAAGCGCGGCAATCCCTCGCAAATGCTGAAGATTCCGAAAAGCAGCTTTCTGCCGAGTTTGACCAAGTTCAAATTGAGATCGACAGGCTCGTTGCAGAAAAGTCGGCAAACGAAAAGCGTGTAGTCCAAATTGCTGGGTCCTTGCCGCCCAGCCCGCCAGCCGTTGCTGAGCTTGAAACGAGAGTTAAACAACAACAAGAAGAGTTAGCTCGCCTAAGGCGGGAGCAGACCGATGCTGAATTTGAGTTTTCAAAAGTCTTCGAGCCATTCAAGAATTTGGTTGAACAAAAGGCCGACGCAATACGTCATAAATTTGGAAACCGGATTTCTGAATTTCTGGTCGAAAAGGCTGAAATCTCACTAGCGCATATTAGGAGTCCCGTTGGTGAAGGCGGTCAAGCATATGACTGGCCAACATTCCAGCTAAGCATGACATCCGGCTCTTTCGACTCTCCTTCACCCCGGCGCAACCGCACCGATGTTTCAATGTCACAGGGCGAGTTCATCGACTTGGCATTTAGGCTTGCTTTGATTGAAGTGGCTGCCGAAGAAGGGCCGTCTTCAATGGTTTTTGATGCGCCAGAAGCCAGCCTTGATGCGTTGTTTATGCGGCGGGCAGGTGCATTTTTGGCAGAGTTTGCCAAGGATAATGCTGAGAATAGGTTGATCGTCACTTCCAATTTGACGAACGCGGACATGATACCCGCTTTGTTTGGGGCATATGAGCCTGAAGAGGGTGATCCGCAACCTCAGCCAATTCCCAGAGAGCAACGCAGGTCAAGAGTTATTGATCTGTTAACATTGGCAGCACCCACAAGTGCGGTCGCATTGGTTAGAGGTAGATATAGGAACATGCTGGACATTGCGTTGTTCCCACCGAGCGGCTCAGGAAAGCCGGGCCTTTGAGTATAGACGATCTGGGTTCGTGGATCGATGAATCCGGGCCTGCGGTTCGACGGCGCGTGCGGCTATTGATGCTTTTGGACGCAGCAGATTATGCAGTCATATCACCAGTATCCACGTCACGTTTGCACGCCTTGGTTTTCCTCGCTGACGTGCTGAGTCCGGTTTACGGCTTTTCGAGCTTGGCAAAGCGCATAATGAAACGACGGATCGGCCCTTACTTCCCGGACATTCAATGGGAAGTGGATAGGTTAGTTGGACAAGGTTTGATTGATGTTTCGGGCTTAAAGAAAGTTGTAGAGGGGGAGCGTGTATTTCTGGATGCGAGCTTTACACTCAACAGAGGACGCGCAGCTCCAATTTTACAGCAGCTCGACGATGAGTTTCTGTCGCTGAAGGACTTCTTCCGCGAGCTTGCAGGTGCGCTTGCAACGGTCCCTGATTCTGATTTGGACTCCGCTACCCAAGCAGATGTTACATGGGAAACGGGAAACCAAGGGACCGTTATCGATTATGGAGAATGGAGGGCAAAGAACTACTCTCAGATGTCTGCGGATCGGATCGGAGAGTTGGCGACCGAAAAGTGGGGACTGATAGCAAACGAACTTAGCCCCGGAGCCAAAGTTAATCTATATGTGCAATACCTCAAGCGAGCGGCAAATGTCTGAAAGCCTCGCCCAACAACTGAGCGTAAGTGCATCAAAGGAAGAGCTACTTCGTGCGGTGGCCGCTGAGGATATCGACCAAATCCCACTAGAATTTGGCGATCATGCAAGGTTTTTGGTTTGCGCGGTAAGGGCTGTGGCAAAGCGTGCTGACCAATGTGACATTTGCGTATTTGTGCATAGCGATGCGCCCAGAGCAGACGCTGAAAGTCATGGATTTAGCCGTATATCCCATATGCAAGATGGAAATGGAGAGCTGGCTGATCGAATAGTGCTAACGAATAGGGACGCGTACAATGGCTTTGCGTATCAAGTAGCGAACGGCACGATTGATACGCTGATTGATGAAATAGAACGCTTATCTTTTGGTACCAAGATGGCTGTCATATGGGACGGCCAAGCTCGCGTCGCTACTTTTTACCCGGAAGGTGTTGCCAGCGAAACAGTTCATAATCGACTTTCTGTTCCGGTCGATGATGGTGATCTTTCACAGGATGAAGTGTGTGCTGCCTTGAATTTGATCTACCAAGACAACCTATCTAACCCAAGTGGCCGCACTCTAAAGCTATGGTCAGACGGCAAGCTAATCAGAGCAGCGGAGGATGAGATTGAACGGCAAATCAAGGGCCAAATGTATACATACTTTGCAGGCCAATCACGCCCGATAAAGGTATTAAGCCAAACTCACACGACCGCAGGTCGGTGCGATTTAGTGTTGGCTCAAAAACAGCAAAATGGAAAACTCCAGCTTTCGGGTGTGATTGAACTGAAGGTATTGAGAGGGCCTCAAGCTAAGGACATTGAGTCAACGAAAGAAGGGCTTAGCCAAGGCTATCACTACCGGATGGAGTTGGGATTACCATTTGCTACGCTTGCACTCTTTGATGTTTCCGCCAGTCCCAACAACGATGATAGCATTTTGACCAAAGATCAACACGCGGACCATGTTGCTGAAGTTCGTGTGCGCCGCTTCCCGATTTACAACTCACCGCAGGCTTGGCGAAATGCTCAAGCGGCCTAGTTCAAACCGCTGCGAATGTGAGCAACGTTTCGGCAAGCTCCTTACGCCCCCCTTGTTGGGGTGATGCGCGCATAGAACGAAACGGCTCTGCATCGATCACCTCAAAGCCTAGGTCGCCTGCAATACTTGCTAAGGCGTCAGCGACCGGCACGTCTATTCCAGCATATTTACTATCGCCAACCACCATATAGACGCGACCTTCGGGGCATATTTTTGATCGGATGCCCTTCAGAATCGTCGAGAGATCGACAAAATATGCGCCGATCATGTCTGGGATGCTCTTATTCCAAAGCTCATCCACACGGCGGAGCTTGTCTATCGATGATTGGATCATCGGTATGTCTGGTGCAGGCCCATAGTCCCGCTTGATTTGGACATGGCTGCGTAAAGTAGCGTTCCGCAGTGCAGTGTTTTCCGGTGCGTGGCGAAAATAACCGACGGCCCATAGCTCGATATTATACACGTCTGTGTAATCGAACGAGTTCGGATATGGGGGCGAAAACACCGCAAGATCGATTGTCGGAATGTCCTCAATCGCAGAGCGAGCGTCTCCTCTCCGAAGGTCGTAGCCCAGCGTCTGGCGTCGTGCATATCTCGCAATATCAAACACAGCACCTTCAACGGCATTTAGAAAAGCGCGATCAAGGTCCGCAACAGAACGCTTTATTGACTCCCAGCCGTTTCGATATCGCCGCCCTTTGCCACTCACTACAGCATTGCAAACTTCAAGTGCGGCGCTCGCCAAAAGCACCCTCAATAGGCGTTGAACAGCGACTTCCGGCACTTCGAGAATAGCATTCAGAAGCGATGCTAGCCGCTCTGCAATCTCGAACTGAAAGAGGTAGCGTCCTTTGACGCCAGGTTCCACAAACGTCGCTGGCGCGTCAGCATAGTAAGCCCGTGGGTCGATCTTCTTTGAGGTTCCAACAACCTCGCCGCAACGTCGAGCAACGACGCCTACGTCAACGACCGTCAGCTTAGCCTCAATTAGGTCCGCCAAAAAAGGATTTACTTCAATTGCGATAGGCGAGACGCCCAAAAACTGACAGGCAAGTGGTGTAGTTCCTGACCCGCCAAAAGGATCAAGGCAGTTTGCAACTCTTCGGTTTAGCACCTGAGAAGTTTCGTCTACCGCCCTATGGATGAGTTCGGGAACAAATGCTTCTTTGAATTTACGCCAGTTCTGAAAGGCAAGAGGGGCCGATCCCGCGTTGGTGCCGATCACGTGCGTCGACCGAGTTTTGGTCCACTCCTCAAACTTCACAAATTGGCCAAAATCCGACACCAAATCACATTCCCACAACACACATTTTATCCACAGGTAGCCGGCATGTAGGCGAATGGTCAATTGCAACTACGAAATTGTTTTATATCAATTGGATGGCGAGATAATTGGATAGGATCGCTGCCCAATTTCGGGAACGCAATGATCCTCGGACAATTCTTCGCTGCTGAACCTCTTCACTGCGCCGGCAATTGCGTTGCGGCAGAGGGGGTGAAGACTTTGGGGCAAATGATGGGATATTTTGCTGTAACAATCGCCCGACAGGAAGCCGACAGTGTCCTAGACTGACCTTGGGCCGGGATTCGGTCGTAGCCGAAAAAGGGCGCCTGCTAAGCCCAGTATTGCGAAGCCGTTGACGATTACAGGCGACAGTTCAATCCAAGCGAGGGTCGCCAAGCCAAATATGCAAGCAAGGATCACAATTGGGGCGGTAATTTTTGTGCTCTTTAGCTCTGGAGGCGGCGCGTTAGGCGAGAAAACATAAACCGATGCGGCGGTCATAGCAGTTCCAACTAAGGTGAGCGCCGACGATAACGGTCCCGCGATCTTCTCCAACGGCGGCCAAGGTTCGCCTGTTAAGGCGGCTATCGTTCCGTAAATGATGAAGCCTACGCCTGACCACTCCAGACCATTTGTAGCCACCTCTAATAGCTGGAGAGCCAAACCACGCTGTAATTTCATTAAATTTGAACCCCCGCCTCAAATCTCGTTTAGTTGCGGTTTATATGGGATCAACGGGTAATTCAAAATAGGGCGTTGTTAGGAATTTTGTCCGTCAGCCTCGCAACATCACATTGTAGTGCGACACACAGACGGCAAAGCACCGTGAAAGTGACGTTGCGTTCTCCACGCTCCACAGCCCCATAGTAAGAACGGTCCACATTCGCCACCAAGGCAAGCGCCTCCTGCGTCAGGCCAGTGCTTTTGCGTTGCGCCCTGATCCTGTTGCCTAATTCTTGAAGGATTGCCTTCTCGTCCATCGAGAAGCTTAGTCAATAAATGATGACTTTCCGTCCACGGGCTATTATAGCTCATTTTGACGTTTAGAGGGCTGTAGAAGCGAAGCGGGGCATTGGTGGTGAGTTGGCTTGAAAATCGAGTAACTGCGCTCAGTGGCCTTCTGAGAAGCTCTAGGCGGGCATTTATCGCCACCCCCTTACTTGTTGCCTTGTTGGGCTGCTCAGACAGTGAAGCGGCGAGAGACGAAACGGCTGACGCCCTTGCAACCAGCAACGAAGAATTTGCAGGTGAAGGCTATGCCGAGTTTGATGGCCGCCGGGATAGCTACGAAGGTTCGCGGGGCAGTTTCGAAGGGTATGGCTGCACTCAGGATTGTAGCGGGCATGAAGCCGGTTACGCATGGGCTGAGGAAAAAGGGATAACCGATCCAGACCATTGCGGCGGGAAAAGCTGGAGCTTCATTGAGGGTTGCAGGGCATATGCCGAGCAATCATCCGAAGCGGAAACGAGCGAGGGGGAATAGCGAAAATGCCATCCCTCAACGCTGTTCTTGTGTTCATAGGCATAATCGCCGTTTGGATGTCGCTTGCTACGCTGTCCGTGAAATGGGGGAGCCGCTTGGAAGCTGCGGCCTTGGCAAATCCCGACGACAACAAACGTAAGGCGGAGGGGCTTGCTAGAACGATTGGCATGTGGGCGTTAATTGGCATTCATAGCTTGGCTGGGCTGTGGTCCGCAGCAACGGGGGCTATGGCCTTTGTCGGCCTTTGCGTATCGGTCTTTGGTTATCCGATAGACATGCAGTTTTTGCTGATTTCGATTGCCACCGGACTAGGGGCAGCATTCATCTACACATGGACAAATCATGTCATTGGCCATTTGAAAGAGAAGTGAAGGCATCTGACGGAAATTAGCCAATAATCACAAGGATTGATGCAGCTATTCCTTACAGGTTCCTATATATGGTGTGAGAGGGTCCATAAGGCTCTATGTCTGACAATCGATTGGATCATAATTGATTGAATTCAGTTATTTTATAACTGGTTCCTTTCCCAGCCTACGAACATAACCGTCTATCATCATCGACCTAAGCTGTTCTCGACGATCAAGCGTCGTGATGAAGGAATCATGGACCGATAGGACCGTCCAATCCTCATTCATCGCTGTTGCTATAATCTCCAAAGCTACGTCTGACTCCAAGCGCATAAGGCGCAATCCCGCCCCTGTCTTGAAGGCATCGGCAATCGAATGATGCTTGGCTTCGATGAAATGGACAATATCCGCTATGGTGCAGCCGCGTGGGATGATCGCGCTATCTGGCCTTTCCACCGCCTCCGGCCTGCCACGCCCATTGATCAGCACTTGCATTAGCCACTTAACCAGTGGCCGGTATGTTTGCCGTTCCAAGCCAGACGCCGCTTCAAGGGCTTCAATCTCTGGAAGCGTGTAGATGTCACCTTCAGGTTCTAACCCGCGCTCATGATAGAGCATACGCGGATGGCATCCTGAATAATCGAGTTCTACCGTTGCTTGTCCGTTGATGGTGATCGCCTTCCGCAAGTCGCCTGGAAGCATCATCCAAGAGCCGCCAAAAAGCCTTCCCCCGTGGTCGAATTTGGGATTGGCAGGATCGCCGTTGTTAAACACGCGGTAGATGTCTGCATGAAACCCTTCTTGGCTGGGGCCGAGCGCAATCGCCTGCTTTCGGTAGAAGGCATTGATCGCTTCCAATGTGGTTGCCCATGACTCCGTTTCTGTCGTTGGATCGAATTTGACTGGCTTACCCTTTCGGGCATGGACCAACTCGCCTATAAATACGTCAAAAATAGGTTTGGGTTTGGCCTCAAAAAGCTGCACCAAATCCATTGATGGTATCCGGCGTTCAATCGAGTCAGCCATCACGCCGTATTCCGCTGCAATATGCAGGAGCTTCTTTGTAGGAGAGTAGGAGGATGCCCACGACATATGCTTCGAACAATGTGGCATCCATTTGCCAGTAATAGGTTGCACAAGCTCTGCGTCTTCGAAGGCGTCCACAGTCTCGGCCAATGTCCCGTGGCGCATCCATCTCGGCTTATTCTGATATGCCTCTGCATCGGCTTTTCGATAATATAGGGTTGCCGGAGACGTGCCGTAGAAATGCCCTCGCATCGCGTTTGCCAGCAGCTTCCGTGTCCGCGTGGTGTGATTGGCAAGTGCTTCGGCAATTCGTTTGCGCTGCCGTGGACGCACCGCTTCCAAGATTTCCAGAATGCAGGCTGTGAAAGCTGTCCCTTCAGGATCGCGCAAGTCAATAAACTCATCAAAGAAGGTTCCCCTACCGGGGCCTGTAGAATCGTTCTCAACGCCGAAGGCTGTCGCAATGCCAACACTGCCAAATATGGCCTGTATGGCGTCCTGAGGGGCTGGCCAGGCGGAGTTAACCGCCCCCAGCATCACGTTTTCGTGTAGCATGTTCTCAAGTCACCTTAGGCTGCGATAGCATCAACGAAAGCGTCAATTTCGGCTTTCACATATCGCGGGCATGAGCCGATAAATCTGGGATCAACTTTAAGGAAATGATCCTGCCCGGTTTTGCGTTTGTGTCGTTGCACCCTTACCCATGACGGGGACAGGCTAAGCCTACGGGCAACGTCTTTATCAGTTAAAAAATCTGCTTCGATCAATTATGGGTTATCCTTTCTGGACGAGCGAAAACACCGCTGCGAATGGCTTCGCACGGCGGATTGGCTCAGATTTTTGTGATTAATGAAAAAGGGAAAACTCCCCACTTCATACCATTATGATACACTGTAACAACGAATTTGTCAAGCAAAAACTGCTACATGTGTTGCGGCTAGCCGTGGAAAGGCCCAGTTTCCCTAGACTTTGATAGACTCTTGCTAGGCGGTTGCTTGACCAGACCTAGACCCTTCAAACGCCTTTACCGCTTCTAAATCCCCCAGATTGACCGCGTAGTGCTTTGCCAACATCGCGGTGCCTGTGTGCCCCAATCTACCCGCAATCGTTCTTAGATCGACATTCAGGCGCACCAGCTTAGTTGCATGGGTTCGGCGCAAGTCATGGAGCCTTACGTCGTTCAATCCAGCCTCTTTCCAAAGACGGGTCAAAGAGCGTTTTAGCGTGGTCATGGATACCGGAAACAAGCGATTATCACCCTCTGTCCTGTCCAGTTTGCGTAACGCGGCTATTATCGATTTCATTTCCTCTGTGCAGGCAATATCCCTTGGCTTGCCCGATTTGGTTTTGACAATCTCAATCATTGTTATCTCGTCATCCAGCTCCCTTACATGATCCCAAGTCAGATTCAGGATTTCAGCCCGTCGCATTGCTGAATGATAGGCCCAGACGACATAGTGCCTGAACCAGCCTCTGATTTGCTGGGGCATGATTTCCTTTTGCTCTTCCTGCCTGCTTTCGATCCTGTCTAGTGCATCTATGATGCGCTGCCATTCATCATCGGTAACGGTCCGTTGCCGGGCCTCATTCGCCCCTTTCAACCTGTCAGCCTTTTGTGAGGGGTTGCGTTCAATAATCCCGCTTTTGACAGCATCATTCATTACGGCATTGAAGGTGGCCAGTTGCCGCTGGATAGATGATGGTTTGAGGGTTTTGCTTTGTTGGCTGATCCATTTGTTCAAATCAGCAACGGTGATAATATTGAGCGCCTTCCTTCCAAAGAATGGATTGAGGGCAGAGACTATGTGTCCCTTGGTCACGCCATAGCCTCGTAGAGTCGGCTTTCTTCGTTCCAGCCACTCAAGGGCATAAGTGCCAAAGGTTTGCACGTCTTGCGCTTCCAGCGCCTCTCCACGGTCTGCTATGCCTTGCAGCCTGTCCCGTTCCTCTACTAGCTGTTGCCAATCCCATGAAGCCCGCTTGCCGAGCTTATGTTCAACCGATCCGCCTTGTGGGATGCTACGGCCTCTATATGTGCCGCCTCTGGGTAGTCTGAGCTTAACCCAAACCGTTGCGCTATCCGCGCCTTTGAAAATGCCAATGCCATCGCAATACTGAGGGCGCTTCGTCATCTTTGCCGGAAGCGATGCCTCAAACTCCTCAAACTTTGCATAGCGCCGAGGACGACCAATCGGGCGTTTTAATCCTGTCATTATATTCAACTTTCATATGATCAATCTGGCCTCTCCAGCAAAGATATTGCAGTGGGGAAACCAGTGGGGTATAAACTAATTATACCCTATTTTTGATCATTTGTCTATCCCCACCACATCCCCACTCTTAACGCTTAGAAACCTCAGAAACTCATAAAAACGTTGAAAACGCTTATATTTAGATAGCAACGGATTTCTGGGAACAGCAGTAACGACAAAGGCGTCAGAAAACGGGTGACACTACCCTTGCCAAGGTTGGGGTCGATGGTTCGAATCCCTTCGCCCGCTCCAGTTTTCCTAGACTTTCGAGACTTAGAAGCCTCCGGGCCGGGTCTCCGGGTTGCCGGCGGGGTTACCGCAACCCGAACGAATTATTCTAGGGATAGGTCGCCGGAAGCGTCGCGTTTCGCCTTGCGTTGCAGCGCCTTTTCGACCTCGAGATTGACGCGGACGTGCGAATGGCGCTTTAACTACCGCCCGATCGGGCGTATGCAAGCATCCTTGTCCGGATGGTGGTTCAAATAATCCAAATAACCCTATCTATGTCAGCCCCTTTTCTTATTCACAATAATAGCCTCCGCCGATTTGCGCCCCATTTACAAGTCTAGTGCCTTCAGCAGCAGTGCGGACTGCCCAGGAGCGCGAGTTCGCCCGCGCACCGCCCGCATTCCAATACCTAACATATACGCCCGCAAACCGCCACTCTACGCTTGCATGACCGCGCGCGTTTCCACACACTGCGCCGATGGATATATTCCGCATCTTGCGCGTGTTTGGCGCGGCTTTGAGTCTGATCGCTCTCACCTTTGCGGTGCCAGCCAGCGCCACGCCAACCCGTTGCGCCCCGCTCAATCTCCGCGCGATGACCTATAACATCCGGCTCGACACGCCGGTTGACGGAGAGAATGGCTGGTCGCATCGGCGTAGCTGGCTCAGCGACCAGATCATCTGGCTGGCCCCCGATATTTTCGGGCTGCAAGAGGTGGTCATCAATCAAAAGCGCGATATTGCGCACGACCTGCCCGCCTATCAGATTATCGGCAACGGCCGCGATGATGGTGTTGATGCCGGCGAATCATCGCCGATCGGTTTCCGCCCTGAGCGATTTGAACTGCTGGACAGCGGGACATTCTGGCTGTCGCCGACGCCGGACCGACCGGGCAAGGGGTGGGACGCCGCTTTCCCGCGCGTCGCCACCTGGGCGCGGCTGCGCGACCGTGCATCGCAGCGGGCGGTGTTGGCGTTGAACACGCACTGGGATCATATTGGCATCGAGGCGCGGCGCCAGTCAGGCCTGCAACTGCGCGCGTGGCTCAGCGCGAATGCGCGGGCGGGCGAGCATCTGATCCTGCTTGGCGATTTCAATACCGCGATCGACAACGAGGCGATGGCCGCGCTGGTCGATCCGCAGCCCCATGCCGCTCGTCTGCGCGACAGCCGCGCCGCATCGCAAACCACGCCGTTCGGCCCAGTCGGCACCTTCAACGCCTTTCACCTTGTGCCGGACGAGACGCTGACCATCGACCATATCTTGGTCGGCGATAGCGTGACGGTCAGCCGTTATGCCGTGGTCGCGCAACATGTCGATGGACGCGTGATTTCCGATCATTTTCCGGTGTTTGCCGATCTGGAGCTGGGACCGCCCTGCCCGCCTGCAATTCAGCCCGGCCGGCAAGTGGCGGTGAGCGCGACCACCACCACCTACCCCTATCTGTTGTTCACCCCCGCCAGCTATCGCCCCGGCGGGCGGCAGCGCGCGCCGCTGATGATCTTTCTCCACGGGTCGGGTGAGCGCGGCAGCGATATCCGCCGCGTCGCCATCCACGGCCCGCCCAGCATCGCTGCCAGAGGGGCGAGTTTCCCCTACATCACCGTTTCACCGCAGCTCGAAGCGGATGGCGATTGGGACGTGGCGCGGTTAGAGGCGACGCTGGCCCATGCCCGCGCGCTGGTGCGCGTCGACCCGCGCCGCATGGTGCTGACCGGCCTCAGCCTGGGCGGCCACGCCAGCTGGCGTTGGGCGACGGCGCACCCCGGCCTGTTTGCTGCCGTGGTGCCGATTGCCGGCCGCGGCGATGGTGCCACTGCCTGCGCACTGCGCAGCACTCCCGTCTGGGCTTTCCATGGGCAAGACGACAGCGTGGTTCCAGCCACGGGGAGCAGCGCAATGATCGACGCGATACAGGCGTGCGGCGGGGCGGCAGAGGTGCGTATGACGCTCTATCCCGGCGTGGGGCACGACAGCTGGACCCGCACCTACGCCGACCCCGCGCTTTATGCGTGGATCGAGGAGCAGTTCAGGCGATAGCTTTGATGGTTGGCAATGGCCGGATCCGCGCCGCCATGGCTGCGAACAACGCAATCATCGCATAGGCGGCCATCGGCACGATGAACGCGAGGGTCAGGCTGGCATTGTCAGCGAACTTGCCAACCGCATAGGGCAAGGCCGCACCGCCAACGATAGCGAGACACAGCAGACCCGATGTCGAGGATTGCGACACGCCCGACCGCTCGAGCGTGATAGTGAAGATCGTCGGAAACATGATCGAATTGAACAGCCCGACGCCCAGCGCGGCATAAGCGGCGACCGCCCCTTCGCTCAGCGCGACGGTGGCGCACAGACCGGTCGCCACAGCGGCAGCGGCCAGCAAAAGCTTTGGCGCCGCAATCCGTGTGAGTAAATAACTGCCGACAAAGCGGCCGATCAGCGCCCCCATCCAATAGATGTTAGCGAGGTAGAATCCGGCCATCTCTAGCGAAATATCGAGCACATGCGGCTGGCTGAGGAAATTGATCATGATGCTGCCGATCGACACTTCGGCCCCGACATAAAGGCCGATAGTCACCGCCCCCCACAGCGCCCATTTTGAGCGGAGCGCCGCGAGTGCGGCATCGCCTTGTGCATCCACTACCTCGTGCGCCGCCGCCGCGATTGTGCGGCGCGACCACCAGATGAACAGCAGCAACGCCGCCATCATCACCGCGAGGATGACAAAGGCATCGCCAACCGCACCGAGCGCCGCCGTGCGTTGCAAGGGATCAGTAATCGGCGAATGGTGGACGCGCATAACATCGTCACCCAGCATGATTTTAGACCCGAAATTGACCCCCAACACCACGCCGAGCGAGTTGAATCCCTGGGCAAAGGTCAGGCGGAAATGGCTTTTTTCTGGTGGGCCCAGCGCGGCGGCCAGCGGATTGGCCGCGACCTGCAAAATCGTGATGCCAACGCCGAGCACAAATAGCGCCGCCAAAATCAGCTCGTAGCTGTGAAATTGCGTGACTGCGCTGACCATCGCTGCACCGACAACCATCAGCGTCAACGCCGCGATGATCGCCCGCACCGGCCCGACCCGGCCAAGCAGCGATGCGGCGGGAAGCGCCATCACGCCATAAGCGGCAAAGGACACCAACTGTGTCATCAGCGCCTGAGTCCAGCTGAGATCGAAACTGGCCTTGAGCGAGGCAATCAGCGGGTCATTGTTCGAGGTGACGAACCCCCACGCGAAAAACAGCGTGGTGACCGATAAAAACGCTGCCGAAAGGCCGAAGTTCCGTAACACCGCCCATTGCCCCATTACGGCACCGGCACATCCCAGACATAGGTTGCCACCGCGCCGGCGCTGAGCGTAGCAGCGAACTGGCGGCCCGCAAAGCGGATGGTAAAGCTTTGCGCCGAAGCAGCACCGTTCGCCATGATGAGCACGATCGAACCATCGTCGCCGTTGCGGAATGCCACGCTGTCCAGCCCGCCGATGCCGCTGTTTGATGCTATCCGCGCCGCGCCGCGCCGGACAAAGCGGCTGGCGTGGGCGAGGACATAATATTCAACGTTGCGCGTGACCGCTCCGGTGCGGCTGTCGATCGTCACCACGCCGCGGCAATTGCCGCATCCACCAAGGTGCGGGCCGCTATTTTCGTCGAGCGCGAGGTTCCACAGCACCACCCCGCGCGCGAACCCGCGCGTCGTGCCGATGATGAGGTTGCGGGTCATCCAGCCGAGCGAACTGCCGAAATCGGGGTCCCACGCGCCGCCGGAACATTCGGTAAACCACACATCCTTGTCAGGAAATTCGCGTTGCACCACCCCCTGCGCCGACACATCACCGGCATAGCAATGCCATGCCACGCCCGAAATATATTGCGCCGCCGCCGCGTTGCGCAGCACCGCCGCAGGCTGCGCCGCTTGGTCCCAATTATGGTCCCATTCGAGCAACTGCGTTGACGGCGCATCGCGGCGCAGGAGCGGCCCCAGATGGTTGGCGACAAAATCGGCGCGCTGCGCGGCGCTCATCCGCATGCCCGGATAATCGCCCGGCTCGAAATCGGGTTCGTTCTGGATCGTCAGCGCATCAATCGGCACCCCGCGCGCCGCCATACCGACCAGATAATCGCGCAAATAGCCTGCAAAATTGGGGTAAGCCGCCGCATTCAACGTGCCGCCAATCAACCGCCCGCTCGATTTCATTGCTGCTGGCGCGCTCCACGGCGAAGCCATGATCGTCAGCCCGGGGTTCAGGCTGCGCGCCGCGCGCACGGTGGGGAGCACGTCTGCATCCACAGGCGCGAGGTTGGTTGCCGTTCCCAGCGGTCCATCGGCATAGCTGTAATGGGACAGCGAAAAATCGGACGCGCCGATGGTTAGCCGCGTTGCGCCGAGGCCAATACCCGGCGACGGGCCAAACAGGTCCGCTAACAGCGCGTCACGCTGCGCTGCGTTCATTCGGCGCTGTATCAGCCAAGCCGAACTGTCGGTTATCGCGGCACCAAAGCCCGCTATCGTCTGATAACGCTGTGCCGGGTCCACCTGAATGATAGTGCCGGCCACGGGTGCAGCGACAGTCCATTCCCCCATGGTCACAGGGTCAAGCCGCCGCGCACCGTCGGCGCTGGTCACAAAGCTGCGCGCCAGCGGTGCCTGCGCAACCGGAATAGGGGTTGGCGTGGGCGCTGGCGTCGGGTTGGGGAGCGAAATGACGCCGCCCCCACCACCCGCGCTGCTGCCGCCGCATGACGCCAAGCATAGCAAAGCCGCGCCGACCAGCGCACATTTGATTACGCGGCCAGAAAGTGTTGGGGTTGAACGAACGCAGGAAAGAAGAGTGACGGGGTTCACGTGCCTGCTTTACAATATTTGTCGATGAACATCGCGTGACTCGGCATGCGATCAACACATTTGGCGATCACATTTTCGATATTGCCCAGATATTGGACCAATTGCGGCACGCTCTTCAAATCGACGAGCGGGTCATAGCTGCGCGGAATGACCCCCTGCCCCAGAAACACTTGGATCCAGCTTTCTTCGCCGAACAACTCTTCGTCCTCGCGGAAAATGCGGCCATTGGCGACGAATAAATCCCATTTGCGTTGCAGTGTGTCGGGCACATCCATCGTGCGAACATGGTTCCAGAACTCCGAATCGTCACGCTCGGTCGCCTTGTAATGGAGGATGATGAAATCGCGGATCCGCTCATATTCAAAATCGGTCTGACGGTTAAACTCGTCAATGTTCGCCTGAAGGAAATTACCGTCGGGGAACAGGCGGATCAGGCGGATAACCGACGACTGGATCAGGAACAACGCGGTCGATTCGAGCGGTTCGACAAAACCCGCCGCGAGCCCAACCGCGACGCAATTCTTATTCCACACCTTGCGGCGCTTGCCGGTGGTGAAGCGCACCTTGAGCGGATCGCCTAGCACCTCACCGTCAAGATTCGCACGCAAGATCGTCTCGGCCTCGTCATCGCTCATATGCGCGCTCGAATAGACGTGGCCGTTGCCGGTGCGGTGCTGCAACGGAATCCGCCACTGCCAGCCAGCGCTGTGTGCGGTCGAGCGGGTGTAAGGCGTGAAATTGTCGGATCGCGCGCACGGCATGGCGAGCGCCCGGTCGCATGGCAACCAGTGGCCCCAATCAATATAATCCGTTTTCAAAGCATCGCCGATCAACAGCGCACGAAAACCCGTGCAATCGACAAAGAAATCGGCCTCTATCACCTCACCCTTTTCAAGGGTGACCGACTTGATAAAGCCATCTTCGCCGTCGAGCGCGACATCGATAACTTTGCCCTCGGTCCGCTCTACCCCGCGATCCTCGGCATAGCCGCGCAAGAATTTGGCATAGAGGCCGGCGTCAAAATGATAGGCGTGGGCGATATGCCCCAACGGACTTTCGGCCATATTGGGCTGCGCCCGCATGAATTTGTTGGTAGCACAGGCCGCCGTGTTGATCGAATAATTGGTAAAGTCCGACGCCTTGCCCAACTGGTTGAGTTTCAACCAATAATGGTGACAGCGCAGCCATTCCAAATCCTGTCCGATGACGCCAAAGCCGTGGATATAACTCTCGCCCTTGCGCAACCAGTCGGTGAACTGGATGCCCAGTTTATACGTCCCTTGGGTGTCGCGCATGAACTGCGCTTCGTCCAGCGCCAGCAGCTCGTTGAACTTTTTGATCGCGGGGATCGTCGCTTCACCGACGCCGATGGTAGCAATCTCTTCGGATTCGACCAAGCGGATGCGATACATCCCCTGAAACAGATGCGCGAACATCGCCGCCGCCATCCAGCCAGCCGATCCGCCGCCCACGACCAATATGGTTTTTATCGATTTTTCTGACACTATTCGCACCCCATCACTTTGTTGCGTAGATTGGCGCTTGGGCTACAAGCCCAAACCAATCAATTGCACGTCGCGGCGGTGTCTCCTTCTGGCAGACGCGCTACGCGGCGCGCTCGTCCATAGCGCAAGCCATAGCCGCGTGGGAACAGCGCTGCGCGGCCATTGGCATCGCACGGCGTGCCCGTCCATGCAAAGGATAATGTGCCGGTAAAGCCATATCCGCGCCGTCCAGCAGCGGGACGGAACAGCACATCGGCAATCCCGCTCGCCTCCGTGCCCGGCAACCAGGCCGCGACAAAGGCGTTCGATCGGTTGATGAGGTCGTTGGCGTAAACCGTCCGCCCAGAATAGAGTATCGTCACAACCTTTGGCCCGTGCCCCGTTACGGCGTCGAGCACAGCGCGATCTTCTGGGTAACGCGCACTATGCGCCAATGATGCTGGAAAATCAACATCGCCGCGCATTTCGGCATAGGGTTGTTCACCCAATACCGCGATCACGACATCAAAGCGTGACACGTCAACCCCCGCCGCTGTTTCGCTATAGGTGACGTTGCCCACGCCCACGACATCGCGGATCGCGCTCAGCAACGTCTCTCCGGTCGCAAAATCTGCGTTGCTATTTTCGGTGCCCTGCCAGGTTCGCGACCAGCCGCCCGACTGGATCGACATATTGTCCGCACCCTTGCCAACCACCAGCACCCGCGCGCTGCGCGCCAGCGGCAGCACAGCGTCATTCTTGAGCAAAACCAGAGACTTGCGCACCGCCTCTTCGGCCAATGCCGCATCAGTGATAGCCGATGCCGGTATCTGCGCGGCTTGAACCGCAGGATTATTATCGAACAGGCCAGAACGCAGTTTGACGCGGATGATGCGCGAAACGGCGTCGTCAATCCGGCTCATCGCGATGCGCCCTTCGCGGACATCGGCCACCGTATTGGCGATGAATGCTTCCCATTGTTCGGGCACCATGATCAGGTCGATGCCAGCGTTGATCGCCTCTGGGCAGTGCGATTTGGCACAGCCGGGCACTTGCTCAATCGCATCCCAGTCGGACACTACCAGCCCGTCAAAGCCCATCCGCCCTTTCAGCACGTCGGTAATCAAATAGCGATTGCGGTGCATCTTGCCAAAATCATGCCCGCTTTGCGTGTCGTGCCAGCTCGAATAGGAAATCATCACCGTCTGCACATTGGCAGCGAGCGCGCCGTAATAGCCCTGCGCGTGGGTGCGGATAAGGTCACGCTCACCGACTTGCGCATTGCCTTGATCATCGCCCTGTGTGGTACCGCCGTCGCCGATGAAATGCTTTGCGGTCGCCAGCACGCTGTTCGCGCCGCCCAATGTGCCCTGCATCCCGCGCACATAGTTTTCAGCATAGCTGCGGACCAGCGCGGGGTCGGATGAGAAGCTCTCGTAACTGCGTCCCCAGCGCTCGTTCTGCACGACGGCCAATGTTGGTGCGAATGCCCAGGTGATGCCGGTCGCACGAACCGCCCGCGCCGTGCTCGCGCCAATGCGGCGGATCAGCGCGGGGTCATGCGCCGCACCAAGCCCGATATTGTGCGGAAACAGCGTCGCGCCATAAACATTATTATTGCCGTGGACGGCGTCGATACCCCAGATGATTGGAACCTGCGTTGGCATATTGGTTGACATCGACGCGCGGTAATATTGCCCGCTAAGCGCCGCCCATTCGGCTGGGCTGGCGTGCTTGTTCATCGCCGGCCAGGCACCGCCGCCGTTGAGGATCGAGCCGATAAAATGGTCGCGCACCTGATCGGGAGTAATATAGCGGATTTCCGCCTGCGTCATCTGCCCGACTTTTTGTTCGAGCGTCATCCCCGCGACGATCGCAGCGATGCGGGCTTCGAGCGCAGCGTCAACGCGAGGGGGCGCGCGGCGCGGCCATGCGGAAAGATTTTGCCCGGCGCTGTCTGCCGCCACCGATTGCGCCGAACCCATGGACACCACGCCGACCATGCCGATCAACGATGCGCCAAGCGCAGCTATCCCAATCCGTACAGCGCGCACAGGCAAGTCCCTCACATCTCAAGTGATCGTATCCGATAGGGGACTGGCCCCAATTTGCAACCCGAGGGCGTCCTCGCCTTCTCGGCTGGGTGGCGAGCGCCCAAACGCCCGCCACCCATGAGAGTCATTAGAAACGATAGCTGAAACCAAACAGGAACTGCCTGCCATATGTTTCATAATCCTGGCCAAGGAACGAACCATCCACTGTCCGGGGACCACCGCCATCGGTGCCAAGCCGCGTAGCATAGGGCGAGTCATCAAGGTTGTTCACCTGGAACAAGATGCCCAATCCTTCGAGCGACGAGCCTTCCTGGAAGGTATAGCCGATTTGCGCATCGATCTGATGCTCGGCCAGGATTTCCGTGACACCGCGCGAAGCGAACAGCGCCGTCACTTCGCCCTTGAAGGCCGCACGGCCACGGTAGCTGGCGCGTGCCTGGAAACCCCAGCGTTCGAAAAAGCCGGTGATGTTATAGGTATCGCGCGAAAAGCCAGGGATACGCGTTGCCTGAATAGCCGTCTGGTTGTTGCCAGCCGTATTCAGCGCCAGCGGATGCAGGTTGGTGCGGTTGATCGAATAACCGCCCTGAACCCCGAACCCTTCGAGCAGCGACGTGATCCGGCCAAACTCAAGCGCGCCCGATATTTCGAGACCCTTGATATAACCGCCCGAACCATTGGCCGGCGTGTTGATCTGGCCGATCGGGCTGATGATGACACCGGCCGGGATCAGCGAGGCGCTCGGAGGCAGTGGCAGGCCGCTGAAATCGAACGGCAGGCGCTGGGTGAAGATATAGCTGCGCAGATCCTTGTAGAACAGACCGATGCTGAGATAGCTGGCGCGGCCGATATACCATTCATAGGCGAGATCGACTGCATCCGCACGCCACGGCTGGAGGTTCGGGTTACCGCCCGATGCCGACCATGGGTTGACCGTCTGTCCGGGCACGCACGGCGGGCTGCCGCCGCATACGTTGGCGAAGCTCGGCAGGAAGTTGGCGCGCAGCTCGTCGACCCGTGGGCGGGCCATCTGACGCGCCGCCGCAAAGCGGATGCGATGCCCGCCGCCCAGATCGTAGCTCAAGTTCAGGCTGGGCAAGATGTCGGTATACCGATCGCCATCGGTATAAGGCGACACAACCGTCGGTGATACCGTCCGGTTGATCGCGCTACCGGTCGAGCTTTGGTCGGCATGGATGACCTGAAGCCCAAGGTTACCGCGCAGCGGTCCCGTGTCGATCGACAGACGGGCCCGCAGCGTGATCAGCTCTTCGCTCAAACCCCATGCTTTGTCGTAGGTGTCATTGTTGATGAAGGTGACGCGGTCATAATAGACCGGCAACGCCGCAGGCAGATTGACGCTCAGCACATTGCCAAAACCGGCAAAGCCCAAATTGGTCGATGGGACCAGATATTGCGAGCCGACCAGCGTTTGCGCACGGCCGTTCTTGAGCATCAGGTCGAACTCATCGACCCGCTTGTCCTTGTCGCGGTGGGTGAAGTTCACACCAAAGTCGAAGCTGTCAAAGAAACCGTCCTCGATCGCATAATGGAAACCGAGATCGAGTGCATAGACGCTCTCGTTGACGTGCGGCTCCTTGGTCGCGCCATCATGGCCCCAGCCGCCCCAAGGCGCGCGATCACCCAGCGAAATGCGCGCGGCATCCGCATAGTTGAGGCCCGTGGTATAGGTTGGGTAGCCATTGCCCGACACCAGATTGCTGATATCCCAGTTGATCGTATCGAACATCCGGTTGGCGTTCTGGTTGGTGTTGTTGATCCCCGCTGGCGTTGCACCGGTGAAAGCACCCGCATAGGTTTCGGTGATGCTCTCATCACGGCTGTTATGCGAGTAAGACAGATCGGCGATAAAGCTGAGGTTATCGGTCATCTGGAACTCGGTGTTGAGGCCAGCCGAGAACAGTTCATCGTCGCGGGTGTTATAGTCGTTGCGGATGATCGGGGCGACGCGGGTGTTGCTGCCGGTCACGCCAACCGTGGTGCCGCCGACAACGGCGGTGCCGACATTGTTGAATTGCTGGCTGTCCGCCCAGACGTTCGAGAACCACTGCGCACCGCGCCGCGTTTCATTCTGCGAGAAGCGCGAATAATAAAGGTCGGTCGTTACGTGAACGGCATCGCTTGGCTGCCATTCGATGATCCCCATCACCGCATCGCGGCGCTGTTCGCGCGATGTCGCAACAATTTCCTGACCGGTCAGGAAGGTCGCGGTGCGCGCGGCAACCGGGTTGATGCTGCCATTGATACCGCTGCCAAAGGTTTCATAGCCATAGGCTTTATACTGGCGGTTTTGCGACGGCGCATCGAGGTGGGCAAAGCCGATCGCCCAGCCGAGCGTGCCGCTCTCATTCTGGTCG
>JBEBHS010000029.1:0-28674 GCA_040080745.1 Sphingopyxis sp. | reverse complement strand
CGTGTCGACTATCACGGGCGTAGGCGCTGGTATTGGCGGAGGCGTGGCTGTGACCGCCGTGCGCCGCGCATCGCGGTTGCTCCGGCGCGCCCCCCGGCCCGTGCTCGCTGGCGGCTGGGGCGCAGGCGTTGCCACGGCCACCACGGTGCGCGCTGCGGCCCGCGATGGTTGCGCGCTCACCACTTCGGCGCTGGGGAAACGCCCAAAATGCGCGGCGGAAGCTAATTGCGCCGGGGTCAGTCGATCCATCAACGTAAAATAAGGCTCCAGCCCGTCAGCAAGCTGGCGCGGCATGGTGGCGCGGGCAATTTCGCGCGCTTCGTCCGTGCGGCCGTTCATCGCCACGATCATCGCACGCGAACGCCACGCCGCGCGGTCCTGTGCACGCAGCAACGGCCCAAGCAGTTGCACCGCGCGGTCCGCCTGCCCCGATATACCAAGCGATATGGCGGTGCGCCGCGTCAATTCGGCCGAGGGATGGGTGGTCGCCGCAACCGCATAATCGGCCTGTGCGCGTGCCTGATTGCCCAGCAGATCAAAGGCGAGGCCACGATCGGCGATGTAAGTGCGGTCGAGTCCGCCCGCAGCAATCGCCGCATCGAAATAGCGCATTGCCTGCACCGGATCCTCAAGCTGAACCATCGCCGCGCCCATCGCCGCCTTGATGACGGGATCGCGCGGGGCCTGTGCCTCTGCCCGCGCGAGGAAGCCGATAGCGGCGCGGCCATCGCCCAGCACCAGCGCGGCGCGGCCCGCCTGCGACAGCGCAAAGCCATCGGTTGGATTGGCGGCGATCCGTGCCAGGGCGCTGGTCAGATCGCGCTGCGCCGCCAGGCGCGCCGTCGTTTCGGGGTCGGGTGCGGGTGCTGTAACACCAGCAGGCACGGTGTCCTGGGCCGATAAAGGCGGGGCAATCAGAACCTGGAGCAGCGCAAGCCCGCCCGCACCACACCACAAGCTCCATCGCCGCTGCGCTTCATTCACTGCCATGATGCTTAGCTAGCACGCCCGACGCACGCGGTCAGCCCTTTTCGACACGGGTCTGATGCAGCTTGCGCGTTAGTTATTATTGATTCGACTGGCGACCCAGAAAACGCGGGATTGACGGGAACTCGCTATCCTCATCGTCACCGCCCTCCTCCGATGACTCAGAATCTTCGCGCGAGGCTTCCATCCGCGACAGCGCTTTCATCCTCTCAAACAAGGTGCTGCCCGTTGCCGTCGCCGGTTCGGGCGTTGGCGCGGCAAGCTCGCTCTCTGTAGCAATCGGCGGCAGCGATGATGCGCGCGCGATGGTCGGAAACGTATCTTCATCCGCGCCATATACTGGCATGTCGGCGCTTGCTGTCTCAAGCTCGACGTCCGCCGCCATATCAAGAACCAGCTCGTCGGTGTCCTCATCGGATGTTGTGACCTCGGCTTCTACTTCTGCCTCTGCTTCGTCGAGCGCAGGAAACCCCGGTGCCGGATCGAGGTCGAGCGGTTCCAGATCGAGCGACTCCGATGCTGTTTCTGGCGCGGCGATAACAGGTTCAACCTTGGGCGGTTCGATTGTCGGTTCACCAACCAGGCTTGCCCTCGGCGCAAGCGATGCGGCAGACATAGGAGCCGGCACGGCGGCGGGGCGCGACTGGAACGCAAAGCCCTGGCGTTGGACGCCGCCCTGATTGGCCATGTCGAGGCCGGTTGCCACCACCGACACCCGGATACGGCCGTTAAGCGCAGGGTTGAACGCGCTGCCCCAGATGATGTTGGCGTCTTCGTCCACCAGATCGCGGATATGGTCGCCCGCTTCCTGAAGCTCGAATAACCCCATATCTTCGCCGCCAGAGATGGAAATGATAACGCCCTTGGCGCCCGCCATGCTGACCCCGTCGAGCAGCGGATTGGCGATTGCCTGCTGCGCCGCCATCAGCGCGCGGCCTTCGCCCTCGGCCTCGCCGGTGCCCATCATCGCCTTGCCGGCGTCGCGCATCACCGATTTGACGTCGGCGAAATCGAGATTGACCAGGCCCGGCATCACCATCAGGTCGGTGATACCGCGTACGCCTTGTTGCAACACCTCGTCGGCCATGCGGAACGCTTCGATAAAGGTGGTTTTGGCTTCGGCGACCATGAACAGATTCTGATTGGGAATGACGATCAGCGTGTCGACATGTTTCTCCAGCTCCTCGATCCCCGCATCGGCCGAGCGCATCCGCCGTGCACCTTCGAAACTGAACGGCTTGGTCACGACCCCAACGGTCAATATCCCCTTGTCGCGTGCGGCTTTGGCGATCACGGGCGCAGCACCCGTGCCGGTGCCGCCGCCCATACCAGCGGCGAGGAAAACCATGTGCAAGCCGTCGAGCAGCTGTTCCAGCTCGACGATCGATTCTTCGGCCGCCGCACGGCCAACCTCGGGTCGTGACCCCGCGCCCAACCCTTGGGTGATCTGCGCCCCCAACTGTATGCGGCGTTCCGCGCTACTGGCGTTGAGCGCCTGGGCGTCAGTATTGGCCACGAGGAACTCGACGCCGTCGACGTGCGCCGCGATCATATTGGCGATGGCGTTGCCGCCCGCACCACCAACGCCGATGACGGCGATTTTTGGCTTAAGGCCATCGACCTGCGGAAGACCAATATTGATGCTCATGCGATTACTCCCCTGCGCGCGATTTGGAACGCAAAACCACTAAATCTTGTGCCGCCAGAACAGGTGCGGCCACCATAATCTGAATCTTGGCACATTTTCGAACACAATTGAATCCCCAAATTAACCATATTGCGGATTTATTTCACTTTTGCCGATTCCACATGTCCGCCATCCGCTGCCACCAGCGCTGTGGGCCACTATTTTGCGCCTCTTCGTCCCCCTTTGGCCTGATGTCGAGCGGCGGATCGGCAGCATAAAGCACGAGACCAACCGCCGTTGAAAAGGCCAGGCTTTGGTGCGCAGGCGGCAACCCCGCTATACCATGCGGGCGCGCCAGCTTTGCCGAACCACCCAGCACACTCTGCACATAATCGGCCACACCCTTGAGTTCGCAACTGCCTCCGGTCAGCACCACCTGCCGCTGGGTCGGGCCGCCATCGCCCATCTTTCCCAGCAAGTCGCCAATCTGCGGAATGAAATGGTCGAGCCGCTTGCGGATGACCGCGTTAAGCTGTGCCCGCGTGATTTTCGGGATTTGCCCTCCGTCGCCATTCGCGCCCTCGTCAGTCCCGATGTTGAGTTGATCCTGATGATCGCGCGGGCTGGAGATGGCTGACCCATAAAAGCATTTTTGCCGCTCGGCGATGCTGCGCTTTATCCCAAACTCCGAAGCGATGTCATCGGTAATGTCGTTGCCGCCCGCCGCCATCGTGGCGATACCGACCAATTTGCCGCCAGCAAACAGGCCGATATTGGTGAGCGACGCGCCGATATCGACGAGCGCAGTGCCGATATCGCGCTGTTCCTCACTCAATGTGGAAAGGCCCGTCGCCATCATCGAAGCTACCACCTCGCGAATATCGACGTGCGCCGCACGCACCGCCGTGACGAGGTTGCTGACCGGCCCGCGATCGGCCTCGACCACATGGATCGACACACCGAGTCTGTCGGCAAACAGGCCCACCGGATTGATCGTGCATTGATGGCCGTCGAGCAGATAATATGTCGGCTGCGCGTGCAAAATGGCGCGCTCGTCGCGCAAAACGGCGGCGCGCGCGCGCGCGTGCAACTCATCGACATCGTCGGGTTCGATCTGTTCACGGCTGAACGGATCGGAATGGGTGATGGTACGACTGGTCAGCGAATCCCCGCCGAAGCTGATCCATGCCTGTTGCACCTCGGTTCCGGCGACGCGCTCCGCCTGTTCCAACGCGTCGCGGACGCAGCGATCAACCGTCTGAATATCAACTACATAGCCGCGTTTGACACCCATGCTTTCGCGCAGCCCGGTGCCTAGCGCGTGGAGCGCTCCATCCGCGCTCTGGCCAGCGATCAGCACTGCAACCTTTGCGGTGCCGACATCAATAGCGGTGAACAGTCTCTCTATGCGGGGTGGCGGCATGGTAGTGTTTAACCACCCGTTCCAGAAGCGTCGCTGTGCTCAGTAGCGGCGGGCGCAGTTTCGACCTGACGGTCACTACCGACGATCATGCCCAGGCCATCAAGCGCGCCATCGCGGCCAGGACGAAGGACAAAGCGATCGGCAATCCGCATGTCAAAACGTTGCACCCCGCGCCCCAGCAGACGGTTGACCCCATCCATCCGCGCAAACTCGATAAAGGCCGCCCTAGCGCGTGTCGCATCGTCGGGCAGCGCCAATGTCTCGCCAGTTTTGAAGTGCAGATCCCAGCGACGATTGCCGACCCAGCTCGCCCCCGCCAACTGCGGGCGGAGTGCAGGTGCGCTGGCCAGCAGTTCCTGCAAGCCCCGCATCTGTGCAGGAGAACCATGCCCAACCAATATCGGCAGCCCTGGAACACTTGCGGCATCAACACCGGGAAGCAATCGTCCGTTACTGTCTATCAAGGTGTAGCTGCCGCGGTTCTGCCACACCGCAACCGGTGAACGTTCGGCCAAGTCGATGACCAGTGTGTCGGGCAAGCGGCGGCTAACCCGCGCATCGGCTACCCAGCCATAACGCAGCAGATCGCGCCTCACCTCATCAAGGTCGAATGCCGCCATCGAGCGATCCTTCTGGTTAAGCGCGATGTCATACACGTGCAGCCTGTCGATGCGGTTGGCACCAATCACCTCGACCCGTTTGACCGAAAAGCCCGCGCGGCCCACCGCCTCGACTGCCTCTGCGCGCACATAGGCGTTGACACCCGACACTTCGCCACCTTGCCACGCGGCCAGCGCAAACAGGCCGAGCAGCAGCGTGATGGCGATGCGGCGGATGACGATGGGCGGCATGGGTTGTGCGCTGAGCATGCGCTGCCACAGCGATGAGGCACGCGCACGACGCCGCGGCGCTACCTTTGGCCGCGCCGCTTTGCCGCGCTTGATCGTTTGCGGCTTGCGTGTTGTCCTGCTCATAACGCTTGCTCCACGATACGTTCAACGAGTTCGGCATAATCGATGCCGCGATAGGCCGCCTGCTCTGGCACCAGGCTGAGCGGAGTCATCCCAGGCTGGGTATTGACCTCGAGCAGGAATATCCCCGCCTCACCCAGTTCGTCATCCCAGCGAAAGTCGGAGCGCGACGCCCCCTTGCATCCAAGCAAGCGATGCGCGTCTCGGGCGATTTGCATCATCCGCTCGGCTATCGCTGATGGCACGTTGGCGGGGCAAACATGGACCGTCAGGCCATCGGTATATTTGGCGTCATAATCGTAAAAGCCGCCCGATTTGACGGTGAGTTCGGTCACCGCCAGCGCCTCATCGCCCAGCACCGCGACGGTCAGTTCGCGCCCCTTGATGAACGGTTCGGCGAGCAATTCGGCAAAGTCCTGCCACGGTCCCTTGGCGCTGCGCGCGATGGGATTACCATAATTGCTGTCGTCCTTGACGATAGCGACGCCAACCGACGAGCCTTCGTTGATCGGTTTGAGCACATAAGGGCGCGGCAGCGGATCGCCAGAAAACAGTGCCTCACTCGCCACCACCTGTCCCACCGGCATCGGGATGCCGTGTGGCACCAGCCGCTGTTTGGTCAGTTCCTTGTCGATGGCGATCACCGATGTGACCATGCCCGAATGGGTGTATTTGAGGCCCATTATATCGAGCAACCCCTGTATCGTGCCGTCCTCGCCCGGCACCCCGTGGAGCGCGTTGAACACCACGTCGGGCTTGGCCTCGGCGAGCCGCAGCGCGACATCGCGGCCCATATCGATGCGGGTGACGCGGTGGCCGCGCGCCTCCAGCGCATCGGCTATGCCCGCGCCGCTAACCAGCGACACTTCGCGCTCGGCCGACCACCCGCCCATGAGGACGGCGACATGCCAAGGCCCGCTGTTCATGAGCGCCCCTCCCAATCAAAAACCGCCCGTCCTGAGCCTGTCGAAGGACCGCCTTTTTTTTCAACAAGCAAGCAGAAAGGACAGCCCTTCGACAAGCTCAGGGTAGTCGGGTTGGGGGCAATGCTGTTCACTTTATCAACCCCACCCGCTGAATCTCCCACTCAAGCGTGATACCGCTGTGCGCCTTGACGCGCCGCCGCACTTCCTCGCCCAGTGCCTCAATGTCCGCGCTGGTCGCATTGCCGGTATTGATAAGGAAATTAGTGTGCTTCTCGCTCACCTGCGCGCCGCCAACAGTCAATCCCCGGCACCCCGCCGCATCGACCAGCTGCCATGCTTTGTGGTCATCTGGGTTTTTGAAAGTCGAGCCGCCGGTTTTGGTGCGCAGCGGCTGTGTTGCTTCGCGCGCTGCGGCGATGCGTTCCATCTCGGCCTGAATATCGCTTGGCTCGGCAGAGTGGCCGCGAAAACGCGCGGCAACCACCACCGCACCGTCGGGTAAGGCGCTGTGGCGATAGCTGTATTGCAGGGCTTCGACTGGCAAAGTCACGAGGTCGCCATCGCGCATCACTACGTCACAATCAACAAGGGCGTCCTTGACCTCGCGGCCATAAGCGCCGCCGTTCATCCGCACAAACCCGCCCACCGTACCGGGGATCGAGCGCAAAAACTCCAGCCCCCCAATGCCCGCGTCACGCGCGCTCGAGGATACGAGAATACCAGATGCGCCGCCGCCGCAATTGAGCGTCACGCCGCCAAGCTGTTCAACTTTGGCAAAAGCCTTGCCCAGTCGGATCACGACGCCCGGAACGCCGCCATCACGAACGATCAGATTTGATCCAAGACCGAGCGCCATCACCGGTGTTGCTCGATCGAGATTGCGCAGAAAAGCTTGCAGATCGGCGATGTCAGCGGGCTCGAACAGCCACTCGGCCGCCCCGCCCGTTTTGAACCAGGTGAGCGGTGCGAGTGGCGCATTTTGAGTCAGCTTGCCGCGCACATTCTCAAATCCCGCCTTCCCTGAGCCTGTCGAAGGGTTACTCTTGCTTCCCTCCGACACCAGAGGAAAAGACAGTCCTTCGACAAGCTCAGAACGAAGGGATTTGGAGTTCATACTCACCCCCGCTCCTCCACCACGCTCGCCAGCCCGGCCGCCATCTTGGTAATGTCCCCCGCGCCAAGGCAGATAACCATGTCGCCCGCGCCAAGATCGCCCGCAGCTATCATTCCGACCAACTCTTCGGCCAGTGCGTCGGCATTGGCAATCACCACCGCCTGACGGTGGCCACGATCGCGCAGCCCCGCGACCAGCGCATCGGACGAAATCCCCGCAATCGCTTCTTCACCCGCCGCATAGACCGGCAGCGCCAGCACCATGTCGGCGTCGTTAAACGCTTGCTGAAAATCGTCCATATGATCACGCAGACGGGTGAAGCGATGCGGCTGGACCACAGCGGCAACGCGGCCCGCGCCAACCCCTTCGCGCGCGGCGGACAGAACGGCGCGGATCTCGACCGGATGATGCGCATAATCGTCGATGACGGTGATGAACCCGTCCGTCACCGCAATCTCGCCGACCTTGGTAAAGCGCCGCTTGACCCCGGCAAAGCCCGCAAAGCCGCTGGCAATTGTCGCATCCGCAACACCCATGTGCAGCGCCACCGCGATGGCCGCCAGCGCATTTTGGACATTGTGCCGCCCCGACATCGGCAAATGAACATTCTCGATCATGCGCACATGTCCGTCGCGGTCGCGCACCACTACGTCGAAACGGTTGCCATCGGGGCCGGGAACGACATTGGTGCCGCGCACGTCGGCCTGCGCTGAAAAGCCATAGGTGATGATGCGGCGGTCGCGGATGCGCGGGATGATCGCCTGCACCTCTGGATGATCGAGGCACAGCATCGCCGCGCCGTAAAAGGGGACGTTCTCGATAAACTCGACAAAGGCGCTTTTGACCGCGTCGAAACTGCCATAATGGTCGAGGTGTTCGGGGTCGATATTGGTGACGATGGCGATGGTTCCGTCGAGCCGGAGGAAGCTGCCATCGCTCTCGTCCGCCTCGACCACCATCCAGTCCGACGCGCCGAGCCGCGCGTTCGACCCGTAATTGTTGATGATGCCACCGTTGATGACGGTCGGGTCGATCCCACCAGCATCGAGCAGCGCCGCGACCAAACTGGTCGTCGTCGTCTTGCCATGGGTGCCCGCGACCGCGACCGTCGATTTCAGCCGCATCAATTCAGCCAGCATTTCCGCGCGGCGGACCAGCGGGATACGCCGCTCCAGCGCCGCTTCGACTTCGGGGTTGCCGCGTTTGACGGCTGTGGAGGTGACGACGACCGCCGCACCCGCGACATTTTCTGCTGCATGGCCGATCGCAACCTTGATCCCGCGTTTGCGAAGCCCCTCGACCACAGCGCTTTCGGCGATGTCCGACCCCTGCACCTGATAGCCCAGATTATGCATCACCTCGGCGATGCCCGACATGCCGATACCGCCGATGCCAACGAAATGGATGACGCCAATGTCAGTGCCGACACCCCTCACGCACCAGCTCCTGCGGCCTTGCGCCTCGCCTTGGCCGGAGCGGCACCAACACGGATAACGTCCATCAGCGGCGCTCCGCCGCACCGCTCAACCAGATCGGCGAGATCGCGCGTCGCATGGGGCCGCCCGACCCCCAGCGCCCGCGTCGCTGCGGTTTCGAGCGCGCCGGGTTCGAGCGCCAGTTTCTGCATCTGCTTGGCCAGTTCGACGGTCGTAAACTTGTGCTGCGCGATAGACCGCGCGCCGCCGACCGCCACCATTTCGCGGACATTATGCGTTTGATGGTCATCGGTGGCAATGGGCAGCGGCACGAATATCGCCGGACGTCCCGCGCAGGTCAGCTCGGCAATCGTCGAAGCACCCGCGCGTGCGATGACCAGATGCGCCCAGCGCAATTTTTCGGGCATATCCTCGATATAGGTCATCAGATTGGCGGGGATATGATGCGCGGCATAGATGACCCGCACCCGTTCAATATCTTCAGGCCGGCACTGCTGCGTCACCTGCAAGCGCTGACGGAACGATAGCGGCATCAGCGTGAGGGCATCAGGCACCACTTCGCCCAAAATGCTTGCGCCCTGACTGCCGCCGGTCACCAGCAGGCGAAACACGCTGTCATCGCCCAGCGGCGGGAAACCCTCGGTGCGAAGCGCCAACACTTCGTCGCGCACCGGATTGCCGATCAAATGCACGCGCTGCACCGCGCTGGCTGGCACCCGCGCAACATCGCCATAGGAAGTAGCAATCGCATCGACCCCATGCGCGAGCAGGCGGTTAACCCGCCCCAGCACCGCATTTTGTTCATGGATCAGGCTTGGCAGCTTCGCCGAACGCGCCGCCAGCAACGTCGGCAGCGCCGGATAACCGCCAAAGCCGATCACCGTCGATGGCTCAAAGGCCGCGAACAGTTCACGCGCCATCGCCCGCCCGCGCCAGATAGCGCGTGCCGCCCGTGCCCAACCAATCGGCCCGCCCTGCAACCGCCCGGCAGGTAATATATGCGTCTGCATTCCATCGGGCGCGCCGGGAATGCGCAACCCGCGATCATCGGTGACCAGCGCAACACGGTGACCGCGCGCCATCAGCTCGCGCGCAAGGGCATAGGCTGGCATCATGTGGCCGCCCGTTCCCCCGGCGGCAAGCACGAAATGGCGGACAACACTCATCGCGGGCTCCATCTCGAAAGATTGATTGGTGGTGCGCGATAGGGGTTACGCCGCGTCAGCGCCAGCAACAATCCCATCGCCAGCGATAACGCCCACAGCGACGACCCGCCATAGCTGATGAATGGCAGTGTCATCCCCTTTGATGGCAACATCTGCAGGTTAACGGCGATGTTGATCAGCACCTGTCCGCCAAATTGCACGACGAGGCCGGTCCCCGCCAATATCACGAACTGGTCGCGCTCTTCGCGCATTCGCTGCAATACCCGCACCACCACGGCGACGTAGATGAACAATATACCCGCACAGGCAAACAGGCCGAACTCTTCGCCGATTACCGAATAGATATAGTCGGTATGTGCCTCAGGTAGGCGGAACTTTTCGGTGCCGGTGAACGGTCCGCTGCCGATCAGGCCGCTGTTGGCCAGCGTATCCAGCCCACGATTGACCTGATGCCCATCGCCTTCGCCAAACATAAAGGCGTTGATGCGGTTGCGGCCATTTTCGTAAAAAACATAGGCCAGAACCATGCCACCCACGCACGCGCCGCCCAGCCAGCCCATGACCCGCATCGGCAGACCAGCGACGAACACCAGCACGATCCATGTGCCAACAAACAAGATCGTTTGTCCCAGATCGGGCTGGAGCATCAGCAGCACGGCAATCAGCCCCGCCGCTATTCCGGTGAGCGAAAACACCGGCAAGTCCTCGTCCTCTGCGTGGCATGACAAAATCCACGCCATCGCCACCGCGAACAGGGGCTTTAAAAACTCCGACGGTTGCAAGCGCAAGGCGCCGCTGCCCAGCCAGCGTGTCGAACCGTTGACCTCGTGCCCGAACAGCAACACGCCGAACAGCAGGATGATACCGCCCACCGTGCCCCACAGCGCCAGCCGCCGTATCTCCAGCTTGTCTCGCATCGCCACGAACACCATGATACCAAGCCCGGTGGAGACAAAGAACATCTGCCGCCACAGATAATGGAGTTCGCCCATCGATTGCCCGCGCCGCGCCGCCGCGCGCGCGCCAACGGGAGAGGCAACTGCGACAGCGACGAGGCCGATCGCCATCAGCCCCAATATCATGATGAGCAGACCGCGATCGACCTCGGCATACCAGCGCGATAGCGCGCTACGGTCTGCGCGCGACAATGGCTGCGGGCGGCGGCGGCCACGCAGTTCGGGCGGGATGATCGGGGTGGCAGCGTCAGCGTCGCTGGACTTGCTCATCGCTCACCTCCCGGCAATGCAGCAACGGCGGTGCGAAAGGCCTCGCCGCGCGCCTCGAAATCACGGAACTGGTCGAACGAGGCGCAGGCGGGCGAGAGCAGCACGACATCGCCGCTGTGCGCCGCTGCGGCCGCGTCCGCTACCGCTTGTTCCAATGTGCCGCAATAGCTGCTTGGCACGTGGTTTCCCAGCGCGCGCGCGAACATCGCCGCTGCCTCGCCAATCAGCCAGGCGTGCGCAACATGGCCGAGCCACGCCTCACACTCGCCAAGCCCATCGCCCTTGGCAAGGCCACCTAGTATCCAATGGATGCGCGCACGGCCATCGGCGGGAGGGTAGGCGGCGAGTGCAGGCGCTGATGATGCCGGATTGGTTGCCTTGCTGTCGTTGACGAACAGCACGCCGCCCACCTCCGCCACGCGCTCCATCCGGTGGGGCAGTCCAGAATAGCTGACAAGCGATGTCAGGGTTTCACTTTTTGATACACCTAACGCGCCAGCGGCGACGATGGCACACGCAGCATTCTGCGCGTTGTGCGGCCCTTGCAGCGCGAGCCAGTGCACCTGCGCAGTCGCATCGATACCGCGCGCCGACACGCGGAGCAGGCGGTGATTGATGCGACTTGCGATCATGGCTGATGGTTCATCATCGGTGGCAATGACAGCGACCTGATCCTTGCTCTGCATGGTGAACAGCCGCTCCTTCGACGCAGCATAGGCCATGAAGTCACCGTCATAGCGGTCAAGATGATCGGGCGTGACATTGAGCAGCACCGCGACATCACAGGCCAGCGAATGCGTCAGGTCGATCTGATAGCTCGACAGTTCGAGCACATAGACACCGCCCGCTGGCAATGCGGATTGGCTCAGTATCGGCAGGCCGATATTGCCACCCATCAAGCTCGGCACTCCAGCACTTTGCAGGATGTGGTGGATCAGCGCGGTAGTGGTCGATTTACCGTTGGTTCCCGTAATTCCGATCACCTTGTGCGGCGGCAAATGGCTGCGTGCCTCGGCAAACAGTTCGATGTCGCCGAGGATTGGCACATGGACGGCGCACGCTGCTGTGGCAATTTCGTGACGGTTGATCGGTACCCCGGGTGACACCACGACGCCAGCCATGCCAGCCATGCCGGTGGTCGTCAGCTCGACAATTTCAGCGCCCAGCGCCGCACCCGCTTCGCGCGCTTCGGGTCTGTCGTCCCATGCGGTTACCCGTGCCCCCGCAGCAACCAGCGCCGCCACCGTTGCCAACCCCGATCGT
The DNA here is from genome assembly GCA_040080745.1 of Sphingopyxis sp. GTDB lineage: Bacteria > Pseudomonadota > Alphaproteobacteria > Sphingomonadales > Sphingomonadaceae > Sphingopyxis. The sequence goes on along the minus strand of JBEBHS010000029.1, from coordinate 16,535 downwards.
GCCAGCCCAAGCACCGCATAATGGCGACCGGCAAAATCCGGCCCAAGCGGAAAGGGAGAGGCAGGCGCGTCGTTCACCGCAACTTGAGCGTGGCGAGGCCCGCCAGCGCCAGCACGATAGAGACGATCCAGAAGCGGATGACCACGGTCGATTCCGCCCAGCCCAATTGTTCGAAATGGTGGTGGATCGGTGCCATGCGGAACACCCGCTTTCCGGTGCGCTTGTAATGAAATACCTGAATGATGACCGACAGCGCCTCGACCACGAACAGCCCGCCGACGATGGCGAGCACGATCTCGTGCTGCGCCGTCACCGCAATCGCACCCAGCGCCCCGCCCAATGCCAGGCTGCCGGTGTCGCCCATAAACACGGCGGCTGGCGGCGCGTTGAACCACAGAAATGCCAGCCCAGCGCCGATCATCGCCCCGCAGAATATCGCCAGATCGCCCGCCCCCGCTATGTGCGGAATCCCCAGATATTCGGCGAATTTCACATTGCCCGTCAGGTAAACGATGACCAGGAAGGTCAGGCTGGCGATGATCACCGGGAAGGTCGCCAGCCCGTCCAGCCCGTCGGTCAGATTGACCGCATTACCCGCGCCAACAATCACCAGCATCGCAAACACATAATAGAAATAACCGAGGTGGATCGACATGCCGCTGACAAACGGCAGATAGAGGTCGGTGCCAGTGCGATCGAGGATCAGCACGCACGCGATGCCCGCCACAGCAAACTCCAAAAGCACCCGCACCCGGCCCGAAACGCCCTTGTGGCTGCGCTTGGTTACCTTGTCATAATCGTCGGCAAAGCCGATCACCCCAAAACCGGCAGTAACAAACAGGCAGGCCCAAACCAGGCTGTTCGACAGGTCCATCCACAACAGCGATGAGATGATAAGCGAAATCAATATCATCAACCCGCCCATCGTTGGCGTACCGCGCTTGGCGAGGTGGGTTTGCGGCCCGTCTTCGCGGATCGGTTGCCCCTTACCCTGCTTTGCCCGCAACATGATGATGAAGCGCGGACCGATGACGAGACCAATCAACAAGGCTGTCGCAATCGCCGCGCCAGAACGGAACGACAGATAGCGGATCAGGTTGAGCGGGCCGGGAAAGCCTAGCCATTCGGCCAACAAATATAACATTATGCGACTCCGCCCGTCAGCGCAGTTACAATACGCGACAGGCCAATGGAATTGGATCCTTTGACCAATACCGCATCGCCCGCGCGAAGTTCTGCGCGCAGCCATGCCAATGCTGGTTCTATCCCACTGCCATGCGCGAACTCGGCGTGCCCTTCAAGCGCTTTGGCGAGTGCGGCCATCTCTTCGCCGATCAGCAGTGCCATATCAACCTTCGCGCCGATCACATCGTCGGCCAGCGCGGCGTGAAATGCACCGCTACCCGCGCCCAATTCCTTCATCGCGCCGAGCACGGCGATGCGGCGCTGCGCGCTCTCGCGGCCCAGTTGGCTGAGCGTCGCGGCCATCGACGCCGGGTTGGCGTTATAGCTTTCGTCGATCAGCAGCGCCGTGCCACCACCTGCCAATGTGAGCGTGTAGCGGGCACCGCGCCCGGCAAGGCCGGGCAGTTCGGCCAAGGCCAGCCCCGCAGCGGCAAGGTCGGCACCGACCGCCTGCACCGCCGCCAGCACCGCCATCGCATTGGCCACCCAATGATCGCCGGGCGGCGCGAGGGCAAAGCACAGGCTGGCACCGTGCAATTCGGTAGAAATCAGACTGCCGCCGCTCATATCATCGCTCACCCAGTCACGGGCGCGGACATCGGCGCCCTCGCGCGTGCCGAACGTAACGGTGCGCGCACCGTGCGACGCCGCGGCTACTGCCAATCGCCCGCAATAGTCATTGTCGAACGGGATGATCGCCACGCCGCCCGCCTCATCGGCTGAAAACGCCTCCAACCCCGAAAACACCTCGGCCTTGGCATCGGCGATGGCATCCAACGAAGCGAAATAACCGATGTGCGCAGGCGCGATGGTGATGACGATGGCAATATGCGGGCGGACCATCGCTGTGAGCGCGGTCAGTTCACCCGCGTGGTTCATCCCCATTTCGAACACGCCATAGTCGCAGGCGCGCGGCATTCGCGCTAGGCTCAATGGCACACCTGTGTGGTTGTTATAACTTTTGACCGAACGATGGACGCGCCCCGGCGCATGCCGTGCCAATGCCTCAGCCAGTGCTTCCTTGGTGCCGGTTTTGCCGACCGAGCCAGTGATGCCGATGATCCGCGCGTGCGAACGGGCGCGCGATGCCCGAGCCAGCGCCTCGAGAGCAGCCATCGTATCAGCTACCAACACATGCGGGCCTGGGACCGCGACATCAACGAGAGCTCCGGCGGCTCCGGCGGCAAAGGCGGCTTCGACAAAACGGTGACCATCATCATGTTCGCCGCGCAGCGCGATGAACAGGTCGCCCGGACCGACCTCTCGGCTGTCAAACGTTACGCCATGGGCGGCAAAGTCGGCGCTGGCTATGCCGCCAGTGGCGGCGGCGATTTCGGCGGATGTCCAAAGCGAATCTGATGTCATAGCGCGGCCTCTTGGCGTGCGACTTCGGCGTCGTCAAAGGGGATGATGCGCATTTCGCTCGCTCGGCCGATAATTTGCCCCTGTTCGTGGCCTTTTCCCGCTATCAGAATGATGTCGCCCGCCCGCGCTTCGATAATGGCGGCCGCGATCGCGCTGCGACGATCACCGATTTCGATCGCGCCGGGGGCCGCCGTCATGATGGCGCTGCGAATCGACGCCGCGTCTTCGCCGCGCGGATTGTCGTCGGTGACGATCACCATATCGGCACCGCTTACTGCCGCTGCACCCATTGCCGGACGCTTGCCCGCATCGCGGTCTCCACCCGCCCCGAACACCAGAATCAGCCGCTCCCGCGCATGCGGACGCAGTGCATCAAGCGCTGCAATCAGCGCATCGGGGGTATGGGCATAATCGATATAGATGGGCGCGCCGGTTTTGGTGAGTGCAGCCCGTTCCACCCGCCCGCGCACACCCTGTAACCGGTCCATTGCGTCCAATATCCGCGCAGGGTTGCTGCCTGTCGCGATCGCCAAACCCGCCGCGACCAAGGCATTCGCCGCCTGATAAGCACCGATCAGCGGCAAGGTGATCGTGCGTGTTCCCAATCCAGCCACCGCGACGCGCAATGTCTGGCCCAATAGGGTGGGGGTGCGCTCCAGCAGGTGAATGTCCTCGCCCTGCTCACCGACCGTGAACAACCGCAAACCGCGCGCGCGCGCATGGTCGATAGCGCGGGTGGACCATGTGTCATCGGCCCAGATCACCGCCGCGCCGTCGCTCGCCACCACTTCATCGAACAGGCGCATCTTGGCAGCGAAATAGCCGTCCATATCTCCATGATAATCGAGGTGGTCGCGCGACAGGTTGGTGAACGCACCCGCCGCAATGTGCGGCCCTTCGGTGCGATATTGATCGAGGCCGTGGGATGATGCCTCGAACGCCAGATGGGTCACCCCTTCGCGCGCCAGGCCAGCGAGGTTGGACAAGAATGTCACGATGTCGGGCGTGGTCAGCCCGGTCTTGACCTGCTCGTCGGCCGTAGTCACGCCCAATGTGCCGATAGAGGCGGAGATGTGGCCGGTCAGCCGCCAATATTGCCGCACCATCTCGACCGTCGATGTCTTGCCGTTGGTTCCGGTCGCCGCGACCAATGTTTTTGGCGCACGCGCGAAAAAACGCGCCGCAGCTAGCGCAAACACGCGGCGTGGCTCGTCAGCCGCGATATGTACCGCGCCCGTGACCTTGGCCTGCGGCCGCGCAACGACCGCCACCGCGCCCGCCACTATCGCATCATCGATCACAGCCTCGGCATTGAAGCGGCTCCCGCGAAACGCACCGAACAGCGCGCCGTCCGCGATCTGGCGATGGTCGATGGCGACCCCGCTTATCTCTACCGCCGCAGCGTCTCCATTCAAGCCGTCAACCAACGCTCCCAACCGGCTCACCGCTCGGCCCTCGGCACCCACAACAATGGCTGAAGCTCGCTGATATCGACATCGTGCGTGGCATCGGGATAGACGCCCAGCATCGGCCCGATCCGTTGCACAACCTTGCGCACCACCGGCGCGGCGGTATAGGCAGATGTGCGCTGCCCCATCGAATAAGCATTGCCCGGCGGGCGGTCGATCATCACCAGCACCACGTATCGCGGACGATCCATTGGGAAGGCTGCGGCAAAGGTGGCAACCACCGAATTAGCGGAATAACGCCCGTTGACCACGCGTTCTGCCGAACCGGTCTTGCCGCCAACGCGGTAGCCCGGAGCATCGGCGTGGCTACCGGTTCCGCTCGACACGATCATCCGCAACAATTGCCGCATCCGCGCACTCGTAGCTTCACTGAACACACGGCGGCCTGCGGGGATATCGCCCTCAGCGACCTTGAGAATGGTCGCCGGACGCCAGATCCCGCCATTGACCAGCGCCGCATAGGCGCTGGCTAGGTGGAGCGGCGTCACCTGGATCGAGTGGCCATAGCCCGCCGTCATCGTTGTCGTGCGGCCCCACGATGCTGGCCACGCCGGGCGACCGCGCTCGCCCAGTTCGATCGGCGGGCGACGGTCGAACCCAAGCGCGCGGAACGTCGCTTGCAGGCGATCCTTACCCAGTTGATCGGCGATCTGCGCGGTGACAATGTTCGATGAATGCACCAGGGTTTCGGGTACGTTGAGCCAGCGGTGCATCGGGTGCGAATCGTTGATCTGGTGCGCGCCGACCTGCAACGGCCGCGTCGCATCATAACGGCGCGCCATGTCGGTGACGACGCCTGCGTCCATCGCCGCCGCAATCGTTATCGGTTTGAACGTCGATCCCAGTTCATAGGTGGTATAGGACACCGAGTTCCACTGCGCATCGGGGTTCGCAAAGCTGACGCGGTTGGGATCGAAGGTCGGCATTGACGCCATCGCAACGACTTCGCCGCTATTGACATCGAGCACCAGTCCCGCGCCACCCGCCGCCTCCAACTGCGTCACCGCGCTGCCCAATTCCAGCTCCAGCGCGCCTTGTACACGCACATCGAGCGACAGCGCCAGCGGCGCACTCAACGTCGCGTTGGTCGAGAGATGCTGGTTGAAGCGGCGCTCAACCCCCATCGCGCCGCCGCGCCCAGGTGCAACAAAGCCTAGCACATGCGCGGCCAGCGGCCCTTGCGGATAGAGCCGCTCCGACTCCCTCGGATATTCAAAGCCGATTTCCGCCAGATCGTTGACGGCGTTGAGCTGTGCCGGAGTTGCACGGCGGCGGATGATCGTGATGTCGCGCGTGGTCAGCCGCGCGTAAAACGCGTCGGCGCTGGTGTCGGGGAAAATCACCGCCAACTGCCCGGCCAAGACGCGCGGATTGTTCATCAGATTGGCGCGGACGGCGCGGATGCTGTGTACCGGAATGGTGCGAGCCAGCGGCACGCCGTTGCGATCGACAATGTCGGCACGCTCGAGCACGATCGGCGCGGCATGCGCGGTGTCGTTGAAAAAACCGAGGATGACAATCTGGCCGATCCGCGCCAACAACACCGCCGCGACAATGATGAACCCTCTAACCAGCATATGCAGACGCGAATCGGCCCCCCGCGCGAAGCGGTGCCGACAATCGGCGCGGCGCATCGGTATCGGCTGCGCGATCAGCGCGTTCATCGCTGGGGCGTTCCGCTTGGTGGTACCGCGCCTGCTGCGGACACGGGCAAGGCGCGGCGAATGTCGCTGGCAACAGCAGCTGTATCCTGCGCGCGGTCGAGCAAGGCGACGCGCGACAGAGACGGCGCACCGTCCGGCGACGTGGCCGGCGCAGCATTGAGCGCCGCGAGTACTGGCTGGCTCGACGTTGGACTTGCGCGCCCACGCAAACTGCCGAGGCTGGCCAGTTCGCGTTCGCCCGAAAGATATTGGGCTGCCGTGGGGGCGGTATAACTGAAAAATTCGGCATTCCAGCGATCGAGCTGATGCACATTAGCGAGCACCGCTATATCGCCTTCGAGCATGCGGTTGTGCTGCTGCGTTTCCGCGATCTCGCGCTCCACCTGCTGCAATTCGGCACGCGTAGTCGAAACCGGCAGGCTGATCGAATAAGCAAAAAAAGCATAGAGCGTCAGCAGCATGATAAGGCCGATGCCTTGGAGTTTGCGGGCGGCGAACATCATTGGACCGTCTCCTTTGACGAATGAGCACTCCATTCGGGGGCGGAGGTGCGGACAGCGGCGCGCAGCGTTGCAGAGCGCGCACGCGGGTTACGCGCGCACTCTGCCTCGCTCGCCCGCACCGGCTTGGCGACATGGGAGAAAGTCGGGGCGGGACCATCGTCGGTACTCATCGGCATGTGCCGCGAGGTGCCACCCGCCGCACCGCTACGCGTACGAAAGAATAGTTTGACGATACGGTCCTCAAGGCTGTGGAACGTCACGATGGCCAGTCGCCCACCCGGTGCCAGCGCGCGTTCCGCCGCATCCAGCCCGCGTTCCAACTCGCTCAATTCATCGTTGACCGCGATCCTGATCGCCTGAAAGCTGCGCGTCGCCGGGTCCTTGGGTGCGCCGGGGCGATAGCCCAGCGCGCGGCGCACCACATTCGCCAGTTCGCCGGTTCGTGCCAATGGCCGCGCGGCGACGATGAAGCGCGCAACGCGGCGCGATTGCCGTTCTTCGCCATACCGATACAGCACGTCCGCAATTTCGGCCTCGTCGGCAGTGTTGACCCAATCCGCCGCACTCGCTCCCGCCTGCGACATCCGCATATCGAGCGGCCCATCCTTGGCAAAGGCAAAGCCGCGCGCTGCCTGGTCGATCTGCATCGACGACACACCGATGTCGAGCGTCACCCCATCAACTTGGGCATGGCCCGCACGCTCGGCAATTTCGACAAGGTCGGAAAACACGCCAGGCACCAGCGCCAGTCGGCCCTCAGCTTCAGTCACTAACGCCTGCCCGCCTGCTATGGCATCGGGGTCGCGATCGATGGCTATGACACGCGCGCCGCTCGCTAATATGCGCTGCGTATAGCCGCCCGCGCCGAACGTGCCATCGACATGCACCTCGCCTGCCTTTGGGCTTAGCGCAGCGACAACTTCGTCGAGCATTACCGGAATGTGTGCAGCGGGGGTAGGGGCGGCGGAGGCGCTCATTCGCTGCCCGCCTTGCGCGCACGCACTCGGATGGCCGCCTGCGCCGCCGCCTGAACATTGGCGAAAGCGGGGTCATCGAGCGCGAGCAGCCGCGTACAGTCCCAGATTTCGAATGTCTGGCCGACACCGTAAAAGAAGATGTCGCCCCCCAACGCGGCAAGTTCGGCAAGAATATCGGACAGGATGAACCGCCCACTGCCATCAATCGGCAATGTTTCGCCGGGGCCAAACAAGCGGCGCTCCATGGCAAAACGGTCAAAATCGGCACCGCGCTGAACCGCGATATCCTCGGCACGGTCGATGCGCGCGGCAATCGTCGCCAGCCGGTCAACCCCCGATCCAACCAGACAGGGCGCGGTTTCGTGGGTCGTAATATAGATCTGGCGGTGCTTGCCCTCGCCGGCAACCGAATTGCGCAAGATCGCGGGCAACGCCAATCGGCCCAGCCTGTCGGGGGTCGCGAGCGCCGCGCCAGAAAAGACCCCGGATACTGCCATTGGCTTGATCGATCCCATCCCTTTTTGGGGCAGGTTCTTCGGGCAAAGTCTTTCCGTCGCCGAAACCCGCGTCGTTTGCGGTTCAGCGTGTCCGTGCTTAGCCAATGCGAAAGCCTGCCCTCCGCCTGATGCTTTCATATCACGTCATATTGGGGTGAAAAGGGGAAAATTAGGGAAATTACGGATTATTATACGATATTCACTCTATGTTCCGCAAATTTTGGCACATTTTGCCTGAATGCCCCACCCTTCGGTGCGAATCACGGGGGAAGGCCGATGGCGGATGGGAGCGGAGCGCGCGACTCGAACGGCTATTCGGTCCAGATTGGCTGTGCCCATGCGCGCGCGGGTTCCCGCCCCGCCAGCGTATCGAGCCGATTCATCAGCCACAGCATATTGCCGCTGTGCCAATTGGCCGGACCGCCGACGCCAGTCACCCCACCCCAGTGCGATGCATCAAGCCAGTCGGCGTCGGCGACGATGATTGCGCGGCCGTGCCCGATACGGCAATCGGCAATCGCGGCACTAGCCAGCAATCGACACCCCCCACCTTGTATCGCAAACCTGCCTGCGCTGTAGAGGTGGAGGCGTTGGCCGCTGTCCACCACCGCTTCTTCGCTGGCAACAAGGCCGGGCGGGGCATCGAGCGTCACCCCCCAGTGGCTCAGCAGGGGCGTCAACAGGCTGGTCAGCGGCGGGTTACGCGGATCGCCCAGCGGATAGAGCGGCGGCCAGCTGCTCAACCCATCGGCGAGGATCATCGCCCTGCCCCCACCGCGCACCCATGCGTCAATCGCCACATATTGCTGCGGGGCCAAGGCGTGTGGATGCGCGAGCAACAATATGTTGGCATTGGCTAGTGCCGCTGAATCGACCGCATCCACCATCGTCACCCGATAGCGCCGCCGCAGCAGCGCCAGAGCCGGTTCATCTGCGCCCTCCCCCGCCAGCACCGCTGCAACGCCATTTTGCGAGCCAGTCAGCGGCAGCGAGGTCATGACGGCAACGCGCGGCCCTCCGCTTTGGACAGGCAGCGCATAGAGGCTAGGCAAGAGCAGCCATGACAGACCAGATATGCCGAGTCCGATAATCGCGGTGCGCAGGAACCTGCTCAGGAACAGGGGCAGGCGGGCAATGGGGGTGCGCTCGCAAACGGGCCAAACCCACCTTGCTATTGCCACGGCCAGCCCCATAGAGGCGAAGGCAAAGACGGCCACTTGCGGCCATGGGAAAGCGCCCGCCCCCCAGATACCCGCGATGATCGCCACCATCATTGCCACGGCCCCACCAACCCCTGCTGCTTGTCGCCAGGTCAGCGGCCCCGCCGCCCACAGCATGGCCGCACCAGCCCAACCCAGCCCCGGAACCGCCAGCAACGGATCAACGCGGCCAAGCCCCCACCAGCCGCCGCCGATCAGCGCAATCGCCAGTGTAATGGCGGCGTATAGAAAGGCCGCCAACACCAGCCGCCAGCGCGGGTTCACCGCCGCGCCTTGGGGGCTTCTATCTGCGGATCGGGCTGAAGATCGGGGACGACCATTCCCCCGCCCTTTGTCTGTGGTATCGGCGCTGCGGCGCTGGGGACCGTCGACTTGTCGGCGCTATCGAGGCTTGGGGGCACGCCCAAATTAGCGACAGGGCTATCTTGTGCGCCGCTTTCGCCCGGGTTGGGCACCCCCGCTGCCTGGGCTTGCGCCTTGGCGATTTCAGCTTCGTGCCGCGCCGTGCCGGTCAGCCACCCTGCCAACACCACCAGCAACACCATAGCGGCGACACCCGCAAAGCCGGCGATCAAGCGCCGCCGCGCTTCGCGCTTGATGTCATGGCTCATGCCGGGCCCGCGCGCCGTGGTCATGCGCCCTCTCCCTTGCGTTCCCCCGCGACGGGCAATGGTGCAAAGCCCTTTGCCGCGCGCCACTCGGGGTTATAAATCGTCGAGAGGTAGCGAAAGCCGGTGTCAGCCAAAATCGTCACCACGCGCGCTCCCTTGCCCAATTGCCGCCCCAGCGCCACCGCACCCGCGACATTGATGCCCGACGACAGGCCAAGGCACAGCCCCTCTTCCATCAACAACCGCTGGACCCAGACATCGCCCTCACCATCCGAAATGCGGAACTGCGTATCGATCGGTGCCCCGTCGAGGTTGGCCGTGATCCGGCTTTGCCCGATACCCTCGGCCACGCTGCTCCCCTCGGCGGCCAGTTCGCCGCAGGCATAATAGCTATAGAGCGCCGCGCCATGCGGATCGGTGAGCGCGATGGTGATGGCAGCGTCGCGTTCCTTGAGGCCAAGGCCAACGCCGGCAATCGTCCCGCCGGTGCCCGCCGCACAGGTGAACCCGTCGATCCGCCCGCCCATCTGATCCCATATTTCCGCCGCCGTGCCAACGATATGCGCCTTGCGATTGGCGATATTGTCGAACTGGTTGGCCCACACTGCCCCCGGCGTTTCCTCGGCTATCCGCCGCGATGTGTGGACATAATGTCCGGGGTTGGCGAACGGCGCGGGCGGCACCAGCACCAGATCGGCCCCCAGCGCGCGCAACGTATCCATCTTCTCGCGGCTCTGGGTGTCGGGCATGACGATGATCGTGCGATAGCCACAGGCATTGGCGACCAGCGCGAGGCCGATGCCGGTATTGCCCGCCGTCCCCTCGACAATCGTGCCGCCGGGGGCAAGCACGCCGCGCTCCTCGGCATCGCGGACGATGAACAATGCCGCGCGGTCTTTGACCGATGCACCCGGGTTGACAAATTCGCACTTGCCATAGACGTCGCAGCCCGCCGCTTCGCTCGGCCCGCGCAGCCGCACCAGCGGCGTATTGCCGATCAACGCAAGGCTATGGGCTGTGGTTCCGCTCATCAGAACGATGTAACCATGGCGGCCCGCGACGGCAAGCCCAGCGGGGTTGGTTCACGCGAAACCACAAGCGAAACAACGACCGTCTGCGGGTTTGCGGAGCTGTGGTGTAAACTCAATACACTCGTGTGTTTTTGCCTCCTTTTGCATGCTCCGGCGAAGGTCGCGGCCTTTGCTTGACAGTGTGTCAAGTTAAGCAGCGATGCTTTACCCTTTTAATTCAAACACTAGCTATATTTTACGACAGTGATGGGAAACGCAATGTGTCAAGTTAAGCCCCGATACGGCGCACATGCGAGCGGGCCAGCGCTTGCCACCGCAACTATGGCATAAACTTAACACATTTGTCTCCTTTTGTGCCGGGTGCGCCTTATACCACGGCGCGCACGCTGTAGGAAAGCTCCCCCTTGACCGTTCGCGTCCACGCGTGCACCGCTAGCCGCGCAACATTCTTTCACAGAGTTCGCATCATGACCGATCAATTCTGCCTGACCGACGACCAACTGGCGATCCAGGATATGGCGCGGCGCTTCACCGCCGAGGCCATTACTCCGCACGCCGCCGCGTGGGACGAGACGCACCATTTCCCGCGCGAAACGATCAAGGCCGCAGCCGAGCTTGGCTTTGCCGCGATTTACGTCAGCGAGCAAGCGGGCGGGATCGGGCTTGGGCGGCTCGAAGCCGCGCTGATCATGGAGGCGATGGCCTATGGCTGTCCGGCGACCAGCGCCTTCATCTCGATCCACAATATGGCGAGCTGGATGATCGACGCCTTTGGCTCGGTCGAACTGAAAGCGCGCACTTTGCCTGCATTGGTCGGGATGGACAAATTGGCGGGTTACTGCCTGACCGAACCGGGGTCGGGCAGCGACGCGGCGGCGCTCAAGACCACCGCACGATTGGACGGCGATGATTATATCGTCAACGGCACCAAACAGTTCATTTCGGGCGGTGGGGTCAGCGATGTCTACGTCACGATGGTCCGCACGGGTGATGCGGCAAGTGGAGGCGGCGGACCAAAGGGGATCAGCGCGCTGGTGATCGACAAGGACATGGCGGGGGTCAGCTTTGGCGCACCCGAACGCAAGCTGGGGTGGAACGCATCGCCGACCGCGCAGGTGATGTTCGACAATGTCCGCGTGCCCGTGGCCAACCGCATCGGTGCCGAGGGCGACGGCTTTCGCTTTGCGATGGCCGGGCTCGACGGCGGGCGGCTCAACATCGGTGCCTGCTCGCTCGGCGGGGCGCAGCGCTGCCTTGATGAGGCGGTCAAATATACCAAGGAACGCCAGCAATTCGGCCAACCGATTGCCGATTTCCAGAATACCCAGTTCATGCTGGCCGACATGGCGACCGATCTCGAGGCCGCGCGCGCGCTGCTCTATATCGCCGCCGCCAAGGTGAGCGCGAACGCCCCCGACAAGTCGCGCTTTTCGGCGATGGCCAAGCGGCTGGCGACCGACAATGGCTCCAGCATCGTCGACCGCGCGCTGCAACTCCACGGCGGCTATGGTTATTTGAAGGATTATCCGATCGAGCGGTTCTGGCGCGATTTGCGCGTCCATTCGATATTGGAGGGGACCAACCAGGTGATGCGGATGATCATTGGCAGGGATTTGTTAAGGCAATGATGTTGATTCAAGAAACCTCCCTCCCCTTCAGGGGAGGGATAGCGAGACTTGGCAGCGTGCTGCCTAGTCACAGCTGGGTGGGGCATGGCGTTTCAGCGGATCACAGTGTCGCTCGGCCCCACCGCCCAACCCCCTCCCCTAAAGAGGAGGGGGAGAATTGACATGACTGGAGATGTGTTGATCCGCCGCGAAGGTTCCGCCGCCTTCCTCTCGCTCAATCGACCTAGCGTGCTCCATGCGCTCACCATCGATATGGTTCATGCGATGAGCGCGCAGTTGCTGAAATGGCGCGATGATGCGGCGGTGCAATGCGTCATCATCGACCATGCCCCCGCGCCCGATGGCGACCCGAAGAAATCGCGCGGTTTTTGCGCGGGCGGCGACATTGCCTTTTTGCGGGGCAGCGCGCTGAACGATGGCGGGGTGGCGGGGCGGCGGTTTTTTCACGACGAATATCAGCTCAATCACCTCTTGTTCACATACCCCAAGCCAGTGATCGCGTTCATGGACGGTATCACCATGGGCGGTGGGGTTGGGATCAGCCAGCCCGCGACCTATCGCGTCGCCACCGAGCATACGCGGCTCGCCATGCCCGAAACCGGGATCGGCCTGTTCCCCGATGTCGGCGGCGGCTGGTATCTGGCGCGGCTACGCGGGCGGCTGGGACCCTATCTGGCGCTCACGGGCGCGCGGATCGATGGCGCCGAATGCCTGTGGGCCGGGCTGGCGAGCCATTATCTGCCCGCCGCGTCGCTCAGCCAAGCCAAGGCGCGGATCGCGGCTGGCGAAGAACCGAGCGCGGTGCTCGATGCGCTGGCCGTGGCGCCACCACCAACCAAGATCACCGCACATGCGGACACCATTGCCAGCCATTTTGCCTCCGACGCCCTCGAGGACATCCTCGCCAGCCTTGCTGCTGATGGCGGCGAATGGGCGAGCGCGACTCTGGCGACGCTTCGCACCAAAAGCCCGCAGACCTGTAAAGTCGCGCTGCGTCAGCTTAGCCTCAGTCTGACCCTTCCCGATTTCGCGGCAAATATGGCCATGGAGTATCGCATCGCCGCCCGCGTGCTGACCCTGCCGGATTTTGCCGAGGGGGTGCGCGCCGTCATCATCGACAAAGATGGCGCGCCGCGCTGGAACCCCGCGAGTCCAGCGGCTATGACCGACGCCATGCTCGACGCGATCTTTGCGCCACTGCCAGAGGATGAAGAATGGAGCCCGCTATGACCCCCGCTACCCCTTACGAAACCATTCTTGTTGAACAGCGCGGTGCCGTCACACTGGTGACGCTCAATCGCCCACAGGCGCTGAACGCGCTCAACAGCCAGGTGCTGGCCGATCTGATTGCGGCGTTCGCGGCCTATGAGCGGGACGCGGGCCAGCGCTGCCTGGTCCTCACCGGCAGCGACAAGGCGTTTGCGGCGGGCGCGGACATCAAGGAAATGTCCGATCAGGGCTTTGCCGCGATGTATGGGGCCAATTATTTCGCGGGCTATGAGCGCATCACCGCGACGCGCAAACCATGGATCGCGGCGGTCGCGGGCTATGCGCTGGGCGGCGGCTGCGAGCTCGCCATGATGGCCGATTTCATCATCGCAGCCGATAATGCCAAGTTCGGCCAGCCCGAGATCAAGCTGGCGGTGACGCCGGGCATGGGCGGGTCGCAGCGGCTGACCCGCGCGGTTGGCAAGGCCAAGGCGATGGATATGTGCCTGACCGGCCGGATGATGGACGCAGGCGAAGCGGAAAGCGCGGGCCTGGTCGCGCGCGTCGTTCCCGCCGCCGATTTGCAAGCCGAGGCGATGAAGACGGCAGAGGTGATCGCGGGGATGGCCCCCTTGGCAGCACTAGCAGTCAAAGAAATGGTGAACGCCGCGTTCGAAACGACATTGGCGCAGGGGATCAATTTTGAACGTCGGCTGTTCCACGGCCTGTTCGGCACCGCTGACCAGAAGGAAGGCATGGCCGCGTTCGTCGAAAAGCGCCCGGGGAACTGGACGGGAACGTAATTCTCACCCGCACTTGGCCCTCACCCGCACTTGGCCCTCACCCGCACTTGGAATGACCGCAATCGAGGCAGCTATCGCAGCCTTCTTTGCGCACCACCGATGCGCCGCCGCACTGCGCGCAAAAGATCAGCCGCTCGCCGGTTTTTTTGTGCGATGCGTCGGGTTTCGCAAAGGCATCATCGGCGCATGCTTGCGGTGAGATCGTGCCGTGCGATGCATCCATATGCCGTTCGATGACGCCGCCGATGGCCGCCAACAGCGATGGCACATAGCGGCCCTGCATCCACGCGCCGCCGCTGGGGTCGAACACCGCCTTCAGCTCTTCGGACACAAAGGACACGTCGCCGCCGCGCCGGAACACCGCCGAAATCATCCGCGTCAGGCCAAGCGTCCACGCATAATGCTCCATATTCTTGGAGTTGATAAAAATCTCGAACGGGCGCGGGCCGCCGTCCGCCTCGATATCGTTGATCGTCACATAGACGGCGTGCGCGTTGTGCGGCCATTTCAGTTTGTATGTCGCGCCAGTCATCCGTTCATGGCGCACGGCGAGCGCCGGGGTTTGCGGCTCTGGCTCTGGCGCAGTCGAAGCGGCACTGGTCACGTTCAATATCGAACCGGTGATCGCATTGGGGCGATAGGTGGTCAGCCCCTTGCACCCCAGATGATAGCCATCGACATAAACGTCGGCAAAGTCATCAAAGTCGATGTCCGCTGGGCAGTTGATGGTCTTTGAAATCGAACTGTCGATCAGCCCCTGCACGGCGGCCATCATCGCCAGATGGTCGTTTGGTGACAGATCTTGCGCGCTGACGAATATGTCGGCGGGGGGCGGCGCATCGCCGTTCAGTTCGCGCCACATCTGCATGGCATGATCCTCGACCCGCTCTTCGCGCTTTGTGCCATCGGCGTTCAAGATATGGCGGCTATAGCCGTAGGCGAACACCGGTTCGATGCCCGACGAGATATTACCCGCGAGCAGCGAGGTCGTGCCGGTCGGGGCAATCGAGGTCAAACAGCCGTTACGCAGACCGTGCGCGGTGATGAGGGTGCGCGTCTCCTCGTCGAGATCGGCCAGCCCGGGGCGATCCAATATCTGCTTGTCATAGAGCGGAAACGCACCCTTTTCCGCCGCCAGATGTGCCGAGGCGCGGTAGGCGCCGCGTTTGATGACGCCCAGCCAGTGCTGCGTCAGCTCAACCGCTGCGCCAGAGCCATAGGCCGCCCCGCAAAACAGCAGCGCGTCGGCAAGTCCGGTGATGCCAAGGCCAATCCGGCGCTTTGCCTTGGCCTCCGCCTCTTGCGCAGCCAGCGGGAACAGCGACAGGTCGATGACATTATCAAGAAATCGTACCGCTGCCGTAACCAAGTCGGCCAGTTCATCATTGGCAATCTGCGCGGTGTCGGCGAACTTGCCGTCCACCAGTGCCGCAAGGTTGATCGAGCCGAGCAGACACGCGCCATAAGGCGGCAACATCTGTTCGCCGCATGGGTTGCTGGCGCTGATCGTCTCGCAATACGCCAGATTGTTGAGCCTGTTGACGCGGTCGATGAAGATGACGCCGGGTTCGGCCATGTCATAAGTGGAGCGCATCAGCCGGTCCCACAACTCGCTCGCGGCGATGGTGCGATAGGTCTTGTCGCCAAAAATGAGCGGCCAATCGCCCTTGCGCGCCAGACACGCCATGAACGCATCGCTCACCAGCACCGACAGGTTGAAATTGCGCAGCCGCGCCGGGTCGCGCTTGGCGTCGATGAAATCCTCGATGTCGGGATGCGCGATGGAGAGACACCCCATCATCGCGCCGCGCCGCTGGCCCGCCGACATCACGGTGCGGCACATCGCGTCCCAGCAATCCATGAAACTGAGCGGCCCGGAGGCGTCGGCCGCGACCCCCGATACCAAGGCTCCCCTTGGCCGGATCGTCGAAAAATCCATGCCGACACCGCCGCCCTGTTGCATCGTGCGCGCGGCTTCGCCCAGATGCGCGAATATGCCGTCGAGCGTGTCGGGGATTGTCCCCATGACGAAACAGTTGAACAGCGTGACTTTACGTTCGGTCCCCGCCCCCGCCAATATCCGCCCGCCCGGGATGAAGCGGAAATCGTGCAAGGCCGTTGCAAACTGCGCCTGCCAATGCTCGCGAGCTTCGGGCAATTCGGCCGCCGCCACCGCCACCGCGACGCGCGCGATCATGTCGTCAACGCTCTTGTCTCATGCGCGCTCATCGGCTGGTTTGAACCGATATTTCCCGTCCCATATGTCGTGAGCGAGCGCATTGCCGAGTATCATGGTTGGTCCACCCATCGTCAGATCAAGGGACGTGGGATTGGACGATCACTGTCAGCCGCGCCTTGATAAATATCAATGAC
>JBEBHS010000056.1:0-6916 GCA_040080745.1 Sphingopyxis sp. | reverse complement strand
CGCCGCGATCAATTGTTTGTTGCCGACCGCAAAGCCGATCCGCCACCCCGCCATCGAATAGGTTTTCGACAGCGAGGTAAACTCGACCGCGACATCCTTGGCCCCCGCAACCTGGAGGATCGAGACCGTCGGATTGCCGTCATAATAAAGCTCGCTATAGGCAAGGTCGGAGATGATCCACACGCCATTCTCCCGCGCCCACGCCACCAGCCGTTCGTAAAAGGCGATGTCGACCGTCTCCGCCGTCGGGTTCGACGGATAATTGACCACCAGGATCGACGGGCGCGGCACGGTGAAGGCCATCGCGCGTTCGAGCGCGCGGAAATACTCCTCGTCGGGCGTGGTCGGCACGCTGCGGATCGTCGCCCCGGCGATGATGAAGCCGAAGGTGTGGATCGGGTAACTGGGGTTGGGGGCGAGCACGACATCGCCCGGCGCGGTGATCGCGGTAGCGAGGCTGGCCAGCCCCTCCTTTGACCCCATCGTCACCACAACCTCGGTTTCGGGATCGACATCGACGCCAAACCGCCGCGCGTAATAATTGGCCTGCGCCTTGCGAAGCCCGGGAATGCCGCGCGACGCCGAATAGCCATGGGCATCGGGTTTGCGCGCCACTTCGCACAATTTTTCGATGACATGCGGCGGCGGCGGCAGGTCTGGATTGCCCATGCCAAGGTCGATAATGTCCTCTCCGCGCGCGCGCGCGGCGGCCCGCATCGCGTTGACTTCGGCGATGACATAGGGCGGCAGGCGCTTCATGCGGTAGAATATTTCGGACATGGGCGCTTTCACAATCGTTGCAAAAAGGAGCGGCGAGTGCCAGCTATACCGCGAATGTCCGTATGAGGGAATGATTGATGTCCGACGCGCCGTATAAAATCTGGCAATGCCTCAATTGCGGTTATGTCTATGACGAGGAAGAGGGCGACGTCGACGAGGGGCTGGCCCCGGGCACGCGCTGGGCCGACATCCCCGATACATGGATCTGCCCGCAATGCGGATCGGGCAAGATGGATTTCGAGATGGCGGAACTGTAGACCGCGTCCGGTCGCGCATGCAGCATGGTCCGTTTTTTCCAATGCGTGCGGGCGGGGCGCGGCTAAGGCTGGGTTCATCAATAGATTGCCAGCGTGTGCAGACGTTCAAGGGGGGATGATATGAAACTTCACTTATTGGCCGGAGCAGCGCTCCTTGCCCTCTCCACAGGGGCATTGGCTCAGCAACAGGTCCGTATCGGCCAAACGGTCAATGGCGATTTGCGCGAAGGCGATACGCAGCTGTCGTCGGGTGAGTTTTCCGATACATATGAAATTACTGGCCGCGCTGGCCAGGCTGTGACGGTCCGCATGACATCCCCCGCATTCGACCCCTATCTGATGATGCGCGGCCCCGACGGTTTTACAGAGGACAATGATGACGTCAGTCAAGGGTTACGCGATGCCGAACTGGTCATCACGCTCCCCGCCAATGGGCGGTACCGCATCATCGCCACCAGTTTCGCTAAGGGTGAGAGCGGGCGCTACACGCTGACCATCGCCGGAGCGAACGCAGGAACGCCGCCCGCGCCGCCGCCCGCACCCGTGGCGACATCGGCGGCAACCATCAGCCCCGGTATGCGCATCAATGGCGAGCTGGCGCGCGGTGATCGACAATTGTCGTCAGGCGAGTTTGCCGACCATTTCACATTGGAAGGACGCGCGGGCCAACACATCGAGCTGCGCCTTGAATCGGGCGCATTCGATCCGTTCGTCCAAATCAACGGCCCCAGCAATTTCACCGAAGCCAATGATGATGACCCGTCGGGCGGGCGTAACAGCCGCCTGGGCGTGACGCTGCCCGCCGATGGCCGTTATTCGGTGATGGTCACCAGCTATGCCGCAAACGAGGTGGGCGGCTATACGCTGCGCGTTGGCGATGCCGCATCGGCCGAAGCGATGCGCCAGCCAGAGCCGCCACGGGTCGCCGCTCCGCCATCGACCCGCCCAGCCGCTGCGGGCACAGCGCGGCTGGCCGTAGGGGAGAATACGACCGGACAGCTGGCACGCGGCGATGAGCAATTGGGCGGCGACGGTGAATATGTCGATACCTACCGCTTTATCGGCACGCGCGGCACGCGGGTGGCGATCGAGGCGACCTCAACCGCGTTCGACACCTATATCATCGTGCATCCGCCCGAAGGCGCGCAGATCGACAATGACGATGGCCCCAATGGCACCAACGCGCGGATCGACCAGGTATTGCCCGCCGACGGCGAATATCGCGTGCTGGTCACTTCGTTCCGCCCCGGCGAAACCGGGGATTATCAACTGTCGATTGCACCCAGCGAAGGGCCAGCGCGCGTTGCATCGGTGCTGGGCGGCCAGCGCGTGTTCGCGCTGATGGTCGGCGTTTCCGACTATGGCGATAGTGCCAATAATCTGCCCAATACCGACGAGGATGCGCGCAAACTCGCGGATTCGCTCCGCCGTGCCGGGGTGCTCAACCCCGCGAGCATCGTCCTCACCAATGCCGAAGGAACACGCGAGGGCGTGCGCAGCGCCTTTGCCCGGGTCGCCGCACAGGCCGGGCCCGACGACATGTTCCTGTTCTTTTACTCGGGCCATGGCAATCAGGTGGACAGCAGCGCCACCGCGACCGAGCCGGATGCACGCGAGGAGGAGATTACGCTGCGCGATGGCGGGATGACCGATGACGAGCTGGCCGGCCTGTTCGGCACGCTCCACACACGGCTGGCGCTGGCGGTGCTCGACAGTTGTTATTCGGGTGGCTTTGCCCGCGACATCGTCAACCGCCCCGGGGTCATGGGCATCTTCAGTTCCGAAGAGGATCTGACCAGCCTGGTCGCCGACAAGTTCGAGGCTGGTGGCTATCTGTCTTATTTCATCCGCAGCGCGCTGGCGGGTGAGGCCGATGACAATGGCGACCGCGTCGTTTCGGCTGGTGAACTCGCCACCTATCTGCGGACCAATTTTGCCTCGCCCGCCGTCGGCCCGCTCGAAGCCGAAACCACCGATGGCCAGCGCAATTACCAGAATCTGGTTATCGAACGCGGCGGGGTGCAGGTCGACGATGTGGTGGTGCGGCTGGGTGCAATGGACGCATCAGAGCGACGCGAGGAGCGGGCGAGCACAGCCCCGCCAGCGAACCCGGCATTGGGCAAGATGGCACTGGACAAACGATGAGGCATCTGTTCGCCCTGTGGTTCGCACTGCTGATTACCAGCTGCGCAACACCGCAAACATCGGCCCCGGCGGCGCGGATGGTTGCGCCGGTGCTGGCAACCGAGGACGCGCGCGACCCCTATAGCTATGCCCAGCCACACATTGCGCGGGTGACGCATGTGTCGCTCGACCTCGATCTCGATTTTGCTGCCCATGCCGTGGCGGGCACCGCGACGCTCGATATTGCGGCAGAGGACGCAGCGCAGGAGCTTATCCTCGACAGCAAGGGGCTGGACATTGCCTGGGTCCGCGATAGCCACGGTATCGACTTGCCGTTTGCGGTGGGGGCCGATCATGCCGACAAGGGCGCGCCGATCGGTGTCCATATCGGGGCCGCGCGCCGGATCGTCATCGGTTACCGCACGACCAATGCCGCTGCATTGCAATGGCTGACCCCGCAGCAGACCGCGGGCGCGCGCCACCCGTTTTTGTTCAGCCAGGGGCAGCCGATCCTCAACCGCAGCTGGATCCCGACGCAGGACAGCCCCGGCATCCGCCAGACCTGGGACGCGCGGATTACCGCGCCAGCGGCGCTGACGGTGGTGATGTCGGGCGAGCGGCTGACCCCACGCGGCGAGCCAGCGGGTGAGGGACGCCGCGCCTTTCGTTTCCGCATGGACAAACCCGTCGCCCCCTATCTGATCGCGATTGCGGCGGGCGACATCGTGTTTCGCGAGCTCGGGCCGCGCACCGGCGTGTGGGCGGAGGGCGCGATGATCGACCGCGCGGCAGCCGAACTGGCCGATACCGAGGCGATGGTCGAGGCGGCCGAGGCGCTCTACGGCCCGTACCGCTGGGGGCGCTATGATGTCATCGTCCTGCCGCCATCCTTCCCGTTCGGCGGGATGGAGAATCCGACGCTGACCTTCCTGACGCCAACCTTCATCGCAGGCGACAAAAGCCTCGTCGGGCTGGTCGCGCATGAACTGGCGCACAGCTGGTCGGGCAATCTCGTCACCAACGCCAATTGGACCGACTCATGGCTCAACGAGGGGGTCACATCCTATTTCGAAAACCGGATCATGGAGGCGCTCTATGGCGCGCGGCGTGCGCAGCAGGAGGCCGCGCTGAGCTTCGCCGACATGGAAGAGGCCTTGCGCGACAATGGCGAAGGATCGCCGCTGTCGAGCCTGCATCTTGCGGGCGACGCAGCCGACCCCAATGGCGGGTCGGGCGGTATCATTTACGACAAGGGCGCGGCGTTCCTCAGGACGATGGAGGCCATCGTCGGGCGGACACGGTTCGATGCGTGGCTGCGCAACTGGTTCGATGCCCACGCCTTTCAGCCCGCAACCTCGGCGATGCTGCTCGCCGACATCCGCGACCATCTGGTGCGCGGCGATACGGCGCTCGAGGCGCGGTTAATGCTCGATGCGTGGGTCTATCAGCCCGGCCTGCCCGCCAATGCCGCGCGGAGCGACCCCGCAACCTTTGCCGAGGTTGATGCCGCACTCGCCGCTTTCCATAGCCTGAGCGTGATCGAAACAGAAAAATATGCGCACTGGACCACCGCCGAAAGATTGCGCTATATCAACGGCCTGCCGCGGGAGTTGGGCATACACAGGCTTGAACAGCTCGACGGTGCGCTTCACCTGTCATCGGCGACCAATGATGAAATATTATTTGCCTGGCTCAAGCTGGCGCTTGCAAACCGCTATGAACCCGCCGTTCGGCACGCCGATGCCTTCCTTGGCCGCGTCGGGCGGCGCAAGTTCGTGCTGCCGCTGCTGCGCACGCTGATGGAACAAGGCGCGTGGGGCGAGCCGATTGCTCGCGCCATCTATGCCCGCACCCGGCCCGGCTATCACGCCGTCACAGCGGGCGCGGTTGACCGGATGATGGCCGAACATCGGTAAACGCGCAGGCCACCCAACCGTTAACCATAGCGAATGGTATGCGGGGCGCGGCGATGATGCATTATGACTTTGTGGTATTGGGCAGCGGCCCTGCGGGGCGTCGCGCTGCGGTGCAGGCCGCCAAGCTTGGCAAATCGGTGCTGGTCATCGATAATCGCGCGCGGGTCGGCGGGGTTTCGGTCCACACCGGCACCATTCCGTCCAAAACGCTGCGCGAAACGATATTGAACCTCACCGGATGGCGCGAACGCAGCTTTTACGGCCGCTCCTATCGCGTAAAACAAGACATCAGCGCCGATGATCTGGGCAATCGGCTGGGCAAGACGTTGCGCCACGAGGTCGATGTGCTCGAACATCAATTCGCACGCAACGGTGTGAAAACCATGGTTGGCGCGGGCAGTTTTGTCGACCCGCACACCATCAAAATTACCGGCGCCACGCATGGCCGATGGTATGAGGAAATGGTCGAAGCCGGCGCAATCCTGATCGCGGTCGGCACCCGCCCCCACCGCCCGCCTGATATTCCTTTCGACAACCAGAGCATCCTCGACAGCGATGATTTTATCGCCAACCCCCGCGTTCCGCGCAGCCTGATGGTGATTGGGGCCGGGGTGATCGGGCTCGAATATGCGACAATCTTCAGCGCGCTCGATGTCCCCGTGACGGTGATCGAACCGCGCGAGACGATGCTCGATTTCATGGATCAGGAGATTGTCGACCATATGGTCCACCAATTGCGCGACCGCGGTGTCCAGTTTCGCATGGGCAGCGCTGTCGATCGCGTCACACTGGGGGCGGACGGCCACCCCATCTGCTGGCTCGCCGATGGGCGGCAGGTGCGCAGCGCAACCTTGCTCTATGCCGCCGGGCGCATGGGGTCGACCGACAACCTCAATCTGAGCGCCTGCGGGCTGACCGCCGACAGTCGCGGGCGGCTCAGCGTCGATGGCACAACGTACCAGACCGCCGTGCCGCACATCTATGCGGCGGGCGATGTCATCGGCTTTCCCAGCCTCGCCTCGACCTCGATGGAGCAAGGCCGGATGGCGGCGTGTCACGCCTTTGGCCAGGGCAAATGCAGCTCCGGCCAGCATTATCCGCTGGGCATATACACCGTGCCCGAAATGTCTTCGGTCGGCCATAGCGAACAGGAAGTGCGCAAACGCGGCATCGCCTATGAATGCGGGATCGCGCGGTTCCGCGAAACATCGCGCGGCCATATCATGGGGATCGAGGCAGGGCTGCTCAAATTGATCGTCGCGCTCGACACGCGCAAGCTGCTGGGCGTGCACATCATCGGCGAAGGCGCGACCGAACTGGTGCATATCGGCCAGGCGGTGATCAACCTTGGCGGCACCATCGACTATTTCATCGACAATATTTTCAATTTTCCGACATTGGCCGAAGCCTATAAAGTCGCGGCGCTCGACGCGTGGAACCGGATGCGGTGCGCCTCCGATGCTGTGATTGCACTGCCAAAACGCAAGGCAGCGAAGTGATTGGCGAACCGGGCACGCGCTGCGCTTGCTGAAGCGATTTGAAGTCAGGTGAAATCACCTGACGGCTCGCAAATCGCGGCACAATAATAATATGATTTCTGGTGGTTGCGGGGGTAGGATTTGAACCTACGACCTTCAGGTTATGAGCCTGACGAGCTACCGGGCTGCTCCACCCCGCGTCACCAACATGCAGCCACGCGGGCTGCGTTCTTTCTGGCGACGCCTCGCAAGCTCGGCTTGGCCCGCGTCACCAACATGCAGCCACGCGGGCTGCGTTCTTTCTGGCGACGCCTCGCAAGCTCGGCTTGGCCCGCGTCACCAACATGCAGCCACGCGGGCT
>JBEBHS010000005.1:0-117539 GCA_040080745.1 Sphingopyxis sp. | reverse complement strand
CCCGGCGATGGCCGAGGCGATTGCGGTCAACGCCAAGATGCGGCGGACCGGGATTTGCGGCGCGGCCGAAACGCTGCTCGTCGATCAGAATTACCCCGAGCCGGCACGGCTGATCGCGGCGATGATCGACGCCGGGTGCGAAGTGCGCGCCGATGATATGCTGATGGAGATCGACCCGCGCACCGTCTCTGCCGAGGCGGATGACTGGGGCAGCGAATATCTCGATGCGATCATCGCGGCCAAAATGGTGCGCGATGTCGATGATGCCATCGCCCATATCGCCGCGCACGGGTCGCAGCATACAGAGAGTATCGTGACTGAGGATCAGGCGGCGGCCGAGCATTTTTTCAACGCGGTCGATAGCGCGATTGTGATGCACAATGCCTCGACCCAATTTGCCGATGGCGGCGAGTTTGGGCTTGGCGCGGAAATCGGCATTGCGACGGGGCGGCTCCACGCGCGCGGACCGGTCGCGCTCGAAGGGCTGACGACCTATAAATGGCTGGTGCGCGGGTGCGGGCAGGTGCGCCCTTGACCGAGAGTGAGGCAGGAGATTTTGCGCTTGAGTGGATTGCGGCGTGGAACGCGCGCGACCTTGAGCGGATTTTGAGCCATTATGCCGATGATGCGATATTCCTGTCGCCCAACGCCGCGCGGGTGATTGGCGACGGGCGCGTTGAGGGCAAGGCGGCGCTGCGTGCCTATTGGGGTAAAGCGCTGGATGCGGCCCCGCAGCTGCATTTCGTGCTGGAGACGTGGCTGGTGGGTCATGACGCGCTGACCATCCTTTATGCCAACCACCGTGGACAGCGCGTTGCCGAAAGCATCGCATTTGATGCAGATGGAAAAGTGGCGTTCAGCATGGCCTGTTACCGCGCGAAAACCGCCACTTGAATCATTTGTATACAAATGATACATGCGCTGAATGACCAACTCAAAATCACCCAAGCCCCATGTCGTGTCCACCCGCATCAGCGATGACGTGCTGGCGATGGTGGACCGGATTGCGGCGGAGCGTGAGCGGAGTCGGGCGTGGGTGCTTGCGGCGCTGATCGAGCGCGCAGCGAGCCACGAAGCCGCCTTTATCGATTTTATTGATGAAGGGCGGGCTTCGATCGATCGTGGTGACTTCGTCACACATGAGCAACTCCTCGAAGAATTACAGGCCCTGGCCGACCAAAAGCGCGCTGCCTGATGCGGCTGATCTGGGCGGGCGACGCGCGGCGCGATTTATTAGCTCTCGCCATCGCAAGCGACTATTTAACCCCGGCTGAGCTCATTGAGCGGATAATGACCGCCCCGGCGATCCTGCTGGCCTACCCTGCGCTTGGCGCGACGACGCCCTATGGAAACTTGCGGAAATGGCCCATCCGGAGGACGCCATTTCTGCTACTGTACGAAGTGTGTCCTGATCGCATCCAGATCATGCGAGTCGTGGATGCGCGTTCAGACTGGCAGTCATTCTTATGACACCCACCGGCCTGTTGGGGGGCAGTTTCAACCCCGCGCATGGTGGTCACCGTGCGATCAGCCTGCACGCGATGGCGGCGCTGGGGCTGGACGAGCTGTGGTGGCTGGTTTCGCCGGGCAATGTGCTCAAACCCAAGGCGGGGATGGCACCGCTTGGCGCGCGGCTGGCCTCGGCACGCGCCATGGCACGAAGATCGCGCATTCGCCCGACCGCGATTGAGGCGTTTTTGGGCACGCGCTATACTGTCGATACGCTGCGCGCACTGGTGCGACGTTACCCCAATCGGCGGTTCATCTGGGTGATGGGCGCGGACAATCTGGGCCAGATGCACCGCTGGCGCGACTGGCGGAAAATTGCGCAGATGATGCCGATTGCGGTTATCGCACGACCGGGCTATGACGGGCGCGCCCGCGCGGCTGTCGCGATGGGCTGGTTTCGCCGCTTTGTTCGTAGCGCGGACCATGAACAAGACTGGACGAAATGGAGTGTGCCGGCGCTCGTGTTCTTGCGCTTTCCACCCGACCAACGCAGCGCAACCGCGCTTCGTGCCGTCCACCCCGATTGGCCGATGACTGTCCGTCTGCACATCATGCGGGATATGGTCACGCGCCGCACATTGCCCAAGGATTTGATTTGACCCGCGTTAAGAAAGCATCGGCCCCGCCAGCGCCCAGCCCCGCAAGCCCCGCGCCAGAACCCCAAAGCAGCGCGCTCCATGCGCTGATCATGCACCAGCTCGACGAAGATCAGGCGGCGGATGTGGTATCGATTCCGCTCGCCGGGATCAGCAGCATCGCTGACCATATGGTGGTCGCGTCGGGGCGTTCGTCGCGTCATGTCGCGGCGATGGCCGAAAAAATCGCCAGCCGTGTCAAGCAGGAGGGGCTTGGCGTGCCCAAACTCGAAGGGTTGCCGACCGCCGATTGGGTGCTGATCGACGCGGGCGATGTGGTCGTCCATTTGTTCCGCCCCGAGGTGCGCAGCTTTTACAATCTGGAGCGGATGTGGGGCGGAGCCGCCGGTGCGGCGGGCGAGCGACCGTCCACCGCCAAGCCAATCGGCGACTGACACTGCGCCATGCGGATCCGGCTCTATGTGCGCGGCAAAATCGGTCGCGGGCCGGAGGCGGAGCTGGTGGAGCGCTATATCAAGCGCATCCCGTGGCCGATCGATATTATCGAACGCCCCGATACGGGCGGGCCGCCACTGCCCGCCGCCGACAATCATGTCCGCACCATCCTGCTCGATGAACGGGGGAGCGATGTTGATTCGGCGGCACTCGCCGCGCAAATTGGCCGGTGGCGCGACGACGGCGTCAAGGAATTGCGCTTTTGCATCGGCGCGGCGGACGGTTTTGACGATGATGAGCGCGCCGAGGCCGATCGACTGATCGCCTTTGGCCGGATGACCTGGCCACATATGATGGCGCGCGCGATGCTCGCGGAACAATTGTGGCGCGCGGCTTCCATTTTGGCCGGACATCCTTATCATCGCGCCGGATGATGCGGCTTCGCCCCCTTTTCCTGATGGCCTTTCTGGCAGCGATGCTTGGCCAATCGACTGTGCGGGCCACGGTAGCGTCCGGCGATGTTCTGGCTGGCCGGATTGCCAATGAGCGCGCCGACTATGCTCGCGCGGCCCGCCAGGCTGCGGCGGCAGAGGCACGGGCAGAGGCGCTTTCCACGCGCGCAGCAGCGGCCGGTGATGCGGCGGAGCGTGACCGGATGGCACTCGCCGAACTCGGCCTCAGGATACAGTCGGCCGAGGCCGAACTCGAGGCAACGCGGGCGCGGCTCACCATCGCGCGCGCCATGGAACAACAGCAACAGTTGCGGCTGACGGCGCAGCAGCGCCCCTTGCTCGAACTGGTGGCGAGCTTGCAAATGCTGACCCGCCGCCCGCCGCTGACGCTGTTTGCACAGCCCGGCGCGACCAGTGATCTGGTCCATAGTCGCGCGATGATCGAGGCGATCCTGCCGCATGTGCGGAGCCGGACTGCGGCACTGCGCAGCGAATTGGCGCGGACCCGGGCGCTGCGCGGCGCGCGTCAGGCAACGATGGCGGCGGTGCAAGCGAGCACGGAACGACTGGCGCAGCAGCGCACCGCGCTGGCCCGCAGCGCAGCGCAGCAACGCGTGCACGCGGCGACGCTGGGCAGCAGTGCAGGGCTTGAGAGCGACCGCGCCATCGCGCTAGCCCAAGATGCCGAGGACATGAGTGATCTGGTCGCACAGCTTGAAGCGTCGGGTGCGGTGCGCGATCAGCTGGCACGGCTGGCGGGGCCGGTGGCCCGCCCGGGCACTGTGATCGACCAGCGCACAGAAAGTGCGGCCGTGCCGCGTGCAGTTCGTCCGGCCTATCGTCTGCCGGTTATCGGCGCGGTCGAACAGGGGCTGGGCGAAGTGACAGGCGAGGGCGCGCGCGCGCGTGGCCTCACCATATTGGCGGCTCCAGGCGCACAGATTGTTGCTCCCGCCGATGGCCGCATCGCCTATTCCGGGGTGTTCCGCAGCTATGGCCGGATCGTCATCATCGATCATGGCGGTGGCTGGACCAGCCTGATCACCAATATGATCACGGTGTCGGCGCGGGTCGGCGATGTCGTGGATCAAGGAACGCCGATCGGACGCGCCGGGCCGCGCCGCCCGCGTATCGCCGTCGAACTGCGCCGCCGTGGTCAGCCGATGGACATCGCCGCTCTGATATCATGATCGGCCATCGTGATGGTTAAGCCCCCTTTGCAAGCCGCTCGAATGCGCATACATCACACAGCATCGTGCATTATAAGGACAATCGGTTGATGGCTGCCAAACCCCATAGCTCGTTGCTCTCGACCACGGCATTCTTGCGTCTTACCCGCCCCTTAGCCGCGATGAGCCTGTTGCTTGCTGTGCCGCTGGCGACCGGCGCGATGGCCAGTGTCGAATCGGAAACCCGCGTCGAACTGGCGCGGTTCATGGACGTGTTCCAGGAGGTGAAGGCCAATTATGTCGAGCCGGTCGATGACAGCCGCCTGATCGAAGGCGCGATTCAAGGAATGCTGGCCAGCCTCGACCCGCATTCGGGCTATCTCGATGCGCGCGATTTTGCACAGCTGCGCACCACCACCGACGGCGAATATGGCGGGCTTGGCCTGTCGGTGACGATGGAGGACGGCGCGGTCAAGGTGATTGCCCCGCAGGCGGGCACACCGGCCGACCGGGCGGGGATCAAGGCTGGCGATTTCATCACCCATATCGATGGCGAATTGCTGATCGGATTTGACCTCGACGAAGCGGTCGAAAAAATGCGCGGGGTGCCTGGCACCAGCATCCGCATGACCGTGGTGCGCCCGGGGCGCGATGAGCCGATACAGGTCACTATCACGCGCGAACGGATTGTCCTGCAACCGGTGACGTGGGAAGTACAGGGCGATGTGGGCGTTCTTACATTATCGAGCTTTTCCGACGATGTCGGCGCGCAGATGCGCAGCGCGATGACGGCGGTGCAGCGCCAGCTTGGCCACCGCCCGACCGGATGGGTGCTCGACCTACGCTCCAACCCCGGCGGGTTGCTCGATGAAGCGGTGGCGGTGAGCGACCTGTTCCTTGAGAGCGGCGAGATTGTCTCGCAGCGCGGGCGCCGCGCCGCCGATGTCGAACATTTCACCGCGCATGCGGGCGATGCGGCGGGCGGATTGCCGATCATCGTGCTGATCGATCAGGGATCGGCTTCGGCGAGCGAGATTGTCGCTGGCGCGTTACAGGATCAGCATCGCGCCGTGATCATGGGCGAAACCAGTTTCGGCAAGGGATCGGTGCAAACCGTGGTCCCACTGAGCGAGACGACCGCGCTGCGGCTCACCACCGCGCGTTATTATACGCCGTCGGGGCGCAGCGTGCAGGAGGGCGGGATTGTCCCCGACATCCGCGTGCCGCAAATCTCAGACCCAGATTATCGCACCCGCCCGGCATTCCGCGAGGCCGATTTGCGCCGCCATCTGGTCAACACCACGCACAGCACCGATACCCGCGCGGTCGAACAGGACACCGCGCCAGACCCGCGTTTTGAACAGACGGCAGAGCAAGTGCGCGCGCAGGGGATAGAGGATTTCCAGATGCACTATGCGCTGGAAACCGTGGCCAGACTGGCGCGCAATCCGCGTTTGGCGGCAACCATGCGCGCACCCGCAGCGCCGCCATCGCGCCGGAATAGATAGAGGCTTTTCAAGTGAGGTGGAATCACCGAACGGCTCGAAAAAGCCGGAAAACAAAGAAAGCAGACTCTGTTTCGATTCAATCTGAAGCGAACAGGGGCTAGACGATGCGCAGCCTGTGGCCCGCGCATTGGCTCGCTTTTTGGGTTCCCGTCGCATTGCTCGGCGGGGCGTGGTATAGCCAGCTATGGGGCGGGCTGGCCCCGTGCGAAATGTGCCACTGGCAGCGCGGGCCGCATTATGCCGCGGTCGCGATTGCGCTGTTGGCCTTGTTCGTGCGCGCCCACCCTGCGCGCCGCGCACTGGTGAGCCTGGCGGCGCTGTGCATCGCCATGAGCGGGGCGATCGGTGTGTTTCACGCCGGGGTCGAATATGGCTGGTGGCAGGGGTTGACGCAGTGCGCCGCGCCCGCTGGCGGTTCGCTCGACGACATCATGAACGCGCCGCTGACGCGCTGTGACGTGGCAGCGTGGGATTTGTTCGGCATCTCGCTCGCGGGCTATAACGCGATCATTTCACTCGGCGCGGCCGGGCTGATCCTGACACTGCTTCGCCGGGCGCGGGTGGTGCGGCCATGACCATCAGCCGCCCGCCATCGGCGCGCGCGCGGGCCAGCATGGTCCGCGTCGATCAGGCGGGCGAATATGGCGCGACCCGCATCTATGCCGGGCAGCTGGCGGTGCTGGGAACCGGCGGCCCGCACGCGCGCGACATCGCGCATATGCTGGCGCAAGAGGAACAGCATCTGGCGTGGTTCGACAAGGAAATGATCCGCAGCGGCGCGCGCCCGACCGCGCTTGGGCCGTTCTGGAATGTCGCGGGCTTTGCACTCGGTGCGGTGACGGCGGCAATGGGCCCACGCGCGGCGATGGCCTGCACCGCCGCGGTCGAGACCGAGATTGACCGCCATTATTCGGCGCAGCTTGCCGAATTGGGCGACAGCGATCCGCCGCTGTCCGCCGCGATCGCCGCATTTCAGGCCGAGGAGCTGGAGCACCGCGACCATGCGATTGAGGCGGGAGCGGAAGCTACGCCGCTCTACCCCATCCTTTCAGCGGCGATCCGCGCCGGATGCCGCGTGGCAATCCGGCTGGCCGAACGCATATAAGGGTTGCACCTTTCGTTCAGCCAAGCGTAATCGGATGTGAGCATAAAGGATGACCATGACCAGATTCGCCCTCCGCTTCGCCTTGGCCGCAACTTTGCTATTGCCCGCGCTATTGCCCGCGCTATTGCCTGCCCCCGCTTTTGCCCAGGCCAGCGACATTCCGCCCGCGCCGGTCAATGATGGCACGCTGCGCATCAATCAGGTGTCGGTTTATGGCGACGATGCCTGCCCGCCGGAGGCGGATGATGAGATCCTCGTTTGTTTAAAACTAGACGAGGGTGATCGCTATCGCATCCCCGCCGAACTGCGTGGCAACCCCAATGATCCGCAACGCGAAAGCTGGACCGCGCGCGTCGAATCGCTCGAACGCGTCGGCCGTTTTGGCACCGACAGCTGCTCGCCCGCCGGGCTTGGCGGCTTTACCGGCTGTATGAGCAGCATCATCAACAATGCCTATGCCGAGCGCAGACAGGCCGCCGGGCACGACTGGACCGACGCTGTGGCTGCGGCGCGGGCAGAACGTGTGGCGGGCTTTGATGCCGAAGCCACCGAGGTCGAGGCACAGGTTCAGCGCGACGAGGCGGCGCGCGTTGCCCGCGAAACGGCTGCGGAAAATGGGGCCGGGACTGGGGCCGTGACTGGGGCGGAAACAGAAACCGACCCCGACCCCGCTCCATTGCCGTCACCGCTGGCGGTACCGCCGCGCGATTAATGGGTCTGTGCCCCTAATAGCGCAGGTTGAGGGTGAAGCGCACATTGCGCGGCGCGCCGGTCGAGATATTATTGTCGTTGTGCGCGGTGGGAAAATACGCCTCTCCCAAGATATTCTCGACGTTGATCTGCGCCGAAATCGCATCGTTCACGTCAAAATAGAGCGCGCCATCGACGCGGGTATAACCGGGCAGGCGCACCGCGTTGCTCAATGAGGCAAATTGCCCCGACTGGTGGTAGAGGCCAAGGCCGACCGCCAAATTATCTGCCGCCGACACGCGGTTCCACAATGTCAGCTGATGGCGCGGCAATTGCGCAAGGCGACGCCCGGCCGGGGCAGATGATGTGGTCGTAGTAATCGCACCAAGAATATGCGCATAGCCAAGCGTCACCTGCCATTGGGGTGTGATCTGCCCGACCAGTCCGGCTTCGACGCCGTGGCTGCGTTGCTGCCCGACCTGCACCACCGTGCCGGCAACCGCACCGGGCGAGCGGCTATTGGTGCGGTCGAGCCGGAATATTGCGAGCGTAGCGCTCAAACCAGGGCGGATGTCCCATTTGGCTCCCGCCTCGACATTTTCGAATGTTTCAGGCTCCAATGCGGCCGATGTCACATCAAGACTGGTGAACTGGTCCCCCGATTGCGGCAGGGTGGAGCGGGTGTAGCTGGCGTAGAGCGAGGCCTGTTCGACCGGTTTATAGACGATGCCGATGCGCGGCGACCACAGGTGATCGACGCGCGAAAAACGCTGCGCCGTGAACAGGTTTGTCGCCGTCAGTTTGAGTCGGTCATAGCGTAGCCCCGCAATCACATCGACATGATCGGACAGACTGATCTGATCCTGGAGATAGGCCGATGCCTGGTCGAGCGTGGTGGCGTTTGCGCGGTTAGCATTACCCCCCGCCCCCGCGACAAAGGTGATGGAGGGGGTGGTCAACGGATCGGCGAGCAACACATCAACGCGGCGGTTGGCCGAAGTGAAAGCGCTGGGACTGAAAAACCCGTTGATCCGCTCGTTTCGTGTATTCTGGCGGGTAATTTCGCTGCCCAGCAGGATAAGATGCTCGATACCCCCTGTGATCACGCGCCATTTGGCGTTGATCTGGCCGATCGCGGATCGGCGCGTGGTTGGGTCGCGGTAAGCCTCGATGCCGACCACTTGGTGCCCGGCCAATGGCCCGCTGGTGGCGGTGCGCACCGCCGTCACCGCAAAAACATTGGTGTAGATTTTGTCATAATCGCCGTAGAGCGCCTGCGCGCTCAGCGTCAGCGTGTCGCTAAGGTCCGCCTCGCCGCGAAAGCTAACGATATGCGCGTCGATCCGCGCGCGGTTAAGATCGCGCGAGCCAAAAAATGTATCGCGAAACCCGCTGAGCGGCGCAGCGGGGGCGGCCAGGCTGCCGACAAAGGCCGAGGGGATGCCGCGGTCCGATGTGCGGTCGTCATGGACATATTCATAGCCGAGCTGGAGCCGCACGGCGTCGCCCACCGCCACCCCAACCACCGGATTGACCGCATAGCGCGCCCCGTCAAACGCATCGCGGTGATTGTTCAGCGCCTCGTAAAAGGCGTTGACCCGTAGCGCCGCCGCACCGAGCGGCTGGTTGATGTCGAGCGCTCCGTAAGAGCTGCCGGAACTGTCGGCGGAAAGCGCCGCCGCATAGCGGCTTTCACCCGCGATCACACCCTTGGTAATCCGGTTAATCAGGCCGCCACCGCCGCCGCGACCAAAAATCATCGCATTGGGGCCGCGGTGCACCTCGACCCGCTCGATATTATAGAAACTGCGAAAATATTGCACGTCATCGCGCAGGCCATCAACAAAGAAATCGGCGGTCGAATTGTTACCGCGGATCGTCACCTGATCACGGTTGCCCTCGCCCTGCCCTGCAATCACACCCGGTGTCAGCCGCACCAGATCGGTCATCGATCGAATTTGCTGATCGGCAATCTGATCGGCCGTCACCACCACAATCGATTGCGGCACGTCGAGGATCGGCGTATCGGTCTTGGTCCCGCTGGTCGTCATCACCGTGCGATAGCCATCATCCCGGCCGGTGACGATGATGTCACCGCTCTGGTCATCCGCCGCCGCCTCGATGGCCTGCGCAGCACCGGAACAGAGCGCAAGCGCGATGGCCGCGATCGATGGTGTGAACGTGGCGACGGGGCGGTAAAACGACGCGAACATAAGGTCTCCAATCATGATGGAGGCGACTATTGCGAATCGTTCTTACTGTCAAGGCTAATGCGAATTAATCGCAATTAAATCTGCCGAGGAGCCTCTCCCACCTCGATCAGCCAGCGCATCGCGCCATCGGGAGCGGCATCGAACAGTGCTAATTCGGTCCCAGTCATCCACACTTGCCCGCCTGCCTGCGTCAACCGCGCAAACAATGCCGCGCGCCGCCCTGGGTCGAGATGTGCCGCCAGTTCATCGAGCAACAGGATCGGGCGCGCGCCGCGCTGCATCGCCACCAGATCGCCGTGCGCCAGGATGATCGATAGCAGCAGCGCCTTCTGTTCGCCGGTCGAACAGCGCGCTGCCACCTGCCCCGTGGCCAGATGCATAACCGACAGGTCGGCCCGGTGCGGACCAAGGAGTGCGCGCCCCGCCGCCGCATCGCGCCCGCGCGAACCGGCCAGCGCAGCGCGCAGCGCCTCTGCATCCCACGGGACCGCGACACTGCCGTCTGGACCAACCAGAGTCATATGCGGCTTTGCAAAGGGCGTTTCGGGCGTTGCGGCCAAGGCCGTGGCCATTTCAGCGACCAGTCGGCGTCGCGCGGCATCCACTGCGCTGCCATGCTCCGCCATCTGCGCCTCCAGCGCACCGAGCCAATGCGCATCATGCGGCGCATCGCCAACAAGCAGCCGTGTGCGCGAACGCATTGCTGCCTCATAGCGGCTGCTATGGTGTGCATGGGTCGACTCTAGCGCCAGAGTGAGTCGATCGAGGAAACGGCGGCGCTGGCTGGCGGCCTCGACGAACAAACGGTCCATCGCCGGGGTCAGCCACAGCACGGAGAGCCATTCGCTCAGCGACGTTGCCGCCGCCTCGGCACCATTCACCCGCACCCGCCGCCGCCCCGAAGTCTCCGCCAGAACAGAAGTGCCGATGGCAACATCGGGCAGGCTCCTGTCATCTCCGCGGATATGCGCCGCCACGGCAAAGCCATTGACCGCCCCGTCGCGGATCATGTCGACCAGCGCCGACCCGCGCAGCCCGCGCCCCGGCGATAACAGCGAAACCGCCTCCAATATGTTGGTCTTGCCCGCGCCATTGGGTCCGGCCAGCACAACCAGCCCCGGCGCCACTGCCATAGCGATAGCGGCGTGGTTGCGAAAATTGGTCAATTGCAGGCGAGAGACGCGCATCATCGCCTCTTAGCCATGGTCAAACACCAAGGCCATCACGAACATATATGGATATTATCCCATGATATGGGATGTTTTACGTATAATAGGTGTCAATAACATGCATCTTGCGTGTCGCGTCGCCGATAATCCAGCATTTCCGCCATTTCTTGAAACTGGCACAGCTCCTGCATTCATTCTGGCATGTCGGGAATGACCCCGGCCCGATACCACCAGAGGAGAAAACCCATGTTCCGTTTCGATATCCGCGCCGCCACCAGCTACGCTGCCGCCACCGCCATCACCCTGTTTGCCACAACGATGCTGTTTGCCGCAACCGCCGTGCCATCAGCCTCCGCCGCTGTCGGGGTGGCCGCATGACTCGCACATTTCACCTTGGCCGCGACAACCGCAAGCTGATGGGCGTCTGCTCGGGTATCGCCAGCTATTTCGCCATCGACCCGATGCTGGTTCGCCTCGGCTGGGTTGTCGCTACGCTCGCCTTTGGCTTACCCGTCATCGCCTATATCCTGATCAGTCTGATCGCAGAGTGAGACGCGTCACATCGCTCCACCAACCAACAAAAACCCCGCGAGACACGAGCCTGGCGGGGTTTTGTTTTTCGATTGAGTGAGCGGAGCTTAGTCCTCGCCATTCTCCATCACCACATCGTCGGTGGTGAAATCTTCACCCACAACCTTGCCCAGCGGATCATCGCCAATCGCGGCTTCTGGCCCCTGCGCCAGTTCGGCCGCATGTTCTTCGGCCGCGCTGTCGGGGGCGATGATCGTCGCTTCGACCGCCGCGCGCATCGACGCCCGCAGCGCCGCATCACGCGACGTTGCCGTCACACGGATGCGGTTCATCGCCGCGCCCGTGCCCGCCGGAATCAACCGGCCAACGATGACATTTTCCTTAAGCCCCATCAGCGTATCGACCTTGCCCTGAACCGATGCTTCGGTCAGCACGCGTGTCGTTTCCTGGAACGAAGCGGCCGAAATGAAGCTGCGGGTCTGGAGCGAAGCCTTGGTTATGCCAAGCAGCACGGGTTTGCCGGTCGCGCGCACCTTGCCCTTGGGCAGGCGATCATTGATCTCGTCCATCTCTTCGCGGTCAACCTGTTCGCCGGGGAGCAGCGTGGTGTCACCGCCAGCCGTAATTTCGACCTTTTGCAGCATCTGACGGACAATAACCTCGATATGCTTGTCGTTAATCTTCACGCCCTGTAGTCGGTACACTTCCTGGATTTCGGAGACGAGATAAGCAGCCAAAGGTTCGATACCGAGCACTTCCAATATGTCATGCGGGTCGGGCGAGCCGGAGATGATCGTATCGCCCTTTTTGACGTGATCGCCGTCCTGAACGTCAATGACCTTGGATTTCGACACCAGATATTCAACCGGTTCGCCTTCCTCTGGGACAATGGCGAACTTGCGCTTGGCCTTGTAATCCTTGAGAAACTCGACCTTGCCGGAAATCTTGGCGATGATCGCATTATCCTTGGGCTTGCGCGCCTCGAACAGCTCGGCCACGCGCGGCAGACCACCGGTGATGTCGCGTGTCTTGGCAGCTTCGCGGCTGACACGAGCAAGCACATCGCCCGCCGCAACCGTCTGGCCATCCTCGACCGAAATGGTCGTGCCCAGCGCCAGCAGATAGCGCGCGGCCTCGCCCGATGTCTCGTCGAGCAAGGTCAGGCGCGGAGCCAGATCTTCCTTTTTGGCTCGGCCCGATGTCCGATATTCGGTAACAACGCGCTGGGCGATACCGGTCGCTTCATCGACGATTTCGCTCATGGTTTTGCTATCGAGCAGGTCCTGATACCGGACAACACCGGGCTGTTCGGTAATCACCGGCATGGTGAACGGGTCCCATTCGGCAATCCGCTCGCCCTGTTTCACCTTCGCGCCATCCTTGATCAGGATATTGGCGCCATAGGGCAATTTGTGCACTGCGCGCTCGCGGCCCTCGTTGTCCATGATGACCATTTCACCACCGCGTGCCAGGCTCAACCGGCGACCGCGGCTGTCGACGATGGTCGGCATGTCGCGGTACTGGACTTTGCCGTCCGACACCGATTCCAAATGCGACTGTTCGTTGAGCTGCGCCGCACCACCGATGTGGAAGGTCCGCATGGTGAGCTGCGTGCCCGGTTCGCCGATCGATTGCGCGGCGATGACGCCAACCGCCTCGCCGATATTGACCGGGGTTCCGCGCGCCAGATCGCGGCCATAGCATGTTCCGCACACGCCGGTTTTCGCTTCGCACACTAGCGGCGAACGGATGCTGGCGGTTTGCACGCCGAGCGCCTCGATCGCCGCGACATCGGCTTCGTCGAGCAATCGACCCTTGGCTGCGATGACATTGCCGGTCTTGCTGTCGACGATATCTTCGGCCAACGTCCGCCCGAGGATGCGTTCACCGAGCGAGGCGATGGTCGATCCGCCCTGAACGATCGAGCGCATTTCCAGCACGCGCTGTGTGCCGCAATCCTCCTCGACGATCGTGCAATCCTGGCTGACATCGACCAGACGGCGCGTCAGATAGCCCGAGTTTGCTGTCTTGAGCGCGGTGTCGGCCAGCCCCTTGCGCGCGCCGTGGGTCGAGTTGAAATATTCGAGAACGGTCAGCCCTTCCTTGAAATTCGAGATGATTGGCGTCTCAATAATCTCCCCCGATGGCTTGGCCATGAGGCCCCGCATACCGGCGAGCTGCTTCATCTGGGTTTGTGAACCCCGCGCACCCGAATGCGCCATCATGTAGACCGAGTTAATCGGTGCCATACGGCCATCCTTGCCCATCGGCGTCGCGCGGATTTCCTCCATCATCGCATTCGCCACCTGGTCGCCGCATCGGTTCCACGCGTCGATAGCCTTGTTATATTTTTCCTGCTGGGTGATCAGGCCGTCCTGATATTGGTGCTCATAATCCTTCACCTGGGCCAGCGTGTCATCGACCAGCGTCTTCTTTTCGGTCGGAATGATCATGTCATCCTTGCCAAAGCTTATGCCAGCCTTGAACGCATGGCGGAATCCAAGGCTCATGATCGCATCAGCGAACAATACCGTCTCTTTCTGGCCGGTGTGGCGATAGACCTGATCGATAACGTCGCCGATTTCCTTCTTGGTCAGCAGGCGATTGACGACATCGAACGGCACCGTATGCGAATGCGGCAGACATTCACCAATCAGCATCCGCCCCGGGGTTGTTTCAAACCGGCGCAGATATTGGCTGCCCTGCTCATCGGTCTGGGGGACGCGCGCTATGACCTTGCTGTGCAGCGTCACCGCGCCGGTATAAAGCGCCTGGTGCACCTCGGCCATGTCGGCGAGCAACATGCCTTCGCCCGGTTCGCCTTCGCGTTCGAGCGACAGATAATAAAGCCCAAGCACCATGTCCTGAGACGGAACGATGATCGGCTTGCCGTTCGCGGGGCTAAGAATGTTATTGGTCGACATCATCAGCACGCGCGCCTCAAGCTGCGCCTCAAGCGACAGCGGCACGTGAACCGCCATCTGGTCGCCGTCAAAGTCGGCGTTGAACGCCGAGCACACCAGCGGGTGAAGCTGGATCGCCTTGCCCTCGATCAGCACGGGCTCGAACGCCTGAATGCCGAGGCGGTGGAGCGTCGGTGCGCGGTTCAAGAGCACCGGATGTTCGCGGATCACCTCGTCGAGGATGTCCCACACCTCGCGGCGCTCCTTCTCGACCCATTTCTTCGCCTGCTTGAGCGTCATCGACAGGCCCTTGGCATCGAGCCGCGCGTAAATGAACGGCTTGAACAGCTCGAGCGCCATCTTCTTGGGCAGGCCGCATTGATGCAATTTCAGCTCCGGCCCCGTGACGATGACCGAGCGGCCCGAATAATCGACGCGCTTGCCGAGCAGATTCTGGCGGAACCGGCCCTGCTTGCCCTTGAGCATGTCGCTGAGCGACTTCAGCGGACGCTTGTTGGCGCCGGTGATGATGCGGCCACGGCGGCCATTATCGAACAGGGCATCGACCGCTTCCTGCAGCATCCGCTTTTCGTTGCGAACGATGATGTCGGGCGCGCGCAGCTCCATCAGCCGCTTCAAACGGTTGTTGCGGTTGATGACACGGCGATAAAGATCGTTGAGGTCGGAGGTCGCAAAACGGCCACCATCGAGCGGCACCAGCGGGCGCAGTTCGGGAGGGATGACCGGCACGACCTGAAGGATCATCCATTCGGGACGGTTGCCCGAATCGATGAAGCTCTCGACCACCTTCAGTCGCTTGATGATCTTCTTGGGCTTGAGCTCCGACTTGGTGACCGCCAGTTCGTCGAGCAACGCCTGGCGCTCGCCCGCGAGGTCGAGTTCTTCGAGCAGCTTGCGGATCGCCTCGGCACCGATCCCGGCCGAAAAGGCGTCTTCGCCATATTCGTCCTGCGCGTCGAGTAGCTCGTCCTCGGTCAGGAGCTGCATCTTTTCCAGGGGCGTTAGACCCGGTTCGAGCACAATATACTGCTCAAAATAAAGTACGCGTTCGAGCTGTTTGAGCTGCATGTCGAGCAGCAGGCCGATGCGGCTGGGGAGCGATTTCAGGAACCAGATATGCGCGACCGGCGCGGCCAGCTCGATATGACCCATCCGCTCGCGGCGAACCTTGGTCACCGTCACCTCGACACCGCATTTCTCGCAGACGATGCCCTTATATTTCATCCGCTTATACTTGCCACACAGACACTCATAATCCTTGATCGGGCCAAAGATGCGCGCGCAGAACAGACCATCGCGTTCGGGCTTGAACGTCCGGTAGTTGATCGTTTCGGGCTTTTTAATCTCGCCGAACGACCAGCTGCGGATGCGATCCGGGCTGGCGATGCCGATTTTGATCTGGTCGAACGTTTCCGCCTTGGCGACCGGGTTCATGAAGTTGCTGATCTGGTTCATATTATTTCCATCCTCGCGCCCCCTTCCCGCTGACGAGAGAGGGGGCTTATGCGGTGTAATTATTCGGCAGCGTGGGCGATGGCATCGCTTTCGTCATCGGTGCGCTCTTCATTTTTGAGCTCGACGTTGAGGCCAAGTGAACGCATTTCCTTGACGAGCACGTTAAAGCTTTCTGGAATGCCGGCATCAAACGTGTCGTCGCCCTTGACGATCGCCTCATAAACCTTGGTCCGCCCGATGACGTCATCGGACTTGACCGTGAGCATTTCCTGCAACGTGTAAGCGGCACCATAGGCCTGGAGCGCCCAGACCTCCATTTCCCCGAACCGCTGGCCACCGAACTGTGCCTTGCCGCCCAGCGGTTGCTGGGTAACGAGGCTGTAGGGACCGATCGAGCGCGCGTGGATCTTGTCATCGACCAAGTGATGCAGTTTGAGCACATATTTATGCCCCACCGTCACCTTGCGGTCGAAACATTCGCCGGTGCGGCCATCATACAGGTCGACCTGCCCCGATGGGTCGAGGCCGGCGCGTTCGAGCATTTCGGTCACGTCAGCCTCAACCGCGCCATCGAATACGGGTGTTGCAATCGGCACGCCGGCGCGGACATTGCCCGCCAGCTCGATGATTTCCGCCGACGAACAAGCGTCGATTTCCGCATCATAGCTTGCGCCATAGACATATTTCAGCGTCTCGCGCACCGCTTCGGGCGGCTTGCCCAGGGCCGGATCGGGGTTGGCCTCTCTCCACGCATCGAGCGCATCGCCAATCTTGGCACCCAGACCGCGCGCGGCCCAGCCCATATGCGTTTCGAAAATCTGGCCGACGTTCATCCGGCTCGGCACGCCAAGCGGGTTGAGCACGAAATCAACCGGCGTCCCGTCGGCAAGGAAGGGCATATCCTCTTCGGGGAGGATACGGCTGATGATTCCCTTGTTGCCGTGGCGGCCCGCCATCTTGTCGCCCGGTTGCAGCTTGCGCTTCACCGCGACGAACACCTTGACCATCTTGAGCACACCAGGCGCCAGCTCGTCACCGCGCTGCAGTTTTTCAACGCGGTCCTCGAAACGGTCGTTGATGACCTTGATCGCATCGTCATATTGCGCGCGCAAGGCCTCAAGGCCCGACTGCACCTTGTCATCGGCGACGCCAAGTTTCCACCAGTCGGCACGCTCAACCTCTTCGAGCATGGCGGCGGTGATCGCGCTGCCCTTCTTGATGCCTTTGGGCACCGATGTTGCGACCTGCCCGATCAGCATTTCGCTGAGCCGTGCAAAACTGGCGCGATTGAGGATGCCGCGCTCGTCATCGGCATCCTTCTTGAGGCTCTCGATACCCTCGCGTTCGATGGCGATGGCGCGTTCGTCCTTGTCGATGCCGTGGCGGTTGAACACCCGCACCTCGACCACGGTTCCGGCGACCCCTGGCGGCAATTTGAGCGAAGTGTCGCGCACGTCGCTGGCCTTTTCGCCAAAGATGGCGCGGAGCAACTTCTCCTCGGGCGTCATCGGGCTTTCACCCTTGGGGGTAATTTTACCGCACAAGATATCGCCCGGCTCGACCTCGGCACCGATATAGACGATGCCCGCTTCGTCGAGGTTGCGCAGCGCTTCCTCGCCGACATTGGGGATGTCGCGGGTGATGTCTTCCGGCCCCAGCTTGGTATCGCGGGCCATCACCTCAAACTCTTCGATGTGGATCGATGTGAAGACATCGTCCTTGACGATCCGTTCCGAGATCAGGATCGAATCTTCGTAATTATAGCCATTCCACGGCATGAAGGCGACGAGCACGTTGCGGCCCAGCGCCAGTTCGCCAAGCTCGGTCGACGGGCCGTCGGCGATGATCTCGCCTACCGTCACCAGATCGCCGACCTTCACCAGCGGACGCTGGTTGATGCAGGTTGACTGGTTCGAACGCTGGAACTTCATCAGGCGGTAAATATCGACGCCCGATTGCCCTGCCTCAATATCGCCGGTCGCGCGTACCACGATGCGGGTGGCATCGACCTGATCGACGATGCCGGTGCGGCGCGCGGCAATCGCCGCGCCCGAATCGCGTGCCACCGTCGCTTCCATGCCGGTGCCGACAAACGGCGCTTCGGCGCGGACCAGCGGCACCGCCTGACGTTGCATGTTCGACCCCATCAACGCGCGGTTGGCGTCGTCATTTTCGAGGAACGGGATCAGCGATGCCGCAACCGAGACGAGCTGTTTGGGCGAAACGTCCATCAGCGTCACCGTATCGCGCGGGGCCATCACAAACTCACCGCTATCGCGCGCGCTGATCAGTTCCTCGACAAAACTGCCATCGGCATTGGTTTCGGCCGAAGCCTGCGCAACGACGTGCTTTTGCTCTTCCATCGCCGACAGATAAACAACGTCTGTTGTCACTTTGCCGTCGATCACCTTGCGATAGGGCGTTTCGATGAAGCCATATTTATTGACCCGCGCAAAGGTAGACAGCGAGTTGATCAGGCCGATGTTCGGGCCTTCGGGCGTTTCAATCGGGCAGATGCGGCCATAATGCGTCGGGTGAACGTCGCGAACCTCGAAGCCCGCACGTTCGCGCGTAAGCCCGCCCGGCCCCAGCGCCGAAACGCGGCGCTTGTGCGTCACTTCGGACAAGGGATTGGTCTGGTCCATGAACTGTGACAGCTGCGAGCTGCCAAAAAACTCGCGCACCGAAGCGACTGCCGGTTTGGCATTGATCAGGTCATTGGGCATCACGGTCGAAACATCGACGCTCGACATCCGCTCCTTGACCGCACGCTCCATGCGCAGCAGGCCAACGCGATACTGGTTTTCCAACAGCTCGCCGACCGAACGGACTCGGCGGTTGCCAAGGTTGTCAATATCGTCAATCTCGCCCTTGCCGTCCTTGAGGTTGACGAGCTCCTTGACCACCGCGAGGATATCCTCGCGCCGCAATGTCGTCAGCTCATCCGGCGCTTCGAGACCGAGCCGCATGTTGAGCTTGACCCGGCCAACGGCGCTGAGGTCGTAGCGGTCCTTGTCAAAGAACAGCCCTTCGAACAGCGCATCGGCGGTTTCGCGGGTCGGTGGCTCGCCCGGGCGCATGACGCGGTAAATATCGGACAGCGCATGGTCGCGATCCTCGGCCTTGTCGACTTTGAGCGTATTGCGGATCCACGCACCGGTGGTGATATGGTCGATGTCGAGCAGCGCGATGCTATCGACGCCAGCTGCATCCAGCACCGCGAGATTTTCTGCCGACACCTCATCACCCGCCTCGATGTAAATCTCGCCGGTCGCCTCGTTAATCAGGTCGAACGCCGAATAGCGGCCGAAAATTTCTTCGGTCGGAATCAACAATGATGTCAGGCCGTCTTTCGCCGCCTTGCTGGCAAGCCGCGGGCTGATTTTTTGCCCGGTGGCAAACACCACTTCGCCGCTGGCTGCGTCCACCACATCGAACGTCGGCTTGACCCCGCGCCACGCATCGCCGCTGTACGGGATTTTCCACCCATCCTTGGCGCGCGCATAGGTGACGGTCGTATAGAAATGGTTGAGGATTTCCTCGCTCGACAGACCAAGTCCGTGGAGCAGGCTGGTGACCGGGAGTTTGCGTTTACGGTCGATGCGGACGTTGACGATGTCTTTGGCGTCAAACTCGAAATCGAGCCACGAGCCACGGTAAGGAATGACCCGCGCGGCAAACAGGAACTTGCCCGATGCATGCGTCTTGCCGCGGTCATGGTCGAACAGCACACCGGGGCTGCGGTGCATCTGGCTGACGATCACGCGCTCGGTGCCGTTGATAACAAAGGTGCCGTTGCCGGTCATCAGCGGCATGTCACCCATATAGACGTCTTGCTCTTTGATATCGAGCACGCTGCGCGTTTCGGTTTCGCTGTCGACCTCGAACACAATCAGACGCAGCGTGACCTTCATCGGCGCGGCATAGGTCAGCCCGCGCTGGCGGCACTCCTCGGTGTCATATTTCGGCGGCTCAAGCTCGTAATGCACGAAATCAAGCTCGGCGGTGCCGGCAAAATCGCGGATCGGAAAGACGCCGCGCAACGTCTTTTCAAGGCCGGAAACATAACCGGTCGAGGGGTCGGAGCGCAGGAATTGCTCATAGCTTTCGCGTTGAACCTCGATCAGATTGGGCATCTGAATGGCTTCGTGGATATTGCCGAACAGCTTGCGGATCCGCTTGCTCGCGGTCACGCTTTGCAGTGGTACGCGGCTTTGAACCGCAGAAGTCGCTTTGCCCGATGCCTTGCCCGAAACTTTAGATGCCATGGTCGTTATGCCTCATCAGCGTTAGAATATGCCCCGGCATCCGCCGGGTCGGCACGCAAAACACGCGAAAAAGCCGCACGCTTCCAGTCGTGGAAAACGGCAGCTTCAAGCGTCTTATGAAACCAAGTCCTTCTATTCGATCAGCATGCTGCGCGACGGCACACCATTTCCCGAAAGCCATGGAATGGGCGCTATAGGAGTAGCGCACAGGCGTGTCAATTGATTGACGCGCAACTGATTGAGCGCCTAGCGAATTGATCGATAAACAATCTGTTGTTTACTATTTATCGATATGTTGCATAGCGTTTATCGACAATGATACGGAAGAATGGCTATGTTGCAAACGTCACGCTGGATTTTGCGGGTGCTGAACTGGCTCAATTGGGGCATCGGTGCGCCGATCGTGGTCATATTGGCATTGGTCACCGCCATCGGTGCCCAACAATTTATCGCAGGCGGCGGATCGGCTGGCGTGTCCCATCCGCATGAGATTTTGGCATTATTGCGATGGATGGCGATATTGATGGTGCCGGTCATTGCGCTTGCGCACATCATTTTTACCAGGCTGATTGCCATTATCGACACCGTCCCACGCGGCGGCGCGTTCACCGCCGCCAATGCCCGGCGGCTCCGCACCATCGCCTGGGCGCTGCTCGGCACCCAGATCATCGACCTCATTTTTGGCGTCTATAGCGCCAGCACCAGT
Organism: Sphingopyxis sp.; assembly: GCA_040080745.1. GTDB lineage: Bacteria > Pseudomonadota > Alphaproteobacteria > Sphingomonadales > Sphingomonadaceae > Sphingopyxis. Next base: position 96,809 of record JBEBHS010000005.1, on the reverse strand, counting down.
ATGCGGACGGGCGAGTATATTGGTTGGAGCCTCGGCTTAACGGGCTGGATCGCGGTGCTGTTGCTGTTTGTGCTGGCACGTATTTTTGATGCAGGCGCAGCCATGCAGGATGAACTGGCGGAGGTCGTCTGATGCCGATCCGCATTAACCTAGACGAGCTGCTCTATCAACGGCGGATGACATTGACCGAGCTTGCCGAGGCGGTGGACATCACGCTCGCCAACCTCTCGATCCTCAAAACCGGCAAGGCCAAGGCGATCCGTTTCTCGACGCTCGACGCGATTTGTCGGGCGCTTGATTGCCAGCCAGGCGATCTGATCGCATTCGACAAAAAGGTTGAAGAGGCGAGCGATGTGGCATGACATAAAGGACAATTACACGAGCGCCTGGGCATTTGCCCTCGCCTGCCCGCTATTGTTTATCATCCCGCCATTGGTCGAGTTTGCGCAGCATAGCGTCGAAATCAATATCGGCCTATATGACAGCATCACCGCCGCGCGCGCGGCGGCCGACAATCCGCAGCGGATGCAGTTCGGCTTTGCCAAAACCTTGGCGCTGCTGCTGCCAACCTATTGGTTTACGCGCTATATTCTCTCTGGCCGCGACGCCGCCTATGCGCGCAAGCTCGCCATGCCCGCGATCGGCCTGTGGCTGGCCCTGTTCGCGTTCAATGGCACCCAGCTCTGGTGGGAATTGTTCGGACCACCGTTGACCAGTCTGATCGGCCTTTCGGGGGAAATTGGCCAATGGACGGGCTATGGTTTGGCATTCGCCTGGGGTGTGATTGGCATTTATTTTACCGCATGGGCAGCGGCTTGGCCGCTCGGTAACAGCCGCATCGACCCGACAAGCTCGGCGCACATCATGGACGGCAATTTCTGACGCACCATTGTCATTTTAATCGCCTCGGTGGTGCCGTTAATGGCGGCGCATTATGCGCTTGGCTTTGCCGCTATGGGCCGCCCGCTGTGGATTGTGTGGCCGATCATGGCGGCGGATGCGATATTGGTCGGGTTTATGGCGCTGGCCATGGTTGGTGGCGGGGCCGTTGCTGCGCGCACGGCGGCGAGCCGCAAAGGCATCAGCCTGTTGCCAGCCGAACCCGCTTAGCCTTTGAAAACCGCACCGTCCGAACGGCCCCTTCGATGAAGGGATTGCGGCCTAATTTTTGGCGCCGCCACCGCCCGCAGTGCTGCCCTTTTGTTCGGTGCGCATGCCGACCGGAGCAGGAGCTTTGCCGCCCCCACCACTGGCTGCGCCCTTGGTCGCGCCCTTGCCCTTGGTATCGGTCGATTTGGTTGGATCTGCCATCATGCTTACTCCCTTGGTTAAATCCACTTATAGCGAAGCCGCGCCGCCTACAGCGAAGCGGCCCCAAAAGTATCGCATTGCGCGGGGTCGCCGCTGTCGAGCCCACGCCTGAGCCAGCGTTGCCGCTGCTCGCTGGTGCCGTGGGTGAAGCTTTCGGGCACCGGCCGCTGTCCGCTCCCGCGCATCAGCGTATCGTCGCCGATCGCGTTCGCCGCGGTCATCGCTTCTTCCATATCGCCCGCTTCCATCGCGCGGCCGCCATCGCTGGTGCGCGCGCGGTTGGCCCACACCCCGGCATAGCAATCGGCCATCAGTTCGACGCGGACCTGCACCGCATTGCCCTCTGCCTCGCTGCCCCGCGCTTGCGCGGCTTGCGCCTGGTCGAGCACGCCGCTCAGCTTCTCGATATGGTGGCCGACCTCGTGCGCGATGACATAGGCCTGTGCCGCGTCCCCGGCCGAACCGAAGCGGTCACGCAATTCGGCAAAAAACGCGGTGTCGAGATAGACACCCGTATCGCTGGGGCAATAAAATGGCCCCATCGCGCTTTGTGCCGCGCCGCACGCCGACTGGTTCTGATCGGTGAAGAAATTGAGCGTGGGTCGTGCATATTCGCGGTTGCGCTCGGCAAAGGCGGCCTGCCACACGCCGTGGGTGCTGCCGAATACGTTGCAGGCCCAGCGTTCTTCGGCGGTATCGCACGCGACATTGGCCCCGCTCGAAGCCTCGCCCGCGCGCGGGTCCGCCCCGCCTGACACATCGCCCAGCGACAAGATGTCGCTGTTCATCACGACAAAGCCGATCACGAGGATCAGCAATATGCCGCCGCAGCCCAGCCGCCGCCCGAACAGCATCGGCAGCAGGCTGAACAGGATGTTGAGACCCCCGCCACCTCCGCCGCCACCGAAACCACCAAAGCCGCCGCCACCACGACCCAGGTCGCGGATGTCGTCGCTCGGATCATAATCGTCGAGGCGCATGGCCATTCTCCCCAAGGCGCACCGGACTCGGCACCGCCAACACTCAAGCATGGCGAAGGCGAAGGCGCAAGCAAACAATGGGGCTGGACTTTGCGGCAAGGGATGGCGCATGGCAGCGGCGCGAATTGCCTGCATAAAGGAAGGCCGGATGACTCAATCACTTGCCGGAAAAACAGCGCTGATTACCGGATCGACCAGTGGCATCGGGCTGGGCTATGCCCATGCGTTGGCGGGGGCGGGTGCAGCGGTGATGGTCAACGGTTTTGGCGATGCGGCGGAAATCGCAGACCATGTCGCCGCGCTGCAAGGGATAAGCGGCGCAGGCGCGAGCCACAGCGCCGCCGACATGACCCGGCCCGACGACATCCGCGCGATGGTCGCGGATTGTACGGCCCGGCTTGGCGCGCCCGACATCCTGATCAACAATGCCGGAATCCAGCATGTCGCGTCGGTCGACACCTTTCCCGAGGATAAATGGGACGCGATCATCGCCATCATCCTCTCATCCGCGTTCCACACCACCAAGGCCGCGCTGCCTACGATGAAGGCCAAGGGCTGGGGCCGCATCATCAATACCGGATCGATGCACAGCCTGGTCGCCAGCCCGTATAAATCGGCATATAATGCCGCCAAGCACGGCCTCGCCGGATTGACCAAGACCGTGGCGCTGGAGGTCGCGCAGCAAGGCATTACCGTCAATTGCATCTGCCCGGGCTATGTGTGGACGCCATTGGTTGAAAACCAGATCCCCGATACGATGAAGACGCGCGGGCTATCGCGCGACCAGGTCATCCACGACGTGCTGCTGGCCGCGCAGCCGCAAAAGCAATTCGTGCAAATCGAACAACTCGCCAGTCTGATGCTCTATCTGTGCAGCGACGGCGCTAGCGCCATTACCGGAGCCAATCTGTCGATGGATGGCGGGTGGACCGCGCAATAGGGGGGGTGACGCTGACGGTCACACCCGTCCACTGTTCGCCCTGAGCTTGTCGAAGGGCTGTCCTGAGCGCCTGCAAGGCAGTCGAAGGGGGCGGTACTCGCTGAAAAAGGACAGTGCTTCGACAAGCTCAGCACAGACGGGTTTTCAGGTAGTTCCTCACCTCGCGCGCCACCACCACACGCCATCCTGTGTCTCACGCGTCACCCGGCCTGTCACCTCCAGATGCCGCAAATGCGCCAGCGCCTCTCCGGTGGCGAGGCCACGATGTTCTGTGCCGATGGTGCGTTTGAACAGGAGCGGGAAACAATCGACCGCCCGGCGCGGTTCGCGAAGCGCCGCCGCCAATGCATCGAGCCGCTCATGGTGCTCGTCGTGGAGCGCTTGCAAGCGGATATGCAGCCCGCGAAACGGCTCGCCATGCGCCGGGCAGATCAACAAATCAGCGGGCAATTGCATCAACTTGTCGATTGATGCCAGCCACTCGCCAAGCGGGTCGGCGTAGGGTTCGCCGCTGAACAGCGACACATTCGAGCTGATTTTCGGCAGCACCTGATCACCCGCGATCAGCACCCCGTCGTGCTCGTTGAGCAGGCACGCATGTTCGGGGCTGTGGCCAGAACCGACGACAACGCGCCACTGGTGCGCGCCAAAGCTTAGCAGCTGTCCTTCGACCATCCGCGAATAGCCATAGGGCAAGTCGAACACCACGCGGCGGAGCCGGCCCCAGCCTTGCGCGCGTGCGGCCTCGATCGCCGCGTCATCCCAGCCCGCCGCGCGCTGCATCGCGGTGACTTCGGCTGGCGGGTCATCGCGGACATCGCCGACCATCAACCGCGCGGTCAGCCATTCGCCGCGCGTCATATGCAGCGGGACACCGAATCGTTTGACCAGCCATCCCGCCAGCCCGATATGGTCGGGGTGCATATGGGTGCAGATGACGCGGGTGATAGCGACATCGGACAGCGCGCCCGCAAACAGCGCCTTCCACGCATCCGAGCATGGCCCCATCATCAATCCGGTATCGACAATCGTGACCCCACCGCCATCATCATCGAGCAGCCAGCTGTTGATATGGCCGAGCGCGCCTGGCAACGGGATGCGCGCCCACGAAACGCTATTCGCGATGCGGATCGTCTCGCCCATCGCCGGGGCGGCATCGCCCCACGGGTAGGTCAGCCCGGCGGCGTTGGTGGCGATCAGCCCATCGTCGGCGGTCAGCGAGGCATCCGGCGAAAGCGTTGGAGGCGAGACATTTTGCCCCGTTAAAACGGCATCGGCCTGTGCCGGGTTATTCCCCGGCAGCATCGGCAGTATCGAGAGCGGCCGCTTCGGCAGTCGCCACGTCCTCGGCGGCCCGATGCGCGGCGGTGCGTTCGGCCTTGAGTTCCTCGATCAAGGCCGCGCGGTCCCCGTCAAAACGCGTATCAACCGGCGCAACAAGCCCCGCCTTTTTCGCCGCCTTGGCAACCAGTGCATCGAGCTCGCGCTGCGAACACAGGCCCACCGTCACCGGATCCTTGGGTGTGATGTTGGCGATGTTCCAGTGCGAACGGTCGCGGATCGCGTCGATGGTGGTGCGCGTCGTGCCGATCAGCTTGCCGATCGCGGCCGACGATATTTCGGGATGATGGCGGATCAGCCAGGCGATGCCATCGGGCTTGTCCTGCCGCTTGGACACCGGGGTGTAGCGCGGCCCCTTGGTGCGGCGGACATGCTCTGGCCCCGCCAGCATGACCAGCGCATAGTCGGGGTCATTCTGCCCCTTTTCGATCTCGTCCATCGTCAGTTCGAGCGCACGCACCGGGTCGCGTCCGGTCAATTTGACCCCGGCGGTATCGTCGGCAATCGCTTGCACCTCAAGGATGTGAAGCCCGCAAAACTCCGCAATTTGCACGAATGTGAGCGCGCTATTGTCCACCAGCCATGCGGCGGTCGCATGCGGCATCAGCGGCTGGGGCTTTGGATTGGCCATGGGATAACTCCTGGAATGAATAGGGCCGCCCCTTTCGGAGCGGCCGGACAATGGCGATCTCCATAACGCAGCCCGCTAACGGAAGCTAGGGGAGGGGCCAAAAAAAGAAACACCGCTAGACTTGGCTAGGGGAAAGGTGAAAAAGATTCGCGCGCGGGGAGGCAAGCGTAAACCCCCTAATCGGTAATCCTGACGTGCCCCGGCAGCGCGGCCATCACACCGATCCAGCGAACGACATGCGGATAGGGTGCCAGGCTGAACGCTCCGCCCTCCTCGGCAACATGCGAATAGGCATAGAGCGCGATGTCCGCGAGGCTTGGCGCGCCGCCGACAAACCAGTCGCGCGCCACCAGATGATCGTCCATCAGTTTGAGCGCGGCATTGCCCGCCGCCACTTTGCCCTCAATCTGCGCTTGCTGCGCCGCACTCAGATTGGCGCGGCCAAGATAATCGAGCCAATAGCGCAGCGTCGCCACATTCGGTTCGTGAGTATATTGTTCCCAAAACATCCAGCGCAACATGTCGGCCTGGTCAAAGGGGTCGGCGGGGATCAGCGCCGATCCGTCCGCCAGCCAGACACAAGCGGCGTTGCTTTCGGGCAACAACCGCGCCCCGCGCTGCAACACCGGGATGCGGCCATTGGCGTTGATGCGCGACAAAAAGTCGGCGGTGCGCGTCTCGCCGCGCAATATGTCGTAGGCGCACCGTTCGATGGCTATGCCAAGATGCGCGGCGGTCAGTCGGATTTTGTAACAATTGCCCGACGGCGCATATTCGTGCAGGATCCAATGATCGCTCATCACCCCACCTCGAGCACGATCTTGCCGACATGGCTGCCGCTTTCCATGCGGCGGTGCGCTTCGCTCGCCTGTGCCAGCGGGAATACCCTGTCGATCACCGGTTTCAACCGCCCATCGGCAACGTGCGGCCACACCGTGCGCGCCAGTTCGTCGGCGACCAGCCCCTTGAACACCACCGAGCGTGGGCGCAGCGTCGATCCGGTCAGCGTCAGGCGGCGGCGCATAATATCCATAATATTGATTTCCGCCTTGACCCCGCGTTGAAACGCGATCGAGACATGCCGCCCCTCGTCGCCCAGACACACAAGATTGCGCGGCAGATAATCGCCGCCGACCATGTCGAGCACCGCCGCCACCCCCTTGCCATCGGTGATGCGGAGCACTTCGGCGGCAAAGTCCTGTCGGCTATAATCGACGGCGTGGCTGGCCCCCAGATCGAGCGCGGCGGCGCATTTTTCGGCACTGCCACAAGTGACGATGATGGTGACGTCGAACAAGCGGCACAGCGCGATGGCCATCGTGCCGATGCCGCTGGTGCCGCCATGGACCAGCACGGTGTCGCCCGCGCAGGCATAAGCGCGCTCGAACAAATTGGTCCACACGGTGAACAGCGTTTCGGGCATCGCCGCCGCTTCGGTCATGCTGAGCGCGGACGGCACCGGCAGGCAGGTGGCAACGGGGGCCACGGCATATTGGGCATAGCCGCCGCCCGCAATCAACGCGCAGAGTTTCTGACCGCGATATTCGGCCCCGACCCCGGCTCCGCTAGCGACCACTTCGCCCGCCACCTCCAGCCCCAAAATCGGCGAAGCCCCCGGCGGCGGCGGATAAAGCCCCATGCGTTGCAGCACGTCGGGGCGGTTGACCCCGGCGGTCGCGACGCGGATCAGCACCTCGCCCTCTTTGGGCACGGGCACCGGCATTTCGGTCAGCATCAGCGCATCCGGCCCGCCGGGTGCAGGGCAGTCGATCGCGCGCATATGCGTTGGTAGAGTCATATTCCCCCCGAGCTTTCCCCTTATTGACAGGGGACACCCGCAAAGGTCAACATGCGAGCGAGGAGTTTGATATGGACGACGATTCCCCCTTGCGCCCCGCCGACCCGCTTGTCTTGCTCGCCAAGCAGGAGCTTTCCCCTTTTTCGGTGCACGAGCTTGACGAACGCGTCGCGGCGCTTGAGGCGGAGATCGCGCGGACTAAAGCGCATAAGGCGCGTTCCGTTAACCATAAAGCAAGCGCCGAGGCGTTATTCAAAAGCTAGGGTGATTGCGCTTGCCCCTTGCCAAGTGTGGGCGCAGTCCCGACATGAGGACCAAGGGTGGGGTGATCGACGAGGAGACTATGCTATGCCGTCCTTTGCAGAGAGCCTGGAAAAAACGCTGCATAATGCGCTGCGCTTTGCTGGCGAGCGCGGGCACGAATATGCGGCGCTTGAGCATCTGCTGCTGGCGCTGATCGACGATGCGCCGGCTGCCGAGGTGATGATCGCGTGCGGGGTCAACCTCTCCGAGCTCAAGGACACCGTCACCCACTATCTCGACACCGAGCTTGATTCGCTCAAAACAACCGACGGCGGCGACCCCACCCCGACCAGCGGGTTCCAGCGCGTCATCCAGCGCGCCATCCTCCATGTCCAGTCATCGGGCAAGGACGAGGTGACCGGTGCCAATGTGCTGGTCGCGCTGTTTTCCGAGCGCGAAAGCTATGCCGTCTATTTCCTCCAGCAACAGGATATGAGCAGGCTCGATGCCGTCAGTTTCCTCAGCCACGGGGTTGGCAAGGGCGGCAGTGCGATTGCGGCGCAAAGCGAACCGAGGACAAGCGAAGAGGCCCCAGGCGTCAAACCAGAAAAAGGCAAAAAGGAATCGGCGCTCGATCAATATACCGTCAATTTGAATGAAAAGGCCAAGCAGGGCCGCGTCGATCCGCTGATTGGCCGCAGCGCCGAGGTCGACCGGACGATCCAGATATTGTGCCGCCGCTCCAAGAATAACCCGCTCTATGTCGGCGATCCCGGCGTCGGCAAAACCGCGATTGCCGAAGGGCTGGCGCGCAAGATCGTCGAGGGCGATGTCCCCGAAGTGCTGCTGCCCGCCGTCATTTTCTCGCTCGATATGGGCGCGTTGCTCGCCGGAACCCGCTATCGCGGCGATTTCGAGGAGCGGCTGAAACAAGTGGTGACCGAGCTGGAAGCCATCCCGCACGCCATCTTGTTCATCGACGAGATTCACACCGTCATCGGCGCGGGTGCGACCAGCGGCGGCGCGATGGACGCATCGAACTTGCTCAAACCCGCGCTGTCGGGCGGGCAAATCCGCTGTATCGGTTCGACTACCTATAAGGAGTTCCGCAACCATTTCGAAAAGGACCGCGCGCTGCTGCGCCGCTTCCAGAAAATCGACGTCAACGAGCCCAATATCGACGATACGATCAAAATCCTCCACGGCCTGCGCAGCGCGTTCGAAAACCACCACAGCGTCAAATATACCAACGACGCGATCAAGGCGGCGGTCGAACTCAGCGCGCGCTATATCAACGACCGCAAATTGCCCGACAAGGCGATCGACGTGATCGACGAAGTGGGCGCGATGCAGATGCTGGTGCCGCCGTCAAAACGGCGCAAGACCATCACCACCAAGGAAATTGAGGCGGTGATTGCGACGATGGCGCGCATCCCGAGCAAGTCGGTCTCGTCCGACGACAAACGCGCGCTCGAAACGCTCGAGACCGATTTGAAGCGCGTCGTGTTCGGCCAGGACAAGGCGATTGCGGTGCTGTCATCGGCGATCAAATTATCGCGCGCGGGGCTGCGCGACCCCGAAAAGCCGATCGGCAATTATATGTTTTCCGGCCCGACCGGCGTCGGAAAAACCGAGGTTGCCAAGCAATTGGCGTCGATCCTTGGCATCCCGATCCAGCGGTTCGACATGTCCGAATATATGGAACGCCATTCGGTCAGCCGCCTGATCGGCGCGCCGCCGGGCTATGTCGGATACGACCAGGGCGGCTTGCTGACCGACGCGGTCGATCAGAACCCGCACTGTGTGCTGCTGCTCGACGAGGTGGAAAAGGCGCACCCCGACCTGTTCAACATCTTGCTTCAGGTGATGGACCATGGGCGACTGACCGACCATCACGGCAAGACCGTTGATTTCCGCAACATCATCCTCATCATGACCACCAATGCCGGTGCGTCGGACATGGCGCGCGAAGGCATCGGCTTTGGCGCACATAACCGCGATGATGTTCAGGAAGACGCGGTCAAAAAACTGTTCACGCCCGAGTTCCGCAACCGTTTGGACGCGATCGTGCCGTTCGATTATCTGCCCACCCCTGTGGTCGCGCGGGTGGTGGACAAGTTCATCCTCCAGCTCGAATTGCAACTGGCCGACCGCAATGTTCATATTCAGCTCGATGAGGCCGCGCGTGAGTGGTTGACCGTCAAGGGCTATGACAAGCTCTATGGCGCCCGCCCGATGGGCCGATTGATCCAGGAAAAGATCAAGCAGCCGCTGGCCGAAGAATTGCTGTTCGGCAAGCTGGTCCATGGCGGTGAGGTCAAGGTCAAGCTCAAGGACGGCGAGAGCGGCCCCGAACTGGCGTTCGAAATCAGCGCCGCTCCGCCCAAAGCGCCCAAAGGCAAGGGGAAGATCAAATCCGAGAAGCTGGCGGAATAACCCCGCCTCAAATATGTAAACTCGCCATAGAGCGCTTATGCACCTGTCGTGCTCCGCACTTGATGCGGAGCGTTGGCAGTAGGGCGCATCGCATGATGGCCAGCGCTCCGGCCTGCGCCCGAGCACGCGCCTGCATGCGGGAGCGATCAATACGCCTCGATCTCCGCTATTAAACCCGCACCATCCGTCCCGCGACGCGCTCAAAACCGCCATCGAGTAGCGCACGCAGATCGTCGTCGGGCACGACATCAGCCAGCGCAATCCGCATCGTGCCGAGCCATTGGTCGCGCAATTCCCCGTCGATGACGAACGGCGCGTGCGCGCTCATCACGCATTTGCCGCTACTGAACCAGTCGCGCGGCCCGCCGATCCGCTGATACGGGGTCTGCGGTGCCTCTGCCGCCGCGTCAGCCATGCGCATAGCTCTCCATCGTCGCGGGCGATAACCGATATGCGAATGCACGCGCCTTGACCCAGATCAATGGAATTGCCCCCTCGCGCTCTATGTCTGATGCTGTTAAACAGCCTGCAGCAGACGGGTCGCGCCGAACATTTTCACCTTCTTCTGGAGGAATGCTATTATGCGTGCGCCACATTTTCTGAAATCAACCGCAGCGATAGCCGCGCTCGGCACCATCGCCGGACTGGCGCTCGCCCCCGATGCGCTGTCGCAAACCGCCGCGCCGCCCCCCGCACGCTATGACATGGATGTCGGTACCGCGACCGGGGTTGGCATCGGCAGCATCAGCCTGTCGTCGATCCTCGGCGGCGGCGGCCAGAATGAGCCGCGCAAGGAGCTGTTCCTGCGCCTCGGCAGCAGCCAGACGGCAAGCGGCCCGCGCGCCGACCATTTCATGCCCGAAGGCGCACGATTGGGCACGTCGGTGCCGCTGGTCACGCCGACCCGCGCGCCCGATGACGATCAGGAGCGCGTGCCCGGCCAGCGCCCGAATGAACGGCCACGCGGACGCATCCTCATCTTCTGGGGTTGCGGCGCGCACGCGCCCGCTGGCCAGCCGGTGATTATCGACCTCGCGCGCCTGTCCGCCGGACAAGTGCCGCCGGGGCTGTTTTCCAGCACCGTCCCGCGCGACCGCAGCGTGACATTCGGCAACAGCCGCACCTATGGCGATTGGCCGAACAACACGAGCCGCGCGAGCGTCAGGCCGCAAAGCTCATTGGTCGGCGCGCACCGCATCGCCGGCAATTATTCGCCCGACATCGCCTTTTCTCTGGCACAGGATTTCATGCCCGCACTGAACGCCACCGGCACCGCGCAGGCCGACCAATCGACACTGTTAAACTGGAACAGCGTGGCGGCGGCGACCGGCTATTATGCGTGGACGATGGGCTTTCGAGGGAACCCCGGCGGCGAGGGCGGTGACATGGTGATGTGGTCATCATCGAGCAGCCAGCAGTTCGGCGGCGCGCTGTGGGACTGGATAGCGCCCAGCGCGGTGGCGCGGCTCGTCAACAGCCGCGTCGTCATGCCGCCCAGCCAGACCGCTTGCGTCGTGCCGATGGAGGTCAAGCAGGCCGCACCCGATTTCATGTTCGGCAACCTCTATGCCTATGGCCCCGAGGCCAATTTCGCTTATCCGCCGCGCCCCGCCAATGCGCGGACACCGTGGCACCCGATCTGGACCGCGCGCGTGCGGTACCGCGCATCAACCAGCTGGATGATTGGCGGGCCAGGGGCGGAAGCTGCGACGACGCCGAACCCCAATTGCCGCCGTCGGCGTGGCGGGCTTGGTGGGGTATTGGGCGGCGTATTGGGCGGCGGCAGCGGCTGCTAGCCCCCTCCACTCCCCCCGCGGACATTTACCCACCCCCGTAGGCGGGATGGGCTAGGGGCAGGCATTATATACTATACGCGATATACTATACGCGCGCGCCATCGCTCACAGCCCGTGGTTCGCCGCCACCGCGCGGGCAACCGCCTGCATCAGGCTCATCCGCTGCGGCACGCTCGCGGTGGTGTGCGCCAGCATCACCGCAACCGCATAGCGCGTGCCATCGGGCGCGGTCAGGATCGCGATGTCATTATACCCCGTCGCGCGGCCTTCCAGCTCCTGTCCGGTCCCGGTCTTGTGCGCAACCCGCCAGCCAGCGGGAACCCCGGCACGCAGCCGCTGCGGCCCGCTCGATGTGCGGCTAAGCGTATCGAGCATCAGCCGTGTCGATGCAGGCGACAGCAGGTCCCCGCGTGCGAGGCGCGCCAGCGCATCGGTTAGGCTGAGCGGGCTTGCGCCGTCCTCGGGGTTGGCGAGATAGCGCTCCATCGCCGCGCGGCGCACCGCCAACGGCACCGCTTCGCGCGCCACCTGAAAACTGCGCCCGACCGAATAGCTTTGCCGCCATTCGAGCCCCGCCGTATGGCTTTGCAGCAACCGTTCGCCCGGGCCAAAGCGGATCCGCCCCAGCCGGTTGCGCTCGATAAAGCCGTTGACCGCATCGGGCCCGCCGACGCGGCGGAGCAGTGCATCGTTGGCGCTATTGTCGCTGCCGGTAATCGCCTGGTCGAGCAATTCGCCAAGGCTCGCCTCAAAACGCCCCTCGCGCGCCACCCGCGCGGCAAGCGGCTGGTGGAACAGCGTCAGATCCTCGGGGCCGATGGTGACGCGGTCGGACAGGCTGAGCCGCCCGGCATCGACCTGTGACAGCAAGGTCAGCGCCACCCACGTCTTCGACACGCTTTGTTGCGGGAAAGCCTCGTCGCCGCGCCGCGACAGCGACCAATTACCGTCGATCCGCTGGACCGCGATGCCGGTGCGCCCGGGAAAATCGCGCCACAAATTGTGCAACGTCATTTCCAGCGCTGGTGGCGGACGGCCCGCCCCGGGGTCAAAGCGCGGAGCCGCCGGAACAGGCGGCGCGGGGGTTGGCGCTGGATTTCCGCGCGGCCGCCACGGCTGGGCGCCTGCGCTGGAGGGCGGTGTTGGGCCAGAGGTGGGGGGGGGCGCATCATTGCGGCCGGACACGCACCCCGTCATCATCGGGGCCGCCAGCGCCAGGCCAAGCATCGCAAGTATCAGGCTTTTCTTCATCGCAGCGACACTGCCCACAACATCAGCCTGCTGCACCGCCCGTGCGACGAACGATTCTGTGCGTGCGGTGAGATGATGAGGCGACCCCTAGGGCACCAGCACCGTGTCGCGTGCCTCGCTCAACATATCGGGGTAGTCGGTGATGTAATGCAACCCCCGGCTTTCATGCCGCGCCATCGCGCTGCGCACGATCAGCCGCGCGACTTCGAGCAGGTTGCGCAGCTCGATCAGGTCGGGGGTGACGCGGAAATTGCCGTAATAGTCATCAACTTCTTGCGCCAACAAATTGACGCGGTGCATCGCGCGTTCTAGCCGCTTGGTGGTGCGAACGATCCCGACATAATCCCACATGAAACGGCGAATTTCGCGCCAGATGTGCTGGACGATCACCTCCTCGTCGGGGTCGGTGACGCGGCTTTCATCCCACGCGCGGATGCTTGGTGGCGTGGGCAATTCATCGAAGTGCGCGATGATGTCGCGCGCCGCCGCCTCGCCGTAAACGAAACATTCGAGCAGCGAATTGGACGCCAGCCGATTGGCACCGTGCAGGCCACTCATCGTCACTTCGCCCGCCGCGTATAGCCCGGGCAGATCGGTGCGCCCGGCCCTGTCGACCATCACCCCGCCACAGGTATAATGCTGTGCGGGCACCACCGGAATTGGTTCGCGGGTAATGTCGATGCCCAGCCCCAGCAGTCTGTCATAGATGTTGGGGAAATGCCCGCGCACGAACTCGGCGGGCTTGTGGCTGATGTCGAGGTGGACATAATCGAGCCCCAGCCGCTTGATCTCATGGTCGATGGCGCGCGCCACGACGTCACGCGGGGCCAGCTCCTCGCGCGCGTCGAACCGCGGCATGAATCGCTCGCCAGTGGTGGGGAGCTTCAAATAGCCGCCCTCGCCGCGCACCGCCTCGGTAATCAGAAAATTCTTGACGTCGCGGTTATAGAGGCAGGTCGGGTGGAACTGCATGAACTCCATATTGGCAACCCGCGCGCCCGCGCGCCACGCCATCGCAATGCCATCGCCGGTCGCGCCGCTGGGTGCGGTCGAGAACAGGTAAGTCCGCCCGGCCCCGCCGGTGGCAAGCACGGTCGCGCGCGCGGTGAACGCCTCGACCCGCTTGGATTTGCGATTGAACGCATAGACGCCCCAGATGTTGCCCGCGCCCGAATAGGTCTCACCGTGCCGCCCGCTGATCAGGTCGACCGCGACCATATCGGGCATCAGCGTGATATTGGGGTTGGCGGCGGCGGCGCGTTCGAGCGCCTGCTGCACCGCCCATCCGGTCGCGTCATCGACATGGACGATGCGGCGGTGGCTGTGCCCACCCTCGCGCGTCAGATGCCAGCGCTCGCCGAGCGTCACCCCGCCCGCGCTGCTCGCGCCGCCATCATCGGCATTGAACGGCACGCCGAGCGCGGCCAGCCGTTCGATTGCCGCCGGGGCATTTTCGACCACGAACTCGACCACGGCGCGATCGTTCAGCCCCGCGCCCGCGACCATCGTATCCTCGATATGCGCCTCGAACGTGTCACCGGCATCGAGCACGGCGGCGATGCCGCCTTGTGCCCAGGCGGTCGACCCGTCGCTAAGCGCGCCCTTGGCCAGCACCAACACCTTGCACCGTTCGGCCAGTGTCAGCGCCGCCGTCAGCCCGGCCGCGCCCGACCCGATGATGATGACGTCGTGGGGTGCGCTCAAAGGCCGGCAGCTTTTCTTAACGCCTCATTGATGCGAGTCTGCCAACCAGCGCCAGTAGAACGGTACCACTCGACAATCTCAACATCGAGGCGCAGCGATACCGCACGCTTGGACATTTCAGATTTTGGGCGCCCGCGCCGGACAAGCTTGTCGCCATGGTAAAGATCGGCACGATCAAACCATTCTTCAGTCAGATGCGGGGCATCATCAGGGTCCACCCAATCGCTCGAAATATCTTTGCCGTTCATCGTCTCTCGCCTTTCGCATCGAAATGATGCGGCGTCCGCCATCACGAGGTGTCCAGACCAAATTGACTACGCTATCGCCCAATATACCAGTGGTGATACATCGACGTTCGCCATAGTCGCGCCGGTCATCGTCAACATCAAAGTGAAGCCCGGCGAACACAATCGGTGCATATCATTCTCCACTGGCTCGGCTCCATCAGCGCCACCCTGAACTACACTTGCCTGCTAAGTTCAAGGCGCTGCAGTTATTGTATATACAATAATGACTCGCCCGTCAACCCGCCGCGCTGCGCGTCAATTGCACGAACACGTCCTCGAGGTCGGCTTCGCGCGTCGAGACATCGACGATGATGAGGCCCGCCGCCGCCGCCGCGCTCAGCACATCGCCGGCATTGGCGCGGTCCTTGTTATAGCTGATGGTAATCTCGCGCGGCGCGGTCTGCTCGACCTTCTCGAAACTGCCATGGTGGGGCAGCGTCGCCACATCATCATCGAGCGTCAGCACCACCGCTTTCTCGCGCGCCATGCCGACCAGGTCGCGCGTCGGCTTGTCGGCGATCAGCTGGCCGTGGTTGATGATCGCGATCCGGTCGCACAATTGCTCGGCTTCCTCAAGATAATGCGTGGTCAGCACCACCGTCACCCCTTCGCGGTTGAGCCGCTGGACATAGTCCCACAATTGCTGCCGCAGCTCGATGTCGACCCCCGCGGTCGGCTCATCGAGCACGATGATCGGCGGCGAATGGACCAGCGCCTTGGCCACCAGCAACCGCCGTTTCATTCCGCCCGACAATGTGCGGGCGTAGGCCCCTGCTTTATCCTCCAGCCCCACCGCGCGCAGCAACTCCATGCTACGCCGCTGTCCTTTACGGACGCCATAAAGCCCCGCGACCAGCTCCAGCGTCTCGAACGGCGTGAAAAACGGGTCGAACACAATTTCCTGCGGGACGATGCCGATCGACGCCTTGGCGTTGCGCGGGTCGGTGTCGATGTCGAACCCCCAGATACGCGCCGTGCCCGATGTCTTGCGCACCATGCCAGACAATATGTTGATGAGTGTCGATTTGCCCGCACCATTGGGGCCGAGCAGGCCGTAGATGCTGCCGCGCGGGACGCTGAGCGACACGCCGTCGAGCGCGCGCTTGCCGCCCTGATAGACTTTGCTGAGATGATCGATGCTGATGGCTGCGTCATTATCCATGCTCCGCGCATAGCGCCGCTTTGCGCCGCGCCAAAGCGTAAATGCAAAATTAACCATGCCCGCTCACCATGATTGAACGCTCGTGCGCTAACGCAATCTCCATGGGGACCAAAACCATCTCGCTTTCATCAGCCAGGCTGCCATATCCGCTGTTCGCCATCGCGGCGGCATGGGTGGTGGCCTGTGCTGGTGGCAGTGCGTCGGCGCAGACCAGCCAGCCAGCCGAGCTGCGGACCATCGTTTTGCACCAGCTGTCGTTCATTCGCGTTCAGGACATGGAGTTTGGCGAGATCATCCCCGGCGCGACCGCCGGTGTGGTCCGCCTGTTCCCCGACGGCACCCGCACCAGAACTGGCGGAGTAACGCTGGTCGGCTCGTCGCATCAACCCGCGCGCTTTGCCGGCAAGGGCAGTTTCAACCAGCAGGTGTCGATCAGCCTGTCGTCGAACACCATCCAGCTGATCGGCCCCGGCGCACCGATGACCGTGTCGCAATTCGAGATCGGCTCGACCCCGACCGCCATCCTGACCACCACCCCGCGCCGTTTTCGCATCGCGGCGGCCAACGGCCTGTTCAATTTTCCGGTCGGGGCCAGGCTCAGCGTTGGGGCGAATCAGGCCCCCGGTATTTATAGCGGCACATTCAACATCACGCTCAACTATCAATAGGGCAACTATCAGCAGGGCAATTATCAGTAAGCGCCCTAATCCCGAGCGTGGCTAACGCTATATTTACCACTTCGTTCGACCAGATGGTCACAGCTCCGCGATTATACGGCTGGCATGGAACGCCGCCTGACCAGCATAATCCCCTTTGCCGCCGCTGCGATTCTCGCCGCCTGGGCGGGCACGGCGAGCGCGCAGGCAACGCCAGGCACCGCGCAGTCGCTGGTCCTCAACCGGCTCGAACTGCTCAACACCACGCCGCTTGATTTCGGCAATCTGATCGCGGGGCCGATCGCCGGCACCGCGACGATCAACGGCACCAGCGGCGCGCGCACCATCACCGGCGGCGCGGTCGCTGCGGGCGGCACCCCGGGGATGGCGACCTTTTATGCGGCGGGCAGCGTCAACCGGATATTCCTGGTGTTCATTCCGGGTGCCCCGATCACGCTGTCCAACGGCACAGGCGGCACGATGACGGTCAACAACTGGACCAGCAACGGCGGCGTGGTTCGCTTTCTGGACAGCAACGGCATCAGCGTCATCACCATCGGCGCGCGGCTCAATGTCGGGGCCAGCCAGGCCCCCGGCGCCTATACCGGGACGTTCAACCTCACCGTCAATTATCTCTAGGATTGCGGCTCTCGGCCAGCGCTGCTAATCGCGCATCATGGCCGACGCACGCGAAATCACCCGCACCGAAAATCCCCGTGTCTCGTGCATGGGGGCGAGCGATGTTGCGGGAACCGCATTGGGCCACCCGCGCGTGTGGCTCCAGATCGACCCGGCCGATGGCTTTGTCGATTGCGGTTATTGCGACCGCCGCTTTGTCCTGATCGGCGGGTGCGCTGACACGGCTGATACCGCGCGCTGATCGCATGGCAGCAAATCCGCGCGACCTCCTGTATCACCCCGACCTGCTCGACCCCGACACCGCGCTGGCGCTCACCGCCCGCGCGCTGGCCAGCGCCGACGACGGCGAGCTTTACCTGCAATATCGCGTTAGCGAGAGCCTGGTGTTCGATGATGGCCAGCTCAAAACCGCCGACTATTCGAGCGACGCTGGCTTTGGCCTGCGCGCCGTTTCGGGCGAGATGACCGGCTTTGCCCACGCCAGCGAAATCAGCGCCGCCGCGATAGCACGCGCCATCCCCGCACTCCGCCTGGTCGAACCGCGAGCGGGCGACGCCGCCCCGCCGCCGCGCCGCACAAACGCGCGGCTATACAGCGATGCCAACCCGCTCGACGGGGCGGCGTTCGCCGACAAGGTCGCTTTGTGCCAGAGCATCGACGCCGCCGCGCGTGCGCGCGACCCGCGCGTTGCGCAGGTCACCGTCTCGCTGGCGTCATCATGGTCGGTGGTCGAGGTGATCCGCGCCGACGGTTTTGTCGCCACCGATGTCCGCCCGCTGGTCCGGCTCAGCGTTGCGATCATCGTGCGCGAGGGTGGGCGCAGCGAGAGCGGCAGCTTTGGTATTGGCGGGCGGCGCTCTTTGGACGATCTGATCGATGGTGCCACGGCCGCGCGCGCCATCGACGCTGCGCTCGAACAGGCTTTAACCAATCTGGCATCGCAGGACGCACCAGCCGGCGAAATGACGGTGCTGCTCGGCCCCGGCTGGCCCGGCATCCTGCTCCACGAAGCGGTCGGCCACGGGCTGGAGGGCGATTTCAACCGCAAGGGGACCAGCGCCTTTGCGGGCCGCATCGGCACCCGCGTCGCCGCGCCTGGCGTCACCGTGGTCGATGACGGCAGCCTGCTCAACCCCGTGGGCGGCGCGCGGCGCGGGTCATTGAGCTTTGACGACGAAGGCACACCAACGGGCGAAACCGTGCTGATCGAGGACGGCATCTTGCGCGCCTATATGCAGGACCGCCTCAACGCGCGGCTGATGGGGGCTCGCGCCACCGGCAATGGCCGCCGCGAATCCTATGCCCACGCGCCGATGCCGCGGATGACCAACACATTCATGCGTAGCGGATCTGACGACCCCGCCGAACTGCTCGCCCGCGTCAAGGACGGCATCTACGCCACCAGCTTTGGCGGCGGGCAGGTCGATATCGTCTCGGGCAATTTCACATTCTCGTGCACCCAGGCGTGGCGGGTCAAGAACGGCAAGCTCATCCACCCGATCAAGGGCGCGACGCTGATCGGCAACGGGCCGAGCGTGCTCACCCGCGTGACTGGTATCGGCAATGACCTCGCGCTAGACGAGGGGATCGGCGTGTGCGGCAAGGGCGGGCAAAGCATCCCCGCCGGCGTCGGACAGCCGACGCTGCTGATCGACGGCATCACCGTCGGCGGCACGGCGGGGTAGGGAAGGAAACGCAGCATGGCTGATTTCACCGACGCATTGACCGAGGCGCACTGCGCCTTCATCGCCGACAAGCCGGTCTATTTCACCGCGACCGCGGCCGCCGATGGGCGGATCAACCTCTCGCCCAAGGGCTATGCCGACACCTTTCGCATCCTGTCCGACAGCTGCGTCGCGTTCCTCGACCTCGGCGGATCGGGCAACGAGACCCACGCGCATCTCACCGCAGACGGCCGTATCACCATCATGTTCTGCGCATTCGACCGCACCGCATTGATCCTGCGTATCTATGGCCATGGCCGCAGCGTTTTGCCACAGGACGCCGAGTGGGATGCGCTCGCCGCGCACTTCACGCTGCTCCCCGGCACGCGCCAGATATTTGTCATCAACGTGAACTGTGTCCAGACCAGTTGCGGCTGGGGGGTGCCGATGATGACGCTTGAGCGCGAGCGCGCCACGCTCAAAAAATATCATGCCCAGATCGAACCCGAAAAATGGGTCGAGAAGTTCAAGGCTCGCACCACCAGCATCGACGGCCTGCCGACGCGCGCCACCGACCGATATATCGCGGGCGATGGTGCGCCGGATGCGGAATCCGCCGACGCGCCGTGATAAAGGTTACGAGCTATAATATCCATCGCGGCATCGGGCTCGACCGGCGGCGCAACCCCGAACGGATCATGGCGGTGCTGCGCGAAATAGACGCGGACATCATCGCGCTGCAAGAGGTCGACCGCCGTTTCGGTCGCCGCGCGAGCGCGCTCCCGCTGCAATTGCTCGAAGAAAGCCCTTGGACTCCGGTACCGCTCGACACCCGCCCCGACAGCATCGGCTGGCATGGCAACGCCCTGTTGGTGCGCAAAGGGATGGCGGTGACAAATGCCGCCGCCGTGCCGCTACCGACACTGGAGCCGCGCGGCGCGATTACCGCCGAACTGCGACACGCGGACGTCCGGTTTCGGGTGGTGGCGATGCACCTCGACCTGTCGGGCATTCGCCGCCACCATCAAGTGCGTGCCATCGTCGATCATGCCCGAGCGCTGTCCCCTGATCTGCCGCTGGTGATGATGGGTGACCTCAACGACTGGGCCGAGCATAGCAGCGCGATGCGTGCGTTCGATGGCGATCTCCATGTGCTGCGCCCGGGCAACAGCTTTCACAGCCGCCGTCCGGTTGCCGCGCTCGACCGTATCATCGTCTCGGGGCGGATTGGCGTCGAGGCGTGCGGGGTGCATCACAGCCTGACTGCCGCGCGCGCATCGGACCATTTGCCGGTATGGGCGCGATTGGCACTCTGATCCTCCTGCCTGAAAAACAGGCAGCACTTTTCGCAGTTGCACAATAAATTACCTATCGACGCGCCCTAACTCGTAACAAAAAATCAGCAAAACGTCGCTTTTCGACATTTGGCATGCCCGTTGCATATCCTTTGGTTCAGGCAAACAAGCCATTCATGACCAGCGGGGGCCGCACATGCAACTGATCATCGCCATTATCAAACCGTTCAAGCTCGACGAGGTCCGCACCGCGCTGACCGAGCTTGGCATCAACGGCATGACCGTTAGCGAGGTGAAGGGGTTTGGCCGCCAGAAAGGGCAGACCGAAATCTATCGCGGCGCCGAATATGCCACCAACATGGTGCCCAAGGTCAAGATCGAGCTGGTGTGCGACAGCACCATTACCGCGCGCGTGGTCGAAACCATCCAGCAGGTCGCGGGCACCGGCAACATCGGCGACGGCAAAATCTTTGTCCTCGACGTCGCACAGGCGGTGCGCATCCGCACCGGCGAAAGCGGGGAGGCAGCGCTATGAGCAATCCATCCACCACAGGCACAACAAAAAACGGGGAAGTCCGGGGAATGACACGACTATTTGCAAGGGCCGCCGCGATTGGCGCTGCGACAACAACATTGTTATCGGCGGGTGCAGCGTGGGCACAGGACGCCGCCGCTGCGGTCGCGGTTGCCGGACCAATCCGCGCACCCGACGCCTTGGCACAGGCCGCGATGGCCGACAAGGGCGACACCACATGGATGCTGGTCAGTTCCGCGCTGGTGTTGCTGATGTCGGTCCCCGCACTCGCGCTGTTTTACGGCGGGCTGGTGCGCACCAAGAATATGCTGTCCTTGCTGATGCAGGTGTTCATGATCGTTTCACTCGCGGCGCTGGTGTGGGTGGCGTGGGGCTATAGCATGGCCTTCACCAGCGGCGGCGACGCGGCCACCGCGCCGTTCATCGGCGGCTTTTCCAAGCTGTTTCTTAGCGGGGTCACGACATCGACCTATGCCGCGACCTTCAGCAACAACGTCTATATTCCCGAATATAGCTTTGTTATCTTCCAGATGACCTTTGCCTGCATCACCCCCGCTCTGATCGTCGGCGCGTTCGCCGAACGGATCAAGTTTAGCGCGGTGATGCTGTTCACCGCCCTGTGGCTGACGCTCGCGTATTTCCCGATTGCGCACATGGTCTGGTATTGGGCTGGCCCCGACTTCCTCGTCGATGCGCCAACCGACATGGGCTATCTGTGGGGCAAGGGCGCGCTCGATTTTGCGGGCGGCACCGTGGTCCACATCAATGCGGGTATCGCGGGCCTGATCGGCTGTTTGATCGTCGGCAAGCGGATCGGCTATGGCCGCGAAGCCACCCCACCGCACAGCCTGACGATGACGATGATCGGTGCCTCGCTGCTGTGGGTTGGCTGGTTCGGGTTCAACGCTGGTTCGAACTTGGAAGCGAACGGCCTGGCCGCGCTCGCGTTCATCAACACCTTTGTCGCCACCGCCGCCGCTGCGGTATCGTGGAGCCTGATCGAACAGTTTCATCACGGCAAGCCCTCGCTGCTCGGCGCGGTCACCGGCGCAGTCGCCGGGTTGGTGGCGATTACGCCCGCGAGCGGCTTCGCCTCGCCGATGGGCGCAATCCTGCTCGGTCTGATCGTCTCGCCGGTCTGTTATGGCTTTGTCTCGGTGGTCAAGAACAAGCTCAAATATGACGATACGCTCGATGTGTTTGGCGTCCATTGCATCGGCGGAATTGTCGGCGCGCTCGGCACCGCGATTGTCGCCGACCCGTCGCTGGGCGGACAGGGGTGGGTCGATTACACCGTCTTCCCCGCCGTCCCCGGTGCCTATGACATGGCGGGCCAGTTCGTCACCCAGCTCAAGGCGGTGGCCATCACACTGCTTTGGTCGGGCGCAGTTTCCGCCGCCCTGTTCACCGCGCTTAAATTCACCATCGGCCTTCGGGTCAGCGAAGAGGCCGAGCGCGAAGGGCTCGACCTCTCCGAACATGGCGAGCGCGCTTACAATTACTGACGACATCGGGCCGTCCTTCCCTCTCCCCTCCCCAACGGGATGGGCGGCCCCAATCATTTTCTTTTCGTGATTTTTGAGCCGACAGCTGCGATCATCTGCCTTGAAATCACTCCCGAGGTTCCTCCTGCGAACCGACTGGCCGGAGCGCGCACCGCTCCGGCCAATTTTTCACAACATAGACGGAAAAATTGTTGTGACTTTTTCACAACATAGGCTGAGCAAATGCTTGGCACCGCGCGATGGCGCTTGATGAAAATGCCAAAAGCGAGGCATTATGCGACCATGCGCAGGCGGCAACCGCCCGCACGTCTGATTGGGAGACATCACATGGTTCGCACATTTGCATCGCGCACACGGCTAGCGCTCGGCCTTTCGCTGGCCGCCATCGCCTTCGCCAGCACATCGGCACTGGCGCAGGACGCCGACGAAGACGGCGGCGACGGCAACGACATCGTCGTCACCGCGACCTTGCGCGACACCACGCTGCAAGACACGCCTTTCTCGATCAACGCCCAGACCGGCGAAGATCTGGCGCGCGCCAACGCCACCACGCTCGAGGAAGCATCGCGTAACGTCGCGGGGCTGAACATCCAGAACCTCGGGCCGGGACAAAGCCAGATTTCGGTGCGCGGTGTTTCCGCCGGACAGCTGGTCCGCGACCAGCCAGGCGTCAAGGAACAGGTTGGTATCTACCTCGACGATACGCCGATTTCGCTGTCGCTGTTCACCCCCGACCTTGACCTGTTCGATTTGAATCGCCTCGAAACATTGCGCGGCCCGCAAGGCACGCTGTTCGGTGCCGGGTCGATCGGCGGCACCATCCGCTATATCACCAACCAGCCGCGCGTCGGCGTGACCGAGGGCGCGATTGAGGCCAATCTCAACCTGGTCGGCGAGGATGATCTGGGCGGGCAGATCCGCGGGATGATCAACCTGCCGCTGGGGAACAGCGTCGCGCTACGCGCGGTCGGCTATTACACCAGGTTCGGCGGTTTCATCGACGCGCTCGGCCTGCAATCTGGTCGCGTGGTTCAGGACATCAACAGCGGCCGCCGTGTCGGCGCGCGGGTTGCGCTGGCCTTTGAACCATCGGACACTATCTCGATTACCCCGCGCGTCGTCTATCAGGAAGTCCAGTATGACGGGTTCAACCGTCAGGAGGTGTTCAACCTCTATGCCAACCCCAACACGACCACGCGCCCGGCGGTCACCTTTGCCGAACGCCAGCAATATCTGCTGCTCCAGGAAGGGTTCAAGGACCAGACACTGATCGCCGATCTGACGGCCAGGTTCGGCCTTGGCGGCGCCGAGCTGACGCTGGTCGGCAGCTATACCAACCGCGACATATTGGTCAGCCGCGACGCATCGGCGCTGACCGGATCGGTGTCGGTCGATCTCAGCTTCCCGACGGCGGCCGTGTTGCTGCCCTCCAACCTGCTCGACACCACCGACCTCGAAACCTGGACCGGTGAAGCGCGGATCGCATCGGATAATGACAGCCCGCTGCAATGGCTGGTCGGTGCATTCTATTCCAAGGTTGACCGCGTCTATGCCCAGCGTCTGCCGACCCCGGGGTATCAGGGGTTCACCGACACGCGATTTGGCGCAGGCACATCGGCGGCGGTCGCCAATGGCTTCCCCGACCTCAACTCGCCCTATAACGCCGATCTGCCCTATGACATCGAGCAATTCGCGGTGTTTGGCGAGGCGAGCTATACGTTCAACGACACCCTGACGCTGACCGCTGGCGGCCGCTATTATGATTTCAGCGAAACCAGGAGTTTCACGACTGGCGGGCTGTTTTCCAATGGCGACAACAGAACCGACCAGACATCGTCGAACGGCTTTACCCCGCGCGTGCTGCTCAGCTGGAAGGCGAGCGAGGACGTGACCGTCAACGCTCAGGCTTCGCGCGGTTTCCGGCTTGGCGGGGTCAACGATCCGCTCAACATCCCGCTGTGCACGCCCGCCGACGCAGCGCTGTTTGGTTCGTTTCAGGACTATAACGACGAGTCGCTTTGGAACTACGAACTGGGGGTGAAGACGCAAGGGCACGGCTTTACCTTCAATGCGGCGGCTTTTTACACCGACATCAGCAACCTTCAGGTCACGCTGGACGCCGGGAGCTGTTCGTCGCGGATCGTGTTCAACGTGCCCGAGGCGCATACCGCGGGTGTCGAGTTTGAATTGTCGGTTGAACCCGTCGACGGGTTCAACCTTGGCGTATCGGGTTCGATCCTCGAAGCGCAATTTGATAGCACGCTGCCAGGTGCACTGACTGCGGCAACCGGGATCCGCGACGGCAATCGTCTGCCCTCGACGCCAGAGTTCACGCTGACCGCCAGCGCCGATTACAGCTTCGACGTGGGCAGCGGCCGCGAAGCCTTCGTCCGCGCGTCGGTGCAACATGTCGGCACGCGCTACACCCAGCCCTCCGATCAGGAAAATAACCCGCGCAGCTTTGTCTCAAACCTGCCCTTTGGCGGCGCGACCGGAACGGTGCCGACAATCGTTGATCTCGAACTCGACAGTTACCAGCTGGTCAACATCAGCACCGGCGTCGAATGGGACGACGGATTATCACTGACATTATATGTCAGTAATTTGTTTGACGAAAATGCCCTGCTCGCCTTTGACCGCGAGCGCGGCGGGCGCGCACGCCTTGGTTTTTCGACCAATCCACCGCGCACCATCGGCATCACTGCGCGTAAAACCTTCTGATCGAGCAAATGGCAGTGATGACATAATCACTGCCATTTTTTGCTTCACATTGGCACGAATCTGAGTCATAGAAGCGTCATCAGTTTCGGGAGGGGAGAGCCCGGAAGGCTGGGTCGGAGGCGCGTTGCGGCTCCGGCCCGTTTTTTTGAGCCATAGCGAATCAACGGCGCTGACCCACCGACTGATCGGTCAGCTTACCCCGCTAACGCCGCCTTGACAAAATCGGCACCGCGTTCGCCGATCATGATCGACGGCGCATTGGTGTTGCCGCTCACCAGCCTTGGCATGATGCTGGCGTCGACCACCCACAGCGCATCGACACCGCGCACGGCCAATGTCGGATCAACCACCGCATCGGCGTCGCTGCCCATCCGGCACGTGCCAACGGGGTGATAGACGGTGTCGGCGCGCGTGCGAATCTCGGCGTCGAGTGCCGCATCGTCATCAACATCGACCGGGCGGCGCACCGTGACCCCCAAATCGGTCAGCGGCGCGGAATTGAGGATGCGGTGCATCATCCGCGCGCCGCTGCGCAGTGTCGCCATGTCGCGGTCATCGCTCAGGAACGCCGGGTCGATCAGCGGCGCGGCGGCAGCATCACCGCTGGCCAGTCGCACGGTGCCACGGCTTTCGGGACGCAACACGCAGACGTGACAGGAAAAGCCATGCCCCCGCACCATCGTCCGCCCATGGTCCTCGAGCAGCGCGGGAACGAAATGATATTGCACATCGGGGGCGGGCGCATTGGGACTGGTGCGCCAGAAACCGCCGCTCTCGGCATAGCATGTGGTCAAAATTCCGGTGCGTTTGCGGCGATGCTCGACAAACGCCTTGACCATCCGCCACAGTCCTGCGGGAGAATCACCAAAGGTCACTTTCGAGCGTGTATCGTAACTGACGACATAGTCGATATGGTCCTGGAGGTCGGACCCCACCGCGCCGCGATCAACCTTCGCCGCGATATCATGGTCGGCCAAATGCGCCGCCGGGCCAATGCCCGACAGCATCAGGATTTGCGGGCTGTTGAATGCTCCGGCCGACAGCACCACCCCGCCGCGTGCGCGCAGCACCTCCTGCTCGCGCCCACGCCGCAGCACCACGCCGCACGCGCGGCCATCCTCGATCAAAATCCGCTCAACCAGCGCGTCGGTGCGTATCGACAGATTGAGCCTGGGACGCACCGGGTCGATATAAGCGCGCGCCGCCGACCAGCGCTCGCCACCCTTTTGCGTCACCTGATACAGGCCAAAACCGTCCTGCGCCGCACCATTGAAATCATCATTGCGTGGCAGTTGCAGCGACGCCGCGCTCTCGATAAAGGCGTGCGTCGCCGGATTGGGCCAGCGCTGGTCCATGACGTTGAGCGGGCCATCACTCCCATGAAAGGCGTCACCGCCGCGCTCATTACCCTCGGACCGTTTGAAATATGGCAGGCACTCATCATAGCTCCAGCCGCGCGCGCCGAGGCTGGCCCATTGATCATAATCATAGCGATGGCCCCGAATATAGAGCATCGCGTTGATCGCCGACGACCCGCCCATCCCACGCCCGCGCGGCTGGTATCCGATACGTCCGTTCAATCCCGCCTGCGGCACCGTGTCATAGCGATAGTTCGACTTGTCACCGATAAACACCATGAACCCCGGGGTGGTTATCGACATCTGGGTGTTTTTGCCGCCCGCCTCAACCAGGCAGACCGACAGATTAGGGTTCTCGCTGAGGCGGCCCGCGACCGCGCTCCCCGCCGATCCGCCGCCGATAACGATGATGTCGAACTGTTCCACGCGCCCTCTCCCAAAAGCGAGACCGCGTTGCCGAGGCCCAATGCTTACATGCGTGTCATTTAACATGAGGGCAAGCGTAAACTACTACTCCCCCGTCGCTCCACCCAGCGCGCCCGTAACCTGTCGCTGGTGTCGCGGCTATCATCGTGGCTCCAGCCGGGTACCCGCCAAATATAAGATAGCTTATGCTGCCATGGCGCGCGCCAGACATCGCGGGCGATGCCGATCCATTCGTGAAACACGCTCCACAGCAGGTTGAATGTACCCAGCTGTTTGATGATGCCGTAGCGGACCGGCTCTTCATCCTCCTCGCGCACGAACGTGCCAAACATCCGATCCCAGACGATGAACACGCCGGCATAGTTGCGGTCAAGGTAGCGCGGATTGGTGGCATGGTGAACGCGGTGGTGGCTCGGCGTATTCATCACCGCCTCAAACCATCGCGGCATCCGGCCGATTACTTCGGTATGGATCCAGAATTGATAGATGAGGTTGAGCCCAGCGCAAAACAACACCATCGCCGGATCAAACCCCAACAGGAACAACGGCATCCGGAACAGAAAACCGAGGCTGATGAAGCTGGTCCATGTTTGTCGCAGTGCAGTCGAGAGGTTGTAATGTTGGCTACTGTGATGATTAACGTGGCTCGCCCAGAACCAGCGGACGCGGTGCGCGGCGCGGTGGAACCCATAATAAGCGAAATCGTCGAGGATGAAGCACAGCGCCCACGCCCACCACGTCCACGGCACCGTGAACAGGCGGTAGTGATAGGCCCATAGCGCCATGCCAACCACCGCCGCACCAGTCAAAACGCTCGCCACCGTGCTGCCCAGCCCCAGCATCAGCGATGTCAGCATATCGCCCGGCTCGTATTTCTCCGGTGCGCGGCGCTTGGCCCAGATCATCTCGATGACGATCAACGCTATGAAAAACGGCACCGCATAATCGACCGGATTGGGCAAAGCATGGCTCATATGCGGAGCACCCGCAGCCCAGCGGCCCACACTTGTGCGCGTGTTCCAAAATCGAGGGTCAGTGTGGGGAGCAGCCGCTCGCCCGTGCCGATGGTCAAGAAGTTGCGGTCGAGCCGCGCCTCGATGTGGTTGTCGAGCACCCTTCCGACGAATTGCGCCCCGTGCCGACGGAGCAGCACATGCCGCCCAGCCGCGTCTTTGAGCAGCGCGCCTATGCCAGCTCTATCCACCACAATATCGACCGGATCAAAGCCATCGACCGCCTCATTGGCGAGCCGCCGCGCCTGCGCCTCGTCGCGGATGCGCACATCGCCGCCCAGCCCCATCGACCTGGCCGCCCAGGAAATGAGCAATATCGCCACCAGCGACCCGCCAATCTGCGCCAGTGCGGCCCAGTTCACGCGCTTGCCTTCAACATATCGAGCATCGCGCGCAGCGGGGTCAGATCGTATCCAGCACCTGCAGCAGCCTCAGTAAGCTCATCTGCATTCGCTCCAGCTTGGGCCTGCGACAGCGCCCACAAATGCGTCGAACGCGTCCCCGATCGACAATAGGCCAGCACCCTGCCCTCCGCCCCCGCAATCGCATCGGCCATCGCCGCCACCTGCGGCATCGAAAAACCCGCCTGTGTCACCGGAATGGCGCAATAGGCCACCCCCGCCGTCTGTGCCGCCGCCGCAATATCCGCGCCAAGTGGCTGATCCGCCGCTTCGCCGTCGGGGCGGTTATTGATGATCAGCGTTACGCCCTGTGCCGCCGCCTTTGCCACCGCCGCCTCGTCGATCTGCGGCGCGACCAGCATCGTCTCTGTCAGGCGTTTGAACATGCATCTCGCTTAGCAAATTCGGTGGCGCGGGCAAGAGCGACTGGGAGTGGAGGGAGAGGCCGCCCCTGCCCGCAATGCGCCCGTCAGATCGGGGCAGCTGCTGAAGGCATGCCCGGCGTGGTGGGCGCATTATCCTGTGTGGCGGTCACACGGCGAAACGTCGCGGCATAATCGGGGTGCTCGGTGCCCATCAATCGGTCCCAATAAGTGAAATAGAGGCCGAAATTATGGTTGAAGCTGCCCGCATGATGCAGGTCGTGGTGCGTGGTCGTGGTGATCCAGCGGGTCAGTGGGGTCGAGAGCCACCAGCGCGGGTGAAGCTCAAATCCGGCATGGCCCATCGCGTTGCGGATGATTTGGAACGACAGGAATGTGAGTAAAACCAGCCCCGGCGTCGCCACAAAAAATTGCCAGATCGTCACAAACAACCCCATGACTACCGCTTCGCCCACCGAAAAGCTGTATGCGGCAAACGGCGTTGGCGTGACCGAACGATGGTGCGCCAGATGGAACCGCTTATACAAAAGCGGTAAATGCATCGCGCGGTGCACCCAATAGAAATAGGCGTCGTGCACGACAATCATCGCCGCGAGCAACGCCAGATCGGTTGGCCAGCCAAAGCTCTCGCCGACACGCTCAAGATACCCCATATTGATTGCCCAGACGAGGGCAACGCCCACCCCGATATAGACGATACACGAGCGCACCGACTGGAGAAACTCGCGCCGCACTTCGGCGAAAGTGGCGTTACGCTTTTGGATCTTGCGGCTACGCAATGATGTCCGCATCAATAGCCAGACGATAGCCGAGACCAGCGCCGCTGCGATTATGTACCGCGAAAAATCGAACAGGAATGAGCCAAGGCCTATCTCGATAAATATGACAAACGGATTGGTTGATGTGCTCATTGCTGCCTCACTTAATTGATGTCGCAGCAGTTAGAGCCTAGCGAGAGGCGTGGCTCTGCATGTTTCAAAACTGGCTAGCCGATTTCGAAATTAGCGAGTGCGCGGGTCCGCCACGCGCTCGGCGTCATCCCTTGCGCCTCGCGGAATGCGCGGTTGAACGGGCCAAGCGATCCGAACCCTGCATCAAGCGCGATCGTCAATATCGGCACATCGCGCTGCTGTGGGTCGGCCAATGCGCCGCGCACTTCATCGAGACGGTAGGCGTTGAGGAATGCGGCAAAATTGCGGTGGCCCATGACCTGATTGATCGCGCGCCGCACGCGATATTCCTGCTCGCCCAATTGCGCGGCGAGTTTGGCGATGGTCAATTGTTCGTCGCGCCACACCTTGCCATCGCTGACATGAGCGACAATACGCGCCGCCAGCGCAATAAGCGCCGGGTCCTGTTCGCGCGTCTCCCCAGTTCCGCTCGGCACGGGAACAGCGGCATAGAGAAACTCCGGCCGCCGGATGCTGAGCAATGTCGCGCATAATGTGCCCGTCAACAGCGATATACCGATGGTGGTCAGGCAAAAAATCACGTTCGGGCCATAGAGAGTTGTCGAAAAGCCTGAGGCCGCTACCAGAATGACAAAAATGCCAACCGACCAGACAAAGCGGGTCCGCAGGGTGCGCCGTTCCTCGACCAGATCGATGCCGCGCCCTTTCCACGCCGCAGCAAGCCCCGCGATTGCAAAGCCCAGCCACATCAAGCGCTGCGCCAGGTCCGGCCAGACATAAGGCAGAGCATCATCGGTCAGCAGAACCAATATCACCCCGCCGATCAGCGCCGACAGGGCAAACACGGCCCAGCTGCGCCACGAAATATGCTCGACATCATTGAACCATGTCCGCGCGAATAGCCAAAACGCAGTCGGTGCGAGCGATTGCAGTAATTTGAGGATGAACAGCCACCACGTCCTGTCGCCCGCACCGTGCCACGCAAACAGGTCGGCCACGATG
This sequence comes from Sphingopyxis sp., assembly GCA_040080745.1. GTDB lineage: Bacteria > Pseudomonadota > Alphaproteobacteria > Sphingomonadales > Sphingomonadaceae > Sphingopyxis. Next base: position 66,420 of record JBEBHS010000005.1, on the reverse strand, counting down.
TGGCCCGCCACCGTCAATATAAACAACAGCGCGGTTCGCGCCGCGAGCGAGGAGCGATGGTCGCGGATCATCACCCATGCCCAGAGCGCCAGCAGGCCGAGCGTGGCCCCGCGCGCTATCAGGCCGATCTCGTTTACGCCGTTCATATGGCCACCGCCTCCTGCTGCTCCTCGCCCGCGCGCTCGCTCAATTGCCGCGCCCACATGTCGGCATAAAGGCCGCCGCGTTTCAGCAATTGCTCGTGCGTGCCGCGTTCGCAGAGCCTCCCCTGGTCAAGCACGATGATCTGGTCGGCACCCGCGATGGTTGACAGCCGGTGCGCGATGGTGATGGTGGTGCGGCTTTCCGCGATGGCATCGAGCGTCGTCAATATCTCCTCCTCGGTGCGGGTGTCGAGCGCGCTGGTCGCCTCATCAAGGATCAGGATCGGCGGGTTTTTGAGCAAGGTGCGGGCGATGGCGACGCGTTGCTTCTCTCCGCCAGATAGCTTGAGTCCGCGTTCGCCAACTTGGGCATCATAGCCGCTGGGGAGCCCCTCGATGAACGCGCCGATGGCGGCGCCATGCGCGGCGGCACGCACGCTCGCTTCATCGCTGCCCTCACGGCCATAAGCGATGTTATAGCCGATTGAGTCGTTGAACAGCACGGTGTCCTGCGGGACGATACCGATCGCAGCGCGCAGCGAGGCTTGGGTAACCATGCGGATGTCCTGCCCGTCGATGGTAACGCGCCCGCCGCTGACATCAAAGAAGCGAAACAATAGCCGCGCGATGGTCGATTTGCCCGACCCCGACGGGCCGACGATGGCGAGCGTGCTGCCCGCCGGCACGGTGAAGCTGATGCCGTGCAATATCGTGCGTTCCACATCATAGGCAAAGGTCACATTGTCGAAACATATCTCTCCGCCACTGACTTTCAGGGTCTGCGCGCCCGGCGCATCGGCAATTTCGGCCTCGGTATCGATCAGGCGAAACATCGCGCCCATGTCGGTCACGCCCTGCCGGATGGTGCGATAGACCATGCCGAGCATGTCGAGCGGGCGGAACAATTGCGTCAACAGCGTGTTGACCAACACGACATCACCGACTGAAAATTGGCCGCGCGACCAGCCCCACACGGTAAAGCCCATCGCCCCCGCCAGCATCGCGTTGGTGATGAAGGACTGGCCAACATTGAGCCAGGCGAGCGAGTTTTCGGATTTGACCGCAGCATTGGCCCAGCGGCTTACGACGTCGGCATAGCGCTTTGCCTCGCGATCCTCCGCGCCGAAATATTTGACCGTCTCGTAATTGAGCAGGCTATCGACCGACTTGCCGATGGTTTCGGTGTCGAGGTCGTTCATTTGCGCACGCAGGGCATTGCGCCAATCGGTAATCTTGCGCGTAAACACAAGGTAACAGGCGACCATCGCCGCCGTCGCCAATGCCAGCCAGATGCTGAACTTGATGGTGAAAATCACCAGCACGGCGGTGAGTTCGATGACCGTCGGCGCGATGTTGAACAACAGGAAATAGAGCATGGTGTCGATGCTCTTGGTTCCGCGCTCGATAACCTTGGTGACCTCGCCCGTCCGCCGCGCGAGGTGAAAGCGCAACGACAGGCGGTGGAGATGCGCGAACACAGCTTCCGACAGGTGCCGCGTCGCATCCTGCCCCACCCGTTCGAACACGGTGTTACGCAGATTATCGAACAACACCCCAGCAAAGCGGGCACCGGCAAAGGCCATGACCAGCCCCACCGCAATCAGCACCATCGGCTCCATCCCCGGTTGCATGCGGTTGATGGCGGCGGCGTAGATGAACCCCATCGACAGTTGCACCGCCTTTGACGCCAGCACCAGCGCGCCTGCCCCCACGATGCGTAGCCGTTGCCAGTGCGCATCGCGCGGCCACAGATAGGGGGTGAAGCGCCGCAATGTGGCGAGGAGGTCGGGTTCCCGGTTATTGGCTATGTGCGAAGTGGGAGGACTCATCATCCCTCAATAACCGAGCGCCGCCATCGCGCAATGGCTACGCCAACAAGAAATACACTATGGAAGGTTGGTTATGTGCATGGCGCATTGCCGAAGCGTCGCCCCAGCATTGGCCGGCCGCTCACCATCACAAGGTCGGATCGTCACCGTCACATCGGCGCTCTGCGTGGTGTGTGTGCGATTGGCTGTATCTGCAGCACGGCTTTGCTCAACGTCATGACCAACCCTGACCGATTCTGAGATAATGACCGCGCGCGCACTCGCGAACGCATTGGCCCGCGCGCCGCCCGCCTGCTGACCTGATGCCGATGTGGCCATTGCGCCTGCCGCCAAAGCGGCCGCCAGTGGCTTTATCCCGGCCCGTTTGAGAATGAGGCGCGCATATACGGCCGGAGATGCGTGTATAACAAATGTACCATGTGTAGCGATTGCGCCAGCTTGCGCGGCGGGGGCTGATGCCGCAGCATTCGCTTTGACCGTTCTGCCACCCGTCACAAACAGGGCCCTTCCCATCGCAAAATATCGCATAAGGAAAGGACGGCTGTGCATGGCGCAGATTTAGGGCGCGGTGGCCACTACTTGCCAATGGCTTAACCTAGTCGGCCCATGGTGGGACAGGTTAGGAATTTGCTAACCATGTTTGCACACAAGCAAAGAAAAAGGCGCAGCCCCAGTGGAGCCACGCCATTTCCCAAATCCACTGCTGATTATGCCTGACGTGTGCCCGACATGCCCATCGAGCCAAAGGCGCCCGCGTTAATCGAACCGGTCAACGTGTCACCGTCAATGGTCGCCTCCGCCGTCAATGTCATCGGCATCGGGATTTTCATCTGCATCGTCCAGCGCAGCGTGTTGCCGTCAACCTTGCCGTCCTCGACGTCGAGCGAGCCCATGGCTCCCGCATTTTGACCCGTGAAAGTGTCGCCATCGACCTTGACAGTGAAAACCGATTTCTGGTCGCCCATCGGCGATTTCGTGACACATTCATAATTGCCATCAAGTGACATGGGATATTCCTCTCTCGTTACAGGCGGCTTCATTGCCCGCCCAATGTTGCTGTATCCACCTCTTCTACGGGAAGGCCCAATCCGTCAAGCTGCGGCCGCACCACGCTCGCGTCACCGACGATGACGTAGACGAAGCGTGATGGGTCAACCTGCGCGCGGATCGCCGCGTCCATCTGCGCCGCTGTCATGGCGCGGTACCGTGCAGCCAGTTCCTCGTAATAGGTGTCGCTGCGGTGGTTTTCGATGATCGCGCTAATCCCGCCAAGCACATCATTGGCGGTTTCGAACTGGCCGGGAAGTTCGCGGATGCTGCCATTCACCGTGCGCGACAATTCTTCAGCCGTAACGCCGCTTGTCGCAAGAAAGGCACCAATATCCGCTTGCAATGCGCGAACAGTGTCGCCCGTATGATCGGCTTGAACCGGGGCAAAAGCGGTAAAAGCGATGCGGTCTTCCGATGAACCGATTTGCGAACGCGAGCCATAAGACCAACCCTTTGTTTCGCGCAGGTCCATATTGATGCGTGAGAGGAAATTGGCCCCCAGCACATCATTGGCGGCGCGCAAATCGACCAAGTCATCGCGGCCACGTACATTCATGACATGCGCCGCTATGACAATGGATTGCGGCGAGTTCGGCCGATTGACCAGCAGGATGCGCGGTGTTTGATCGGGAATGGCTCCGGTAAAGTCTTTGGTCCCGCGCGCGGTCGCTGGCGCGCGCCAATTACCAAAGGCGCGGTTGAGTTCGCGCACTGCATCGCGCAACGTCGTATCGCCGACGATATAGATGGCGGCATTGTCAGGCCTGACCCAGCGCTGATGCGCCGCCACCAGATCATCACGCGTAATCGCGCGCAATGACGTAAGCGTGCCCGTCGCCGCGCCGCCACCATAAGGGTGAACGGGGCCAAACAAAGTTGGCGCAAGCACGCGGCCGGCAATCCCCATCGGGCTGTTGAGTTCAGCTGCGATCCCCGCCAATTGCTGTGTGCGAACACGATCAACCTCGGCCGGGTCGAACGCCGGATTGCGGACAATATCGGCCCACAATGTCATCGCCTCACGCATATTGGCGGTCAGGGCATAGAGGCTGACCCCGCTATTATCGATGGTCGAATAGGTGGAAATGCCCGTGCCCAGCCGCTCTTTTGCTTCGGCTAACGCGGTCGAACCAAGCGTCGTCGTCCCTTCGTCCATCACATTGAGCATGAGCGTTTGTGTGCCAAGCCTGTCGCGTGGATCCGACGCGGTTCCAGCATCGAACACGATGGAGGCGCGAACCACGGGCACTGCGGTGCGGCGCGCGAAATAGACAGGGATGCCGTTGCGCAAGCGACCGCGTTCGATGGCGGGAAAATCGAGATCGCCAATCGGGCGGAGCGCTGGTGGTTCGATGCGCGCTGGTGCTGGCGAAGGGTCGGCAGCGGGTGCAGGCACCGATGTTGGGGCCGCCTGTTCATCCGTCGTCATCGCAAAGCCATGCACCGCGCCCATCGCCCGCTCGGTCGCGCTGGTTGGCGCGCGGTAATAGTTCGCCGCCAGCGGGTCTGCCGTTGCCGTGCTGGTCGCATTGCCGCCATGCGCATCGCCATTGTCGGTGCGGGTGCCGGGGGTATAGGTTAGCGAAAACACTGGGCGCGACAGCCAGCGCTGGGTCGCCTCGCGGATGCGCGCAGGGGTGGCGCTGGCGAAGTGCTGTATCTGGTTGCGGAAATGCCCCGGGTCGCCTGCGAATAATTGCCCCTGCGCCAGCGCAACCGCTTTGCCACCAAAGCCGCCGACCGATTCAAGCCCATCGAGCTGCCCCGACAGGCCCGACATCACGGTGCGGCGAATCTCATCCTCATTCGGCCCCTCGGCGATGAATTGATTGACGATCTCGTCGAGGCGGCGATTGAGCAGGGCCACATCCGCGCCGGGGCGCAAATCGGCCTGAACAAAGAACAGACCAACATCTTCAAATGCCTGCGCGCTGGCGGAAACGCTGACCGCCAATTGTTCGCCGCGCACCAATGCATTGTCGAGCCGCGAGCTCGACAAGCCGCCGAGCACGCTGGCTGCGACCTGCAAATCGGTGGTGTCGTCGGCGCTCCAACCCGGAATGGTCCACATCCGGTACAGCCGCGTGGTGGCGATACGGTCGGTTACTTCGCGCGCCAGCGGGGCGGGTAGCGTCGGTATCTCGACGCGCGGTTCAACCGCGTCGGGTCCGCGCGCTATGCCGCCAAACCAGCGCTCGACCATCGGCCGCGCGGTCGCGGCATCAATGTCGCCCGCCAGCACCAGCACCGCATTGTTCGGGCCATAATGCGCGCGGAACCAGTTTTGCACGGTGTCGAGGCTGGCGGCATTCAAATCGGCCATCGAACCGATGGTGCTGTGGTGATAGCTGTGACCAGCGGGCGTCAGATTTTCGAAGATATAATAGCGGAACAGCCCATAGGGTTGATTGTCGCCCTGCCGCTTTTCGTTTTGCACCACACCGCGTTGATTATCGAGCACTTCTTGCGTCACCGCACCCAGCAAATGCCCCATCCGGTCGGACTCCAGCCACAATGCGCGATCGAGCGCGCCCGTCGGCACCGTTTCGAAATAGTTGGTGCGGTCGGGATTGGTGGTGCCGTTGAGGTCGGTCGCGCCAATATCCTGGAGCCAGGTGAAGAAGTCACCGTTCGCATTTTCGCTGCCGTTGAACATCAGATGTTCGAACAAATGGGCAAAGCCGGTGCTGCCCTCGGGCTCATCTTTTGACCCGACATCATACCATACCGACAGCGCGACCACGGGTGCCTTGCGGTCGGTATGGACCACCACGGTCAGGCCGTTGTCGAGCGTGAAACGCTCAAACGGAATGTCGATGCGATCAACCAGCGCCGCGATGGCGGGGTCGTTCGCCAGGCCCGCCGAAGGTTGCGCCGCCGTTTGCGCAAATGCGGGGCTGGACAGGCTCAATAAGGCAAAAGCAGCAGCAAAGTGGCGGAGGTTCATTGTGGACTATCCTCATTATCGCGCCATGTGCCGTTCGGGCCATCGGGGGATGGGCGCGGGTTGTGTTAGTGACTTATGGCAGTGTAGCGCCCCGCGCAAGCCTAATCACGCCGCCCCTCAGGGCCGATAGAAGTGCGGGTGCGTCGCCATCAGCGCGGCTGGGTCGAACAGCACAGGCTTGAGCCGATGCTGAGCAAACAGCCGCGCCTGATCGGTATGGTGGCGCGAGCCGGGCCGCGTCATCGCCGCGCCGAACGGCTGGATCGATTGCGAATGCACAGCGCCTGCGCGGTCCCAGCGGACGAACATCAGGAAACTGTCGCCGTGCCGCACCGACAAGCGCCCGTCGCTCTCCTCGTCCCACAAGGTTGAGGCCCGCAGCGTGTCGTTGCCGCCATCGAGCGGCAGATCAACGCGGCTCGCCCCCTCGCCCTGCCGCAGCCTGAGCACATCACCGAGCGGCGGGTTGAGCGTGCCGAAGTGCCGCATCAGATGATCGCTGGCCTCCTGCACTATTGCGGTGACATCGGGGGCTTCGGATGATCGCTGATAGAAAAAGCGGTTGGCACGGCGCAACACCATCAGCGCCAGGGCATCGCCCCGCCCGCGCCCGTCGAGGTTCCAATCCCACGCCGCCAGCAACGCCTGCGCCTCGCGTAGCTGCGCAGCTTGCGGGCGCAGCGCCGCGAGGCGCGCCATGAACCGCGCCTGATAGCTGCTGCGCTCATAGCCGGTGTCATATTTGATGCGCTTGAGCGCCGCCTCGTCAATCCGGCCAGCGCGTTCGAACAGCGCGATGGCGCGCAGCGAGCGGTTGGTCTCATCGAGCTCGACCCCCATGCGCGGGTCATAGGCCGCCGGGTTCAGCTCGTCCCCAGGCCCCGCTGCGGTAAAAGGCGTGTTGTTGGCGTTCATCACGTAGCCCGAAGCGGGGTTGAGCAGTTGCGGGTTGCGGGCAAAGGGCAGCGTGTTCTGCCACACATCGCGGCTGGTATCGCCGGGCAATATGCTGCGCCAGTCATAACCCGCTGGCCGATCGGGGAACATCGCATTGTAAAACAGCCCGATATTTCCGACGCGGTCGGCATAGATGAAATTGGTCGCCGGCACCCCCTGCCCCGCCATCGCGCTGCGCCATTCGTCCAGATTGCGCGCCTTTTGCACGCGGTAATATTGCGTCACCATGTCGAGCCGGTCGATCCCCGCATAGCGGATGGCATAGGCACCGTGGCTGTTGATGATGACCGGACCATGGACCGAGCGATAGACGGTGCGCGGCACCGGAATGACAAACGGCCCCCATTTGACGCGCAGCCACACGCGGCGCTGTTCAAGCGCGCGCCACGCGCCGTCATAACGATAGCGGGTGCCGCTATCATCGAGCGTCAGGCGATAAATGTCGATCAGGTCGGGGCGGTTGACGGTGTTGGTCCAGCCCAGATCGCGGTTGTGGCCAAGGAAGGGATAGGGCGAACCAGCAAAAGTCGCGCCCGCAAAATCCCACCCCTCTTGGCTATGCACGACCAGTTCGTACCAGGCGACGCCGCCGCGCCACGGCTGGTGCGAATTGGACACCAGCCAGGTCGAACCATCGGTGGTGCGCGAGGGCGCAACCGCAAAGGCGTTCGATCCGTTCTGTCCCTCGCTATTACCAAATAATGCACCGCCCAGTTCTGCGGCTTGCCCGTTGTGGGCGGCTGTCGCTGGCCGGGCTGCAGACACGCCCTCTAACGCCGGGCCGCCTTCGCGGTATAATTGCTTACCCTCGATCAGCCGCCCCAGCACCGAATCGAGGCCAAAGAAAAACGGCGAGCGAACGACAAAACCCGCCACCACATCTTCGGCGCGGATCGGGAACATGTTGCCAAGCTTGACCTCGTCCGGATGGCGCGCGGCATAGCGGTTCAGCCCCGCCGCATAAGCGACAAACAACTGCTTCACGTCTTGCGGAAGGCTGGCGTAATGGCGGTCCACTGTCCCGCGCCCGTCGATGACATAGGCGGCATAGTCTGTCGTTGCGCCGTCCGACCCGCTGATTGCGCCAAGCCGCCCGCGCGTCATCGCCAGCACGTCTTGCAGCGTCGAAAAATCATCCTCGGCATGGGCGTAAGCGACGCCATAAGCGACATCGGCGTCGGTGCCGCCAAAAATGTGCGGCACGCCGTAGGCATCGCGCGCAATGCGGATGTCGGTCGGGGTATAGGCAACCGCTTCGGGCGCTTCGGCGAACAACGGCTCCCATGTCGCAAGTCCGATGGCGGTGACGATGGTGAGCGTCAGCAGGCCAAAGCCGATACGTTTGATCCAGCGCCGCATAGATTTCTCCCAACGTCATTGTGATGACTTGGGTCAATGGCTATGCCGAATATCCGCGCAGTTCAAGTGCGTGACTGGCAGGGTGCAACGGATATCCGCATATATTGCCAACGCCCTTGTGTTGCAGCTTTGCAACATTACCTTGGTCGCAACACCCATCATTGAGGCACGCCCATGAACCTCGAAAAATTGACCGACCGCGCCAAGGGATTTTTGCAGGCCGCACAGACGATTGCGATCCGCCTCAACCATCAGCGTATTTCGCCCGATCATCTGCTGAAAGCGCTGCTCGATGATGATCAGGGGATGGCGGCGGGCCTGATCACGCGCGCGGGCGGCAATGCCAAACTGGCGCTGGCCGGGGTCGATGCGGCGCTGGCCAAGTTTCCAGCTGTCACCGGCGGCGGGGCGCAGGCAACACCCGGGATCGATAATGACTTGGTGCGATTGCTCGACCAGGCGGAGCAGGTCGCCGAGAAAGCAGGCGACAGCTTTGTCTCGGTCGAACGGATATTGCTCGCGCTCACGCTCGCCAGCGGCACCAGCGCGGCCAAAGCGCTCGGCGACGCCGGATTGACCGCCGATGCGCTCAATCGTGCAATCAACGATTTGCGTCAGGGCCGCACCGCCGACACGGCGGGCGCGGAAGGCCGTTATGACGCGCTCAAGAAATTTGCCCGCGACCTGACTGAGGCCGCCGAGGCGGGCAAGCTCGATCCCGTCATCGGCCGCGACGAAGAAATCCGCCGCACCATCCAGATTCTCGCCAGGCGGACCAAGAATAACCCCGCGCTGATCGGCGAACCGGGCGTCGGCAAAACCGCAATTGCCGAAGGACTGGCGATCCGTATCGCCAATGGCGACGTGCCCGATACACTGAAAGGGCGGCGGCTGATGGCGCTCGACATGGGGTCGCTGATCGCGGGTGCAAAATATCGCGGCGAGTTTGAAGAGCGGCTGAAGGGCGTGCTCGACGAGGTCAAGGCCGCCGAGGGCGACATCGTGCTGTTCATCGACGAGATGCACACGCTGATCGGCGCGGGCAAGAGCGAGGGCGCGATGGATGCATCGAACCTGCTCAAACCCGCCCTGGCGCGCGGCGAGCTACACTGTATCGGCGCGACCACGCTCGATGAATATCGCAAACATGTGGAGAAGGACGCGGCGCTGCAACGGCGGTTCCAGCCGGTGTTCATCGGCGAACCGAGCGTCGAGGACAGCATCTCGATCCTGCGCGGTCTCAAGGAAAAATATGAGCTGCACCACGGGGTGCGGATTACCGACGGGGCGATTGTCGCCGCCGCCACGCTGTCGCACCGTTATATTTCCGACCGCTTTTTGCCCGACAAGGCGATCGACCTGATGGACGAGGCGGCGAGCCGCATCCGCATGGAGGTGGAGAGCAAACCCGAGGAGATCGAGGGGCTCGATCGCAGGATCATGCAGTTGATGATCGAACGCGAGGCGCTGTCGAAGGAAAGCGATGCTGCGTCGAAGGATCGCCTCGCCAAGCTGGAGGAAGACCTCGCCAATCTCGAACAGCAATCATCCGAATTGACTGGGCGCTGGCAGGCGGAGAAGGACAAGATTCACGGCGAGGCGAAGCTGAAGGAGCAATTGGACGCGGCGCGGCTCCACCTCGAACAGGCGCAGCGCAGCGGCGATCTCGCGCGCGCGGGCGAGCTGCAATATGGCACGATCCCCGAGCTTGAGCGCCAGCTTGCCGAAGCGTCGGTGGCCAGCGCGGGCGCGATGCTGCGCGAAGAGGTGACCGCAGACGACATCGCCGCCATCGTTTCGCGCTGGACCGGCATTCCGGTCGAGAGGATGCTGGCGGGGGAACGCGAGAAACTGTTGGCGATGGAAGATATTATCGGCCGTCGCGTCATCGGCCAACAAGCGGCGGTTGCGGCGGTCGCCAAGGCGGTGCGGCGCAGCCGCGCCGGGCTGCAAGACCCAGGCCGCCCGCTCGGTTCCTTCCTGTTCCTCGGGCCAACGGGGGTAGGCAAGACCGAGCTGACCAAGGCGCTCGCCGGGTTCCTGTTCGACGACGATGCCGCGATGGTCCGCATCGACATGTCCGAGTTTATGGAAAAGCACAGCGTCGCGCGGTTGATCGGTGCGCCACCGGGCTATGTCGGATACGAGGAAGGCGGGGTATTGACCGAAGCCGTGCGCCGACGCCCCTATCAGGTCATCCTGTTCGACGAGGTGGAAAAAGCGCATGGCGATGTGTTCAACATCTTGCTGCAAGTGCTCGACGATGGCCGTCTGACCGACGGACAGGGCCGCACCGTCGATTTCACCAACACCATCATCGTTCTTACCTCGAATCTGGGCAGCCAGTATATCGCGGGGCTTGCGGAAGGTGAAGATGTCGATGCGGTAGAGACACAGGTGATGAAGGTGGTGCGCGGGCATTTTCGCCCCGAGTTCCTCAACCGGCTCGACGAGATCATCCTGTTCCACCGCCTTGCTCAGGCGCATATGGGCGGCATCGTCGATATTCAGCTAAAGCATGTCCAAAAACTGCTTGAGACGCGCAAAATCACGCTGAACCTGACCAAGGATGCCCGCGATTGGCTGGGCGCAGTGGGTTACGACCCTGTCTATGGCGCGCGCCCACTCAAGCGCGCGGTGCAGCGGCATTTGCAGGACCCGCTGGCCGATCTGTTGCTGGCCGGCGATGCGCCCGATGGCTGCACCATCACCGCCGATGCGGGCGACGGGGCGTTATCACTGAAGGTGGGTGAGAAGCTGGACACATCCAAAAACCCCTCGCCAAAATGGTCTTGATCTGATTCAACTGTTTCCATTGGGCGGCGGTTATGAAGCAGTCAGGCTTGTTCGGTTTATCGGATCATCTCAAGCGGCTTTCGGCGAACGGCGATCCGCTGGAGGAGCTGGGGCGGATTGTCGATTTTGAAGGCTTCCGCCCGATTCTCGACACTGCGCTGGCTTATGCGGATGGCGCGAAGGGCGGCCGCCCACCCTATGATCCGGTAGCGATGTTCAAGATCCTGATTTTGGCGGCGCAAAATAACGTGGCCGATGCGCGGATGGAATATCTGATCCGGGACCGGCTGAGCTGGCTGCGGTTCCTGGGCTTTGATCTGGGCGCACCGACGCCTGACGCGAACACGATCCGGCTGTTCCGTGAGCGGCTGACTGAGGCGAAGGCGATCAGACTATTGTTCGATGCGTTCGATAATCGGCTGCGCACCAATGGCTATCTGGCGATGGGGGGCCAGATCGTCGATGCCACATTGGTAGCAGCACCCAAGCAGCGCAACACGCAGGAGGAAAAAGACGCCATCAAGGAAGGCAAAACGGCAGACGAGGTCTGGCCCGTCAAGCCCGCAAAGGCAGCGCAGAAAGACGTGGATGCGCGCTGGACGGTGAAGTTCGCTAAAGCCCGCGTTGCCGTGAATGGCAAACCGCAGATCGATATCGCGATCCCCAGCTTTGGTTACAAAAATCATATCGCCATTGATCAGCGTTATGGCTTCATCCGCAAATCAGTGGTCACGCACGGTGCGCGCCACGATGGATCACAACTCCGCGAAGTGGTGACGACTGACAACACCGCCTCTGACGTCTGGGCGGATACTGCGTACCGCTCGAAAGCCAACGAGGCATGGCTCAAATCGAACGGTCGTGTCAGTCGTATCCACCGCAAGAAGCCGAAGGGTAAACCCAGATCGGAAGCGTTGCGCGCCGCCAATAGGGTCAAATCCAAAATACGCGCACGGGTGGAGCATGTCTTCGCGCAAGAGAAGGCGCACATGGCGCTGTTTATCCGCACCATCGGCATCAAGCGTGCCGAGGCCAAGATCATGCTCGTCAACCTCGCCTATAATATGAAACGCCTGATCTTCCATGAGCGACGGGCAGCCACAGGATAAGTGTGCCTGGAGCAGGAGATCGGAGCTGAAAATAGCAGAAAAAGAGCAAATGAAGGACGATCAGGCCTGTCCAGCGCGCCTCGGTCGCGAACCATGCCCCCAGCGCCTCAAATTATCCGGTTGATGGTGGTGCCCAGATTTAGCCCGCTGCTTCCATTACAGCCTCAAGCCAGTCCGGATTGGGCTGGTCGCGGTCGTAATATTCGAAGATCAGGTTGATCCGATCAGTCTCGCCACAGTTTTCAACCGAGTGCGCACCCATATTGTTGACTTCAATCGCCTCGCCTTCGGGCATCACGCACTGGGCACCTTCGACACGGAACAACACTTGGTCGTTGGTCACAATCGGCACGTGAATTTTATGCGGCCACTTCGCCGCCGGATTAGCATCGCGGTGTGGCTGGATCACCCCGCCTGCCGCCATGCGCGCCAGCATCACGCGAGGGTAGGCCCCATGCGCATAGCCATAATCCGCCGTTGCGGCGGTCAAAACCGGCTCAAGCAAATGTTTCCACTCCGCCCATAATGGCCGATCATAATTGTCGCGCCAGTCGCGGTAATTAGACACAAAGCGGAACACGATATGCCGGGTAACGTTCAGCGCCTCGAATCGGTTGGGCTTGTCGGCATTCTCCGCATTCCATTGTTCCTCGGATATGGCCAGCACCGCTTGCTTCAAGGCCGCGATATCCACCTGGCCCAGGTGGCGAAAAGTGCGCGTCTTGCGCGGATTGGGCAGCACCATGATGGCCATCAGAAATCATAACCGAAAAGTTCGAGATCGCGCGCATAGATTCGCGCGACAGCATCAATCATTTCCTGATCGTAATAGCTCCGATAGTCGCTGTGACGCGACCGATTGGCATGGTCCAGTGTCATGCTCGCAATCCCCAGCCGCTCGGCAATCATATTATAGGACAGCTGCATCGTTTCAACCTTGCCCAGCATATCGGCTTGCAACGCGCCGTCAGGGCCAGTGAGGAAACTATGCTGCGTGCGAAAGATGATATGGTCGTGCGGGGGCTGCACGAACAGGAAATGCCTCATTACGCCCTTGGGATCCCGATCGAACGTGCCCTGTCTGCTAGTGGCAAAAGAGCAATAAGATATGAATCGATCGAACGGATTGCGGACGAAAGCGAATTTGAGATAGCTGCCAAAACTTTCCTCGCCCAGGAACGGGCGGACCTGTTCAAAGCTCAAATGGCCGTGCTTCAACGCCGCCAGCGCGGGGATCGGAAACGACTTTTCCACAAACAGCCGCGCCTGCTCCATATCATCGGGCCCCATGTGACAGCGCAGAGCCTGCCGGACCGAATGCGTGCCGGTCTTGGGCACGGCAACGAAAACAAAGCGGTGCTTGTGCGAAACAATCATCAATCAGGTGTTTGCGTGGACGCGGGTGTCGCCACCATGAAGATCAGTTCATTAAGCGTCCGGTCGAGCGGAACCGCATTGTGCAGCAAAATCCGGTCCGCCCCGGTGCGCTTCAGATCATCGCGAATGCGCGCAATCAGCTGTTGATAACGCTCCAGCCCCTCAGGTGATGGCCCATATTGCGCCCATGCCGCCGACCATGCGGTCGCGAAACGGTCGAGCGTGTCGATGACTGCGGCAAGCTGCGGTGCCTGCGGTGCCTGACGGACAAGGAAGTCGATGTGGCAACGCACTTCCCAAGCCGACATTATCTCTGGCGTGTTGATCCGTTCATACGCCAGCTTGTCGGTTGGCGTAGTTCCCGGCGGGACCGGCTTCAACGGCAACATATGCCCTTCGGCGCGCCTTGTCTCGACCATCATATCCCATAATTTGTCACCGCCAACAGTATCGAGCACCAAATGCACGCGCTTCTCGGTGCCAAGGTTTCGGACATTGTGCAGGCAAAAGGAATCGAACGCCCAGCATTCGCCTGCGGCCATATGCACGGTGTTGCCATCGCAGGTAAACTCGACCTTGGGGTTGGTGATAACGGGAATGTGCAACCGCAAATGCGTGCGCCAATAATAGCCAACATCGACATGTTCGGGAACATCGGCGGCAGGCGCAAGGCCCATTAACCGGCTGCGCCCCCACACCGCGCCCAAATCGGCCATGATTTCCATGATATAGGGGCAGGCGAGCAAATGTTCGGTTGGCGCCATTGGTCCGGCAAAGCTATTGGTGATGACGCCGCCCGGGGTGATAAGCGGCACGGCGTCGTTGCCCGCGACCCTGCCTGGATGCGCAATCCACGCGCTTCGCGACAAGGCCGACACCTCTGCCGCCAGTGTTTCCGCACAATATTGCCGCGGCAATTTCAACAGCGGCACGTCTAATTTCATCGATCATCCTCTGCGGCGGGTCTCGATGATGGCCTGTTGATCATTTCACCAGCGGCGCGCTGATGTTCCTGAGACATGCGTTCCCACTCGGCAACAGTATGGCAAATACGCGTGGTGAAACGTGTTCCCGTGCGGCGGCGGGTACGACAGGTAACCCGAGACCCATCAACTGCGTCTGTCGCTTGCGGGGCGGCCACCTCCGCCGCGGCTGCGCCCTGCGCCTCTACTGATGAGGTTGGCAGGATGAGCGCAGCAAGGCTTGCGATTGTCATAATGCCATGATGTTTCATGCTAGCATCCTCTGTTGATATGGCTTTACTTTATGATGGCCATGGTGGCAGAGTCAATCAACCTCGCCGCCCCAGAGCGAGAGGCCATGCGGGATTATAACCAGTATGCACGATGAGTTTTTTCTTTCCCCTCTCATCGATGCCACCCATTTCCGGACCCGTTTTGCCCAGAGAGGCCGCGTCGAAATCTCTGATTTTCTCGGCCATGGCCAAGCGGAAAAGCTGCGCGCTTGGCTGATTGGAAGCGAGGATTGGGTGCTTATCTTGAATGCAGGAGACAAGGTTTATGAGATCCCCCGTGCTAGTTTTTCTCAACTGACGCAAGAGCAGCGCGACGAGCTTGATCGACGCGTGATTGATGCGGGCCGCAAAGGTTTTCAGTATCGCTATGAGTCTATTCGGGTTCCGGATGGCGAGCCGGAGCGGCAAGCCCGAGCCAATATGCTCGACAGATTTATTGGCTTCATGTCTTCAGCCCCAGTGCTGAACCTATTGTCCTTCATTACTGGCGAGGATGGCATTGCCTTCGCGGACGGACAAGCCACCGCATTTTCGCCGGGGCATTTCCTGACACGTCACGATGATGATGTCGCTGGGAAGGGGCGATATGCCGCCTATGTCATGGGCCTTGTGCCGGCTTGGAAGGCGCAGTGGGGCGGCCTCTTGATGTTTCACGGGGCCGATGGGAACATTGAGGAGGCATATGTGCCCAATATGGGTGCGTTGCGGCTATTCGCTGTTCCAGCGCCGCACAGCGTTAGCTATGTAACGCCATTCGCACCCGAACCTCGATTATCGATTACCGGCTGGCTAAGGTCCAACCCCGCGCGGGGTTAATCGAGATCATAGCCGTAACGTGACGCCCACGGTGCCAAGATCGGCAGAACTTCGTTCATATAGCTGCGATAGCGCTGCCACCGCCCGCTCGACGAGGTGTAGATTTTTTCGGTAACCTGAGCGTAGCTTGGTGTTCTGATGTAACCGCGCTTCACGGCCGTTTTCTGATGGTCCAGCACCTGATCCTCCCACGGCAATCCGAGGAAGTCGAACAAAGGTCGCGTGGCACCTTCAAGGTCGTCGATCATCTCCTCATACCGCAGCATGTGGACATCCAGCGGCATCACCGCGCGGCATTTTTCCCAATATTCAAAAATCCGGCCATAGGTTCTGCTTGCGTTCGGCAAATCCAGAAAACTCGACATTGCCTCAGTTGCTTTGAAATTTTGCATGTAGCAACTCAGCACGACATCGCAGGGGTGCCGCATTGCCAGAATGATTTTAGCGTCTGGAAATAGCCGGTGGATGAGCGGCATGCGGATCATTGAAAGCGGGTTCTTGTCGATAACCAGCTTTCCAGCAGGTGCAGGCGAGGTTTTGGCCAATTCGTCGAAATACATCGCGCGAAATTGTGTTAATTCCGCTCCATTGAGCGTCGCAACAGGGTCAATGCCTTCCAGTTTTTGCGAAATCGTTTCGATGATCGGGATTTCTTCAAGCACATGCGTGCCGCTGTGCCCCATCAAAATAGTATCGAGAAGCGTTGTTCCAGAGCGCGGAAAGCCGACAAGAAATACCGGCGATGGCGGCACTTGTGATGGCTCGGTCTTTGACCAACCAGCATACCAGTCGTCAGTCACCATGGCTGTCAGCCCTGCAATCCCGCGCTGATAGGCACTGCGATCCACGCCGACACCCATCGGGCTTTCCGCCATGGCGCGGTTCATATGCTCATATGCCTTGAATGCGTCATCCACATTACCAAGCTTGTCGGCAAGTTGCCCAATGAACTGATACCGCGCGGAGGGGTGGACCGAAGGCGTTTCGATCCGCTGGGCAAGCTCCAAGGCCTGCGCCGTTTCTCCCATACGGCTAAGCAATAGTGCATTCAGATAGTCCTGCTCGCTCGCCTCGACGCCATGGGTTTTTGCGCTAGCCATCAGCTTGTGAAGGTCTTCAAGGCGATTGGCCTTCTCAAGCAATATGCCCAGATTGAGATAAGCGGGCGAGAAGGCGGAGTTTGCCTGGATCGCAAAACGAAAAGCGCGCTCCGCCTGAGCGAGGTCGGCGAGGTCGGTGAAAGCCTGGCCGATGGCCACGAATATCTTGGGATCAGAAGAGTCGAGCCGGGCGGCGGTACCAAGCGCCTTGAGCCCAGCAGCAGCGTGATCGATGCTCGTGAGCGCACGGCCCAATTCCAACAATGGCTTAGGGTCCTGCGGAGCAAGTAGCGCGGCCTTTTCAAGCATCAGGCACGCTTCTTCATGCCGATCCATCGAGATCAGCAACCTGCCGATATTGGTGTGCACCACTGACGATTTTTCATTGATTTCTCGTGCGCGCTGCAATGCTATCATTGCTCCGTCGAAGTCACCTGCTTCGTGCCTTGTATTACCCAGATTGTTCCAGCTCTCAAAATCGTCGGGGTTGGCAACAACCGCGTCTTCGTATTTCCAGATGGCCTCTTGCGCGCGGCCTTGCAATTTTAAGATGTCGGCGCGAAGCCGTTGCAGTTCGGGCGACTGTTCAGCAAGCGCCCCTTCGCACAGCGCCGCAGCCTTATCGTGCTGCCCGGCGTCAATGTAAGCCTTGGCCAGGTTGAGACGATTGTCGATACTGTCGCCGCCATTGGCAATCGCTTTGCGCAGGTAATCTGCCCCCGCTTTCATGTCGCCGGCCTGGCAACTGGCCACGCCGAGAAACTGCAATATCGATGCGTTATTGGGCTGCAGGCGGAGCGCAACTTCACCTTTTGACCGCGCGGCCTTCAAGTCGCCGCGTGTATAAGCCGCCATTGCGGCGTTCATCTGTTGAGTAATGCCGTTCATGATGGCCCGTTACAAAAGAAAAGGGCGAGGCACCAGCCCCGCCCTTTTCAAATTAGTTAGTCCAAAGGTCAGAACCTCAGGCGGACCGATGCATAAGCCCGGCGGCCAAGCACGTCGTAGCTCGACGGGTCGGTGCCCGATTGCACGTTTGGCGCATAGGTCGGCGGCTGCCTGTCGAACGCATTGTTCAGGCCGATGCGGAATGTGAAAGCATCAACCTCTGCCTGCAAGGCAAAATCGAAATACCACACACTGCTTGGGCCGGTAAAGGTTTCGCCGAGATACTGCACGGATGCCCGGTTGGCCATCGCATCGATGAAGCGCACGCGAGTGTTGAAGCTCAAATGCTCGACGATTTGCAGATCAGCATTCAACGTCGCCTTCCACCGCGGGAAGCTGGTGCCGAGACCCGCCCCGAAGTAAGAAGCCGTGCCCGAATAATCGGTCGTCAATCCACCCAGACCGACATTAGTGAAGTCGATCAGATAGTTGACGAACAGGTTGAGGCTAAGCGCCGATTCCGGCGAGATGAACGACGTCGGCATGCGATAGCCAAGCTGAACGTCGATACCAGATGTTGTCACCGACCCCTGGTTGATCGCCTGGAAGTAACCCGTTGCAGGGTCACCGCCCAACGCCGCCGGCAGGTAAATACCGGTGATGTTGTTACCCGACCGAGCGATACCAGCACAATAAGGGCTGGTCGCACTGAGGTTAGGGTTGATGTCATTGAAACCATAGCAAGATGCGATGATTTCGTTGACGTCAGGCGCGAAGATCGTGTCGGTAATCTTGATGTTGTAATAGTCGATTGACCCGGTAAAGCCCATCGCATTGAATACCGCACCAACGGTGAAAGTATCCGACGATTCAGGCCGCA
The DNA here is from genome assembly GCA_040080745.1 of Sphingopyxis sp. Classification (GTDB taxonomy): domain Bacteria; phylum Pseudomonadota; class Alphaproteobacteria; order Sphingomonadales; family Sphingomonadaceae; genus Sphingopyxis. The sequence goes on along the minus strand of JBEBHS010000005.1, from coordinate 47,914 downwards.
GGTTCGGGTTGCCCGTAACTGTAATGAACGCCTGCCCGCCGGGAGTGGCCGCAAATGTTCCAACGGTCGAGGCACCTACACCCGTCGCGACGCAAAGTGCAGTCGCCGCTGCGCCGCGCGTTGTCCGGAAATTCGAGCTAGCCGAGCAAGGGTCGAAAATCTGCGGGAAGCTGCCGCCACCGGAGAAGAGTTCGCCAAAGTTCGGTGCACGAACCGAATGCTGATAGCTGGCGCGCAGGCGAACTTGGTCGATTGGCGACCAGGTCACCGTGCCGCCATAAGCCCAATCGGTCGAGGGAGACCCATTGACGCCATTCTGGATGTCGTTGAAGTCACTCGTCGAGCTACGGACAGTGGCGGAAACCTCGAGCGTATCCATGATCGGCGCACGGAATTCGCCGAAGAAGTCGAGGAAGCTGTTGGTTCCCAAGTCCGGGGTGCTGGTGTTGAAACCAGCGATTGGGCCGAACAGCGAACCCGGGTCAAATGCGTAGCGGAACTTGCGCGATTCGACGCCGATGACAACGCCAAGCGGGCCGCCGGGAAGTTCGGTCAGCTCGCCGGTCACATAAGCTTGAGCGATCCGCTGCGTGAAGCTGGTCTTGGTTACACCAACTTCATCGACGAAGGCGACGCACGCTGCCGACAGCGGCTGGATACCAAATGGGTTGAAACCGCCTGCGCAAAGGCTGGCACCGCCATCGGGTGCTTCGAGCAGTTGCTGAACGCGTTGAACGTTCACATTACCCCTGGCCTGCTGGTCAATCGTGGTCTCGCCCCAGCTATAATAAGCTTCGTAACGCCAACCATCAGTGATTTCACCGCGGAGCCCAGCGAGGCCCTGTAGAACGCGGTTGTCGAGCTGCTGCTCGCGCAGGCCAGTTGGCAAGAAGCGATAGCCGATACGAATACCTTCGGCTGCGCCAACTCCGGTCAGATTGACATCGTCGCCGGTCCGCGTGTTCAACAGCGTCAGCAGGTCAGTCGGCACGAACGGGTTCGTGGTCGGAGCGACCAAGCCAGTGATACGACCACCGGGTGCAACCAGCGGGGAACGGGCATTGAGGCCAGAAGCCGTGCTGAGCGTGTTGACGATACCCGTGCCAACAGGTGTCGGCGCAAGTGCGGTTGACGAACTATAGTCGGTGTAGCCAGCCTGAACGAAGAAATCGAACGAGTTGTTGATTTCGTAGTTACCCTGCAGGAACGCGGATTTACGCTCAAGCGGGAGAACAAGAATGTTCACGATATCGAAATTGTAGGTGTAGAAATCGGGGAAGAAGCGCAGATTCGGATTCGCGCCCGAATCCAGAGGGTAGCGGAAGTTGGTAACATTGTTCGGGCTGTTAAAAATACCAACGCCGAACAAGGTGCGGTCAGAGTTGAAGCCGAGCAAAGTCCCGTTAGGGCCGGAGCCGACAGGAACGCCATAGCTTAGGAACAGCGCATCGATTGCGGCCTGGCTGATGGGGTTGGTGCCGCTTTGTGTGTAACGACCGGTCGGGAAGGTGCCAGTGGTCGAAGTCGCCTGCGCAGCAAAGGCGCGCTGTGCCTTGATCAAGCCCTGACGGTTCGAATATTCAGCTGAAAATACGATGTTACCGCGATCATCAGCGAAGTTGCCGCCGACGGTGCCGCTGATCTGATATTCGCGGGCATCGGTTTCGGGAATGGTGTTCGAATAGGTTGCCCGAAGGTCGAGACCTTCGAAGTCATCCTTGAGGATGAGGTTGACCACACCTGCAATAGCGTCGGCACCATAAGCCGCGCCAGCACCGCCGGTCACAACTTCGATACGCTCGATCAACCCTTGCGGAATGGTGTTGAGATCGACGGTCTGATTCGATGCCGAAACCATCGGGCGGCGGCCATTAATCAGGACCAAGTTGCGGTTGGAACCAAGACCGCGAAGATCGATGTTCGACTGACCGCCATTACCCGGATTATTCGAGGTCGAGGTGCCTGACGGATTAACCTGCGGCAACGTGTTCAGGAAGGTGTCGAGTGTGATGTCGGCATTTTCCGTGACCTGCTCACCCGTCACGACCGCGATCGGGCTGTTCGAATCGAGGTTGGGGCGCGCAATGCGCGAGCCGGTTACGACGATGGTGCCTTCGTCTTCCTCAGCAGCATCCTGGGCGAATGCAGGCGAAGCGATGAGCGCGAGGCCAAGAACGAGCGGAGCCGAGCCTGCCTTGAATTGAGCGATACGTGATACTTTCACAGTCCAGTTCCTTTGTCTGGTTGCTTCCCCCTAGGCAGCGCACGCGACGCGCACACCCCCGGTTGTGGCAACAATTGGCCCGGGGGCGCATTGGAGTAAAGCAAAAGCAGCCAGCATATTCGGCATTTTTCAAGCCTGTGGCGTATTTGTCACAGGATTGGGGGGGGCACAGCACGACATTTCAATCGGCGCGAATCTCGCGTAATTATATTACGTCATCTGCGTTCAGCGCACCATCGGTCCCGCCACCTGCGCGGCGTCAATTTTCTGACCGTTCCAGCGCATCGCCCAGTGCATATGCGGTCCGGTCGCCCGGCCGGTCGCGCCGACCGCGCCGAGACGCTGCCCCTGGCGCACAGCATCGCCGGTGCGCACATCAAGGCGACTGGAATGCAGAAACACGCTCGACAGACCCATGCCATGGTCGATCATCAGCAAATAGCCTTCGAGCGTGAACGGGGTCGTGGCGGCGAGGATGACAACCCCGTCGGCTGGCGCGACATAGGCGGTGCCGGATGGTGCGGCGACATCGACGCCATTATGATAATTGCCCGGCACACCCTGATAAACGCGCTGCGATCCGAACACCCCTGAAATCCGCCCCTGAATGGGCCAGATGAACCGTTGTCGCCACCCATCGCTGGTTACCACGGTCCGTCGTGCCGCGCCCATTTGCGCTAGTTCGCCCGGGCGGCGACGTTCAAAATCAGCGTCGCTCGATGCGCCGCCGCGCGACGGCGTATTGATATGCTGGATCGACCATTGCCGAGGCGCGATGGTGATGCGACGCTCAATTGCCACAGCATTGCGCGGAGCCAAACGCAACACCGCTTCGCCCGTCGCATCGCGGTCAAAGCCGATGATGAAGCGACCGTCGCTGGCGGTGGCAATCGCTACGCCGTTCAGGGTCAGCACAGCGCCAGCGGGGCTAATGGTCCCGCGCAACAAATCGCCCTGATGGCCCTGCTCAGCCTCTAGCGTGATTGTTGGTGGTGCTGGCAATGGCGGCGGCGCTACAGCTCTTGGCGTGGGCCGCGTGATGGACGGCGGTACCGGCGAAGTCTGCGCATTGGCTGGGCCGATACAGCTGGCCAGCACGGCCATCAACGGGGTCAGGCCGCCCGCCAGCGCAACGGGAAAGGCGCTCAGCCGCAATGGGTCAACCAACCGTGGCGGGCCGCTTGCCCGTAAGAGCTTCAACCGCAATGGCGCAACTGGCATAGGCTTGCTGATGCTCGACCGACCAGTAACGCAATTCTTCTAGCGCGATGGGTGCGCCCGATTTTGCGCACAGCACATGGTCGCCGTGGCTGAGCATGCGGAAACCATTGGGTTGATAGTAAAGGCGCGCGGTGCGCGAATTGGTTGACATCAGCATGGGTGCTTTATGCACGAGCGATGCGGGTAAATGCAAGTATGCTAACCACAACGCCAACCGCTAAGCCGCTCAGTCGAACAGGCTCGCCTGCCCCGTATCACCAGCGGGGGAGGGCCGCGCGGGCGGTTTTCGAGTCGGCGGCGACGTGTCGCCGCTGACCGACACCGCAACCTCGCCATCAACAAAGCCAAGGCGCAAATCATGCGCACTGCGTGCCGAGGATGCCGAGGTCACCAGAGCGCCAGTCGCATCGCGCACAATCGCATAGCCGCGCGCCATCATGGTGCGCGGGTCGAGCGAGCCGAGCAACCGCCACGCCGCGTCCAACCGTTCGTGTCCGCGCGCCAGCCGCTGTTCGAGCGCGGGCAGGCGCAGCGCCGCCGATGCCTGCGCCAGTCGCGCGCCAGCCCCCGCCATTACCAGCCGGAACGCGCTCGGCAGCCGCGCCGCCGCATCGTCAAGCCGCTGGCGCTGCGGGGACAGCAGGCGGTCGAGCGAGGGCAGACGATCGGCCACCGCGCCCATCCGTTCGCGCAGCGCACCGATTTGCCGCGCCCATGCGCGCGCCAGCCGCGAGGCGCGCGTCGCCAGTTCGGCCGCAAGCTCCGCCCGAACCGGCACCGCCATTTCCGCCGCTGCCGAAGGCGTCGGCGCGCGCACATCGGCGGCAAAATCGATCAGCGTCGTGTCGGTCTCATGCCCGACCGCAGAAATCAGCGGGATGCGGCACGCCGCCACCGCGCGCACCACCACCTCTTCATTAAACGCCCACAGATCCTCGATCGACCCGCCGCCGCGCGCGACGATGATGAGGTCAGGACGCGGAATACCTCCGCCACCCTCCCCCGTGCCATCAAGCGCATCGAGCCTCGCAATCGCCGCCGCAATCTGTGCGGCCGCGCCATTGCCCTGAACCAGCACCGGCCACACCAGCACGCGGGTCGGCATCCGGTCGGACAGGCGGTGCAAGATGTCGCGGATCACCGCGCCGGTGGGCGATGTCACCACCCCGATAACGCGCGGCAGGAATGGCAGAGCCTGTTTGCGCGCCGCATCAAACAGCCCCTCCGCCGCCAGCCGCGCCTTGGTTTTTTCGAGCAGCGCGAGCAGCGCGCCCTCACCCGCCAGCTCCATCGCCTCGACCACAATCTGATAATTGGACCGCCCAGGATAGGTCGTAATCCGCCCGGTAACGATGACATCCAGCCCGTCTTCGGCCGCGAACGGGATGCGCGCCGCTGCGCCCTTCCACATCACCGCATCGATCTTGGCATCGGCGTCTTTCAGCGCGAAGTAGATATGGCCCGACGCCGCACGTTTGAAACCCGAAATCTCGCCGCGCACGCGCACATGGCCAAAGCCCTGTTCGATCACCCGCTTGATCGCAGCCGACAGCTGGGCGACGCTGAGCGGCGCGGCATTGTCGCCGCTGCGTTCATGCGCTACCAGCCGCGCATCATCAGCGCCATTTTCGCCTTCATCGGGAGTCGACATCTGCAATGAATATCCTCCTCATCGGGTCGGGCGGGCGCGAACATGCGCTGGCGTGGAAGCTGGCAAGCTCGCCATCGTGCGATACACTCTATGCCGCGCACGGCAACCCCGGCACCGCGCACCACGCGATATTGGTGGCGATGGACGGCAGCGATCACGCCGCCGTGCGCGCCTTTTGCCAGCGGTTCAATATCGGCCTGGTGATAGTGGGACCAGAAGGCCCGCTGGTCGCGGGGCTGGCCGATGTGCTGCGCGATGCGGGCATAGCGGTGTTCGGCCCATCCAAAGCGGCGGCACAGCTTGAGGGGTCAAAAGGCTTCACCAAGACACTGTGCGCCGCGCACGCCATACCCACCGCCAGATACGAACATTTTTCGACCAAGGCCGAAGCGTTGGCGGGGCTTGCCGATTTTTCCGCCCCCTATGTCATCAAGGCAGACGGCCTTGCGGCGGGCAAAGGCGTCATCATTGCCGAAACATTGGACGCAGCACACACCGCATTAGACGACATGTTCGGTGGCGGCTTTGGTGATGCGGGTGCGTCGGTCATCGTCGAGGACTATATGGAGGGCGAGGAGGTCAGCTTCTTCGCGCTGAGCGATGGCAAAAATGTTGTGCCGTTCGGTTCGGCGCAGGATCACAAGCGCGTCTTTGAGGGCGACACCGGCCCCAATACCGGCGGGATGGGCGCCTATAGCCCAGCAACGGTGCTGACCCCGACGCTTGAGGCCCGGGTGATGGCCGAGATTATCGAGCCGACCGTGCGTGCGCTGCGCGATGCCGGAACGCCTTATGTCGGGATATTGTTCGCGGGGTTGATGCTGTGCGCCGATGGGCCGGAGCTGATCGAATATAATTGCCGCTTTGGCGACCCCGAGGCCCAGGTGTTGATGATGCGGTATCGAGGAGATTTGGCCGCATTGCTGCTCGGCGTCGCCGAGGGGCGGCTGGGCGACATGCCGCTGCCGCAATTTTCCGCTGACACGGCGTTGACGGTGGTGATGGCGGCGCATGGATACCCCGCGCACCCCGCGACGGGCGGGGCGATCAACCTGCCCAAATCCATCCCCGAATCAAAGGATGATTCGCAGGATGTGCGCATCTTTCACTCGGGAACCGGGGTGTGGGAAGGACAAATGATCGCCGATGGCGGGCGCGTTTTGAGCGTGACGGCGCGCGGGGCGACGGTACGCGAAGCACAGGCCCGCGCCTATGCGGCAATCGAGCGCATTGATTTTGCGAGCGGATTCTTCCGCCGCGACATTGGCTGGCGAGCGGTGGCGAGAGAGGCCAGTGCCCTCGCCATTTGACGATTTGCATATCCCCCACATTTGCGGCATGAAATGCGCATCAGGCCGCCAAAGTGCCGTGGGGAAATGCGCATGAACGCGATCACTAAAATGCTTGTCGGGGCTGGCGCAACCGCGCTGATGGCGATGGCCAGCCACTCTTGGCTGCATCTGGGCACAGGCTTTGTCGATAAATTGCAAAGCGGGGCTGAAACCGCGCTGGGCAATGCCGGAGGAACTGGCGTTACGGTTGCTTTTGGCCGCGAACCGATGCTGACCCGCATTGCCACGCTGTCCGGTGCCGCTGATGCCGCGACGAAGGAGAGCCTGCTCGCCGCGGTGCGCGCTGTGCCAGGGGTTGCCGATGCACGCTGGGCCGATGATGGTGCGGCGGCAACCGCCGCTGCCCCGGCCGAAGCCCCCGCCAGCGCGGCGACTGTCGCCAATTGCCAGGCACAGGTCGATGCCGCTATCACCGGACAGACCATCCAGTTCCGCTCTGGCTCGGCCTATATCAGCCCCGATTCCAGCGGCCTGATCGACGCGCTGGCGGCCGCGCTTGGCCCGTGCGCCGGTGTGGTGGTCGAGGTGGCGGGCCATACCGATGCGATGGGCAATCCGGCCAATAACCAGACGCTGAGCCAGGCGCGCGCCGATGCGGTTGTCGCGGCGCTGAGCGCCAAGGGCGTCGCCGCATCGCATATGGTGGCGCACGGATTTGGCTCCACCCAGCCCAAGGTCGCGGGCGGCGGTGCAGCGGCCAACGCCGCCAATCGCCGGATCGAGTTTCATGTTTCAAGCACGGCTGCGGCGGCGAATGCTGCGACACCAGCCGCACCAACGGGGGAATGACGATGTCTTTGCTGCTCGAATCGCTGTTGGTCCTGATGCTGTTTTTCGCGATTGGCCTTGGCCTTGGCTGGCTGTTGTGGGGCCGCAACGAACAGGCGTAACAGGCTTTTTATATGATGCCGCTGTGGCGGCGATGATGGGGATGACGCACATGATTAGCTGGGCCACAGACTATTGGTATCTTTGCCTTGCCGCATTGCTGATCGGTATTGCGACCGCAGCGTGGATTTGGCTGCACGCGCGCGTTTCGGCCCCGTCGATCGATATTGACGATGACGCGCGAAGCCCAGCCCCGGCGCGGTTAGAGCCCGCCAAGCCGGTGATTGAGGCGGCCAAGCCGGTTGCCTTTGTCGCGCCCGTCCCCGAACCCACGCCTGTGGTGGCACCAAGCGAAGAACGCCCCGCGATTGCCGCAGCGGTGGGCGCGGCGGACGACCTGACGCTCATCAAGGGTGTCGGGCCAAAGCTCAACGCGCTGCTGATCTCGCTCGGCGTGACGCGGTTCGACCAGATTGCCGCGTGGGGCGTATCCGAAATTGGCGAGGTTGACCGCTTCCTCGGCAGTTTCAAGGGCCGAATTGGCCGCGATGCGTGGGTTGAGCAGGCGGGCCTGCTCAGCCGAGGCGACCACGCCGCCTTTGCCGCCAAGTTCGGCGAGGTTGGCAGCGAGAATCGCTAGGCTCAGGTTGGACTATTGAACCAAAACCCGTCCATGCTGAGCCTGTCGAAGCATCGTCGTTATATTTCCGGCGGCACACAGCGAAGAACGGCCCTTCGACAAGCTCAGGGCGAACGGATTGAGATAGATTCCCTCTATTCCCATCTCGCTCGAAATCACGCTAATCTGACTCCGACACCAGCAACTTGTCGATCTTGCGGCCGTCCATATCGACAATCTCAAACGCCCAGCCTTGGTGCTTGAATAGCTCACCAACCGTCGGCAAATGTTTGAGCTGTTCGAGCGCAAAGCCAGCAACCGTCGCATAGTCGCGCTCGTCGGGCAGGCTCAGCCCCAACCTGTCGGCCAGAGTATCGGCAGGAGTTGACCCTGACACCAGCAAGCTTCCGTCGGCGCGCGCCACGATGTGCGGATCGGTGCCGATGTCCTGATCCGATGCAAACTCGCCGGCAATCGCAGACAACAGATCAGACGGCGTCACCAGCCCGTCAAAATGGCCATATTCGTCGTGGACGAACAGCACCGGCACCTCGGCCTCGCGCAGTGCGGTGAGCGCGTCCATCGCGTCGATCTGGTCGGGGATCACGCTGGCCTTGCGCAGCAATTGCCTGAGGTCGATCGCCTGACCCTTGAACAATGCCACCGCGATGTCGCGCGCCTGCACCACACCGATCAGCGCATCGACCGACCCTTCGCCCACGGGAATGCGCGTGTGCGGGGTCGCAATTAACCGTTCGCGGATGGCATCGGCGTCGGCATCGGCGTCGATCCAGTCGACTTGCGGGCGCGGGGTCATCACTTCGCGCACCGGACGATCCGCGAGCCGCACGACGCCCGAAATGATCGCGCGTTCGCTCTCCTCGATCACGCCAGAGCGCGAGGCCTCGGCGACCACGAGGTGCAGTTCCTCGGCCGTCACCTTGTCCTCGCTTGTCCGGCCAATGCCAAGCGCCGCAAAGATCAGTGCGCTGCTGCCGTCGAGCAGCCAGATCAGCGGCGCGGTCACGCGGGCGATCGCTTGCATCGGGCGCGCCACCACCGCCGCTATCCGTTCGGGTGAACGCAGCGCAAATTGTTTGGGGACCAGTTCGCCGATAACCAGCGACAGATAGGTGGTCAGCGAAATGACCAGCACAAACGCCACGGTTTCGGCCATTTGCGGCGTCAGGGTAAAGCCGCTGCGCAAAAGCAGCGCGACCGGATGGCCCAGCGACGCCCCCGAATAAGCGCCGGCAATGATGCCAACCAGGGTGATGCCGATCTGGACACTGGAGAGGAAGCGCCCCGGCTCTGCGCCAAGGGTGAGCGCGGCCTCGGCCCCGCCACTGCCACGCGCCGCCATCGCCTCGAGCCGTGGGCGGCGCGACGAGACTATCGCCAGTTCGGACATCGACAAGAGGCCGTTGATCGCCACCAGCGCAAGGATAACCGCCACATCGCCCCATGGGAAATTGCCCATCAGGTGGCGCCCATGAAGCTGGCCTTGAGCCCGTCGATCACGAATTGCGCGGCGAGCGCGGCGAGCAATACGCCAAGCAACCGCGTCACCACCGCCTCTGCCTTGCCGCCAACCACGCGCATGATCGGCCCGGCGGCGAGCAACGCGGCGAGGGTGAGCAGCAACACGCTCAGTAGCGCGCCAAAAATCACGCCCGCGCGCTCCAGCCCCTCGTTCTGCGACACCAACAGCATCACCGAGGCGATCGAGCCCGGCCCGGCGATCATCGGCATCGCCATCGGGAACACCGAAACATCCTCGACCTCTGGCGTCGCACGCACGCCTTCGGCGCGTTTTTCGCGGCGTTCGGTGCGTTTTTCAAACACCATGTCGACCGCGATGATGAATAGCATGATGCCGCCAGCGATGCGGAAACTGTCGAGATCAATATGCAGCGCACGCAGCAGGTCTTCGCCAAACAGCGCAAAACCAACAAGGATCAGGCCCGAAATGAGGGTCGCGCGCACTGCCATGACGCGCCGCTGGCGCGCATCGGCCCCGCTGGTCAGGCTGGCGTAGATCGGCGCACAGCCCGGCGGGTCGATGACCACGAACAGCGTGACAAAGGCCGAGATGAACAGGTCTATCATGGCGCGGCGACTACATTCTGCATGACTCTGTCTTTTATGAGAACACGAGTCCAGATGCCCCGGTAATATCGACCTTCAACCCGTCGGACACTATCGCGATCGATCCACCAACTTACCCAAAGGCTATTGTCGTCTGCGTAGTAGGTTCCGGATTCTGTGCCCGCATTAACAATCATTCCCATTCTTTGTCGGGAACGGGAACAATCAGGCAGGTGCACGACAGGTGCTTCGGGCGCAGTGCGCGCCGCCGTCAGTTCATCGCCATGGTCGAGCACCCATTTCCATATGCCGTCTGCCTGCTTGCGCCAAACCGTCGTAAAATAACCAAAATTGCCATTGGCGCGTTGCCACGCCCCGGTTGTCACCGCGAGCGTCGCATCGCACGAGATGAACAGCTCATGCGGTTGCCAGCGGACGCTGTGCGGCGGATCGGCGCGGCCGCTCAGCCATGTTTGCGCATTGACGGGCTGCGGCGTGAACATCGTCGCATCCGCGGCGGCAAAGGCGCGAAATGCGGTCCATTGGCCATCGCGCGCGGCGGCGGCATCGAACGCGTGCTCGGTTGCGATCACTTGCTGCGCCGCCGCTTCAAGCGATGCTTCCTGCGCGGCCACAGGAGCGGCAGGGAGCGCCAGCAGGAGAGCGAGGAAAAATCTTATCATCACAGCCCCTCTGGGTCGGCAAGGCCGGCGCGACGATGCGCGGCGACCAGCGTGTTACGCAGCAAACAGGCGATGGTCATCGGCCCGACCCCGCCCGGCACCGGGGTGATCGCGCCCGCGACCGCCGCCACCTCGGCAAAGGCGACATCGCCGACCAGCTTGGTTGTGCCGCCCTCGCCCTCAATACGGTTGATGCCAACGTCGATGACGGTCGCACCGGGCTTTATCCAGTCGCCGCGCACCATCTCCGCGCGGCCGACCGCCGCGATGACAATATCGGCGCGCCGCACCACGCCGGGCAGATCGCGCGTGCGGCTGTGCGCCACCGTCACCGTGCAATCCGCCCCCAGCAGCAATTGCGCCATCGGCTTGCCGACGATGTTCGAGCGGCCGATCACCACCGCCTCCATCCCCGCGAGATCGCCGCCTGAGCCGCCAATCGTGTCGCGCAGCAGCATCAAACAGCCGAGCGGCGTGCACGGCACCAGCGCGTCGCCGCCGGTCGCCAGCCGTCCGGCGTTGATGACGTGAAAGCCGTCGACATCCTTTGCCGGGGCAATGGCGCTCAGAACCGCGCGTTCATCGATATGCCCGGGCAGCGGCAGTTGCACGAGGATGCCATCGACCCCCGCATCGACGTTGAGCTGGGTGATGAGCGCGAGCAAATCCTTTTCGCTGGTGTCGGCGGCGAGGCGATGCTCAAAGCTGGCCATCCCGCATTCGGCGGTCTGCTTTGCCTTGTTGCGCACATAGACTTGGCTCGCCGGATCGTCGCCGACCAGCACCACCGCAAGCCCCGGCGCGCGGCCAACGGCATCGACAAAACCCGCGACCCGCGCCGCTACGCGGCTCCGCAAATCGGCGGCAAACGCCTTTCCGTCGAAAATCTTTGCGGTCACGTCGCCCCCATGGCCAGCGCGGCAAAATAGCCCAGCACCGGCCCCTGGATGATGCGGATGAGGATCAGCACGACCATCGGCGACAGATCGATCGCACCGGTATCGGGCATGATCCGGCGGATCGGCCGATACATCGGTTCGGTCAGCGTATCGAGCGTGGCGGTGATATTGCGGACCAGGTCGTTCTGCATGCTGACCACGTTGAACACGATCAGCAACGAGAGGATGAATTGCACCAGGATGATGGTCGAAGCGACCTGAAGGATGATGTCGAAAACCTCGATCAGTTTTAATGCCAGCATAGTCGTTCAGCCCTATTTCGCGCGGCGGACCAGCGTTCCCGCTCCCGCCTGGGTAAAGATTTCGAGCAAGACGACATGCGCCACCCGCCCGTCGAGGATCACCGCCGCCTCGGCCCCGCCGACCACCGCGTGGACGCAGGTGTCGATCTTGGGCATCATCCCGCCGCTGATCGTGCCGTCGGCCTTCAGCCGCGCGATGCTTTCTGGTGTCAGATCGGTGATGAGATTGCCCTGCTTGTTAAGCACGCCTGCGACATCGGTCAGCAGGAACAGCCGCGCCGCGCCCAGTGCCGCCGCAATCGCGCCGGCCATCGTGTCGGCGTTGATATTATAGGTCGCGCCGTCATCGCCCACCGCAATCGGTGCGATGACCGGGATCAACCCCGCCGCGACCTGGGTGTCGATGACGCTACGGTCAACATGCGCGGGCTCGCCGACAAAGCCGAGGTCAATGACCTTTTCGATATTGCTATCGGGGTCGCGCTTGGTGCGGCGCAGGCGCTGCGCGGTCACCAGCCGCGCATCCTTGCCCGACAGGCCGATCGCGCGCCCGCCCGCCTGACCAATCCAGCTGACAATTTCCTTGTTGATCCCGCCCGACAGCACCATTTCGGCGATCTTGGCGGTTTCGGCGTCGGTCACGCGCAGCCCATCGACAAAGCTGGACGGCACGCCCAATTTATCGAGCATCGCGCCAATTTGCGGCCCGCCGCCATGGACCACCACCGGGTTGATGCCGATCGCCTTCAGCAGCACAATATCCGCAGCAAAATCGCGCGCGGCATCGGGGTCGCCCATCGCGTGGCCACCATATTTGATGACGAAGGTCTTGCCGGCATAGCGTTGCAGATAGGGCAACGCTTCGACCAGCGTTTCCGCTTTGGCGGCGATGGCAGGGTCGGCGGTCACGCTCATGCAGCAGCAGCTCCGGCATCGAGCTTGCGGCCCCGCCACACCACGAACCAGATGATGGCCGGAACCATGACCGCAGACAGCAACACCTTGGCGATCATCTGGCCGACCATGATGTCCATGATCGGCCGCACCCCATAAAAAGAAATGGAGATGAACAGCAGCGTATCGACGATCTGCGACAGGGCCGCCGCAATAAAGCCGCGCAGCTTGGCAAAGGGTCCGCCGCTGGTGCGCAGCCTGTCGAAAATCCACACATTGAGCGTCACCGATGTGCCGTAGGAAATGATCCCCGCCGCCATCATCCGCCAGCTTTGGCCCAATATCGTCGGGAACGCCGCTTTGGCCGGTTCATACATGCCCGGATCGGTTGGCAGCTGGAGCACAAACAGCGTCATCACTATCGCCCCGACCAGCGGAATGAAGCCATAGCGCACCAGTCGATCAGCAATGTCCTTGCCATGCAGTTCGGCGATCCCGCTCGAAATACCCACCAGCGTCAGAAACGGGAATATCCCGGCCTCGACCACCAATGGCCCCAATGTCACCTGTTTGGCACCCAGCACACCGGCCAGCGTGACCATGCCGCCATAAAATAACGAGAACAGCAATAGCGAGCGGGTGAACGGCGCCTGCGGTGCGGATGCTTGGGCAGCGGCGGAGCTGGTTTGATCTGTCATGACCACCCACTAGCGGTTTTTCCCTCATGGGAAAAGCGCGGAATAATCGCCTCCGTTTGCCGTTTAGCCACAAGGAGGGTCGGGTGCGCGATGGGCTTTGCACTTATAGCGCGTTCGGCTCTCTACCAGACCCATTGATGATCAATGGTTGCACGCGCGCGAACAGCGGCTATGCCCATATTCCACAAGCATCTGTGCCGAACGGCGCAAAGGGAGTGGGACAGGCATGATTGATTTCCAGAAATTGCTGATCGGGCTGGGCGGTATCGTCATCATACTGGCCGTGGCGCTGTTGCTCTCCTCGAACCGCAAGTGGATCCGCCCGCGCGTGGTCGGCGCGGCCTTCGCGCTGCAAACCGCCATTGCCTTCCTCGTGCTCTACACCCCGTGGGGCCGCGCGGTTATCGGCGGGATGAGCCAGGGCGTCTCCAACCTATTGGGCTATGCCAAGGCGGGAACGGACTTTATCTTTGGTCCGATTGCGGGCCCCGCGATTGGCGGGCACAGCTTTGCCATCGCCGCATTGCCGGTCATCATCTTTTTCGCGTCGCTCATTTCGGTGCTTTATTACCTTGGCATCATGCAGTTCATCATCAAATGGGTCGGCGGCGCGATCAAGCTCGTTACCGGCATCACCCGCGTTGAGAGCCTGGGCGCGGCGGCCAACATCTTTGTCGGACAGAGCGAAAGCCCGCTGGTCATCCGCCCTTACCTCGCTGGCCTCACCCCCGCCCAACTGTTCACGATCATGACCGTCGGCATGGCCGGGGTCGCGGGAACGATCTTGGGCGCCTATGCCAGCATGATCGGCGAGCAATTGCTGCCTTACCTCCTCGCCGCCAGTTTCATGTCGGCACCCGGCGGCATCCTGATGGCCAAAATCATGATGCCCGACGACCCCAAGGACATCGGTATCGAACCGGTCGAACTCGCCGTCGCCAGCCATGACGAGGAAGCCCCCGCCAACATCATCATGGCCGCCGCCCAGGGCGCGCAGACCGGGGTCAAGCTCGCGGTGGCGGTCGGCGCGATGGTGCTGGCGTTCGTCGCGCTGGTCGCGCTCGCCAACGGCATATTAAGCGGCATCGGCGGCTGGTTCGGTTACCCAGACCTCAGCTTTCAGGCGCTGCTCGGCACGCTGTTCCGGCCGGTCATGGTGATGCTCAACGTGCCATGGGCCGAGGCGGATACCGCGGGCGGACTGTTCGGGACCAAGATGGTGCTCAACGAATTTGTCGCCTTCATCGAGCTGCGCGAGGTACAGGGCACGCTGTCCCCCGCCACCGTCGCTGTGGTGATATTCTCGTTATGCGGCTTTGCCAATTTTTCGTCGATCGCGATCCAGATGGCGGTGACGGGCAACCTGGCCCCCAACCAGCGGCCGATGATCGCACGGCTCGGCATCAAGGCGCTGATCGCCGGATCGCTGTCGAACCTGATGTCGGCCGCGCTCGCTGGCTTGATGTTGAGTATTTAGGGCCAGAGATGAGAGAGGTATGCCAAGGGTGCGGAGCAGCCTTCGACGCCACCGAAGGCGGAAGTGCCACCCACGCATATCTTGGCGCCTCACCCCGATGCTGGGCAGTGTTTGGCGAGGTGTTAGCCCGTGAATATACAACCCCTGAGCTAATGGGCGACACGCACCGCATTTCAGTTGATGCTTATGCCGCACAGCACCCCGGTTGCCCTGAACCGCGAACTGCCCAGTCAATCAATGTCCACCTCGCAGGCCTTTTTGTGACTATCGAAGAACATCGCTCCGGCTCCTACGCCCGTAACATCATCGCCGCATTGACCAAATTTCCAGCCCAATTGCCATGGCTTGCGCCACCCGCGGCTCTCGGCAACACAGCGGATGCGGTCACTGTTCTGTCGGTCATTGCGGCCACGAGTGCCGATGACCATACGCGAATTGTCAGATTATGGGGGACATATGTGTGGGGTATATGGCACAAACATCACGATCATGTGCGCGCCACTGTCGCTGCAGTCCGTTGAACTGATCGGCGTGCGCTACGGAGCCGTGGTTGCCGGGGCCACCGTTCCCACTGGCATCTGCTGCACCGGCGCGCTCAAAAACGTCCGTAGCTCGGCCTGAAACCGCTCCGGCGCGTCTTGCATGATGAAATGCGCGGAGGCTGGGATATAGGTCACCACCGCTTGGGGTGCGCGGGCATAGGCGGCGCGATAAAAGGCTTCCGAGGTCGGTTGGTCCAGCGGAGAACCCTCGCGCCACGCCCACAGAACGTTCATCGGTCCGGTAAAGCGGCCCAGCCCTGGGCCCAGATCGGTGGTGATAAGGTCGTACATCGACTGGCCCGATGTCGCGGGGTCGCTCGCCAGCGATGCGGCGGCAATCGCTGGCCGCTCGGCGACAGTGTTGACCATGCCCGCGACAATCTGTTCGATCTGCGCGCGGCGCGCATCGCCGCTCCCTCCCGCAATCCCGGTGCGCATCGCTTCGGCAATCGGGCGGACAGAATCGGGGGTGGCGGTTGGCCCGCCGAACAGCGCGCCCATGAACGGGAACATATCGACGACCATCAATTTGCCGACGCTTTCTGGGTGGTGGGTCGCCACCGTCATCGCGATCGTCCCGCCCATCGAATGGCCGACCAACGTCGGATGATCGAGGTGATTTTCGGCGATATAACGGACAATCTCGCCCGCCACCGGATGCACAACCTCTCCCGTTGCATTGGCTTCGGCGGGGACGCCAGCAAAGCCCTTGACCTGCACCAGATGGTAGCGATAGCCGGGCAGCGCCGCGACCGTGGCCCGCCACACATCGGGGGTTGAGCCAAGCCCGGGGATCAGGATGACGTCCGGCCCCTCACCCACCACTTCGACCGCAATGCGCGGGCTGGTGTAAGGCGCGCCGGGCGTTGCCGATGTCATCGCATGATCGTGATGCTCCATGTGCTGCGCAAAAGCTGGCGATGCTATGGCGAGCAGGGGTAAAGTCAGCAGAGCAAGGTGGCGCATGGGAAAAATCCTTTCGGGGGAGATGGCGGCTGTTTTATTATGGCAACACAGGAGAGGTCAAGGCTTTTGCACTGTTATTGTCAACCACGGCCCCGGCTTTCTGTCATAACCGCCACCCATATATCCATCGATCTCCATGGTAGCCCAGTGACCCGCAACACCGTAGTGCGCGGCCAGCTCGTCTTGCGACAGATAGTTGAAATAGCGGCCAAAGCCGTCTCGCCCTTCAACACCTCCGCCCTTGTAACTGGCGATATGCCAACCGCCGGGCTTAAGCGCGCGCCATATGCGCTCAACAATATCTGACAGATCACCGCGCGGAACATGAAGTAAAGAAGCCGAAGCAACCACCGCATCATAGCGCCCTGTCGCGTCAAGCTCGTCAAATCGCATGGTGCGGACCGGGCGGTCGAGCAGCACCTGTGCCTTAGCCGCCATTTCTGGAACGCCATCGGTCGCATCGACTTCAAAACCACGCGCGATCATAAAAGCAGCATCGTATCCGCCGCCGCAGCCGAGTTCGAGAATCGACGCACCGGGCGCGAGCAGCGCGAGGAATGGTTCCAGATGTCGAAACGAGCCGTCCTTGCCGCTCGCCGTGTAAACGGGTGCCTCGGACGAATAAAACTCAAGTGTTTGTGGATCGAACCCGCTCACCGCGTTGGCCCCTGTCTTGTCGGCACCGGCTCCGCGCCCGACCAGTCATAAAAGCCGCGCCCCGCCTTTTTGCCGAGCCAGCCCGCCTCGACATATTTGACCAAGAGCGGCGCGGGGCGGAACTTGGGGTCGCCGGTGCCGCTGTGGAGCACGCGGATAATTTCGAGGCAGGTGTCGAGCCCGATAAAGTCCGCAAGCGTCAGCGGCCCCATCGGGTGGTTGAGGCCGAGGCGGCACGCCGTATCGATGTCGCGCATGCTCGCCACCCCTTCGCCCAGCGCGAACACCGCTTCATTGATCATCGGCATCAGCACCCGGTTGACGATGAAGCCCGGCGCGTCATTAGCGTGAACAATTTCCTTGCTAAGGCGGCGCCCAAACGCCTCGACGCTGGCCAATGTCGCGTCGCTGGTCGCCAGCCCCCGGATGATTTCAACCAGGCCCATCACCGGCACAGGGTTGAAGAAATGAACGCCGATGAAACGCGCCGCATCGCTCGCGGCCTGCGCCAGCCGCGTAATCGGGATCGAACTGGTGTTGGTGGCGAGGATAGCTGTGGCGGAAAGGTGTGCCCCGACGCTGGCGAAAATTGCGCGCTTGATTTCTTCGCGCTCGGTCGCCGCTTCGATGACGAGGTCGCAGGACTCAAAGGCGGCCATGTCCGCCACAGGTTGAATGCGCGCCAACGCCGCATCGGCGTCGCTTTGGTCCAGCTTGCGCTTGTCCACTTGGCGCTGAAGCTGCCCGATGATCGCCGCCTTGCCCGCCTCGGCACGATCCAGAGAAATGTCTGATAAAACAGTATGATAGCCAGATTGCGCCGCCACTTGCGCGATGCCCGCGCCCATCTGTCCCGCCCCGATAACGCCAATGACCTTCATTGCTTCATCTTCCCTTATTCCTTACTATGCTGCTTGCCTATAGCGGATGAGCAGGGGGACACCAGAGCATGACATGGGTTCGGTTGGTTTTAGGGGTGGCGGCGAGTCTGGGAGCAACCATGGGGACTGCAATCAGCGCGGATGCGGATTCCAGGGCGCGCGTGCGCCCTGCCGAAGTGCGCAGCTTTGGCGATTGGGGGATGGGGTGCGACAATGGGCGGCGGTGCCGCGCAGTCAATTATAATGATGACTTTGAACGCGCCTTTTCGATCGAAATTGCGCGGGAACCAGCGGCCAATGCACCCGTCATCCTTGTCCTCATCCCCGAATATGACGCTACCACCCGGCCGGCAGAATATGCGCACGCCCCGTTGCAACTGGTCACTGATCGCGGCGACATTTTGTTTGGCAATATCGCTGCCCCCGTAGCGGGCCACGAAATCCGTTGGCGATTGAATCAAAGGCAAGTGGAAGCCTTGCGGCGCGGGGCAAGCCTGCACCTGCGCAATGCACGGGGCCGCGATGTCGCGTCGATGTCGCTCAGCGGCATAAGTGCGACGATGCTGGCGATGGATGAGGCACAGGTGCGGCTCGACACCGTAACGGCGCTGGTCCGCACCGGGCGGCACCCCGCGTCGGCTGTGCCGCCGCCGCCTGCTCTGCCGGTCATCCGGCGCGCCCCCGCGAGCACCGCACCAGCGCTCCAGCCCAGCCCCGCACAGAGGGCGACAATGGCCGCAGCTTCGGGGTGCACCATCACAGCCGAAACGGCGGCGGAATGGCACGAGGCGGCCGTCAGGCTTGACGCCAGACACAGCCTGTTTCTCCTGTATTGCAATATATACGCCTATAATAGCGATGCAGTCGCCTATATCGGACAGCGGGTGGCGGGGCGTGCGCAGTGGACTCTGGCACAATTTGACGATGTGACCGCCAGCGACCATGACAGCGGCACCCCCAATGGCGCAAGACTTCTCCCCTTCGCCGATTGGTCAGCCGAATCGCGTTCTATGGGTGGTTTTTCCAAAGGGCGTGGAATTGGCGATTGTGGAATAAGTTATGAATATGCATGGGACGGAGCGCGCTTTCGCCTGACTTACTATGGTGAAATGCGCGAATGTCGCGGGGTATTGGGCAGGATTGTCACATGGGTTGCCAATATCGAATAGTGTCTGCTCACGCACGGCCCCTTTTCGCCGCGTTTTGCAAGTCGTCAGGCGAGCGTCGCCTGACTTCAAAACGCTTTAGCGCGATGCGCCCGGCACCCATAGCACATCGCCCGCGCCGCCTGTATTGGCCGCCCGCGCCGCGACGAACAGCCAGTCCGACAGGCGGTTGAGGTAAGCGAGTGCCGCCGGGTTGAGCGCGTGAGCCCCCGCCGCCGCCACCGCGCTGCGTTCCGCGCGCCGCGTGACGGCACGCGCGACATGCAGTCGGCCTGCGCTCTCGTTGCCGCCGGGTAGGATGAAGCTGGTGAGCGGGCTCAAGCCCTCGTTCATCGCGTCAATCTCACGCTCCAAGCGTGCGACTTGCGCCGGGGTGATGCGCAGCGCCATTTCACCCGGCGCGAACGGGTCGCCTACCGCGCCCGCAGGCGTAGCAAGGTCGGCGCCCAGGTCGAACAAATCGTTTTGGATGACGCTAAGCCGCTGTGCCATCACCCCGTCTGCGACCAGTAGCGCGGCACCAAGGGCGCTATTCGCCTCGTCCACATCGCCGATGGCGGCGAACAGCGCGTCGTCCTTGGACAGGCGCGACCCATCGACAAGGCCGCTGGTGCCAGCGTCGCCAGTGCGGGTGTATATCTTATTGAGTTTGACCATATCGCGTGCAGCCGCCCTATCGCGACGAGGCGATGAACCCCAGCACGATCAGCAGCACGACGGTGATCGCCTGCCATTTGACGCGCGCGAACATCATCTTGTTCTGCATCAGGTGCATTGCGCTGGGGCCAGTCCCCTCATGCCCGCCTTCATGAACCGCATCGCTGGCGCGAACGAAATAGACGAGGCCACGGATCAGGCTGAACAGCACAAATCCGGCCGACACGATAATGAGGATTATGATGAGCCAGTTCATGTGGCCATGATAGCCCGTCGCCCCGCCAGTGCCAAGCGGCAATCGCTTGCCATATGCTGTGGTTCGCGCGCCATCACACCACAATATAATGATGCGCCTGTCATTTACCCCCTTGACGCCGCGCCTTCATTCATAGTGTAACACAGCTGTCGCACGCTGGAGGCATAGGCCGCGTGTTGATGAACGCTGCGGGCCGTAACGACCATGTTCCATCCTGACCTCCATCGCCACCCAGACCAATGTCATGCGCTGGTGCTCAACGCCGATTACACGCCGCTCAGCTATTACCCGCTGTCGCTATGGCCGTGGCAGACCGCGATCAAGGCGGTGTTCCTCGACCGCGTCGACATCATCGAATGCTATGAACGCGAAATACATTCGCCGAACCAGACGATGAAAATCCCCAGTGTCATCGCGTTGCGGCAATATGTGAAACCGTCGCAATTTCCCGCCTTCACGCGGTTCAACCTGTTTTTGCGCGACCGGTTCCAGTGCCAATATTGCGGGTCGGCCAAAGACTTGACCTTCGACCATGTCGTCCCGCGCCGCCTGGGCGGGCGGACCACATGGGAAAATGTCGCCACCGCGTGCAGCCCGTGCAACCTTAGGAAAGGCGGGCGGACCCCAGCCCAAGCGCATATGCGGCTGTTCGAGACGCCTTACCGCCCGACCAACTGGCAGCTGCAAGGTCATGGCCGCCGCTTTCCGCCCAATTACCTGCACGAAAGCTGGGTCGACTGGCTATATTGGGATGTCGAATTGCTGGCGTGAGGAACTGTGCTCCGGCGAAGGCCGGAGCCGTCCAGCGTGGCGCTATTACAGAACTGTCATTGCGAGTGAAGCGAAGCAATCCAGTCTGGTGCCAGAGATACTGGATTGCCACGGAGCCTTCGGCCCCTCGCAATGACGAACGGGGATATACGTTTGTGGCCTAAACCAATTCCCCGACATCAATCGCGTCGGCCAGCGTCAATCGGTCGAGCACTGCCGCCGTTTCGTCGCGCACCAGCAGCATCAGCTTGCGCAGGCGGCAGTCCACCTCGGGCAGGCAGTTTTTGCATTTGACCTTGGCAAAGCGGCTGGCGCACGGGACCAGCGCGATGCTGCCGCGCGTCAGGCGGACAATGTCGCCGTAGCGCACATCGACCGGTGGCACCCCCAGCCAATATCCGCCGCCCTGCCCGCGCTGCGTCGCCACCACGCCCGCGCGCGCCATTTCGGACAGGATGACGGTCAGGAACTTGGCCGGGATATTCTGCGCCTCGACAATGTCGCTCAAGGGCACCGGCCCTTGGCCATAGCGGTCGGCGAGATGCTGCAGAGCGCGAATGGTGTAACGGGTTTTTTGCGACAGCATTGTCTACTTATGGGCGTGAGAATGGCAGGCGGCAATGGTTAGTTGCAAGTAAATCCATTCGTCGCTTCGTCATCCATCCCCAATGTCGGCGACGCCACCGGATCGGCAAGGCTAGCATTCGAAAAGCGGATCGGCGTGCGCACACTCGGCACATGCACGCCGTCGCGACGCGGGGCATCGGCCACCAGGGCGCGCGCCGCGATCTGCGGATCGGTCAGCGCTTGGGCCACGGTGTTGATCGGCCCGGCGGGCACGCCTGCACCCTCCAGCGCCCCAAGCAGAGCATCGCGGTTCCACGTGGCCGTTGCCGCGCTGATGATGGCGGTGAGCGCATCGCGGTTGGCCAGCCGCAGCGCATTGGTGGCGTAGCGCGGTTCATCGCGCGCCTCGCCCAGCCCCAAAACATCGCACGCGGCGCGATACTGTGCATCGTTACCCGTCGCCAATATGAACCAGCCGTCGCGGACCGGAAACACCGCATAGGGCGCGATATTGGGGTGCGAATTGCCCATCCGCGTCGGGCCGGGCAGGCCTTGCTCAGCCCCGACCAGCGCGTTCATCGACTGGTTAGCGAGCACCCCGGTCATCACATCGAACAGCGCCATATCGATATGCTGGCCTAGCCCGGTGCGCGCGCGCATCAGCAGCGCCGCCTGAATCGCGACCGTCGCATAGGTGCCGGTAAACACGTCGGCAAAAGCAACGCCGATTTTTTGCGGTTCACCCACCGACTCACCGGTCAAGTCCATGATTCCGCTCATCCCCTGGGCGACGAAATCATAACCCGCGCGAGGCGCATAGGGGCCATCCTGCCCAAAACCGGTGATCGAACAATAGATCAGCGCTGGGTTGAGCGCGGCGAGCGAGGCGTAATCCAACTCATATTTGGCGAGGCCGCCAACCTTGTAATTCTCGATAACCACATCGGCCTCGGCCGCGAGGCGCTTGACCCGCGCGACATCCTCCGCCTTGGTGAAATCGGCGATGATCGATTTTTTACCGCGATTGCAGGCGTGATAATAAGCGGCATCGCGTGACCCATCGGCGTTGGCCACGAACGGCGGGCCCCATGTGCGGGTGTCATCGCCGGCCGGACTTTCGACCTTGATCACCTCTGCCCCCAGATCACCGAGCAATTGCCCCGCCCATGGCCCCGCGAGGATGCGCGCGAGTTCGAGCACCTTGACACCATGGAGCGGAGTATTGGGAGTAGTCATGCCGTCTGCTTTGGTCGCCGGATAGCATAGATGACATGCGTGGTGGCGGTGCCCGCCATATCGTGGCTGCGCCGATCATCACGCAGCACCCCGCCAATCTTCTCCATCGCGCGGCGCGAGCGCAGATTATTCTCGCCGACCATGAACAGGCAGGTGTCGAACCAGCGGTGCGCGTGGTCGAGCATCAATGCCTTTACCTCGCGGTTGGTCGCGCCACCCCAGCGGCTACGCGACAGGAATGTCCAGCCGATCTCGACCTCGCCTTCGCCCGACCAGCCGGTACTGTAACGGCTGGCGCCGATGATCGCACCGCTGGCCTTGTCGCAAATCGTTAGCCCGCCGCCGCACGCCAGCGCATCGTCAAAAAAGCGGCGGAACACGTCCTCCTGCCAGCGGTCGTGCGCCGGGTGGAGTTCCCATATCAGCGGGTCGGACGCCACGGCGAACATCTCCGCCCAATCCTTCGCCACCGTCGGCCGCAGGATGACTGTTTTGCCGATCAGCGTCGGTTGGAAATCGGGCCCGCTCGCCATCAGAACGCCGCGATGCCGGTGATGGCGCGCCCGAGGATGAGCGCGTGGACGTCGGCCGCGCCTTCATAGGTGTTGACCGTTTCGAGGTTCATCATGTGGCGCATCACCTGATAATCCTCCGAAATGCCGTTGCCGCCGTGCATGTCGCGCGCGGCACGGGCGATGTCGAGCGCCTTGCCAACGTTATTGCGCTTGATGATCGAAATCATGTCGGGGTGGAACCGCCCCTCGTCCATCAAGCGGCCGACGCGCAAAGACGCTTGCAGCCCCAGTGCGATGTCGGTCATCATATCGGCGAGCTTTTTTTGATAGAGCTGGTTCGCGGCCAATGGCTTGCCGAACTGGTGGCGGTCCAGCCCATATTGCCGCGCTGCGGCGAGGCAAAACTCCGCCGCACCCATCGCCCCCCAACTGATGCCATAACGCGCACGGTTGAGGCAGCCGAACGGCCCTTTGAGCCCCTGCACGTCGGGGAGCAGCGCATCCTCGCCCACCGCAACATCATCCATCAGGATCATGCCAGTGGTCGATGCGCGAAGCGACAGCTTGCCCTCGATCTTGGGCGCGGACAGGCCCTTCATTCCCTTGTCGAGGATGAAACCGCGAATGCCGCCGCCATGCGCTTCCGACTTGGCCCAGATGACAAACACATCGGCAAACGGTGCATTGGAAATCCAGGTCTTTGCACCGTTGAGGACATAACCGCTTATCGTTTTGCGGGCCACCGTGCGCATCCCAGCGGGGTCGGACCCGGCATCGGGTTCGGTCAGGCCGAAACAGCCGATCAGTGTTCCCGCAGCGAGGCCGGGGAGATATTTGCGGCGTTGCTCCTCTGACCCGTAAGCGTGGATCGGATAGATGACGAGCGAGCTTTGCACCGACGCCATCGAGCGATAGCCCGAATCGACGCGCTCAATCTCGCGCGCAATCAGGCCGTAAGCGACATAGGATGCGCCTGCGCCGCCATATTCGGCAGGCAGCGTTGCGCCGAGCAGACCCGCCTGCCCCATCAGACCGAACAATTCGGGCGCATCGCGCTCTTCGCGGAAGGCGGCAATCACACGCGGCGCAAGTTCGCTCTGCGCAAAGCCGTGCGCGGCGTCGCGGATCATCCGCTCTTCTTCGTTCAACTGATCATCGATCACGAACGGATCTGTCCAATCGAAATGCGCGGTGGTGGCCATGACAAGGCTCCTGAAAACGTTTGCGCGGCTATTGATTGCCAGCGCTTAGTCTTTGCGTCTAAAGTCCCGCGTAGCGCAACGCAACCGCAGTGCGCAGCGCGGGGAGGGTGACAGTGAAATACATATTCTTGGGTGCGGCCGTATTGAGCTTCATCCCCGCTTCTGCTTTCGCCCAAGACGCCGAGGCGCCGCGTGCGGCCGTGCTGCAACAGCTATACGATTGCCGCGCCATCACCGACACCGCCGAACGGCTGGCCTGTTACGACGCGCGGGTCACTGCGCTACAGACGGCAGAGACAGCGCGCGACATCCGCGTCGTTGACCGCGAACAGGTACGCGAAGCCCAACGCGGCCTGTTTGGTATCTCGCTGGCAGGGATTGACCGTATTTTCGGCGGCGGCGATGGCGATGAAGACAGCGCGGATGACAATGAAGTCGTCCAGCAGATTGAAGCAACATTGAGCGCGGTTGCGAACAACGGCTTGGGTAAGTGGGTTTACACGCTCGACAATGGCCAGGTGTGGATTCAAACTGACGGAACAACATCGGGGCGCAGCCCGCGCGTCGGCCAGCACGTCGTTATCCGGCGCGGCCTGCTGGGCAGTTTCACCCTGACGGTCGAGGACCGGCCTGGCACGCGCGTCCGCCGCCTACGATAGAGTGTTCGCCAGATTGAGATGATTGCATCGCTGGAGACATTGACCGACCCGTTCGTGTTGCTCGACGATGCGCGGCGGTGCGGCGCGGCGGACGCGCGGCTGTTCAGCAGCCCTATCGACACCGCTGCGGCGACCAGCGTCGATGGCATCGCCGATCTGGTCCAAACCATCGATGCGTGGACCGGAGCGGGCGATTTTGCGGCCGGGTTCCTGACATACGAAGCGGGCCAAGCGTTTGAACCGCGGTTGGCTGCGCAGCCCAGCCCCGGCCCTGAAGGCTGGCCCTTTGGTTGGTTCGGCCGATTTGCCACGTGCGAACGGATAGCGGCGGGGGCGCTAGCGGCGCACTTCCCCGATCCGCGCGGCGCGATGGTGAACGCGCCGCAGCCCCATATCTCCTATGCCGCGTACGACGAAGCCATCACCGCCATTTTGGAGCACATTAGGGCAGGCGATATTTATCAGGCCAATCTGACCTATAACGCGGCGGTGCGCGTCCATGGCCACCCGCTCGCTTTCTATGCGCGGCTGCGTGACCACGCGCGAGCGGGCTATGGCGGCATCGTCTTTACCGGAACGCACTGGCTATTATCCTTTTCGCCAGAACTGTTTTTCGCGGTGCGCGATAGCCAAATCATCACCCGCCCGATGAAAGGGACGGCGGTGCGTCATGCGGATCCAGCGCAGGATGCCGATGCCGCTCGCAATTTGGCCAGCGACCCAAAACAGCGCGCCGAGAATCTGATGATCGTCGATCTGTTGCGTAATGACCTGTCGCGCATCGCAGAAGCGGGAAGCGTCACGGTGCCCGAGTTGTTTCGTGTCGAAACCTACCCCACCATCCACCAGATGGTGTCCGATGTCACCGCAGCGCTGCCCCCCGCCACCAAGCCGTCAGCGCTGCTGTCCACCCTGTTTCCCTGCGGCTCTATCACCGGCGCGCCAAAGATCCGCGCGATGGAGATTATCGCCGCGACCGAAGCCGCCCCGCGCGGGGCTTATACTGGTTCGATCGGCTTTTTCGCTCCAGACGGCGAGGCCGCGTTCAATGTCGCTATCCGCACGCTGTTGTTGCGTGATGGCGAGCCTTGCGCCACGCTGGGATTGGGGTCAGGGATCGTTGCCGATTCCACTGCCCATGACGAATGGCAGGAATGCTTGGCCAAGGGGGAGTTTGTGCGCGTGGCAGGTGTCGATTTCGACCTGATCGAGACGATGCGGTTCGACCCGCATGACGACATCCCTCTGCTCGATCGTCACTTGTCGCGCCTGAGCGAAAGCGCCCGCGCCCTTGGCTTTGCATTCGATCGGCACGCCGCGCGCAACATGCTGCAATATCTGACGTTCCGCCAAACAGCAGCGGCGCGTATCCGGTTGCGGCTGTCGGTGCACGGGAACATCGCTGTCGAAGCCGCGCCCATGCCCGCCGCGCCCGATGCGCCCGTTCGCGTTGCCATGGCTGCGCTACCCGTTCGCAGCGACGATTTCCGCTTATCCCACAAGACCAGCAACCGCGCCTTTTACGATGATGCGCGGGTCGCATCGGGCGCGTTTGAGGTGGTGTTCACCACCCCTGAGGGCCGCGTAACCGAGGGCAGCTTCACCAACATATTTGTCTCGCGCGACGGCATGCTGCTCACCCCGCCACTCACGCTCGGCCTGCTCCCCGGCGTGCTACGCGCGGAGTTGATTGCCAGCGGCAAAGCGCGTGAAGCCGAACTGACCGTCGATGAACTTGAGGACGGCTTCTTCATCGGCAATGCGCTGCGCGGGCTGATTGGCGCAACAATGGCTTAGTCATTCGCCGCTTTGCTTGACAGTGTGTCAAGTTAAGCAGCGGTGTTTTATCCTTTCAATTCAAACACTAGCCATATTTTACGACAGTGGTGAAAAACGCAATGTGTCAAGTTAAGCCCCGATACGGCCAGGGCCGCCGCGCCGCGCCCGCCCACACAGCCGCAAACCGCGATTATACCGCACCGCGCAGCGTGTAGGAAAGCGGCGAATCAGCCCCCGCTTGCAATCGCCCGCTTGCGCGCCTGAAGCTGCGTTCGCCTCTGGATCCCCGCGCGTTCGCGGCGATGACGAGGCGGCGGCGAGGGGGCTGATGAGCGCAATAAAAGCCTAACGCACGGTTGCCCTGTGCCGTGCGCGCCGCTAATGGCGCGGTGACATCCACATAAACCAAACCCGATCGCCCTGAGCTTGTCGAAAGGTTGTCCTTTCTTATAGACTCAAGAAGAAATAATGACAGTGCTTCGACCAGCTCAGCACGACGGTTCAACTTAGGGTCAGGACCCATTAATCACGCGAACTGAGGTTTGAAGCGATTGTGTTCAGTTCAAGAAGGAAAAGCGCAGGAATAGGGTGCTATTTCAAGGTTTTTCGACGATGAAATGGACACAACCGGTCAAATCCTAAAGGACAGCAATATGGCTTCCACCTCGAACCCAAATGCCCTTGGAGATAGCAATACTATCCCCGGCGGCCATTTCGGCCCGATCTGTTTGCCATTGTGCTGCCTCAGCCGTGTCATTAATGGGTCCTGACCCTAAATAACAGGTTCTGACCCTATATGCCCCGCCTTTCTGCCGCCGTAAACCGCATCCAGCCATCCGCCACGCTCGCCATGACCCAGCGCGTCGGCGAGCTGAAACGCGCCGGCGTCAATATTATCGGGCTGAGCGCGGGCGAGCCGGACTTCGACACGCCGGACTTTGTCAAAGAAGCGGCGATTGCAGCGATCCGCGCCGGCAAGACCAAATATACCGATGTCGGCGGCACTCCCGAATTGCGCGCAGCGGTGGCGGCCAAGTTCAAACGCGAGAACGCCCTCGATTACACGCACGATCAGGTGATCGTCGGGGTTGGCGGCAAACATGTGCTGTTCAACGCGCTCGCCGCGACGGTTGATGCGGGTGACGAGGTGATTATCCCCGCGCCCTATTGGGTCAGCTACCCCGACATCGTCGCCTATGCGGGCGGAACCCCGGTATTCATCGCGGCGGGGGCGGCGCAGGGGTATAAAATCACCCCCGCACAGCTCGATGCAGCGATTACCCCGCGCACCCGCTGGCTGATCCTCAATTCGCCGTCGAACCCGACCGGCGCGGCCTATAGCGCCGCCGAACTCGCCGCACTTGGCGCGGTGCTGCGCCGCCATCCGCACGTCATGATCCTGACCGACGATATGTATGAACATGTCTGGTATGCCGACACCCCCTTTGCCACCATCGCGCAAGTGTGCGGCGACCTGTATGAGCGGACGTTGACGGTCAACGGCTGTTCCAAAGCCTATGCGATGACCGGTTGGCGGATCGGCTATGCGGGCGGGCCAACGTGGCTGGTGGGGGCGATGGCCAAGCTGCAATCGCAATCGACATCGAACCCCTGTTCGATAGCGCAAGCCGCCGCGACCGCCGCATTGAACGGCCCGCAGGATTTCCTCGATGAGCGCAACCAAGCATTCCGGATGCGCCGCGACATGGTGGTCGCGATGCTGAACGATGCGCCGGGGCTGCATTGCCCGACACCCGAAGGCGCGTTCTACGTCTATCCTGACGCCAGCGACTGTATCGGCAAGCGCGCGCCGGACGGCGCGGTGATCGACAGCGATGCTGCGCTGATCGACTATTTCATCGCGGCGGCGCGGGTGGCGGCGGTGCCGGGCCATGCCTTTGGCCTCTCGCCCGCGTTTCGCCTCAGCTACGCCACCTCAACTGACCTGTTGAAAGAGGCGTGTCGTCGCATCCAGATGGCCTGCGCCGATTTGCGGGGCTGAATATCTGAACGTGTTCACTAATTAGTCAGATGTAACCGCCAAAGGATTTTGAGCGAACCAAGGTCTGTGCTCACAATCACAGACACGGGTGCCTCCAATGCCTAATCAACACTCGGACCCGATACAAACAAGGCCTGCCCTCCATGAAACTGTTCCGCCTGCTCCGCACCGAAACCGCCAAGATGATGCTGATGGGCTTTGCCGTCGGCGCGATTGGCCTGACGCTGGCACAGCCGGGCAATGCGAGGGCCGACAGTCTGGGCGCGGTTTCACAAGCACGCTGATGCGCTCGGCTCGAACGGCCTTCCTCCTTTGCGCAGGCCTGATCGCCGCTTGCTCTCCCATCACCAGTTCTGCTTCAGCCGAGGACGCGGTGCACATCCCCGCCGCTACCCTCGATCCTGCCGACACCCGCACCAGCGCCACCACCATCCTGGCGGGCGGATGTTTCTGGGGCGTCGAGGGGGTATTTGCCCACGTGCGCGGGGTGACGCGCGCCCAGTCGGGCTATCACGGCGGCAGCGCGCGTGACGCCAGCTATGATGCGGTTTCGGGCGGCGACACCGGCCATGCCGAGGCGGTGCGGATCACCTATGACCCGCGCGTGGTCAGCTATGGCAGTTTGTTGCGGATCTATTTCTCCGTCGTGACCGACCCGACGACATTGAACAGGCAGGGACCCGATGTTGGCCGCCAATATCGCAGCGCGATCATCCCCGCCAACGCCGACCAGCGCCGCGTCGCCGCCGCTTATGTGGCGCAATTGGGGCACGGGGCTTATTGGGATGCACCGATTGTTACGCGGATCGAAGCGCCGCTGACCTTTTACCCGGCCGAGGCCGATCATCAGGATTTCATGGAGCGCCACCCGACGCACGGGTACATCCGCATGTGGGATGCGCCAAAGCTCAGCCATTTCCGGGCGCTCTACCCGGCGCTCTATCGGGCGACGGCGGCACCTTAACCCATTATTTCGGGGCGATCACCATCAGCATCTGCCGCCCCTCGGTGCGCGGGTGCGCTTCGATCTTGGCGATGTCAGCGACTTGCTCGGCCGCGCGTTGCAGCACGGCGAGGCCCAGCTCCAAATGCGACATTTCACGCCCGCGAAACCGCATCGTCAGCTTGACCTTGTCGCCCTCGCCGATGAAGGCCACGACCTTTTTCATCTTGGTGTCGAAATCATGATCGTCGATGTTCGGGCGCATCTTGATCTCTTTGATTTCCTGCGTCTTTTGCGATTTGCGCGCGATATTGGCTTTTTTCTGCGCTTCGTATTTGAACTTGCCGATGTCGAGATATTTGCAAAC
The DNA here is from genome assembly GCA_040080745.1 of Sphingopyxis sp. Classification (GTDB taxonomy): domain Bacteria; phylum Pseudomonadota; class Alphaproteobacteria; order Sphingomonadales; family Sphingomonadaceae; genus Sphingopyxis. The sequence goes on along the minus strand of JBEBHS010000005.1, from coordinate 17,812 downwards.
GGGCGGGTCCGCATTCGGCGACACTTCGACCAGATCGAGGCCAAGGTCGGCCGCCGCTTCGATCGCTTCGGCGGTCAGCATCACGCCCAGATTTTCGCCTTCATCGTCGATGACGCGGACCTTTGGCACGGTGATGAAGTGATTGAAGCGTGGCCCGCTGCGTTGCGGGGTGGGCGCAAGCGAGCGCCGCGGTGTGGTCGGAAGGATAGAACAGACTCCTGTCATCGTTGATATGGGGCCATATGCCCGTTTGAAGGCCGCAGGAAAAGGGGCAAACGCGGATTATTGCCAAGTTGTTGCGCAAAGGCGTCACTTCATAGCAACCGCAGCACGGCGGACACGCCTGCAATGCCCAATATCACCGCAACAATGCTGCGCCACAATGCCGCCGGAACACGGCCAAAGGCAAGCCCGCCAGCCCAATTTCCAGCCAGCATGGGCAAGAACAGCGCGGCTGCGAGCACCGCCGTCTGCACGCTTGCTGCACCCAGCGCAAAGGCGGAGATCGAACCAGCCATCGCGGTGCCAAAGAAAACCAGCATCATCGACGCACGCGCGACGCGCGGTTCGATCCGCTGGCGCAGGTAGAATGGCACCACCGGCGGCCCGGGCATTGCCGCAAATCCGGTCAGGATGCCCGACGCGATTCCCGTCAGGCCGATCTCAGTGCGACTGGGGCGGTGGCCATCGGGGCGCATGGGCAGCAGCACCAGCAGGAATGCGCCGATGGCGACACCTGCGATAATCAGCCTCGCGACGTCTGGCGACGTGGCCTGAAGCGCCAGCAGGCCAAGCGGCGTTGCCAGCATCGCGATCCCCGCTATCGGCAAAGCGGATGCGGTGTCGCTGTCGGCCAATATCGTGCCCAACCCGACGGGGCCGATCAGCAATTGGAGCAATATCGCCAGCACCACCGCCTGCGCCGGTTCGATCACAAGCCCAAGCAGCGGCACGAGGATGATCGCCATGCCAAAGCCGGTCAGGCCGCGGATCAGCGCCGCGCCAAATGTCATCGCGGCGGCGAGCGCGAGCGCCGGGGCGCTCAGCCCGCTGGCTGTGAGGAGGTGAGACGTCACTGCACGGATCGCCCACGCAGTGTCACCAGCCATGCATCGGGCGGCGCGCCATAGCGCAGCGGCAAAATGCTGGTACCAAGCCCGGCACCAACGAACAGGCGCTGACCATGATCGGTCATATCACCGCAGGCAAAGCGGTTGCCATAGCGCGAGACGTAACTGACTGCGCCGATCAGCGGCAGTCGTATCTGGCCGCAATGGGTATGCCCGGCAAATACAGCCGCTACTCGCTGCGGCAAATCGGGCACGATATCGGGGCTGTGGGTGACGAGGATGCGCGGTGCGCTGGGCAGTGCGTCCATCGCAGCATATGTGCCGGCAAGATCGTCATGCCCCGAAAAATCGTCATCGACACCGCCGATAATCAGCGGGCCACGCCGAACAGCGTCATTAACGAGCACAATCATGCCATGACGCCGCAATACAGCGGTCAGCCTGGCGGGATCGAACCAATGGTCGTGATTGCCGAGAGCCACAACGGTGCCAAACCGCGCCCTGAGGCCGCTGAGGGGTGCCGCTATTTCTTCGGGCGTATAGAGATGGGTGGCGACCCGCTTTTCGCTGACCAGATCGCCGCCGATCAGGATTAGGTCGGGCTGGAGCCTGTTGAATTGCCGCACCAGCCGCACCAACCGCTCGGGTGGCATATCCGGCCCGGCAACATGGATGTCGGAGATGAGCAATATATTGAGCGGCGGAATATCGCGCGGCCAATCAGCAACCTCAACCGTGGCGGTGCGGATGATCGGATCGCGCGTCGCATTCCAAAGCCCTCTGCCGATGATGGCGACGCCAATCAGCAGAGCAATAGCTGCCCATCGCCACATGCGTTGACGGCGGTGCGCGTTCAACCGCGCGCCAGATCGGGCGGTGTACCCTCGGCCATCAGCATCGCCAGTGCTTCGTCGATGGGCATGATACGTTGACCATTGGAACCCAAGGATCGAACGGCGACGGTGCCTTGTTCCGCCTCGCGCCCGCCGACCACCAGCAGGTGCGGCACCTTGGCGAGGCTATGCTCGCGCACCTTGTAGTTGATCGTCTCGTTGCGCAGGTCGCTTGTCACGCGAATACCCGCCGCCTTGAGCCGTTCGGCGCACGCTACGGCATAATCATCGGCGTCCGAGGTAATCGTCGCCACCACCGCCTGCACCGGGGCCAGCCACACCGGAAAACGCCCGGCATGATGTTCGATGAGGATACCGATAAAGCGTTCGAACGTCCCCAAAATCGCGCGGTGGAGCATCACCGGGCGGTGGCGCGCGCCGTCTTCGCCAACATAGCTGGCGTCGAGCCGTTCGGGCAGGACATAGTCGAGTTGCAACGTGCCGCATTGCCATGTCCGCCCGATCGCGTCGGTCAGATGCCATTCGAGCTTGGGGGAATAAAAGGCGCCTTCGCCCGGCAATTCCTCCCAGCCATAGTCCGCCGTGGCGCGGCCCGTTGCGACCACAGCGGCGCGCAGGTCGGCCTCGGCTCGGTCCCACATCGCGTCGCTGCCGAAGCGCTTTTCGGGGCGCAGCGCGAGTTTGATCGCATAGCTATCGAACCCCAGATCGCGATAGACGCGGTCGAGCAGGTCGCAGAACAGCCGAGTTTCCTCGACGATCTGGTCCTCGCGGCAGAAAATATGCCCGTCGTCCTGGGTGAATTGCCGCACGCGCATGATGCCGTGGAGCGCGCCGTGCGGCTCGTTACGGTGGCAACAGCCCATTTCGGCGAGACGCAGCGGCAGGTCGCGATACGACTTGATCCCTTGGCGGAATATCAGCACGTGCGCCGGGCAGTTCATCGGTTTCAAGGCCATCCAGTCGGCCTCGCCTGAAATCACCGGCCCGTCATCGGATACATTGGGCACTTCGTCGGGGATGACGAACATATTCTCGCGATATTTGCCCCAATGGCCCGATTGCTCCCATTGCCGCGCGTCCATAATCTGCGGGGTTTTGACCTCATGATAGCCCGCACCGTCAATCGCGCGGCGCATATAGGCCTCCAATTGCCGCCACACCATATAGCCGTTGGGGTGCCAGAACACACTGCCGTGCGCTTGCGCCTGAAGGTGAAACAGATCCATCTCGGCGCCGATTTTGCGGTGGTCGCGCTTGGCCGCCTCCTCAAGCCGCATCAGATGCGCGTCGAGCTGTTTCTTGGTCAGCCAGCCGGTGCCGTAGATGCGCGACAGCTGTGCGTTCTTTTGATCGCCGCGCCAATAGGCCCCCGACACGCGCATCAGCTTGAACGCCGCTGGGTCAAGCTTGCCGGTCGAGGGCAGATGCGGCCCGCGGCACATGTCCATCCAGTCGTTTCCGCTCGAATAGACGCTCAGTTCCTCGCCCTCTGGCAGTTCGGCGGCCCATTCGGCCTTGAAGCTCTCGCCCGTCGCCGCCCATTTGGCAATCAGATCGGCGCGGCTCCACACCGAGCGGGTGAGCAGCTTGTCGGCGGCGATGATGCGGCGCATTTCGCCTTCGATGGCGGGCAGATCGTCCTCGGTGAAGGGGCCGCGCGCTGCGGGCGGCGCAAAGTCATAGTAAAAGCCATCGTCGGTCGATGGGCCAAAGGTGATCTGCGTGCCGGGAAACAGGCTCTGCACCGCTTCGGCCAGAACATGCGCAAAGTCGTGCCGCGCGAGGTCAAGCGCATCGGCTTCGTCGCGCGCGGTCACCAGCGCCAGCGCCACATCCGCCATGATGGCGCGCGACAGGTCAACCAGTTCACCGTCGACGCGCGCCGCCAGCGCCGCCTTGGCGAGCCCGGGTCCAATCGCCGCCGCGATGTCCGCCGGGGTTGTTCCGCGCGACACTTCGCGGACGGAACCATCGGGCAGGGTGATGCGGATTTTGCTATGCTCATTCATCGCTGTGGCCATGGCGGCGGGGGCATAGCGAAGTCAAGCGTCATTGCCCCTACCCTAGGCCAGCCTGCCCTGCTATCCCCGCCCGATGGCACGCAATCACCTCTATCTCGTCGATGGCTCGGGCTATATTTTCCGCGCCTATCACCGCCTGCCGCCGCTGACCAACCCCGCGGGAACACCAGTGGGCGCGGTTTATGGCTATACCGCGATGCTGTGGAAACTGGCCGATGGCCTCGACAAGGCCGAGGGGCCGAGCCACCTTGCGGTCATCCTCGACCATAGCGGCAAGTCGTTCCGCAACGATATGTATGCGCAATATAAGGCGCACCGCCCGCCCGCACCCGAGGATTTAATCCCGCAATTTCCGCTGATCCGCGATGCCACCCGCGCCTTCTCGCTGCCGTGTATCGAGCTGCCGGGGTTTGAGGCCGATGACCTTATCGCGAGTTACACCATGGCCGCGAGCGCGGCGGGATGGGACGTCACCATCGTCAGTAGCGACAAGGATCTGATGCAGCTGGTCACGCCGAACCCTGTGGCGGGCGAGGCGCATGTCGATATGCTCGACACGATGAAGAACATCCGGCTGGGGCGCGAGGCGGTGGTCGAAAAATTCGGCGTCGGGCCGGAACGGCTCGGTGATGTGCTGGGCCTGATGGGGGATAGCGCCGACAATGTGCCAGGCGTCACGGGTGTCGGGCCAAAGACAGCGGCCAAGCTGATCGCCGAACACGGCAGCCTAGAGGCGGTGCTCGCCGCCGCGCCGGAGATGAAACCCGGCAAGCTGCGCGATAATTTGATTGAACAGGCGGCGATGGCGCGGCTGTCGCGCGAGCTGGTTGAGCTGAAACGCGATTGCCCGCTGCCCGAACCATTGGAGGCGTTCAAGCTCGATGGCATTCCGGCCGAACCCTTACGCGCCTTCCTCAGCGAACATGGCTTCAAAAGCATGGCGGCGCGCGTCGGTAATGGTGACAATTCCGCGCCCCCGCGCGGGCACGGCATGGGGCAAACCCCGCCGGGCGGATTTGGCGGACGCGCTGATGCTACGCCCGCTCCATCACAGCCGCGCGCACCCTCTGGCTCCACTGCACTACCAGCCCATCCGCCGATAGACCGCGCACGCTATGAATGCGTCACCACGCTTGAGGCGCTCGACCGTTGGATCGCCGAAGCACGCGCCATTGGCGTGCTCGCGGTCGATACCGAAACCGCGAGCCTCGACAGCGTCACCGGCACGTTGGTCGGGGTGTCGCTATCCACCGCGCCTGGCAATGGCTGTTATATCCCGCTCGGCCATGGCGGGCACGATCTGCTGTCCGAAAAACCAGAGCAGATCGCGCTGGCCGATGCGATGGCGCGGCTTGGGCCGCTGTTCGCCGATGATGCGGTGCTCAAAATCGGCCATAACCTCAAATATGACATGGGGGTGCTGGCGCAGCACGCCGTGACCATAGCACCGATCGACGATACGATGCTGCTGTCGTTCGCACTCGATGCGGGCGCGCATGGGCACGGGCTTGATGAACTGGCCAAGCTCCACCTCGATCATAGTTGCATCGCGTTCAAAGAGGTGTGCGGGGTCGGCAAGAGCCAGATCAGCTTTGCCGAAGTGCCACTCGACCGCGCCACGCACTATGCGGCCGAAGATGCCGAGGTTGCGTTGCGGCTGTGGCATCTGTTCAAGCACCGCCTGTGGCAGGAAGGCGGAACGCGGATTTATGAGCAGGTCGATCGCGCGCTGCCCGCCACCGTCATCGCGATGGAGCGGCGCGGGATATGCGTCGACCGCGAAGCGCTGGCGCGGCTGTCGCGGACCTTTGCCGACGATATGGCGCGGCTGGAGGCGGCCATTCATGCCGAAGCAGGCGGGCCGTTCACCATCGCCAGCCCCAAACAATTGGGCGAGATTTTGTTCGACAGGCTGGGGCTGAAGGGCGGGCGCAAGGGCAAATCGGGCGACTGGTCGACCGACGTTGGCGAGTTGGAACGGCTCGAGCGTGACGGCGTGCCGATTGCACGGATGATATTGGAATGGCGGCAGGTCGCCAAACTCAAATCGACCTATACCGACGCTCTGCAGGAGCAGATTAACCCGCAGACGGGCCGCGTCCACACCAGCTACAGCCTGGTCGGCGCGCAGACCGGACGGCTGTCCTCGACCGACCCGAATCTGCAGAACATCCCGATCCGCACCGAGACCGGGCGGCAGATCCGCCAAGCGTTCGTCGCCGCGCCCGGCCATGTGCTGATCGCCGCCGATTATAGCCAGATCGAGCTGCGGCTCGCCGCGCATATCGCCAATGTGCCACAGCTTAAAGAGGCTTTTGCCGAAGGCGCGGACATCCACAGCCGCACCGCGATCGAGCTGTTCGGCGAGGTTAATCGCGACACAAGGGCCAAGGCCAAGACCGTCAATTTCGCGATCCTCTATGGCATATCGCGCTGGGGGCTGGCCGGACGGCTCGAGGTCAGCAACGACGAGGCGCAGGCGATTATTAGCCGTTATTTTGAACGCTTCCCCGGCATATCGGACTATATCCGCGAGACGCTGGAGCATGCGCGCGCGGCGGGCTATACCGAGACGCTGTTCGGGCGCAAAACCTGGTTCCCGCGCCTGACCAGCCCCAACCAGACCGAGCGGCAGGGGAGCGAGCGCGCCGCGATCAACGCGCCCGTGCAGGGGACCAGCGCCGACATCATCAAACGCGCGATGGCGCGGATGGACGCGGCATTGGCCGAGGCGGGACTATCCGAGGTGCAGATGCTGCTCCAGGTCCACGACGAGCTGGTGTTCGAATGCCCCGAGGCGTTGGCCGACGCGGCCATCCCCGTCATCAAGCGCGTGATGATGGGCGCGGCCGAGCCGGTGGTCAAACTCTCCGTCGCGCTCGACGTCGAGGTCGGCGTGGGGACGAGCTGGGGTGCCGCGCATTAACCGGCGGGCGGCGCTTCAATAGAATACGGTAAATTTTTGTAATAACAAATATAATTAAGCGTTGGAAAGTAGGGAAAAACCTCTTATAGATCGTTCTATTACAAGGTGCCAAATTGACCTACGACGCCCGCCAAATTGCCAATTGGTTCATTGAACGCGCTGCCAAGGATGGCAGAGCGCTTTCAATCATGTCGTTGCTAAAACTGGATTATATCGCACATGGATGGCACCTAGAAACGAGGAATAAACCGCTTTTCAACAACCAGATCGAAGCGTGGCGTTATGGGCCTGTGATCCCTGACGTTTACAATGCGTTCAGACCGCAGGGAATTAACCCGACCCGACCCGATCCATCCTTCCAGGCCCCGTCCGATGCGGTGGATGTCGGTTTCCTTGATCAGATTTATAATATCTATGGCCACATGTCGCCGTTCCGGCTTTCGGAACTGACACATGAAGCAGGCGGCCCTTGGGAAACCGCGAGCAAACTTGGTGGATCATATGCCGAGATTCCCAATGATCTAATCTTCGCCCACTATGTCCAGAAGCGTCGATTGGCGAATCAAGCGAATGGCTGAAGAGCTGCCACAAGTTCCTCCGGTCGATGCGCAGCCAATCGGCCCGGTCGAGCCGAACGGCAGGAGCGACTACGAGTATCGCCTTCTTGAGGCTGATGCCAAGGCAAGAGAGAATCTGAATCGCGAAGCCGATCAACGATATTGGCTTCGTTGGGTCGCTGTTGCCTTGGTAATTCTTATCATCTTCGGCATGGGCGGCTTACTCACGCATGTCGCACATTGGCTGCCGAGCGAACCTCGGGCGATGGGTGCCGTAATTGCGCTTCATCTCGCGCCAATCATTTCCATGTCGACACTTGCGATTGCTCTCTTGGTTGCGGCGTTCAGGGGCTTCAAAGATGGCGACGAAAAATCTGGCGCGGCTATTGCTACCGAAGGTGCTCGGGCAACTGGTTTTACGAATTAAAAACGCGACCTCACCTGACTTCAAATGGCCCTACACCGGCGGCGGGCCGAAGCGGTTGTCGGTTGGCTCGCCCGATTGCACCAACTGGATCAGCAGGATGACATAGGCGACCCACGGCAGCCAGGCCGCAGCCTGTATCGCGCCCATATGGTTCATAATGGCGTTGGGGTCGGCCGCCATGAGGTCCATCATCCAATAGCCAGAGACAAGGCCGATGGCTTTCGCCGCCACCGCCAGCAACACCCACCAGCCCGACCAGTCGCGGTCGTGCAGACGGCGGACGGTTGCAGCAAACAGCAACAGCATGACCAAAACACCAAGGCCGATGGTATAGGGCATGATGTCGCGGCTCGCGGCCATGGTTTCGTGCATCATCTGCGCCTGAAGCTGCGCCTGATCGACTTGCCCGCCCGTGGCCGCAGCGGTCCGAGCCGCGTCAAAGCCCGCACGCATGCTGTTGATGATCAGCGGCAATGTGAACGCCAGCCCGACGATCATCTGCGCAATGAGCAGCACAATCGTATAGGGCCAGAACTGCCCGGGCCGGTCGCGGCCGGTGAAGTTGGTCAGATTACCCAAGCAGTGACGGATCGATGCGGTGATATTGGCCATGCGCGTGCTCCCCTTGATGTGAGGCCGAGTCTAACCCCTGGTGCGCGCCTGTCCATAGCTGCCGAGCAAGCGCACGCTGTTGCAATGAAACGCCAGTTCGGCGAGCGCGCGGTCCACGCCCGCATCGCCAGGCGCGCCGATAATATCGGCGTAAAATGTCGTCGCGGCAAAGCTGCCCCCGCTCTGATAACTCTCCAACTTAGTCATATTAACGCCGTTGGTGGCGAAACCGCCGAGCGCCTTGTACAGCGCGGCGGGGATATTTTTGACCTCGAACACGAATGTTGTCATCACCGGAGCGGGCGGCGGCGGGGCGAGCGCGTCCTTGGCCAGCACCACGAAGCGCGTCATATTATGCTCGGCGTCCTCGATCCCGACCTCGTGGAGGGACAAGCCATACAGATCGGCGGCGAGCGGTGGCGCCAGCGCGGCGAGGCCAGCCTCATCCGAATCGGCGATCCATGCCGCAGCCCCCGCCGTATCGCTATGCGCAATCGGTGCGATGCCATGTGCGCGCAACCAGTGGCGGCACTGCCCCAGCGCCTGTGCGTGGCTCATCGCACGCGCGGGCGGGGCCAGATCGCGGCTCATCAGGCCGTAGCGGATCCGCAAGAAATGCTCGCCCACAATGTGCAGCCCCGATTCGGGCAGCAGGAAATGGATGTCGGCGACGCGGCCGTGGAGCGAGTTTTCGATCGGGATCATCGCCCGCAAAGCCGCGCCGCTCAGCACCGCATCAATCGCATCCTCGAAACTATAGCAGGGCAGCGGTAGCGCTTCGCTGTCATATTCGCGCACCGCAATATCGCTGTTGGCCCCCGGCGCGCCCTGAAACGCCATCGCGCGCGACGGGTCGGCCGCAGCGGCGGCGACCATCACATCGACAAGGCGCTGGGCCGAAGGGGAGTAACTATCCATGAAAACGCGCGCCTATAGCAGCAACAGCGCTTGCGCAAGGCGCGCCCCGCCATTATGGGAAGCCGCATATCAATGGGGTGGGTGCGGCGTATTGCGGGCCCGCGAGCAATGGGTGCACGAAGACTATGGACGATCGCAACAACATCGTGATGGGTTGGGCGCTGGGCGCCGGGATTGTCGCACTGGGCCTGACCTATATGACGGGCCAATATTTTCATGGGGCTGCGCCCGAAACCCCCGGCTATGCGATTGCGGGCGGGGCAAGCGAAGGCGCTGGTGCCGCCGCCGAAGTGCCGATCGAGGCGCTGCTCGCCGCAGCCGATGTCGCCAAGGGCGAAGCGGTGTTTGCAAAATGCGCCCGCTGCCACACCGTCAACGCTGGTGGCGCAGCGGGCATTGGTCCCAATCTGAATGGCATCGTCGGACGCGGTATCGCCGCAGGCAGCTTTGCCTATTCCGATGGATTGAGATCACATGGTGGAACGTGGGATTGGACCAACCTCAATGCCTGGTTGACCAGCCCGCGCCGCTTTGCCGATGGCACCAAAATGTCATTCGCTGGCCTGTCGAGCGCCGAGGACCGCGCCAATTTGATGGCTTATCTCAATGCGCAAGGCTCGAACCTGCCAATGCCCGCCGCGCCCGCCGCGCCGGCACCTGTTGCTGAAGCGACTCCGGCGGAAGGCGAAGCGGCGGCTCCAGCAGCACCTGCGGCGGCGCATTAGAGCGTATATCGCGCGTGCTCCTGCGAAGGCAGGAGCCGTGTCGAGTGACACAGACGTTTGATTCCGCGTCCAGCACTCCGGCCTGCGCCGGAGCACTTTGGTTCGGATAGCTCAGGCGGGAGTCTGCCCCGCGAGCGCGCCCAAAGGGTCACCTTTCCAAAAATCGGTGATATGCGCCCACGCTTCCTCGGCGGTTTCGACGAAGTGGAACAGCTCCAGATCGCGGCGGCTGATCACCCCTTCATCGGCGAGCGCGTCAAAATCGACAACGCAGTTCCAAAACGCGCGCCCGAACAAGACAATCGGCATCGCCTTCATCTTGCCGGTCTGGATCAGCGTCAGCAGTTCGAACATCTCGTCGAACGTGCCGAACCCGCCGGGGAACACCGCCACCGCGCGCGCGCGCAGCAGGAAGTGCATCTTCCTGAGCGCGAAATAGTGAAACTGAAAGCTCAAACTCGGCGTGACGTAGAGGTTGGGGGCCTGTTCGTGCGGCAGGACGATGTTGAGGCCGATCGATTCGGCTCCAGCCTCGTGCGCGCCGCGGTTCGCCGCCTCCATGATCGACGGACCGCCGCCCGAGGTGACGACAAAGTGCCGCCGCCCCTCAGCGTCGCGCGGCACCACACTGGCGCGCGCGGCCAATTGCATCGATTGGTCATAATAGCCAGCCTTGGCGCACAGCCGCTCCGCCACGCGCTGTTCTTCGGGCGTTTTGGCGGCGGCCATCAGCGCGGAACAATGGTCCGGCTGCGGGATGCGCGCCGAACCATAGACAACCAGCGTCGAGCCGATCTGCGCTTCGTCGAGCAGCATTTCAGGCTTGAGCAATTCGAGTTGAAAGCGCACCGGGCGCAATTCTTCGCGGAGCAGAAACTCGGTGTCCTGAAACGCCAGCCGATAGGACGGGCTGTCGGTTTGCGGGGTGGAGAGGTTTTGCGTGGCAAAACGGGCGTCGTCGCGCGCATGGTGAAAGCGTGATCCATTGGGTTTTTTATCAGTCATTAGAGTATCGCTAGCCTTAAAGCTGTGTAATGTGAAGGCCGTCGTTTAGCGGCAGAAACTCTGCGCGGCCATGTCGAGGTGGAAATGATTGGCGTGCGCCGCGTTGTAATCGGGGCTGAGCACGGTGCCGAAACGACGGCAGGCCGAGGCGTGGATCAACCGCAGGAAACGCTGGTCGCGCGCGTCGCCGTCCCAGCCGCCCAGCACGGTAATGCGGCGGCCATCGGCCAGCACGAACGCCGACACATCGACCGCATTGGCGAAGGCGTGCTGTGACAATCGGCCAGACTGCCCGCCATAGACGTTGCGGCAGCTGTAGGTGCCGAACGTTTCGATGCGGGCGATGTCCTGCCCATAAACTTGGCGAGCAGCGGGTTTGACTGCATAACGGACCCACGCCGCAAAATGTCGCGCGAGCGGACAGGTGATCGCGGTCATATTGGTGGTCGGCGTGCCGATGTCATTGAGGCGCAGCGTACCGCGCGTGGTGCAGCCGCCGCCATGCTCCTGATCGGGCAGCGGGGTGAAGCGGACTTCGGCACGGCCCAATTCGGCAAAGCAGGCGCGGGTTGCCTCGCTTGGCGCGGCTTGTGGGGAATGCGCCGCCGATGGGCGCGCGTGCGCGCTCGGTGTATCGTCCGCGCGGTCGGGCGCGCCAATACAGCCGCTGAGCAACAGCGCGGCAATGAGCGGGGTTAGCGATACGAAACGACGATCCATAGCGTCTTCATAATCCGTATGCGTAAAGCGGTGATTAACCATGTCCGCCTTGACAGGGGCTTTGCTATGCCACAGGGCCGCTGCGGGCCACGCGGTCCCAACGCCGCGCGTGCTCTCTGTAAGGAGAGACTTATGACGATTGCCAAGCCGGCAGCAAAACCGCTGCGCCCCTTTTTTTCTTCGGGTCCGTGCGCCAAGCCGCCGGGCTGGTCCCCCGCTAAATTGTCCACTCAATCGCTGGGTCGATCGCATCGCGCGCGTATCGGCAAGGCTCGCCTTGGCTATTGCATTGATTTGATGCGCGAAATTTTGCGCCTGCCCGATAGCCACCGCATCGGCATCGTCCCGGGCAGCGATACCGGCGCGTTTGAGATGGCGATGTGGACGATGCTGGGCGCGCGCGGGGTCACGTGCGCCGCGTGGGAAAGCTTTGGCGAAGGCTGGGTCACCGACGTGACCAAGCAGCTCAAGCTCGACCCCATAGTGCTGCGCGCCGACTATGGCCAATTGCCCGATTTGACCGCGGTTGATTGGTCGAACGATGTGCTGTTCACCTGGAACGGCACGACATCGGGCGCGCGCGTCCCCGATGGCGACTGGATCGCCGATAGCCGCGAAGGCCTGTCGTTCGTCGACGCGACCAGCGCGGTGTTCTCGGTCGATCTGCCGTGGGACAAGATCGACGTTGCCACGTTCAGCTGGCAAAAAGTGCTGGGCGGCGAAGGCGGGCATGGCGTGCTGATCCTTGGGCCCCGCGCGGCCCTGCGGCTGGAAAACCACACCCCGCCATGGCCGCTGCCCAAGGTTTTCCGCCTGATGGCGAAAGGCAAGCTTGCCGAGGGTATCTTCAAGGGCGAGACGATCAACACCCCGTCGATGCTGTGCGTCGAGGACGCGATCTTTGCGCTCGAATGGGCACGGTCGCTGGGCGGGCTGAACGGCCTGATCGCGCGATCAAACGCCAATGCCGCCGCGCTCGATGCGATTGTCGAGGAGCGCGATTGGCTTGGCCATCTGGTCGCCGACAAGGCGCGGCGTTCGACGACATCGGTGTGTTTAACCGTCGCGGGCGCGGACGAGGCGTTCATCAAGGCGTTCGCCGCGCTGCTCGACGCCGAAGGCGCGGCCTATGACATTGCCGGATACCGCGACGCGCCGCCGGGCCTGCGCATCTGGTGCGGCGCCACGGTCGATAGCGCCGACATCGTCGCGCTCGGCCCGTGGCTCGATTGGGCGTGGGCGGAGATGCAAGGCTGATCAATCCCCCTCCCCTTCAGGGGAGGGGTTAGGGGAGGGGAATGTCCTCCCGCTCCAAATCTTCAATCATGGGCCGGATCGAGACTCCCCTCACCCCGGCCCTCTCCCCTGAAGGGGAGAGGGAGAAATATCATGACCAAGCCTAAAGTGCTTATTTCCGACCAGATGGACCCCAATGCCGAGGCGATATTTCGGACACGCGGCTGCGACGTCGATGTCATCACTCAGCTGTCGCCCGACGCGCTCGCCGCGATTATCGGCCAGTATGACGGGCTCGCCATCCGGTCATCGACCAAGGTGACGCAGGCCATCCTCGATGCCGCCACCAACCTCAAGGTGATTGGCCGCGCCGGAATCGGCGTCGATAATGTCGATATTCCGGCCGCATCGGCCAAGGGCGTGGTGGTGATGAACACCCCGTTCGGCAACAGCATCACCACCGCCGAACACGCCATCGCGTTGATGTTTGCGCTCGCACGCCAATTGCCCGAAGCCAATGCCCAGACACAGGCCGGACTGTGGCCGAAAAACGACTTCATGGGGGTCGAACTGACGGCCAAGACGCTGGGGCTGATCGGCGCGGGTAATATCGGCAGCATCGTTGCGTCGCGCGCGCTCGGGCTCAAGATGAAGGTGATCGCCTACGACCCGTTCCTCACCCCCGAACGCGCGGTCGAGATGGGGGTCGAAAAGGTCGAGATCGACGGCCTGCTGGCGCGCGCCGATTTCATCACGCTCCACACCCCGCTGACCGACCAGACGCGCGGGATATTGAGCCGCGAGAATATCGCCAAAACCAAGCGCGGCGTGCGGATCATCAATTGTGCGCGCGGCGGGTTGATCGATGAGGCGGCATTGAAGGACGCGCTCGACAGCGGGCATGTGGCGGGCGCGGCGCTCGATGTGTTCGAGAGCGAACCGGCCAAGGCGTCGCCGCTGTTCGGCACGCCGGGCTTCATCTGCACCCCGCACCTGGGCGCATCGACCAACGAGGCGCAGGTCAATGTCGCGTTGCAGGTCGCCGAACAAATGGCCGATTATCTGGTCAATGGCGGGGTGACCAACGCGCTCAACATGCCGTCGCTGTCGGCCGAAGAAGCGCCCAAACTCAAACCCTATATGGCGCTGGCGGAGCGGCTGGGCAGTCTGGTCGGGCAATTGGCGCACGATAATCTGACCCAGATTTCGGTCGAGGCCGAAGGCGCGGCGGCGCAGCTCAATATCAAGCCGATGACCGGCGCGGTGCTGTCGGGGCTGATGCGGCGCTATTCGGACACCGTCAACATGGTCAACGCGCCGTTTCTGGCCAAGGAACGCGGGCTCGATGTGCGCGAAATACGCCACGACCGCGAGGGCGATTATCACACGCTGCTGCGCGTGACCGTCAATACCGCCGGCGGCGAGCGGTCGGTCGCGGGAACATTGTTCGGCAATGCGTCCCCGCGCCTGGTCGAGCTGTTCGGGGTCAAGGTCGAGGCCGATCTGGTCGGCGATATGCTGTATATCGTCAACGAGGATGCGCCGGGCTTCATCGGGCGGCTCGGCTCGACATTGGGCGAGGCCGCCGTCAACATCGGCACATTCCACCTCGGCCGCGAGGTCGCGGGCGGGGTCGCGGTGTTGCTGCTCTCGGTCGATACGCCGGTGCTGCCCCCGGTGCTCGACACCATCCGCGCGCTGCCCGGGGTCAAGCGGGCGATGGCGCTCAAGTTTTGACGTGCTAGAGCCTTTTCGAGTGAGATAAAATTATCGAACGACTCGGAAAAGGCGGCAAAACAAGGAAAAATGAGCGCAATCATGACCGCCACCCTGCTCCCCACCGGTTTTCGTGACCGCTTGCCGCCCGAAGCCGACGCCTCGGCGCGGCTGGTGCGGTCTATCCTCGATACCGCAGCGGGCTATGGCTATGAGCGGGTGCAGGCACCGCTCGCGGAATATGAGGCGAGCCTGACCGCCGCGCTGGGAACATCGAGCCGCGATCTGCTGCGCTTTGTCGATCCGGTATCGGGCGCAACGATGGCGGTGCGCAGCGACATCACCGGACAGATCGGCCGCATCGCGCACAGCCGCATGGGGCACCACCCGCGCCCGCTGCGTCTCAGCTACGGCGGGCCGGTGGTCAAGCTACGCAGCTCGCAGCTTCGCCCAGAGCGCGAGATGATGCAGGTCGGTGCCGAGCTGATCGGGCTCGATAGCGTCGCGGCGGCGAACGAGATCATCGATGTGGCGATAGCGGCGCTGATGGCGGCGGGCGTTAGCGCGATCACCATCGATCTGACCATGCCCGACCTCGTCGATACGCTGGCCCCCGCTGGCGACCGCGATGCTATCAAGTGCGCGCTCGATGCCAAGGACATCGCCGCCGTTCCCGATGCGCTCGCCCCGCTGATTGCCGCAGCAGGCCCAGCCGATGAGGCGATTGCGCGATTGAAAGCGTTCGATGCTGGCGGCAAATTGACCAGCCGCATCGCGGCGCTGGAAGCGATCATCGCCGCGCTTCCCGCCGAGGTCACCGTCACGCTCGACCCGACCGAACGCCACGGCTTTGAATATCAGACATGGCTCGGTTTTTCGCTGTTTTCCGCCACCACATCGGGCGAGATTGGCCGCGGCGGCAGCTATCGCATCGGCGGCGAAGCAGCGGTCGGCTTTTCGGCCTTTATCGACCCGCTGATCGATGCCGGCCTCGCGCTTGCCGAACGGCGGCGGCTGTTCCTCCCCTTGGGGCACGATGCGTCCATCGCCGCAAGCCTGCGCGAAGCGGGCTGGGTCACGGTCGCGGCGCTGACACCAGGCGACAGCGCCGAGGCGCAAATCTGCACCCATATCCTTGCAGATGGCGTCGCCACTGCCATCACGAAAGATTGAGCATATGGGCAATGTAGCGGTCATCGGCGCGCAATGGGGTGACGAGGGCAAGGGCAAGATCGTCGACTGGCTGGCTGCCCAAGCCGATGCGGTGGTGCGTTTTCAAGGCGGGCACAACGCCGGACACACGCTGGTCGTCGGCGATCAGGTGTATAAGCTCTCGCTGCTCCCGTCGGGGATCGTCACCGGAACGCTGTCGATCATCGGCAATGGCGTCGTGCTCGACCCATGGGCGCTGCGCGACGAGGTGGCGAAACTACGCGAACAGGGCGTCGCCATCACCGCCGATAATTTTGCGATTGCCGATAATTGTGCGCTGATATTGCCGTTTCACCGCGACCTCGATGGCTTGCGCGAAACGGCGGCGGGCAGCGGCAAAATCGGCACCACCGGACGCGGTATCGGCCCGGCCTATGAGGACAAGGTCGGACGGCGGGCATTGCGCGTGTGCGACCTCGCGCACCTCGACAAGCTCGACCCACAGCTCGACCGCCTATGCGCGCACCACGACGCGCTGCGCCATGGGTTTGGCGAGCCGCCGATCGACCGCGCGCGGCTGGTCGCCGACCTCGCCGAAATCGCCGATTTTGTGCTCGACTATGCCCAGCCGGTGTGGAAGCGGCTCAAGAAAGTGCGCAAAGCGGGGGCGAAGATTTTGTTCGAAGGCGCGCAGGGCGTGCTGCTCGACATCGATCATGGCACCTACCCGTTCGTGACCAGCAGCAACACCGTCAGCGGCACCGCAGCCAGCGGATCGGGCCTTGGCCCCGGTGCGATCGGTTTTGTGCTCGGCATCGCCAAAGCCTATACCACCCGCGTCGGCAGCGGCCCGTTCCCGACCGAGCTGGATGACGAAATAGGGCAGACATTGGGGGAGCGCGGGCACGAGTTTGGCACCGTCACCGGGCGCAAGCGGCGCTGCGGCTGGTTCGACGCGGTGCTGGTGCGCCAGGCGTGCGCGGTCGCAGGGATAACCGGCATTGCGCTGACCAAGGTGGACGTGCTCGACGGGTTCGAGACGATCCGCATCTGCACCGGATACCGGCTGAACGGCAAAATCCTCGACTATTTCCCGGCGCACGCGGCGGACCAGGCGGCGGTCGAGCCGATTTACGAGGACATGCCCGGCTGGCAGGAAACGACCGCTGGCGCGCGCAGCTATGCCGACCTGCCCGCGCAGGCGATCAAATATATCAGCCGCGTGCAGGAGCTGATCGAAACCCCGATCGCGCTGGTTTCCACCAGCCCGCAGCGCGAAGACACTATCCTGATCCGCGATCCGTTTGGGGATTGAGGGGGGATTACCCCCCTAACCCACCTGCCCGCCAATTTGTCCGGTGGGCGTATTGACCCCCATCGAGGAGAGATAGCGTTTCACATTGCGCGCGGCCTGGCGCAGGCGTTGTTCGTTCTCGACCAGAGCGATGCGCACATAGCCCTCGCCTTCCTCGCCATAGCCAACCCCGGCCGCGACCGCGACGCCGGCGTGGGTGAGCAGCTGCTTGGAAAACTCAAGGCTGCCGAGATGGCTGAGCGCGGGCGGCATCGGGGCCCAGGCGAACATGCTGGCGCGCGGGGCCGGAATGTCCCATCCGGCGCGGGCAAAGCTTTCGACCAGCACGTCGCGGCGCTTATGATAAAGCTGCCGGTTTTGCTCGACAATGTCCTGCGGGCCGTTCAAGGCCGCGCACGCTGCCGCCTGTATCGGCGTAAACGCGCCATAATCGAGGTAGGATTTGACCCGCGTCATCGCCGCGATCAATTGTTTGTTGCCGACCGCAAAGCCGATCCGCCACCCCGCCATCGAATAGGTTTTCGACAGCGAGGTAAACTCGACCGCGACATCCTT